>CANNQP010000002.1 GCA_947507875.1 Verrucomicrobiaceae bacterium | reverse complement strand
CTTTTCACCGGCATTTACGCGTGCAGCCCCGAGTTTCACCAATGGCTAACACCGGGAAAGGTGGAGTCTGTCATCCCGGTCTTTCTGCGTGCCATGCAGGCGGGGAAAAGGATCGGCGTGGTGGTCGCAGACGAGGGCGACTGGTGGGATCTGGGCAGTCGAAAAGCCTACCTGGACGCGCACCAGGCGCTGGCCGCTGCGGCTCGCCACGAGCAGCCTGCCATCCACCCCGAGGCGCAGGTTTCTCCCCAGGCAGAGCTTGGTGGGCTGAACGTCATCGGGCCTGACGCGGTGATAGAGGCCGGTGCGAGGCTGCGGGACTGCATCGTCTGGCCCGGCGCGCGGATCAGCGCAGATGCTGACCTGGAGCGCTGCATCGTGCGTCGTGGCATCACGGCCCAGGGGACGCATCGCGATGCCGATCTGTGAGGCCGCTCAAGCCAGCACCGCCACGATGCCCAACAGCGCGGCGGCCAGCCAGTCGCGCAGGCCCAGGCGGTCGCCGGTGCCGGTGAAACGCAGCATTTTGAAAAGAGCACCGGTGGGGCAGCCATACTTGCAGTAGGCCAGAGGCTGGAAGAGCGAGGCCACCAGCCCGACGACCGCCAGGACGATGCTGGCGGTGCCAGCGACCTGAAAGATGTAGGCATCAAACGGTTCCATCGCGTTCAGGTCCAGCCCCAGGCCGAGGCTCACGCTGACGAAGACGAGTCCCAGCAGGGCAAAAGGCAGGCGCGAGAGCCAGCGATCTAGCCTCGGGGGCACCTGCCAGCGGTTGGCGAAGCTGACACGACGCGCCAGCAACTGCTGGAGGGCACCGTGGGCGCAGATGTGGTGGCAGTAGAGCTGTTTCCCGCTGAAGACCGGTCCCAGCAGGGCCACCACACCCAGTAGCAGCAGGCCAGGCGCGCTTTTCCAGGGGGTGCCATGGGCGGCCCAGCCGGTGAGCAGGCCCTGAGAGAGAAGCTCCCCAGCCATGAAGCCGCCATACACGACCAGCCCGAGATGATGCGCGTGCCGCAGCCAGGCGATGCCGCGCAATCGTGTGAGCGCCATGAGCAGTGCGGAGATGAGCACCGCCCCATGCCCCGTGTCCTGCCAGCGCCAGCGGATCTGGCGCAGCCAACCGGTGGGCTGCGCCTCCAGCAGGCTGCGCGCGCGCTGCTTCAGGCCTTCGGCCACAGCCCAGCTCGTCTCCGTGGCCCCGGACACACCTTCGATCTTGGCTTCCTTGAAATCGAGGTCCGCCAGTCGCTCCAAGCTGCTTTGGTTGAATAGGTTCAGGAAGTAATCATCGCCCGTCACGTAGGCCACGTAGCGTTTCGTGTCGTAGCTGCGACGGAGAGCCATTCGGTTCAGCGTGGTGCCATCGGCGCTTAGGAGCATCAAGGTATCACTGGGCCCTTTGTAGCCGACCACGGTGTCTGCGGTTGGTGACGTGCGCACCGCGATGCCGATCTTTTTCCCCGCCGCATCCAGCACGTCAAAGCCACCCCGGTGTTGGGCGGAGGGCAGCAGGTTTTGGGCTGTGGGTTCGAGACGCTGCACTTCCTCCAGGGTGATCTCCTCAGGAAAGCGCAGCGAGGTGCCTGCGGCACGCCCTAGTTTTTCCATCACTCCCTGGGCGATGGCAGCGCTGGTCAGCGTGGCACCGGTGACCATGTGCAGCGGCTGCTCTGGCAACGTGCCGGGTTTCAGGCCCTTGAATTGGCGGAAAAACGCCCGATCTGCCACCACCTCCGCCACGTGGTCGGTGGTGTCGTGGCTTTTCAGCAGGCGAATGCCGGTGAGCACGCCTTTCAGGTCAAAGACGAGCAGGCATCGACTGGGGCCAGAATAGCCAATGATGCGATCTGACTCCGGCGCAGTCGTCGTCACATAGCCCATCGTCTGGCCAGCAGCATCCAGCGCGGGACGCCAGCCATTCGCGGGGTTTGCCTCTCCCAGGCTCTGGATGTCCGGGAAAAAGTCACGCAAGCGCTCGGGAGCCAGCGCGGCAGCAGCCTCTAGCGCATCGCGGGACTGCACGGCGTGGCGGATGACTAGCACGGCGGCAGCTAGCAGGGCCAGACGCCAGAGACGAATGCAAAAGGGCCGGAGCGCGCGAACAGGCATGGCTCAGCTCATTCCGCCAAAAGCTTCTGCACGCGCTCTTCCAGCCCTCCTCGGGCTTCGGTGTCCACGACCATGCCTTTTTTGTTCACCAGCCACATGGCGGGGATGGAGTTGATGCCATACTTGCGGGAGATTTCGTTCTGCCAGCTTTTGCCATCGAAGTACTGTGGCCATGCCATGCCGCGCTCTTTGACAAAGGCTTCCAGCTTTTCTTGGCTCGAATCCAGGGAGATGCCGATGATTTCGAAGCCTTTGGGATGCAATTCTTGGTAGGCCTTGATGACATTAGGCAGTTCGGCCACGCAGGGGCCGCACCAGGTGGCCCAGAAGTCGATGAGTACCACCTTGCCACGCAGCGAGGCCAAATCGACCTCGCGACCATCGACGGCGGTGAATTTCAGGTCCAGGGGCTTCTTGCTCAGCTCGGTCTTCATTTGGATGCTTTCGATCTTGCGCTTCAGCATCACATTGGCCTCGCTGTCCGGGTAGTCCTTCATGTGCTTTTCCGCGCGTGCCAGCCACGTGGCATCATGGCCACTGGGCGCAGAGGCAGATTTCAATAGATCCAGCGCGCTGGCATCTCCCTTCGTGCTCGGTTTCGCATCCACAGCGGCGATAATCTCGGCCAGGCTCACCTCTGGCTCCGTGGCAGGAATGCCGATCGCTTTGCGTGCACCGCTGGCCATGTTATCGAAAAGGGCAGCGTCCCAGCGCATCGGATGTTGGGGAGCCGCCTTCAAGGCCATGGCGCGCGCTTCATCAAAAGCATGGAGACCTGTGCGCATGAGTGCTGTCATTTCCGCGCGCGTCTTCGGACGCTCTTTGGGTTGCTTGAGCAGATTCATGGCCTCCTCCACCTTTTGCCATTCAGCATCGCCCACGGTACCCTGAGCACAAAGAGGCAGGGGCATGAAACAAAGCAAAGCCGTGCCGGCCATGAAGGTAAGGAAGTTCATAGAGCCGTCATTCTAAGAGACGCTGATGGTGTCTGGCAAGGCACAAAGCCTGCCCGCCAGAGTCTTCAATGGCGTTTTAGCGACCCATCTAGAACCCCCTTGGCCGGAATGATTTTTACCCCACCGGGGGGATGGGATCCAGGCGAGAATTCTGCGTGAATGGTGTATCAGTCATTCACGCCTGCTTATGTCCGCCCCCACCCCACCTACTGCCATTGCCTCAGGTCCCAAGCCTATCGGGAATCTTGCCGGCTTTCGCGACCACTGGAAGCAAGATCTCATCTCGGGCTTCCTCGTTTTTCTCATCGCCCTACCCTTGTGTCTTGGGATTGCCAAAGCCAGCGGTTGTCCTGCCATCGCGGGCATCTTCACGGCGGTTGTGGGCGGTATGCTCACGCCTTTTTTGAGCAACTCTGAACTCACCATCAAGGGTCCCGCTGCAGGCATGATTGCCATCGTCCTCGGCACCGTGAATGACCTCGGTTACGAGAAGGCCCTGGCCGTCGGTGTGGTGTCAGGCTGCATCCAGATTCTTTTCGGCGCTTTCCGGTTGGGCACCTTGGGTGAATTCTTTCCCGTCGCTGCTGTGCATGGCATGTTGGCCGCCATCGGGGTCATCATCATCTCGAAGCAGATCCACGTCGCGCTGGGGGTGGCGGCTCATGCCAAAGAACCGCTCGAACTGCTAGCGGAGATTCCAGAAAGCCTCGCCCACATGAACCCGCAGATTGCACTCATTGGTGGCATCGCACTTCTGCTACTTTTTGGCCGCCTGTTCATCCGTAACAAAATTGTACAGGCCATCCCAGGCCCCCTGGTTGTGTTGCTCATCGCGGTGCCCCTCTCTTTCTATTTTGATATGGGCCAGAAGCATATGTATCAATTCAACGGACACACCTACGAGATTGGTCCAGACAAGCTGGTGAATCTGCCGTTGAACATCTTGGATGGTATTCAATTCCCTGACTTCTCTGACATCGGCTCCACCACCAGCCTGAAGTGGATCGTCATGTTCTGTCTCGTCGGCAGCTTGGAATCCATGCTCAGTGCCAAGGCAGTGGATCTGCTGGATCCCTGGCAGCGTCGCACGAATCTGAACCGCGACCTTCTGGCGGTTGGCTTGGCCAACACACTGGTCTCCTTCATCGGAGGCTTGCCGATGATCTCGGAGATCGTCCGATCCAGCGCCAATCGGAACAACGGTGCCCGCACGCGTTGGGCGAATTTTTGGCATGGCAGTTTTTTGCTTATTCTCGTCGCCAGCGCGCCGGCGTTGTTGAACCACATTCCCTTAGCCGCCTTGGCAGGTATGTTGGTCTTCACGGGTTACAATCTCGCGTCTCCAAGGGAATTCCGCCAAATACTTCACGTTGGGCGTGGGCAGCTCGTTGTTTTTCTCGCGACCATGATCATCACGTTAGCCACCGACCTTCTCATCGGCATCGCGGCAGGCATTGTTGTGAAATTGAGCCTCCATGTCATGAAAGGAATCTCCATCATGAATCTGTTCCGGTGCCATAGCCATGTTGAGCACAATGAGGCAGTTGGCCATCCGATTGTCCGTGTGCAAGAGGCGGCCGTCTTCAGCAACTGGTTGCCTCTGCGTCGCAAGCTACTTGCTCTGACGCATCATGTCCGCGTCAAAGTGGACCTCTCTGGAACGCGATTCGTGGATCACACGGTGATGAAAAAGCTGCACGAGATGGTGCAGGACTGGAAGCTCGAAAATCGCGAGCTCATCATTGAAGGTCTCGACGACCACCTGCCCGTCTCCGCACATCCTCAGGCAGCACGCGTCCTGCGCCAATAAGGAGCCGTGCGGTCTTTCGCTGATCTCATTCGCGTGTGATGAATTCATCCATGTTCAGCAGGATGCGCATCACCGCGACCCAGGCCGCGTTTTCCTCAGCCGCGATGCTTTGGGCAGCGTGGCTACCGAGGGCGGCAAGGGCTTGCTCCGGCTGCCTGCGGTAGTAAGCGCGAGAGTCCTCGAGCAGGGTGCGCAGCGCTTGCAGCTCCTTGGCAGATGCAGAGCGGGTCATGCAGAAGCGGAATGCCTGCGCTAGGCGGCTGTCATCGCCGCCAGGCTGGGCCAAGGCACGTGAGGCCAGGGCTTGTGCAGCTTCTGCAAAGGATTCTGCATTCAGCGTGGTCAGGGCCTGGAGCGGCGTGTTCGACACCGTGCGTTTCACGTTCGTTAGATTCGCGTCAGGGCAATCAAACGTCGTTAGGTCGGGATGGGGCGCGGTGCGCTTGAAGAAGGTGTAAAGGCCGCGTCGGTAGCGATCTGCACCAGTGCTGGTTTTCCAGGAAAAATTTCCTGCATAGCTGAGCGCGGCGATGTCTGCTGGCATCGGTGGGAAGACGCTCTCACCGCCGATCTTTGGGCTCAGCAAGCCACTGGCGGCTAGGGCTAGATCGCGGACAATTTCGCCCTCCACACGCAGCCGGTTTTGCCGCCACAGTAGCTCGTTTTTGGGGTCGATGTCTGCCATTTCGGGTCGATGGCGTGACTCCTGCCGATACGTGGCGGAGGTCATGATGAGACGCAGCAGTGCCTTGCGGCTCCAGCCCAGGCGGATGAATGCTGTCGCGAGGTGATCGAGCAGTTCTGGGTGGGTGGGTTTGGCCCCCCGCACGCCAAAGTCTGCCACGGTGCTGACCAAGCCCTCACCAAAAAGCCTGCCCCACACATGGTTCACGGTGACACGTGGCGTCAGCGGATTCTCAGGGCTGACCAGCCAGCGTGCTAGGTCCAGGCGCGTGCCATTGCCTTTCAGCGGCGGCAGTACGGCCAGCGCGCCGGGGCGTACTTCATCTCCAGGCTGGAGGAAATCACCTCGGTGCAGCACATGCGTGCGGCGTGGGCTGTTGTGACGCTGGGCGATGACGCGCACATCCATGAGTGGCGGTTTGGGCAGGCGGGCCTTGGCGGCGGCCAGCTTTTGCGCTGCACGGGTCACCTCGGGATCCACTTTTTCCAGCCAATCCCACAGCGGCTTGATCACCACTGGATTTCGACGCTTTGGCTCCTCACCCAAGATCTTCACAACCTCGGGTGGGGCAATGCTCTCCGCCGTCACCTCGCTACTCCCCAGCAGGCGAAAGCGACCCAGCACATGTTCGCTGCTCTTCGGATAATCCTGCTCCAACCGCCCCCACAACTTTTCGCCTGCCGGGAGTGGTTGGCTGAGCTGAAAGGTGATTCTGTGCGCCTTGCCCACCTGGCCGCTGATCGCCCAGCCCGTGGCGGCATCGCCATCTTGCGTGGCGGCGGCGGTGAAGCTTTTTTGCTCAAAGTCGGCCTTGGCCGTGTGCAGCAGTATCTCTGTGGCCTCGCTGGCGCTTTTGCCACGAAGCAGGCGGAATTCAGTGAGAACAAAATTGCCATGTTTTGACCGACCCGGTCCCTGGGCAGGCAGGGAAGGATCAGGCAGCACTTCGAGCTGAATGGCGGTCAGCCGCTGGGTCAGCGGCGCTAGCTCCACGGTGTAGCGATCCGTCTTCGGCGTGGCTCCTGAGGCGAGCTGTGAGCCGTCGGCTAGCGTGCGAAACTTCGTTTTGGACTGAGCTTGCACCGCAGCGATGGCCAGTGGGGTAAAGGTGGCCTTGGCCTGAAGCCGGCGCGCCTCCGCCAGTCGTGTTTGTATGCCCTTTTCCCACTCAGGCAACCGCGCGGGCAGATCGGCTTTGGCGGCATCTAGCGCCTTTTGCAGCGGCACCAGCTGCTTCGCCGCCTCACCATTCGCTTTCACGTAATGGCTCCAGCTCTCTGGTGAGAGCGGCACCTGTCGGGTGACTTCGTCACCGTTGTTGTAGAAGGCAAAGAGTTGGTAGTACTCTGCCTGGGTGATCGAGTCATACTTGTGCGTGTGACAGCGAGCGCAACCGACCGTCAGGCCTAACCAAAGGGTGCCAGTGGTCTCCGTCCGATCCATCACGGACTCGATGCGGAACTGCTCCTGGTCCGTGCCCCCCTCGGTGTTCGTCAGCGTCTGGCGGTGGAAGGCGGTGGCCACCACCTGCTCCTCCGTGGCGTCCGGCAGCAGGTCTCCGGCGATCTGCTCAAGGGTGAACTGGTCGAAGGGCATGTCGTCATTCACGGCGCGGATGACCCAATCTCGGTAGCGCCAGGCATCGGGGCGCGGGCGGTCTTTTTCATACCCGTCGGAGTCCGCATAGCGCGCCGCATCCAGCCAGTGCCGACCCCAGCGTTCGCCGTAGTGCGGGCTGGCCAGCGCGCGGTCCAGCATCGCCTCATAGGCACGGGGAGACGCATCCTCTACAAACTGCCGCACCTGCTCTGGTGTGGGCGGCAGGCCGAGCAGATCGTAGTGGACGCGCTTGATGAGCGTGAAGCGGTCCGCTTCGGGCGAAGGCGCGATCTTTTTCTCCGCCAGCCGGGCGTGGACAAAGTGATCCACCGGATGCGCGCCCCCAGGAATCGGCACGCGCTTCAGCGGCTGGTAGGCCCAGTGCGCTTCAAACTTCGCTCCCTCTTGGATCCAGCGCTTCAGCAGCTCCACCTCATGAGGCTTCAGCGGTTTCTTGGCCTTTGGCGGCATTCGGTCTTCGAGGTCGGTGGTGGTGATGCGGGCGATGACCTCACTCGCCTCCGGCTTGCCCGGGATGATGCCGTGGGCACCGCTTTCCAGTGCTTTCGTGGCTACCTCCAACGAGGTCAACGCCAGCCCGCCCTTGCTGTCATCTGGCCCATGGCACTCCAGGCAGTGCTCCGCCAGCAGTGGCTGGATCTCACGCGAATAGTCGGCACCGCTGGCAACTGTGGCGCAGGCGAGGAGGAAAAGGCGGAAAAACATGCGCCTGGAGGAACGCCACGACAGGCAGGAAACTTGTGCGCGTGCCCTGGAATATCCAGCCATGGACAAGACGCCTGGCCGCGCCACGATGATGGACCTTTTTTCCCACAACCACCAACCCTACCTGACCATGCCCCTCTCCGCCCAAATCGTCGAAGACATGAAAACCGCCATGAAGGCCAAGGACACCGTGGCCCTGAATGTGGTCCGCGGACTGAAGAGCGCCATCAAGTATGCCGCCATCGAGAAGTTCGGCGCGGAAGGTGAGCTCGATGACACCGACGCCATCGCTGTGGTGCGCAAGGAGATCAAAAAGCGCCAGGACAGCGTCACCAGCTACGAAGGTGCAGGCCGTCAGGACCTGGCCGATACGGAGAAAGCTGAGATCGCCGTGCTGGAAAAATACCTGCCCGCCGCCATGAGCGCCGAAGAGCTGGTGAAGCTCGTCGAAAGCGTCATCGCCGAACTCGGCGCGACTTCCAAAAAAGACATGGGCGGCGTCATGAAAACCCTGCAAGCCCGTGCCGAAGGCCGCGCCGACAGCCGCACGCTGTCCGCCGAAGTGGCGAAGCGGCTGGTGTGAGCCGCCATCCCATTTTCGAGATTGCCATCTTAGGCGGTGATTCTAACATCTGACGTATGCCTGAACTTGCAGGTCAAGTCATCAATGCACATCAGGACAAGGCAGAACGCATGATTTCCCAAGTTCGTGATTGGCTAAACTCTCAGCGTGGTGCCAGCCCGTTGCTTCCCGCCAGGAGAAAAATGGATCGTGTGTCTGAGGGATTTCAGGAGGACGATGCCAGGCTGCTGAGCGCCGCCTTGATCACCGAGGATGAGACCACTTACGCTGACGGGATCGCACTCATTCAAGACTGGGTTGAGCGAAAAATCACTGTTCCGAGAAACCCATGACCTCCGTTATCATCGTCGCCGCCGGCAGCAGTCGCCGCATGGGATTCAACAAGCTCCTGGCACCTCTCGGTGGCGTGCCGGTGCTGCGCCGCACCTTGGGTGAATTTCAAGCCTGCCCAGACGTGCATGAGATCATCGTCGTGGGTGGGGAGGAGGTGGCGGCTGAATTGCAGCTTTGGCAAAGTCGGCAGCCGCTTTCGAAGCTCGCGGCTGTCGTGCCGGGTGGCGCGGAGCGGCACCTTTCCGTCTGGAATGGGCTGCAGGCCTGTTCCCCCGCCAGCCAGATCGTGGCCGTACATGATGGGGCGCGGCCGCTGATCCATCCCTCGCAGATTTCGAAATGCATCGCTGCGGCGCGTGAGCACCACGCGGTGGCCTGCGCCCGCCCCATGACGGAAACGATCAAGCGCACCGATGCCAGCGGGCGCATCACCGAATCGCTGGACCGCACCGGAGTGTGGGTCATGGAGACCCCACAGGTCTTTGACAAAACGCTGCTCGTCCGCGCTTACGAGGCCGTGATCCGCGATGGGGCGCTGGTCACGGATGAAGTCTCGGCCGTGCAGCACATTGGCACGCAGGTTTTGGTCGTCGAAAACGACACACCCAATCCCAAGATCACCTTTCCCGCCGATCTAGCCCAGGCGGAACGCTTCCTGGACTGATGCCTGTTCTCCCCTCCAGCTACCGCGCGCCCCGCTGGCTGCACGGCGGCCATGTGCAGACGCTGCTGCCTGTGCTTTTGCCGCGCCGCCGCACAGCCCCCTGGTCTCGGGAGCGGCTGAACTTGCCGGATGGTGATTTCCTTGATCTCTTCTGGCTTAGGCAGGCCGCGAAGCGGCTAGCCATCCTTTCTCACGGCTTGGAGGGCTCCGCCCAGGCCACCTACGTGCGTGGCATGGCAGCCACCCTGGCCGGCGCTGGTTGGGACGTGCTGGCCTGGAACTACCGCGGCTGCGGTGGGGTGGAAAATAACCTCATGCGCTCCTACCACAGCGGCGAGTCGGGCGATCTGCGTCTGGTCATCCACCATGCTGCGCAGGAGTACGCGCATCTGGTGCTCATTGGCTTCAGCTTGGGAGGGAACATCAGCCTGAAATGCGTGGGTGAGTCCCCTCCGCACCCGGCGGTGAAGGCAGCCATCGCCATCTCTTCACCTGTTGATCTCGCTTCCAGCGCCCGCGTGTTGGATGCAGATCCGGGCAACCGCCTCTACCTCCACCGTTTTTTGAAGTCGCTGAAAATCAAAACGCTGCACAAAGCCAGACGCTTCCCAGAGCTGCGTGAACGACTGATCGGACGCGATGGCATCGACGCCGTGACCACCATCAAGGAATTCGACGAACGCATCACGGCGCCTCTGCATGGCTTTGCCAACGCGGACGACTACTGGGCACGCGCCAGCGCCCTGCCGCATCTGGGAAAGATTTCCATTCCCACGCTGCTGCTGAACGCCCGCAACGATCCCCTGCTCGCCGCGCCCTCCTTTCCTGAGGCACTGGCTTCTGGCAGCGAATCCTTTCACCTCGAAGCGCCTGCCCATGGTGGGCATGTTGGTTTCACGGACTTTCGCGCCGGGTTACAGCCCTGGTCCGAGCGCCGCTTGCTGGAGTTCATTTCTGGCGTATCTCCCATGCTTTAACCCTAACCTCACAGGATTTCCGAAAGAATACGCGAGGGGATGGGCGTTCCCCTGCCTCTCAAACCTCATGAACAAAGCCCTGCTGCTGCTCTCCCTCCTCGCCACCGCCATTTTGGCGGCTGAGCTTCCTGAATCCGCCAAAGTCGGCCATTTTTACGCAGGCTGTCAGACCTACAGCTTCCGTCTCTACACGGTCTTTGAAGCCTTGGACAAAACGGCTCAGGCCGGTGGCAAGACGGTGGAATTTTACCCAGGTCAAAAATTCGACGACACGGCCAAGTGGGATCACAACGCCACGCCGGAAATGATCGCCAAGGTCAAGCAGTACCTCGCCGACAAAGGCCTGACCGCCGTTGGCTACGGCGTGGTGAAACTCGGCAAGGACGCCGCCGCCGACCGCAAGGTGTTCGAGTTCTGCAAAACCATGGGCATTGGCGTCGTGGTCAGTGAGCCTGACGTCGCAGGCATGGATGGCATCGAGGCCCTGGTGAAGGAGTTTGACATCAAGATGGCCATCCACAACCATCCCAAGCGCCCGCTGGATCGCGCCTACCTCTTCTGGGACCCGAACTACGTGCTCAGCCTTGTCAAAGACCGCGACCCACGTCTCGGTGCCTGTGCTGACGTCGGCCACTGGGTGCGCAGTGGGCTGGATCCGGTCGAGTGCATCAAGATCCTCAAAGGCCGTATCTTTGACAGCCACATGAAGGACCTCAATGAGTTCGGTGTCGTCAAAGCGCATGACCTTCCTTTCGGCCAGGGCAAGAGCAACATCACTGGCATCCTGGCCGAATACCACGCCCAAGGCTACCCTGGCCCGCTGCACTGCGAATACGAGCATAACTGGGAAACCAGCGTGCCCGAAATCAGCCAGTGCCTGGACTTCGTGAAGAACTGGAAACCTGCGAACTAATCGCACCCACACTGGTTAAATCTTCATGGGCCTGCGGACGCCAGTTCGCAGGCCTTTTGTTTTGGAGTGGGTAGCCGTTAGGATCAGGCCTAGCTCCGCAAGATCATGAAGACCTGTCGATCCGATGGCATGTCGTCGTGCCTTAGCGTGGATTGGCTTTGATGCGGTTCACGCTCAGGTCTTCGGCCAGATGCACGAAGTCCTCCTGTTCACACCAGTTCACAAAGCGCTCGGTCAGTCGCTTCAGTTCATCCCATTCGTGGCGGATGTGCTTCGCCTCTTCTTTGCTGATGCAGTTGTCGCTCGCGGCGAAGCTGATGGCGGCCAATAAGTCCGCAAACTGCTGCACGATTTGCTGCGTCACGGGCATGACCTCGCGACCTGGCTTTTTGGTGGTCGGCGGATTTTTCACGAAGTAGCCGTCGGCTTTGTTGCACAGCCACTGGATGAGATGCTCATCCTGCGTGTGTTCATACAGTGCGCGCACACGATCCAGTGGGTTCGGTGCTCCGCTGGTGGAGCCGCTTTCTTCGCCCCATTTGTAGATGAGTGAGAGGGAGATGCCCATTTTCTCAGCCACTTCTTTGACATGCACTTTTTCCAAAGCGGCGCGGATAGCCTGATGTGAGTCCATGTCAGCATCTGAGACGGAAAGACCGGCGCACGCAAGATGGAAACTGCCCCATGCCAGGGTGCTGAGGGCGCAATGAGTCCGCAGATTCAATGCGATGAATCTTTGTTCGACAAGACGCGGCCAGCACCGTTATCCACTCCCCTGGACTGCCTTCCCTTTTCATGAACCTGTTGCTCGTCGCCGTTGAATCAAGCGCTCATGTGCCCGCCCTGCCTCCTTATTGGATGATTTTGCCTTTCGTGGCCCTGCTGCTTTGCATCGCGCTGATGCCTCTGTTCGCCGCTCATTTCTGGGAGCATCATTACCCGAAGGTGGCAGTGGGGCTAGGCCTGATCACCTCGGCCTGGTATGGGGTGCTACAGCACGACTGGCATCCGCTGCAGCATGCGGCTCATGAATACGTGAGCTTCATGGCCCTGGTGGGATCGCTCTTTGTCATCTCAGGCGGCATCAACATCCGCGTGAAGGGTGAGGCCACGCCGCTGCGCAACACGGCCTTTCTCGCCATCGGTGCGGTGCTGGCGAACTTCATCGGTACCACGGGTGCGTCCATGCTGCTTATCCGTCCCTGGATTCGGATGAACAAATACCGCATCACCGGTCTGCATGTCGTTTTCTTCATCTTCATCGTCAGCAATTGCGGCGGAGCCCTCACGCCCATCGGTGACCCTCCGCTTTTCCTGGGCTTCCTTCGCGGAGTGCCCTTCTGGTGGGTGCTGGAACACGTCTGGCTGGCCTGGGCCGCCTGCGTGGCGCTGTTGCTGGCCGTCTTTTACATCCTGGATGTGAAGAATTTCCATCGGGCCCCCGCCCCAGTGCGTGAAAGTGAGACGGCGGATGAGCGCTTTTACTTCCGTGGTTTGTCGAACCTCGGCTTCCTTGGGTTGGTGCTGGCGGCTGTGTTTTTGCCCAAGAGCGTGCAAGAGATGGTCATCGGCGGGGTGTTCAGTGTGCCGGCGCTCGTCATGATCGCAGCCGGTGTTGGATCTTACTTCACGTCCAAGCCTGACGTGCATGAGGCGAACGACTTTAATTTCGGCCCGGTGAAAGAGGTCGGTTATTTGTTCATTGGCATCTTTCTGACCATGATTCCTGCGCTTCAGATCTTGCAGAGCGGAGAAGCGGTAAAGATCACCAGTCCGCTGGCCTATTACTTCGCCACGGGAGCGCTGTCAGCGTTTCTCGACAATGCGCCGACCTACCTCAGCTTCCTCGCGGCAGCGATGGGCACGGCCGATCTATCCGTCGATTCTGCCGCAGACGTGCTGTCTTTCTCCGGAAGCCATGCCGCGCATCTGATCGCCATTTCTCTAGGGGCGGTTTTCTTTGGCGCGGGCAGTTACATCGGCAATGGGCCGAATTTCATGGTCAAGGCCATCGCGGACAAAGCCAAGGTCCACACCCCGGATTTCCTGCGCTACATGTGGCTGTTTTCGATCCCGATCCTGCTGCCGATTCTGATCATCGTCGGCTGGATCTTTGTGAGTTGAGGTGTGCGTGTGTGCTGTTTTGCGCTTGCCTAGCGGACTCGTTTTTGAGACGAACGGGGCATGACAGCCGGCCAGCCCGCTCCTCTCACCTTGTTTAGCCTCAAGCAGGGCCTTGTCGAAAGCAGCGCCGAGCAGGTGCTTGTGGATGCCTTTGCGGCAGACTTCCAGGGTTTGCGGCACTTTGGCACCAAGATGGGAGAGGCATTGAATCTCGATGCACCTTGGTCGGGTCTGCTGCAGGAGGAAGATCTCACGGTGGCATACGCTTACTTTGGCGAAGGTACAGGACCGAATGATCCTGGCGGCGGTGCTTTGGTGGGAAAAAAAGCCCTGCTCTATGATCTGCTGACCCAGATCACCACGCCTTCGGTCTAACCTTTTGTTTTTGTTCTCCTGATGAGTGCCAACATCGCTCCCTCTCTGCGTTCTGCCCTGGAGCGCCTTCGCAATGGCGGGTCCCTCAACGGATTGCTGCTCGGCTGGCGTCGTCAGGTGATCGTCAATGCGCTGCCGTTTGAGCCTTATCGTGCAGAAAAGCTGCTGCTCTCCATCAGCGATATGCGCGACCACTTTCGCAGTGGGGGCGATCGCTTGCCCAATGTCTTTTGGTTCGGCTTTGAGACTTGCTACGCGCTCGTCATTTACCGTGGGGAGTGCGTCTTGGTGATCCTGCACACTCGGGCGGAAGAGGCGGATTTTCTGCGTCGCACCGGAGAGACCTTTCTCGAGGACAGTCAGCTCCTGATTGATGGATTGCTCAATCCTCCACGGGCCTGAGCCGGGCGTATGACTCAGGGCGCAGCTTGCCGTTGGCTTCAAAGCGGAAGCGGCTGATCTTCCCCGAGCACCTTCACTTCGACCTCGAGCGTGACCCCACGTTCTTCGAGGGCTTTGGCTTGGATTTGAGTCACGAGATCGAGCACTTCCCGTGAAGTCGCCCCACCTTGATTGACAATAAAGTTGGCGTGGATGTCGGATACGATGGCTTTGCCGACATGGAGACCTTTGAGCTGCAAAGCATCGATCAATTGACCTGCACCGCAGCATTCCGGGTTCTTGAAGGTGCAGCCGGCACTGGCGCCGATGGGTTGACTGGTGCGACGCTTCTGATGCGAAGCGGCTAGTTTGGCATCAATCTCAGCCTGTGGGGCAGGGGAGCCTTTTAGCACAGCGGAGACGACGTAGTGCTCCTCAAACTCTGGCACGCTGCGGTAGTGATGCGTGATTTCAGCGAGTGATTTCTCTTTGAAGCTGCCATCCGTGTCGATGAAACGCACACAAACGATTTGATCGAAGGTTTCCGTGCCCATGGCCCCTGCGTTCATGCGGATCGCGCCGCCGAGATTGCCGGGAATGCCTTCCATCCATTCAAAGCCGCCGAGTCCGGCATGACGCGCCGCGCTGGCAATCTTTTTGAGTCGCGCCCCTGCGCCGGCGATGATTTCGTGGCCATTGACGACCACGTTTTCAAAATCACCCTTCATGTGGATCACGGCACCGCGGATGCCGCCGTCTTTAATCAGCAAATTCGAGCCACGTCCGATCACACGAATCGGAATCGACGCTGCGCGTAGGTAGCGCACGATTTCAGCGAAAGCGGATTCTGTGCGCGGTTCGATCCAATACTGCGCCGGGCCGCCCAGGAGCCAGGTGGTGTGGCGGTTCATGGGCTCGTAAAGTTTGGCGACTCCGCCGCCGTGTGATTCGAGGATGGCGCACACGTGTTCGAGCACAGGCAGATCCTTTGCGATGCAGCGGCCAACCTCATGCACATTGCCTGCGCCGAGCGTGATCAGAAGATCACCAGGACGCAGCGCATTGCCGACCTTGTCACGCGCAATCATCATCGTTGGCGTGCTGCTGGTCTTGGTGCGTCGTGCGGGCAGCAGGCCGCTCTGGTGCGCGTTGACTTCTTCCAAAATGGTCTCTCCACTTACACCGGGCAGCGGTTTCTCGCTCGCCGGATACACGTCCGTGATGAACAGTTCGTCCACATCATCAAAGCTGGCTCCGAACTCCTTTTTGAGCAGTTGTGTGCGGCTGAACCGATGCGGCTGGAAGAGGCAGACGATGCGTTTCGCGTTCAAGCCCTTCGCGGTAGCCAAAGTGGCCGCGATTTCGCTGGGATGATGACCGTAGTCATCGACGACGGTGAAATGGTCTCCGCGATGGCGAATCTCAAAACGCCGTTTCGCACCGCGGAAGCTCTTCAAGGCCTGCTGGATGGCTTCAAAGCTCATGCCGCATTTCATGGCGAGCGCGATGGCGGCGAGGGCGTTGCTGACGTTGTGCTTGCCGGGAATGCCCAGGATGGCGGTGCCAAGCAATCGTTCGTTTTCATACACTTCGAATTCGGAGTGATCCGGGCGCATCGAGAGGATGTTCGCCGAGAAGTCGTGTTCACGGCTCCAGCCGTAGCTGATGCCTTGCGGGCCGGCGCACACTTCCTGGGCGACGGGATCTTCGCCGCAGTAAACCCAATGACCAGGCGTCTGGCTCAAAAGCTGACGAAAGACGGCTTTGATGGCCTCAATGCCGTCGTAGAAGTCGAGATGCTCAGGCTCGATGTTGAGCACGATGGCGTGCTGCGGATGGAAATGGACCAGTGTGCCATCGCTCTCATCGCCTTCGGCGACGAAAAGATCGCCTTCGGGGTCCCAGTGCGCGTTGGAACCGAGAATGGGGATTTCTGCTCCGACGTAGTGGCTCGGCTTGAGCCCGCCTTGGCGCAACACATGGGCCGTGAGCGCAGAGGTGGTCGTTTTGCCATGGGTGCCACAGACGATGACGCCTTTCTTGTTGGCCATGACGGCGGCGAGTGCCTCGGCACGACGAACGAGCGGGATGCCCTGCTTGTAAGCTGCCTCGTAGGCGATGTTGCCGGGCTTGATGGCACTCGAGTAGATGACCATGTCGCAGTCCTCGACTTCGTTCTCGCTATGGCCATGAAAGAATTGCAGACCCAGCGTTTGCAGACGCTCCGTTTCGAGGGTGGTGGCCTTGTCTGAGCCGCTGACTCTGTGCCCGAGGCCAAGCAGCAGCAGCGCCAGCCCGCTCATGCCTGAGCCGGCGACCCCGATGAGGTCAATGCGCATGGGATGACGGCTTTCTTTGAGGAGGCTGAGGACGGCGTGGGTCATGAACAAAAAAGGGCACGGATGGTAGCCCTGATTCCCCAGGCAGCAACAAGCGCAGTCCAGCGGTGATGATTTCCAAACCCGGTTCCTAGCTTCAGGATGGGTCAATCCATCCCTGCCGCTGGCGCGTAGTGCCTCGCATGTCTTCCGACTCCACACGCACATGGTTCATCACGGGTTGTTCTTCTGGCTTTGGCCGATCCTTGGCAGAGGCTGCCCTCCTCGCTGGGGACACGGTTCTCGCCACCGCACGCAAGCTCGAAGATTTGGACATGCTGGAGCACCTCGGGGCAGGTCGCTGCCATGGTTTTCAGCTCGACATCACCGATGCCGCACGCACTCGCCACGTGATGGCGGAAGCTGCACAGGTCACAGGTCGGGTCGATGTGTTGGTCAACAATGCAGGGTATGGCCTCGTCGGCGCGGTGGAGGAATGTGATGACTCGGCGGTGCGTCAAAACTTCGAGACCAATTTCTTCGGCACGCTGCATGTGATCCAGGCTGCTTTGCCCGTGCTGCGGGCGCAGAAGGCGGGTCACATCATCACCCTCAGTGCGGCAGCGGCGGTGGCGAACTACGCAGGTTTCGGCATTTACGGAGCTGCCAAGGCGGCCGTGGAGGCACTTCATGAAAGCCTGCGCGCTGAGGTGTTGAGCCATGGCATCAAGGTCACGCTGGTGCAGCCCGGTCCCTTCCGCACCGATTTCATCCGCCGGGGTCTCGTCCGCGCGCCTGCCATGTCGGAGTATGCCAACAGCGCGGGCAAATTCGCCAGTTACCTGGGTCAAGTGGATGGCAAACAGCCCGGCGACCCCGAACGTGCGGCTGAATTGATCGTCAACATGGTGCGCGAAGGGCAGTCTCCACTGCGCCTGCCTCTCGGCCGTTACATCACCCAAAAGATCCGCACCACGATGAACCATCGGCTTCGCGAGCTAGAGATCTGGGAACAAGCCGCCTGCGCCACCGACTTTTCCGCCTGAAGTGATGGAAAGATCGGCGAGGAAGCTGACTTTCGTCTTGTCCCTGGGGGGTGGCTTTTGCACACTTCGTCCATGTCCCGCACACGTCGTCATTTCCTTGGCGGTCTCAGCACCGCGCTCGCTGCCACTTGGGTTCAGCCTCTGCGTGCCGCACCCGATCCGAAGAAGGAGGTGGTGATCGGCCATGGAAAGCACCGCTACAAGGTGAACAAGGACTGGGTGCCGGCGGGGCAGGGCAGGCATCATCCGATCCTGAACTGCCATGAGATGGTGCAAGTGAAGGACGGTCGGCTGTTCATGGTGGGCGATCATTGGGATCACCAAATGCTAGTCTTTAAGCCGGATGGCACGATTTTGGATTCATGGGGCAGTGCCTGGCCAGGCGGGCATGGACTGACGTTGAGCGAGGAAAATGGGGAGGAGTTTCTTTTCCTCACCGACAGCGGCTTATGGAAAAGCGGCAGTGGCGGCTATCGCCAAACCGGCCGCGTGACCAAGATGGACCTCACGGGCAAGGAGATCTTCAGCCTGAGCCATCCGATGATGGTCGGTGCCTATGAGCCGGACATGGTTTACAATCCGACCGAGGTCGCCGTGGCACCGAATGGAGACATCTACGTCGTGGATGGCTACGGCTCCCAGTTCGTGTTGCGTTATGATCGCCATGGGAAGTTCATCCAACGCTTTGGTGGCAAGGAAGGTGTGCCTGAAGAGCAGCGGCTAAACAATGCGCATGGCATTGCCATTGATACCCGGCAGGGGGCGGACAAGGCGACGGTGATCGTGACGTCCCGCGCGGACAACTGCTTCCGCCGCTTCACGCTAGAGGGCAAGTACCTCGGCACGATTGCCGTGCCGGGTGCGATGATTTGCCGCCCGGTGATCGCGGGCCAGGAGATCTACGCAGGTGTGTGCTGGAGCAGAACACCGGAGATCAATAAGCTGCCGCAGAACCCCAGCGGCTTCACCGTGGTGCTGGATGCGCAAGACCGTGTGGTGAGTGCGCCTGGCGGCACGGAGCCCGTGTATGAGGACGGCAAGCTGAAGCCGCTGATGCAGGCCGAGCGCATCTTTGATCATGGGCATGATGTCTGCGTGCTGGACAATGGCGACCTGATCGTCTGCCAGTGGAATGCCTTTCAAACCTATCCGATTAAGCTGGAGCGTTTGATGGCCTGAGTCCTGCGTTTTGTCCCTGCGAACATGTCACAAGTCTCTCCCCAGGTGGTCGTCGTCGGCGCAGGTCCGGCGGGGTGCACGCTGGCTGCTTTGCTGGCGCAGCGCGGCATCCCATGCCTCGTCTTTGATGACGACAAGCGCCCTGACCTGCTCGTGGGCGAATCACTCATCCCTGGGGTGGTGCCAGTCTTTCAGCAGCTTGGCATCGAAGACCGCGTGGCGCAGATGGCGACGAGGAAACCGGGGGCGTCCTTCTTTGTAACCGATGGTGGCCCGCGCATGCATTTCAGCTTCAAGAATGTGGAAGGCCACCTGCCGACGTACGCCTTCAATACACCGAGGCCGGAGTTTGATCATCTGCTGCGCAGCCGCGCCGAAGAGCTGGGGGCGACCTTTGTGCATGCACGCGCTGAGCTAGAGGCCGGCACCCACAACAGCGAACCTACGATACAACTCAGCGCCCGCAGCCGTGAGGTCGCGGGGCTGAAGCCAGACGCGAAATCGCTGCTGGTGGACTGCACGGGACGCTCGCGGGCTTTTGCCCGGACCATGAAGCTCGGGGCGGAAAAAGGTGAGCGCGATGACATCGCCTACTTTGCCCACTTTGAAGATTTTGATCATGATGAGGTGGAGCCTGGCCAGGTCATCATCTCCGTGCTGCGTGCGGGTTGGAGCTGGCGCATCCCGCTGCCAGGCCGACTTTCGGTCGGCATTGTCGTGTCCAAAGAGCACGCGAAGACGCTGGGCGACACGCCTGAAGAGCGTCTGGCGGCTGCCATTCGTCAGGAACCGCTGCTGGCGGCAAAGGCGACCCGTGCGCGCCGCATCACACCGGTGATGACTTACACGAATTACCAGCTCCTGACGGAGCGTGGCCATGGCCCCGGCTGGGTGCTGTGTGGCGATGCCTTTGGGTTTGTCGATCCCATGCTGTCACCGGGGCTATTCATGTCGCTCGTGGGGGCACAGCAGCTAGACCAGTGGGTGTTTCGCCAGGGCGTGGAGATTTTAAACCAGCCAGAGAAGCTCGCAGCAGCGCTGAATCAATACAGCAAACGCATCGTGCATTGGCATCGCTCCTGGCAGGAACTGGTTCGCTATTTCTACGATGGGCGCATCTTCCGCATCCACCTCGCAGGCAAGAATCTTTCCATGAGGCCCAGCCCGCTGAACTTAGCCAGCCGCATGGAGCGCCATTCCACGCGTCACATTGCCAGCATGGCCTCGGGAGGCTGGACCTGTTCTCGCTACAGTCGTGGTCTCATGCGCTTCCTGTCACGTTATCTTGTCTGGGATGTGCCTGACGCGGCGGAGTTTGCCGTGCAGTCAGGCTTGCGGCAGGATGTGGTGGCGAAGGCGGCGTGACATTTGGCTTCAGGAGTTACAAAATGATCGTGAAATTCGCATTCACGACCTGCGGACGGCTCCGCACCTCTGTGCTCCTTTTGACATGAACCCCGAATCCACTCCTTCTCCCGCCGCTGAAACTTCCCTCTGGAAAGGTCATACTTCCCAGTGGGTGCACGTTGGCTACTACTTCTTCTGCGTCATTGTCGCAGGCGGCGTCGGCTTTGCCGCCACGGTCACTGCGCCTGTCACGGCAGGGCTTTCTTTCCTGGGCCTCATCGTGCCGCTGCTGATGTGGGTCGTCCGCTGGTGGGTGACGAAATGCACCTCGTATGAGCTGACTAGCCAGCGCCTGAAGATTCGCAGTGGCATGTTGAACCGCAAGCTCGACGAGCTGGAGCTCTTTCGCGTGAAGGACTACGCCATGGATCAGCCGCTCTTCCTGCGCCTGCTCGGCCTGGGCAACCTGAACCTCATCACTAGCGATGCGACCTCGCCCCAGGTGTTCATCAAGGCCATCCCTGCGGTCGAGGAGGTGCGGGAAAAGCTGCGCGCGGCGGTGCAGGCCGAGCGCGACCGCAAGCGTGTGCGCGAGATGGACGTGGATCACTCCGACGGCACGCACGCTCTCTGATCTCTAGGCCTCACGGCAGCGCGTGTGGGTCGAGTCTGCTTCTTGCATTCGCAGAGGCATCATCCATCCTCCGCGCCCATGTCCGCCCCCCCTGACACCCGCGAGGTTATTCTGGAAGCCCGTGAACTCACCCGTGAGTTCGACGGCGTGAAGGCCCTGGATCGCTTCTCCTTTCAGCTCCATCGCGGTGAAGTCCTGGGCCTCCTCGGAGCCAATGGCGCGGGCAAAACGACCGCCATGAACTGCCTGCTAGGCCTCACGCTGCCGACAGGGGGTGAGCTCTTTGCATTTGGCTTGGAGCTGCAGCGCCATCGCATTCAGATCCTGCAGCGTTCCAATTTCTCCTCCGCCTACACCGCCCTACCCGGAAACCTGCTCGTGGGGCAGAACCTGCTGGTGTTTGCCAAAATCTATGGCGTGAAGGACCCCAAGGCCAAGATCGCTGAGCTGATGGAGTTGCTGGAAATCTCCCACCTCAGCAAGCGTGTCACGGGCCAGCTATCGGCGGGTGAATCCACCCGCGTGAATCTGGTGAAAGCCTTCCTGAATGATCCCGAACTGCTCATGCTGGATGAGCCCACGGCCAGTCTCGATCCCGACATCGCTGACAAGGTGCGAAAAGTCGTGCGCAAGGTGCAGCGCGAGCGAAACATCGGCATCCTCTACACCTCGCACAACATGCGTGACATCGAGGAAGTTTGCGACCGCGTCATCTTCCTGCACAAAGGCCGCATCGTCTGCGAGGGCACCCCGACCCAGATTCTCAGCCGCTCCAGCAGCAGTTCGCTGGAGGATGTGTTCATCAAAATCGCCCGCGATGGCGAGATCGTCGATGAAGCCTAACCGTCCGCGCTTTTCCCCGAGTCCCGTTCTTTCCGCTCTCCGCCCTCTGTTGCCATGAATTTGCAAACCATCAGCGCCCTGGTCCTGCGCTACCTATTCCTCTACACCCGCACGCCCATGCGCATGGTGGAGCTGGTCTTTTGGCCTGTGGTCGATCTTGTCGTCTGGGGCAATGTGACGGTCTTCATCCAAAAGAACACCAACCCTGAATTCGGGAACTTCGTCCTGTTTTTCCTGGGGGGCATGATTCTCTGGGACATCATGTTTCGCGCGCAGCAGGGCGTCGCCATCTCCTTCCTGGAGGACGTCTGGACACGCAATCTGCTGAATGTCTTTGTCGCCCCAGTGCGCACGTCCGAGTACGTCAGCGCGACCTTCATCGTCGGCTTCTTGCGCATCGTCGTCACGGCCATCGTGCTCAGCCTCATCTCATGGTTCGGCTACACCTTCAATGTCTTCACGCTCAGCTGGTGGCTCATTCCCTTTTTTGCTAATTTGATGCTCTTCGGTTGGTCGCTGGGCATGATCTCCACGGCGCTGATCCTGCGCTGGGGTCAGGCCGCCGAGTCGTTGGCCTGGGCCATTCCCTTTTTCTTTCAGCCCGCCGTTGCGGTGTTTTACCGCGTGGAAGACATGCCTGCCTGGTCGCAGCCTATCGCGTGGTGCTTTCCCCCCACTTACATCTTCGAGGGCATGAGGGATGTGATGAAAAGCGGCAGCATGAACTGGAGCTACCTCTGGACTTCGGCCGGACTGAATCTGCTCTACCTCGCTCTCGCAGGCTGGCTGTTCCTCTGGATCTTAAACCTGACGCGCAAGCGCGGCCTCCTCACCAAATTCGCCACGCAGTGACGTCCTCGTGGGACGGGGAAGCTCGCAACCAACAATGCGGGTGATGGCGCGGGCCACGCTATCCGACCGAAAAGAGATGGGATTCCTTCTCGCAGACTCGTTGCATGAGGCGTAAAGCTTCATCTCGTCGTCCTCGTATGCTACGTCTCGCCCTCAAAATGCTCTTTGGCGACACCGCCAAGTTTCTCATGCTGGTGGCTGGGCTGGTCTTTGCGACCTTCCTCATGACCCAGCAGAGCGCTGTCTTTTGCGGGCTCATGAGTTGGACCACCGCCACGCTGAAAAACGTGCCCGCCCCCATCTGGGTCGTCGAAGCCAAGGTCGAGCAGGTGAACGAAACCAATCCGCTGCTCGACACCGATGTTGCTCGTGTCCGCAGCGTGGACAGCGTCGCCTGGGCCGCGCCCATTTATTCCGGCATCCTGCGGGTGCGTTTGCAGAACGGGAACTTCAAAATCATTCAGCTCATGGGCATCGATGCCACCACCTTTGCCGGAGCACCTGCCAAGCTGAAGGAAGGTCGTATCGAAGACCTACGCTTGCCGCATGCGGTCATCGTCGATGACCTGGCTGTGAAGCGACTGGCGGAAGAGCGCGGTCGCCCCGTGAAGCTAGGAGATACCTTCGAGATCAACGATCAAGAGGCTCGTGTCGTCGGCATTGCTGACACCATGCAGTCCTTCACTGGCGGCCCCTATGTCTGGACCACCTACGAGCGTGCTCTGCAGTATGCTCCCGCTCAGCGAAAGATGCTCTCCGCTGTCATCGCCGCGCCGCGCCCAGGCATCACTGAGGAGCAGTGCGCCGCCGACATCCGCCGTGAGACACGCCTCGCTGCCTTCCTGAACCGAGGTTTCGCCTGGGGGGCGGACCATGACTTCAACACCTCCACCGTCTGGTGGTACATGCGCAACACCGGCATCCCCTTTTCCTTTGGTATCACGGTGGCCATTGGTTTCATCGTCGGCATCGCCATCTCCTGCCAGACCTTTTACAGTTTTGTCCTGGAGCACATGAAGCACCTCGGTGCCCTCAAGGCCATGGGCACCTCCACCTGGATGCTTTGCCTGATGCTGCTGACGCAGGCCTTCACGGTTGGCCTGATTGGTTACGGCATCGGTCTCTTCTTCACTGCACGCTTTGCCTTGCCCGCGTTGCAAAACGAGCAGCCACCCTTCTACATGCCCGAGATGGTCCCTCCCGCTGTGTTAGGCGTCATTCTTTTCATCTGCGGCCTCTCCGCGCTCCTCGGCATCTGGCGCGTCGCCCGCCTGGAGCCTGCCATGGTGTTTCGGGGATAAACTGTGCCGGTGGTGTGAAAAATTCTCTTCGGAACG
The DNA here is from genome assembly GCA_947507875.1 of Verrucomicrobiaceae bacterium. Classification (GTDB taxonomy): domain Bacteria; phylum Verrucomicrobiota; class Verrucomicrobiia; order Verrucomicrobiales; family Verrucomicrobiaceae; genus Prosthecobacter. The sequence goes on along the minus strand of CANNQP010000002.1, from coordinate 206,763 downwards.
GGCAGCAACACGGTTCGGGGCCAACGGCGCGTTCACCCTCGGCCTATTCTGAACAAGATGCTGGCCTGAGGTTTGCGAAGCTGGCAGGAAGATCGTGTCGTTTTCTATCATGGCTTCCAGGTGCGCATCGCGACAATGGCGCGTAAGCTTTGGCCTCTTTCCGCCATGTCGTCTTCTGCTCCTCCTTCTGCTCCCTTGGCCGCGCGCTTGCGGAACGTGAACAAGTCGTTTGGCGATGGTGGCGCGCGTTTGCAGGTGCTCAAAGCCATCGATCTGGATGTGCGCTGTGGGGACATCACCATGCTCATCGGTCCCTCGGGCTGTGGGAAGACGACGCTGCTTAGCATCATCGCGGGCACACTAGGCTGCGATGATGGCTCCGGTGAGGTAACCGTCTTCGGTCAAGACTTGCTGCGCATGAGCAAGGGACGGACGACCCAGTTTCGCGCGCAATCCATTGGCTTCATCTTCCAATCCTTCAATCTCATCCCCACGCTGACCTGCGTGGAGAATGTGAGCGTGCCGCTGCTGATCCAAGGAAAGTCCACTCGCTATGCAGAGAAACGTGCCCGCGAGGTGTTGGATCAGGTAGGGTTGGGGGACCGGATGAAGCACCGGCCCACGCAGCTCTCGGGTGGGCAGCAGCAGCGTGTGGCCATCGCCCGTGCCCTGGTGCATGAGCCGCGCTTGATCATCTGCGACGAGCCCACCGCTGCGCTGGACGCGAAGAACGGCACGCTCGTGATGGATCTCTTTGAAAAGGTAGCTCGTAGTCCTGAGCGCGCCGTGCTCATCGTCACGCACGACAATCGCATTTTTTCTCATGCCAATCGCATCGCCAGCATGGACGATGGTCGCATCGTGGAGCTGCATGACGTGGATGCCAGCCATCCACTGCCTGAGCATTTACAGCATGGTTTTCATGCCTGACGCTGGCCCTCCTCTGCAAGCGTTCGTGCCACGTCAGGCGTTCTTGAGCTTCGCCAAAGCCTGCGCATTGGCGTCACAAACTCCGTGTTCGGTGATGAGTCCTGTGATGAGTGCGGCCGGGGTGACGTCAAAGCCGTCATTCCGCGCAGACGTGCTCGTGGGCGTGATCAGCACTTCTTCTCGCTGCCCCTTGGCATTGAGCCCGACGACATGCGTGACCTCGCGAGCAGAGCGTTGCTCGATAGGAATGTCGCGGATGCCATCCGTGAGTGTCCAGTCAAGGGTGCTGACAGGCATGGCCACGTAAAAGGGTACCTGATGCGCACGGGCGGCCAAAGCCTTCAGGTAGGTGCCGATTTTGTTCGCTACATCTCCCTGCGCGGTCACACGGTCCGCTCCGGTGATGACGAGATCCACCAGGCCACGCTGGATGAGGTGCCCGGCGTTGTTGTCCACGATCAGCGTGTGCGGCACGCCATGCTGGGCGAGCTCAAAGGCCGTGAGTGAGGCGCCCTGACCGCGCGGACGGGTCTCGCTGACCCAGACGTGAACCTTCATCCCGGCATCATGGGCGAGGTAGATCGGGGCCAGGGCCATGCCCCAGTCCACGGCGGCCAGCCATCCTGCATTGCAGTGCGTCATGACATTCAGCGGCGCCGTGGGTTCAGCTTTGCGGGCCTGGATGGTGCGAAGCACCGCTAGGCCGTGGCGGCCGATGGCGTGGTTTGTGCGCACGTCTTCTTCGCTGATGGCCAGAGCTTCTTCCCACGCGGCCTCCGCGCGCTGAGATGCAGGCAGGGGCTGCACGACGTGGCGCACACGATCGAGTGCCCAGCGTAGGTTCACAGCCGTGGGTCGGGTCGCATGCAACACGCGATAACCCTGCTCCAGACCGGCATCACTAGCCTCGGCCCGCAAACCGAAACACAGGCCAAAAGCCGCTGTGGCACCGATGAGGGGCGCGCCTCGTACTCGCATGACCTGAATGGCCTCGGCTGCGTCTTCCAGCGTTGCCAGTTCACGCCAAACGACCTCGTGCGGCAGCATGGTTTGATCCAGAATGCGCGCTGTGCGGCGTGCGGTATCGGCTTCGAGAGAGCGGTGATGCTGACCGTGGATCTTCATGCTTTCGCTGTTTCTCAGCGGCCTGCCCTGAAGTCCAGAAGGAATGCAACCGAAGCCGTCAAACGGCTGATGATCAAAGTTTGCGCCCTGCGCAGGCGGCTGTTCTTCACCCGCGCGATGTCTGGCAGCCTCGGCGAGGTCCATGAAGGGCACGGAGGCATGGGCGGGGACACCATGCGGCCAGATTAGCGCCGCGCCGCCGCTGGTGTCGTGGGAAGGGCACCCGCCTCCAGCATCGCCTCGATTTCGGGCTGCACTTCCTCAAAGCTGGGTAGGCGGGACGGCAGCCTTTCGTGGACGAGTAGGAAATGCCAGCCGAGACGCGTGCGCACCGGCGCGCTCACCCGGCCCACAGGTTGAACGGTGATAGCCGCCATGAAGTCGGCTGGCACGCGGGCAGGGCTGATCCAGCCGAGTGCGCCACCGAGGCTTCGGCTGCGCTCGTCCTCCGAATGCTTGGCCACGAGTTGCGCAAAGGGCACACCTGCCTGGAGTTCGCGTGTGATGGCCTGAAGTTCGGCCTGGCGGTCCGGCTTTTTCGGGTCGTGGACGGTGAGGAAAAGGTGCGACACGCGGTGCAGCAGCGGCACGCGCAGCTCTTCACGATGGGCCTCATACCAGCGCCGGGCCGTCTCAGGCTGGCGGCGCGGTTTTTGTGCATCCAGCCAGGCCTGGTCGAGGAGCGATTCACGGATCTGGGCACGCAGCTCGGCTTCCGTCAGACCCTGCATGGCCAAGCGTTCAGCGCGGTCCTGTTCGCCGAGGTGAAACTGCTGTTTCCACATCTCCATTTCCTCGCGCACAGCTTCGGCAACTTCCGCCTGGAATCCCGCAGCCTGGCGTGCGCGGCGCACTTGCCGCGCTTCCGCAGACAGAGCCTGAGCCTGCTCCGCCGTGGCATCGGGATCGCGGAACCGCAGGGCAGTCCACGCCCCGTAATCTGCCTCGCGTCTTCTTACCTCGCGCACGATCAGCACCGCAATCAGGGCGATGCCGAGCAGCGTGGGCAGCAGGTAGGACGGGCTTTTCACGGTGTGGAAGCGGCTTGCAGGAGGCGCTGGCGGCGCGCCTTTTTCTCCATGCCGCGCATGGCATCGATGTCGGCAAAGAAGGCCTCCAGGTCACCTCCACGCTGCCGCAGCAGGGCCTCAAAGCCGGGCAGCAGCTCATAGTAGGAGGACACGGTGGAGAGTCGCGCGTTGTTCACCGGTTTCTGGAACCATCGTTCGATCTTCAAGCTGCCGCCATAGCGTTGGTCCAGGGCGGTGGCGCGGCGACGCAGGTCGGCCAGCACGCGTTCTTTTTCAGCCCGCCGCTGCTCCGCCGGAGCTTCGGCCGTGTGGGCGTAGCTGGCCTTCAGTGCCTCGCGAGTTTGCAGGATGAGCTTCACGAACTCGCGCTCCACTCGCAGCTCCTTTTCATACTGCGCCAGCTCCCGTTGCCGACCTTGGGCACGCAGCCAGCGGCGCGCGCCTTCCTGGCCGACAGCGGTGGCAAAGGCTTCGTTGAAATCCGTGTCACCTCGGAGGTAGAGGCGCTGGTGGGTTAGCTCGTGGAAGATCAGCTCCGCCAGATCGGCATCATCACGGCCGATGAAGGTGTTCAGCAGTGGATCGCGGAAAAAGCCGAGCGTGGAGTAGGCGGCCACGCCGCTCACATGCACATCGTAGCCTTGGGCACGGAGCTGCAGGGCCTCCGTCTCCGCCCGCTTTTCCTGGAAAAAGCCGCGGTAGCTCAGGCTGCCGACCAGGGGGTAGCGCCAGGTCTTGGGCTGGATGCTGAACTCCGGCGCGGCAAAGACGACCCACACGGCGTGTTTGCGTCCCAGGTTGGCGTAGCGTCGGTATTGATCCTGCGCAGGCAGGCGCAAGGTGTGCTCCGCGAAGTCCAGGATGTGGTCCACCGTGGTGAGCTTTTGCTTCAGCAGCGGCTTGGTGGTGGGATCGGCCATGACCTGCGCCACGGGTCTGGCTTTGTGCAGCATTTCCCACTGACCTGCCGCCGCCTGGCGGTAAAAGCCCACCGTCGAGCAGGAGCTGAGCGTGAGGCCGCACATGGCCGCCGCCAGGGTGGATAGGGTTTTCATAAAAGCGCGGGGTCGGGATCAGCGACCTGTATGCTGGATGGCCTGCTTCAGCCAAGTGCATTCGGCCTTCCACGGGTCCTGATCACGCATCTGCGTCACCGTCATCGGCAGGCGGGCGCTCCAGTTGTCGCCACTGGCGATGCCCGGCACGTTGAAGCGGTCCTCCAGCGCGAAAAGATCCGGCAGCATGAAGGCGGCGTAGCGGGCCTTGCTGGCCAGCAGTGCCTCCAGCAGCGCACGGCGGATGCGGTCATCGTAGGCGGGCCAGGCATCGTCCGCAGGCACAGGCAGCCCGGCGAATTCGGCCAGAAAGCGCAGCTCCTTGCGCGCCAGGGCGCGGTCGGACTCCTCGGGGCTGTACAGGTCCCGGCGGCGGTGCTCCCAGTGCGTCTTCATGGGCTCGTGATCGTGCGTGGCGTAGGTGGTGAAGGCGCAGTTGTCGTAGTCGCTGCCCATCTGCACGTGACCGGTCCCATCGTCCTCCCAGTGGCTGATTTTGAAGCCGGGCACATCCAGGCTGAGCAGGTGCGGCCGCACGTAATCCGGCACGGTGCCCAGGTCCTCGCCCACCACCTCGTTCGGGCTGGCTGCGGCGACGATCATGTTCAAGTATTTGGCCCCAGCGGCCAGGTTCGCGGCCTTGTGCTCCGGCGTGTCGTCGTCGTTTTCTTTGAAATGCGGCAGGTGCCCGCCTGTGCGTGCCGCTGCTTCCTCCAGGGTCAGATTGACAAACTCCGCGTTGCGCTGCGGACGCCAGGGGAAGCTGTAGATGCGGTAAAAGCCCAGCACGTGGTCGATGCGGAAGATGTCGAAGACCTCCGTCAGCTTGCGCACGCGACGCTGCCACCAGGAGAAGCCATCCGCCTCCATGCGGTCCCAGCGGTAGAGCGGGATGCCCCAGTTCTGTCCCCAGCGCTGCACGAAGACATCGTCTTTGAAATAGGTCTCTGGTGGTGCGCCTCCGCACCAGTCCAGGTTGAACTGCTCCGGCTGGAAAAAGACATCCGCGCTGCACCAGGAGATGCCAAAGGGCACATCGCCCATGAGCTTCACCTTTTTCGAGGTCGCGTGGGCGCGCAGGTCGCGCCATTGGCTGAAGCACAGCCACTGCACGTAGGCGTGAAAACCCAGCCGAGATTCGATCGCCGCCGCATCCTCAGCACGACGGGCGACCAGCCAGGCACGGGCTTTTTCCCCTGAATTCACCTCCGCGCGCCAGTTTGGCCAGTCCTCATGGCCGTGCTCGTCCATCAGCACGCGGAAGAGGCTGAAATCCTCCAGCCACGCGCCCTCTTCCTGGCGAAAGGCCTGAAACGCCGCCTGCCGCTCGGGGAACTGACCCAGCCGCGCGTAGGCATGGCGCAGCAGTCGCGTCTTCAGCTGGCGCACCTTGGCATAAGGCACCGGGCCGTGCTTCAGCGCCTTGCCGCCCAGGAAGCGCACGATCACGCGCTGGTAGGTGGCATCCAGCTCCGGCAGCTGCTCCGGCGTCAGTTGCAGCGTCAGGTAATCCAGCGCCACCGAGCTGATCGCATTGTAGGGGCTGCTGTCCGTGCCCGTGGCATTGACCGGCAGGAACTGGAGAAAACCTACCCCGGCCGCTGCCGCCCAGTCCACCAGCTGACGCACGCAGCCCGTGTCGCCGATGCCGAGATCGTCCTCCGAACGAAGGGCAAAGACAGGGACCAGAAGGCCAGCGCGTCGAGGTTGGGTGGAAGGCATGAAAGGAGGGAATGGGGACAGGCCGCTGCGGGTTGCAACGGGCGATTTCGCCCTCGGTGCATGCAAAGGCCGTGCCAAACCCACACCTACCCGACGCAGGAAAGGCGCAATGACATGACAGGCTTCTAGCTGACGGAGCGTTCATGGCGCCATGCGTTTGCTGCCCTTCCTTTTCCTCTGCCTGACCGCGATCAGCTGCGCCTCTGCCCGCGAGGGCAAACCGAACATCCTTTTCATCCTGGCCGATGACCTCGGCTGGGGTGATCTAGGCTGCTACGGCAACCGCACCATTCGCACGCCGAACCTCGATGCCATGGCGCGCGAGGGCACCCTCTTCACGCAGTTCTACGTGAATGGCTCCGTCTGTTCGCCCAGTCGCTGCGCTTTTTTCACCGGTCAATATCCAGCCCGGCAGCGCATCCACGGCCACTTTGCCACCCCTGAGCAAAACACCGCCCGGGGCATGTCCAGCTGGCTGGACCCAAAGGTGCCGAATGCCGCACGGCTGCTGAAATCCGCAGGCTACACCACCGCGCACATCGGCAAGTGGCACTTAGGCAATAACTCCGGCGGACCTGCCATTGAGGATTATGGTTTTGACCACGTGGGCAGCACGGAAAAAGAAGGCGCGAATGGCCCTGCCGCTGATCCCTACTACCGGGCGAAGTCCACCGCGCGATTTGTCGATGAGTGCTTGGCGTTCATTGATCGCTGCGGCGACACGCCCTTTTACCTCCAGCTCTGGACGCTCGTCCCGCACGCCACCCTGAGCCCCACGCCGGAGCAGATGCAGCCCTATGCGCGACTGCGTGCAGGTGGGCCCAAGTTCCCCCACGCCGCCGCCATCGAGATCTTCGCCGCCAGCGTCACGGATCTCGACACTCAGGTCGGGCGGCTGCTCGCCGGGCTCAAGCAGCGCGGCAAGGACCAAGACACGCTGATCCTGTTCAGCAGCGACAACGGGCCCGAGGACATCCACATCGGCAATGCCGGGCACAGCGGCGTCGGCAGCGCGGGTCCCTTTCGGGGGCGCAAGCGCAGTCTCTACGAGGGCGGCATCCGCGTCCCTGGCATCCTGCGCTGGCCTGGGAAAATCCCCGCCGGGCGCATCGAGGACAAAGCCGTCCTCTCAGGCGTGGACTGGCTGCCCACGATCTGCCAACTCGCCGGCGCTCGCCTGCCTGCGGATCTGGCCCTGGATGGCGAAGACGCGGGCGATGTCCTGCGGGGTCAGTCCCGATCTCGCACCCGACCTCTGTTCTGGGAGTGGCGCTTCAACATCGCTGGCGAGCCCTTTCATCACAGCCCCCAACTCGCCGTGCGCGAGGGCGACTGGAAGCTCCTGCTGAACCCTGACCGCAGCCGCGTCGAACTCTACGACCTGAAAACCGACCTCACCCAGCTCAACAACGTGGCCGAGCACCATCCCGAACTCGTGGAAAAGCTCGCCCAGCAAGCCACCACCTGGGCCGAAAGCCTGCCCCCTGGCCCCCGCGATCCCGCCGCCGGCAAGATGAACTACGCCCTGCCCGGCACTCGTCCAGCAGGTCCTGCTCCTGCCAAAGGGGGGAAGAAAAAAGCTTCAGCGGATTGATCTTCAACACGTTGGTTTGATACCATGCACGACTTTGACCCCAGCCTGCCCGAGCCCCTCGTCCGACGCGACTTTTTGAAAAAGCTGGCGGCGGCTAGCACGGCGGCTTGGATGACCGGTGAGCCAAAGCTGATCTGGGGAAAAACAGGAGAAGCCGTGAAGCAGCCGCCGGCGAAAGCCGATGCCTGTATTCTGCTGTGGATGGCCGGTGGCATGGCGGCGCCGGAGACGTTTGACCCGAAGCGCTACTTGCCGTTTGAGAAGGGGCTGGAGGTGAAGAAGATGCTCAGCACGTTCCCTGCCATCGACACCACGCTGGATGGGGTGAAGATCAGCGCCGGGCTACCGAACCTCGCGAAGGTCATGGACCGTGCGACCTTGATCCGCAGTGCCGTGCAGCCGGATCTCGGCAGCATATTGCACTCCCGGCATCAATACCACTGGCACACCGGCTACGTGCCGCCACAAACGGTCGCCTGCCCGCACATTGGCTCGTGGATGGCGAGAGTGCTCGGCCCACGCAATCCCGTGATGCCTGCCTTCATCAACATCGGCCAGCGGCTGGAAGGCATCGGGGAAAGTGAGGAGCTGAAGGCCTTCACCACCGCTGGATTCTTCGGCAGTGAGTTTGGCCCGATGAACCTGCCCTTCCCCGAAGAGGCGGCGCAGTCGGTGAAGCCACCGAAGGGCATGGATGCGAATCGTTTCGCCAATCGCGACCGCCTGTTCCGCAAGCTCGTCGATCAGAGTCCGCAGCGTGACTTCATGAGCGACTACCAGCAGCAATCGATGCTCCGCAGCATGGACAATGCCTACCGTCTGCTCAGCGCGAAGGAACGTGAAGCCTTTGACATCACGCTGGAGCCCGAGGAAAGCCGCCAAAAATACGACACCGGACGCTTTGGTCGTGGCTGTTTGCTGGCACGTCGTCTCGTCGAGGCCGGTGCACGTTTTGTCGAGGTCACCACGGAGTACGTGCCTTTCCTTTATTGGGACACACACAAAAGCGGTCATGACACCTTAGCTGGTCTGCAAAAGGAAATCGACGCGCCTATCGCGCAACTCGTGCTTGATCTCGAAAAGAAGGGCTTGCTTGACCGCACGCTCATCGTCATCGCCAGCGAGTTCAGTCGCGATGCTTTGATCGAAGGCAAACCCGGCTCCAACGCCAGCGACCAGGCCACCTTCAAGGTCGAGCGTATCCAGGAAGCGCAGCATTATGGCCTGCATCGTCATTTCACGGGCGGCACCAGCGTCGTCCTGTTCGGCGGCGGCGTGAAGAAAGGCTACCTCTACGGCGAAACGGCGGACGAACGCCCGCTCATCGCGACCAAGAACCCCGTCAGTGTCATGGACCTGCACGCCACGATGATGACCGCGATGGGCATCAGCCCGAAAACCGAGTTCGACATCGAAGGCCGGCCCTTCTACGTCACCGAAGACGGCAAAGGCAAGGCGGTGACGGACCTTTTTGCCTAACGGCTGATGAAAGCAGGCCGCTGCAAAAGCCTGCGTGGACAAAACGGGAAGACTCAGCAAGCATAACCCCCATGAGTAAGCATCACCACCACCACCATGAAGGCTGTCAGCGGCCTGAGCCCGAGCGGCTGCTGACCGAATGCATGGCTCGCGCGCGCGATGCTGGGCTGCGTCGGACCAAGGCCTTGCAAGACGTGCTTTCCATCCTCATCCATGCCTGCCAGCCGCTGACGCTGGGAGATATCTCTGGTTCGGAGGATCTATTGAGTGATGCAGATCGTGCCACGGTGTATCGTCTGCTCGTCAAGTTAGAGCAGCACGGCCTGATTCGTCGTCTCGGCCTGCATGACCGTGCGGCGTATTACATCATCAATCTGCCCGGGGAGCATCACGATTACCTCATCTGCAACGGCTGCGGACGCATTGAGCGCCTAGATGTCGCCTGCCCGGTGCATGCCTTGGAAAAAACCATCGCCAAAACCTCGGGCTACCAGCGCATCTATCATGAGCTGGAGTTCTATGGTCTCTGCCCGGATTGTAGCGCGAGCAACGCTGCTTGAGCCTTTGTCATGGCCCGCATCCGCATCCAAAACCTGGGAAAATCCGTCGCGTGGCTGATTCGTGCCATCGGCCGCACCCTGACGTTTGAGGTCGAAGATCGTGCAGGTGTGTTTGACTCGCAGCGCGGGGGCACGATCTGGGCCTTTTGGCATAACCGCATGTTCGTCATCCCCTACGTGCATGACCTTTGGTTCCCCCACATTCCAGGTGCCATTCTGAGCAGCCCGAGTGGCGACGGCCAGATCATCGCCGATGCTTGTGCCCATTTTGGTTTTGAGGCTGCGCGGGGTTCTAGCTCGAAACCGCAAAAGGGGCTCGCGGCCTTGATTTTGCTGGCGGAAAAGGTAGCCGAGGGGCGCGATGTGGGCATCACCCCTGATGGACCTCGCGGTCCAATGTATCAGATTCAGCCAGGCATCATCAAGCTGGCTCAGCTCACGGGGGGGGCCATTGTCCCGGTGCGGGTGCTTTACGACCGCGCCATCCGATTCCGCACGTGGGATCAGTTTCTCCTGCCGCTGCCTTTCAGTCGGGTGAAAGTCATCTTTGAGCCAAAGGTGAATGTGCCCCGTCGCATGACAGAGGAAGACTTTGAACAGCACCGGGCACGTTTGGAAGCGACCCTAGCTCACGAAGCGTGAAGCCATCGTGGGGGCATTCACATGGGCATTGGAGGCATGCTGTGGGGCACTTCGTTGTGCACTGGGGTGCTTTTGTCAGGCCCTTTGGGCTGGCGGTTGGTGCGCTGGCAAAAGTCGTGGTAGTTGATGACTTCGAAGCGTCCGTCATCATGCTCCAGGATGGCCGTCATGGACTCCACCCAGTCGCCTGAATTCAGGTAATGCGTGTCGCCAACCATTTTGTTTGCGGGACTATGGATGTGTCCGCAGATGATGCCGACGCAGCCCTTGGCCCGAGCGAGTTCCTGCAGCTGGTCTTCGTAGCGACCGACGAAGTTCACGGCGGATTTGACCTTCAGTTTGACCCAGCGGCTAAGGGAGAAGCTTTCTTTGCCGCGCACATGACGCCACCAGTTGTAGAGGCGGTTCAAACGCAGGAGGATGTTGTACCCAATGCCGCCTAACTTGGCGATCCAAGGATGGTGGGTGGTGACATGGTCGAAGCCATCTCCATGCACGACGAGGTAATTGCCACGCACGGTGGGGTGAATGTGCTCTCCTGTGATGCGGAAGTTATCCAACTGAATGGGGATGAAGCGATCCAGGATGTCATCGTGGTTGCCACGTAGGTAGAGAATCTCCGTGGATTCCTTTTCCATTTTTTTGAGCACTGTGCGCAGGAAGCCCGTGTGTCCTTTGTTCCAGCCACCCATGCGTCGCAGGTGCCAGGCGTCGATGATGTCACCGTTCATGATGAGCTGATCGCACTGGATGTGGCGGATGAAGTGGGAGGCCTGGGCAGCTTTGCAGTCGGGCATGCCCAGGTGGACATCAGAGATGAAGACCGTGCGGGCACGCAGCTTGGTCTTCTGCCGTGTCGGATCGGCAGGCAGGTCGGCGGGTTCTTCAGCAGGGGCGCTCATGGCTTCGGGTGGGAGGTGGCAGTTTTGGCAGAGGTGATGGCGGTGAGAAGCTCAGCCTCGAACTCCTTAATGACACGATGCCAGCCGAAGTCGCTAGCCGCTTGTCTGGCCGCGGCGCGAAGTTTTGGCTCTGACCAGCTGGCTGCGGCCTGTTGAGTGGCCTGGAGAAAAGCGGCCTCGTCCTCCAGTGGGGCAAGCCAGCCATTGCTGCTGGAGCGAATGAGCAGACGGGGCGCGGCATAGTCGTAGGCAGCCGTAACAAGACCGCTGGACATGGCTTCCAGCACCACGTTGCCAAAGGTCTCACTAGAACTGGGGAAAAGAAAGACATCTGCACTCGCATAGCACTCGGCGAGGTCAGTGCCACGACGAGCGCCCATGTAGATGTAGTCAGGATGCTCTTCCTGCAGACCTGCCAGACGGGGACCTTCCCCGACGACCACGCAGGGCGCACCGGGGTGCATTTGGCGAAAAGCCCCAAAGGCACGCACGAGGAGCGGCAGATTTTTCTCGGCAGCGATACGACCGACATAAATGGCGACGGGCACATGATCAGCCGCGCCCCATGACTGGCGGAGGACGCGGCTGCGGCGTTCGGGAGAGAAGAGCGTGGTGTCCACACCACGGCCCAGCACCCCGACATTTCGGATGCCCCAGCCTTGCAGCATGGTGGCGGTGTCAGCGCTCGGTGTCAGCGTTCGTGCGGTCTGGTTGTGAATCCAGCGGAGGATGCCTGCGGTAAATGTCTCAAGGCCTGGTAGGTGATAGCTTTCCAAATAGGTCTGGAAGTTCGTGTGAAAGCCAGAAACGACGGGAATCTGCGCCTGGGCGGCCGCCAGAATGCTGGCGATGCCTAGAGGCGTTTCGGTGGCCACATACAGCGCATCTGGCTGAAAAGCAGCGAAGTGAGAGGCCATTTCTGCCCGGGTGCTGAAGCCGACGCGCAGTCCAGGATAGCCCGGTAGTGGGGCAGAGGTGACGACGCGCCGCGGGGGCGTGTCTGGCTCATCCGCAGCGCAGGGTACGGTGGTCACGATTTCAATGGCGTGCCCACGCTCCGCGAGACCTAGGGCGAGGGTGCGCAGGGTGCGCGCCACACCGTTGATGTCTGGCGGGTAGGTATCCGTGATGAGCATGAACCTCATGATGGCGGGGCGTGTCGCCGATTCCTATGAATGGCGCACGGACGCAGGAGAGAAAGCAGAATCAGCACCTGGCAAGTGGCTCATGGGTGACGAAAGCGTCACGGCTTGCCGCGTTTCCACCGTGACAGCGTCATCTCTCGCGTGACATAGTCGTCACCAAGAACTGTTTGTGACAAAGGCAACGCCCGACGTAGTCGATTTTGAATCTCGCTATCCTTCTTATGAGTAAAATCTTGGTCGTAGATGATGAACCGGACATTTCCGAACTGATCTCGCTGCATATGATGCGTGAGGGACACGAATGCCTGTGCATCACCAACGGATTGGAAGTGATGCCGACAGCTTTGGCGCATGAGCCGGACATCATCATCCTGGATCTGATGCTGCCAGGTCAGGACGGCATGACGGCCTTCAAGCGTCTGCGCGCAGACAGTCGCACGCGGACCATCCCTGTCATCATGCTAACGGCCAAAGCCCAGACGACAGACCGCATCAATGGCCTAGAGCTCGGGGCGGACGATTACTTAACGAAGCCTTTTTCTCCCCGGGAACTAGCCTTGCGCATCACGGCCATTTTACGCCGCACGAAAAAGGTGACGCATGTGTCCGAAGTGAAGCACGGTGAATTTCATCTGGATCGCAAGAACATGAAGTTCTTCCACCAAGGGCAGCCGATTGATCTGACGACTACGGAGTTCAAGCTTCTGGCCGTACTCATGGAAAATACGGCCGCTGTGCATACCCGCTCAGAGCTGCTGCGTGAGGTGTGGGGCTACTCTGATGACGTGGCGACTCGCACCTTGGACACTCATATCAAACGCCTCCGTGAAAAGCTCGGTGAGGCTGGCAAACATGTGGTGACCGTGCGCGGCACAGGTTATCAATTCGTCATGGAGCCTCCGGTTACACCTGCTGTCGCTGGGTGAGCTTCCGCCTTCCTGTCCTGCTCTCTTGCGCGGAAAGCACTTGGAGCATTGGACGCCCCGGGTGAAAGGGTAGCCAACACGGTGCCTGCCGCCCTTTGATTCCCACGTCTCTGCCCTCCCATGACTCTAGCTCTCTCCACGGCTCTGATCCTGCTCGCTTTATGGGCATGGCGGCGCGAGCTGCGGTGGCGTAGGCGGATCGAGATCGTGACCCACAGTGCAGGTCTCAAGCCGCATGAAATAGATCGTCTTCCCGCGCGCTACCATGGGCTGCTGGAGGCAAGCCAAGCACTGACCAAAGAAGAGTACCTGCGTCGTCTGTTTGAGGTGTTGCTCAATGAGATTCGTCAGGGCGTCGCGATTGTGGATGACCACATGCGCATCAAATTTGTAAACCGAACGCTGGCCCACCTTTTTCACAAAAGCAGCATCCAGCGCGGGCACACGTTGATTGAGGAACTGCAGGATCATCAAGTCACTAGCATCGTGCAGGCTGCCATCGAGACTCAGCGTCGCACCGTTCGCGAAGTCGAGCTTTCTGCCCATGGATCAACCAGCGCGAGTCGTACGGCACGCCATTTTCTCATCGAGGCCGCCCCGTTGCCTGCCAAGGCTGAAAGTGGTGCCTGGCTCATGGTGCATGACATCACAGAACAAGTCATGGCAGACCAAGTACGGAAAGATTTCGTCGCCAATGCCTCTCACGAACTCAGAACGCCACTGACGCTCATCAATGGCTACATCGAGACACTGAAAAGCGGTGTCTTGAAGGACGAGGCGGCTCTGCAGCGCTGCTTTGATGTGATGGAAAAGCATGGCCGACGCATCGTCCGCATCATTGAAGACATGCTGACCATTTCCCGACTCGAGAATGGCAACTCGGCACTGAATGATGAGCCCTTCACGGCGCGCGCTTGCGTGCAGGATGCCCTGGATCATCTCGAGCCCATGCTCCAAGGACGCGACACGCGCATTGAGCTCGATTTTCCGGCGGATGGCGGTCACATGCGCGGCGACCGCTTTTATTGGGATCAGGTCTTCACGAATCTGATTGAAAACGCGCTCAAGGAGAATCCGAACCCAGGCCTTGTCATCAAAGTCAGCGGTCAATGGCACAGCGATCATTGTGTGCTGAGGGTCAGCGACAATGGCATTGGCATCGCTGCGCATGATCTGCCGTTTGTTTTTAAACGCTTCTATCGTGGGCAGAAGCATCATGGCCCAGAGATCAAAGGCACGGGCCTAGGTCTGAGCATTGTGCGTCGTTCAGTGGAAGCTCATGGGGGCACGATCGAATTGACCAGCACGCCGGGCATCGAAACGACCTTCACCATGAGCGTGCCTGTCCACACGGAGCCAATGATCGTGCAAGAGGCTGCCTGAGGGTGCTCCTAAACGGCGACACTCAACCTGAACGGTGCCGGCCGAAAGTGCACAGGTGTGCGGTCCTGTACCAGTTCACCATCAAGCTCATAGGGTGCTTCAGGCTCGGCCATGACCGTGAATTCGCGCACTTGCAGGTAATCGAGGTCTAGCGCGGTGTCGTAGCCATTTTCGAGCAAAGCGCGTACCATTTGGGCAAATTCCCAGCCGCCCAGCTGACGGAAGATCAACAGATCAAGCAAGCCATCTTGCGTCTTCGCCTGGGGGAAAACTTTGACAGGACCTCCATAGTGCTTGCCTGCACCGATGAGCACGACGCTTCCGAGAAGATCGGGCCGGCCTTCAACCTTCACCCGCAAGACGGGAGGTGTCCGTCCCAGCACTTGCACAGCAGAGACGACGTAGCTCAGTGGGCCCAGGCGCTTTTTGCGCTCCCAAGGGGTTTCTTGAATGATCTCGGCATCCAGACCGACGCCAGCGAGCTGAACAAAGTAATGTTCGTTCGCCATCCAGAGGTCGATTTCGCGCAGGCGACCGTTGGTTAGGCGTGCCCAGCAGGCGCTGATGTCTTGGGATGGCAGGCCGAGTTCCAGAGAAAAGACATTCATCGTCCCCACGGGCAGAACGCCCAGGGCGCTGTGCTTTTCTCTACTCGAACGCTTGGCATTCACGCGGCAGAGTCCCTGTAGGACTTCATTCATCGTGCCATCTCCACCGGCAGCCACGATCAGGGGCCGACCTTTACTGGCCAGATGGGTGGCGATTTCCGTCGCCTCGCCGGGGGCAGTCGTCAGGAACATTTCCGGTTCCGGCGTCAGCGCTCGAATCACTTTTTCACGTGCCGCTGCCTGCGTGCTGCGTGCAGCGGGGTTCAGAATGACAGGGATGCGTTCGGACATGCAGCGCGCGCTTATGGGCGTGAATGCTGAAATGCACAAGTGAACATTGGCAACAGAGGTGGCCCTTGCCTCGCTCAACGTTAGTGTCCCCGCTCATGAGCATGACGCAAAGGAAGCATCCTTGCGGTCGCCTGTACTACGATGCATGCCGTGTGCCGAACTTTTTTGCAGACAGAAAGATCCTTCCGCGAGTAAGGTAGTCTTTGTTACCCGAATCCCAGGAGTCCAAACTGCTCATTAAACGAACTTGCACCCATCTTTTCGCCTTGGTCTTTGGCTTGGCGCTAACGCTTCCCCCTGTTCATCAGGCGCAGGCGGCGGATCTCGATGACTTGGATGGAGATACTATCCTCAACAATGTCGATCCTGACATCGACAACGACGATCTTCCGAATGGTCTTGATCGAAATGTGGATGGAGGGATCGCCAAATCCGGTCTCTTTGTGGGGCGCTACATCGGTGACCGCCTGAATAATGACAATGTGGCTGAGCTCGACATCGATGCGGATGGCCTCCTGGACGACAGTCTCGCTGAAACGGATATCGACGGCGATGGCTTCGACGACGACAGCCCGATCGAGACTGACATCGACGGCGATGGGAGACTCGACGACAGTGCTTCTGAAACCGATATCGATGGCGATGGCAAACTCGACAACTCCGCGTTGGAAACGGACACCGATGGCGATGGCAAATTGGATGACGATTTGACCGAAACGGACATCGACGGTGACGGCTTACCCGATGATCATCCCTCCGAGACCGACATCGACGGTGACGGGCAAAAAGACGATGCCACGTCTGAAAAAGACATGGATGGCGACGGCAAGGATGATGACAGTGCGACGGAAACGGACATCGATGGTGATGGGCTCGACGACAACAGCAGCTCTGAAACTGACATCGACGGGGATGGCCGCAGCGACGACTCCATCGTCGAAACGGACATTGATGGTGACGGTCGCCTCGATGACAATGCTTCGGAGTCCGACATCGACGGGGATGGCCTCAACGATGACAACCCTGCTGAGGAAGACATTGATGGCGATGATCGAGATGACGATGATGCCACGGAAGACGACATCGACGGCGATGGGCGCAAGGATGACTCCACCGTCGAAACGGACATTGATGGTGACGGTCGTCTTGATGACAATCCTTCGGAGTCTGACATCGATGGGGATGGCCTCAACGATGACAACCCCGCTGAGGAGGACATCGATGGCGATAACCGTAACGACGATGATGCCACGGAAGATGACATCGACGGCGATGGTAGGCTCGATGATAACTCGTCAGAGTCCGATATTGATGGCGACAATCTTGCCGATGACCATCCTAGCGAGCTGGATATAGATGGTGATGGTCAACTGGATGAATCACTCGATGAAGAGGACATTGATGGCGATGGCACAGATGACGATGCCCTCGACGAAGAGGACATTGATGGCGACAACCGCCGTGATGATGCCGCCACAGAGCTCGACATTGATGGTGATGGTAAAAACGACGATAGTGATACAGAACTCGACATCGACGGGGATGGCCTCGACGATGACGATGTGGACGAAGACGACATTGATGGAGATGGCCGGCGCAACGCTGATCCTGACGAAGACGACGCAGATGGTGATGGTCGCCGCCGTGGCCGTGACAACGATGATGATGGAGATGACATCAGCAACGATGACGACGAGGATGATGATCACGATGGCCTCGACGACGAGGATGATGACGACTAAAAAGGCTCTTGTGTTGGCGGAGCTTTGGATGCGCATGGGATGCGACCGCGTTTCTCGCGGTCTGTCCCGACTCATCATGGAACAGAGCATCCGAAGGTCTGAGCGTCTGATGGGTTTCGAAGGCTCCCCAGATCAGGCGTAGGACCTCATGAACATGGATTCTTTCACCTACACATCGAACCGACCCACCGATTCCTGTGGCCTGATGCAGAGCCGTGAAGCACTGCACGGGTGATTCCTTGCGGCACCATGTCCCCTCCAATGCAGCCCCGCACCCAAACCCACATCTGGCTCCTTGTGCTGCTCGTCAGCCATCTGGGTTGGTGGTGGCACAGCGCTAGAGATCGTGCCACCTCGGCGCAGAAAGACCTCAACGAGCTTGTCGGCCGTCAGAAGGTGAGTCCCACCCTAGCCCCCGAATCCTCACCCGCAGATCTGGCAGGCATCTTGGAAAGCATGGATGTCGATCAGCGTCGAAGGGACCTCAGCCGTTACGCAAGCCGTGCTGCCCAAAGTGACCCCAGGGCTGCCTTCGCTCATCTCAGCAACATCCCCGGTCTGGCAGACAAGCAGGCCTACCTGAAGCAACTGCTGAGCCTCTGGGCTGTGACCGACCCCGAGGCGGCCCTGAGTGCCTGTGCCAGTCTGCCGCCAGGTGAACTGCGCGCCTCAGCCTATGCTGCCGCCACCTCCGCCTGGGCGAGCCAAGCCCCGCAAGCTGCTGCAGATTGGGCTTCGGGCCGTCTCACGGGGAGCGCTCGGACGGCTGCGGTAGAAGCGATTGCCCAAACCTGGGCTCAGAACGACCCCAGTGCGGCTGCCAAGTGGGCTCTGGAAAAGGCTGCTAGCAAATCGGGGACAGCGGCCATTCGTGTTGTCATGGAGCATTGGGCGAACACCGCTCCGGATGAAGGTGCAGCCTGGGCCAGCCAACTGCCTGCTGGGGATTTTCGAGAGACGGCTCTGCGCTCCGTGCTCGCGGAATGGGCAGACCAGTATCCTGCCGCTGCCGCGGCTTGGATGGATGCGCATCCTGAAAACAGCAGCCTCGCCAGCATCATCGCCAATGGCTGGACAGAGAGTGATCCGACCGCCGCCGCTGCCTGGGCGAGTCGGCTCACAGATTCTAGCCAACGAAGCGTGGCCTTAGGTTCGGTGATTTCTTCCTGGGCGGCTGCCGATCCCAATGAGGCGTTGAACTGGATCCGCCGTTTGCCAGATGCCTCTCTGAGGAGCGAGCTCACCTCCCGCACGCTGGCCACCTGGGCTGCTGACGACCCTGCTGAGGCGCTGACCCATGCCGATGCCTTCCCACCGTCAGAGGATCGTGCGGCTATGCAGGAGCAGGTTCTCTCGACCTGGGCCAGCACCGCCCCGGACCAGCTGGCCGATTGGTTGAACAGCCATCCCAACCTTCAGACCAGCGACATCGCCCGGCAGCACCTGACTCAAGCGTGGACCGAAAGTCGCCCTGAGACTGCCATCACGGTCGCCAGCAGCATTCGACAGCCAGAAATGCGTCTAGAAATGATGCAGACCGTGCTCGCCGACTGGCGGGAGAAAAATCCTCGTGCGGTGGCGGTCTATCTCCAGAAGCATCCCCAGCTCGCTCCCCTGCTGAATCCCTAGGTTCAGGAGGGGAAAGTGACAGCCTTAAGCTGGCAGCTCTGTGGATGGCCTGTGGCGTAGCCTGGGTGGAGATGGAATCTACACCATGGTGGATTTTTCGGTTTCCCATCGAAAGCTCTGCCCCCATGCTCCAAAAGTTCTAGCCATGAGAGAAGATGCTTCAGTTCCCAGTGACGCGCGCTTTGAGACGCGGGCGATTCATGTCGGTCAAGATTACCGCAGCGAGACCGGTGCGGTGATTCCGCCGATTTACATGACCTCGACCTTTGAGACGGGGAATCCGGGCAGCTTTGACTACACGCGCAGCGGCAGCCCGAACTTCCGCAACTTGCAGACGACGCTTGCCAGTCTGGAACATGCGAAGCACTGCACGGTCTTTGCCAGCGGTGTGTCGGCCATCACGGCCATCGCCTTTGGTTTGAAAAGCGGAGATACCATCGTGTCCGAGCAAAACATCTACGGCTGTACCTATCGGCTCTTTGAGCGTGTCCTGCGGAAGTTCGGAGTGAACATCGTCTATGTCGATCTGGCCGACCCAGCGAACTACGCCGAGATCGCAGCCCTGAAGCCAGCGCTGCTGTGGCTGGAATCGCCCACGAATCCGCTGCTGAAGATCCTGGACATTCAGGCGCTCGCTGACGTGGCCCATGGTGTGGGCGCGGCGGTGGTGGTGGACAATACCTTTGCTTCCAGCCTGCTGCAGCAGCCCCTGGACCTCGGCGCAGATTTGTCCCTGCTGAGCACGACAAAATACACCAACGGTCACAGCGATGCGCTTGGGGGGGCGGTGTGCAGCAACCGCGACGAATGGCAGGAGAAGATGATCTTTGCCCAAAAGGCGCTGGGCTTGCAGCCGAGCCCGTTTGACACATGGCTCACCTCGCGTGGGGTAAAGACGGAGGCGATTCGCATGGAGCGTCACAACGCCAACACCCTCGAACTTGCCACACGGCTGGAGGCGCATCCGCGCGTGAAGTCCGTGCGCTATCCCTACCTGCCCAGCCATCCGCAGCATGAGCTGGCGAAAAAGCAGATGACGGGTGGCAGTGGCATGATGTTGGCAGATTTCGGCCACACCCAGGAGGGTGCGCTCGCCTTCATCCGTCGCTTGCATCTGTTCACCCAGGCCGAGAGCCTGGGCGGGATCGAGAGCTTGGTCTGCCATCCGGCGACGATGACTCATGCCTCCGTGCCGCGTGAAGTGCGCGAAGCGGCGGGCATCACCGATGGCCTGATCCGGTTCTCTGTCGGCATCGAGCATGTCGAGGACCTGTGGGCAGATATCGAGAACGCCTTAGCCGTAGGCGCAGAAAATACGCTCAACCAATAGCAACGATACACAGGGAGCTACTTTGATAGCGCAGGCCCAGCCTGTGGTGGTGACGACTAACTCATAGCCATATTCCTCGGTTGTTTCAAAACCACAGTTCCTGCGATCTCGCCTTCGAATAGGATGAGGCAGGGAATTTCCCGGAATTCAAAGAGACGATCGCACATTCCGTTGTGCAGGTTCATGGTGGTTCGTTGTTTCATGAGACAGAACTCGAGGTCTTCTTGAGTGGAAAAAGGCTAGGGGTATCCAGTGCTTCACCTTGACAGAATCTCTCTTCTCCCCTGATGTGACTTTTTCGGAACACTTTGCATCAGCAGTTTTACATCAAAAAAGCAGGCAAAACCTTGGGCCCATTTGCCCTGGATGATCTATGCACTTACCTCGCTTATGGTTCAGCATCGGATGCTGATCTCGTGCTGCGTGTAGGCGACACCGTGTGGATGTCCGTGTGCGAGCTGCCTGAGTTTCGTGATCAAGTGATCAACAAGATGGTCGCTGAGATCATGCGTAAGCGTCGTGTGGCACGCTATCGCGATTATGACAAAGTTCCTTCAGCCCTGCGATCAAGGGTGGTTATTGCCCGCATGATCCTGGGTTTTGTGTTTTTTCCACCCTTGCTTTGGAAGGCCGTAGCCGCTGCCTGTAAAGAGCGGATATACACTCGCGAAGCTTATGACAATGGCCTTCTTAAATCATGGCCTAACTGGGTTTCTCGTTTGTTGTATGCCCTGTTGGTGATGAATGCGGTTGTTTGGCTGCTCGGTCTTTGGATCCTGATCACTCAAGCAGAGCCTTTGACTCAAGCGCTGATGCAAGTCTTCAAGTCTGGCGCGGCAGCTCTCAGGCAGTGAGTGGAGCGACTCAAGCTCGCTGTCGGCAACGAGCTCAAAGGCTATAATTCCAGTGGCAAGAGGCGGCTCACGCGCTTGTCTGGATGCGAACATGAAGTTCCAACCTACCTACTTCGCTTTGCTGGCCTTGGCTTGTCAGCCGTTGCTTGCCCAGCCCCACGACGTCGTCATCTATGGCGGTACCTGCGCGGCGGTGACGGCGGCAGTGCAGGTCAAAAAGATGGGCAAGTCTGTCATCATCATTTCGCCTGACCAACATCTCGGCGGCCTGAGCAGCGGCGGTCTCGGTTTTACCGACACAGGCAACAAAGCCGTGATCGGCGGCCTCGCCCGGGATTTTTATCACCGCATTTACCTGCACTACCAGAAGCCTGAGTCGTGGAAGCAACAGAAGCAGTCAGAATATGGCAACAAGGGCCAGGGCACGCCCGCCATGGACGGCGAGAACCGCACGATGTGGATCTTTGAGCCCAGTGTGGCAGAGAAGGTTTTCGAGGATTACGTCAAAGAGTTTGGTATCGAGGTCGTGCGCGATGAATGGCTCGACCGCGAGAAGGGGGTCAAAAAAGAGGGCGACCGCCTCGTGAGCATCAGCACGATCAGTGGCAAGACGTACGAAGGAAACATGTTCCTTGATGCCACTTACGAGGGTGATCTCATGGACGCCGCAGGCTGCGATTACCATGTCGGCCGCGAGGCGAACAGCGTCTATGGGGAGGAGCACAATGGCATCCAAGTCGGTGTGCTGCATCACCGTCATCACTTCGGTGCGGTGAAGGACAAGATCAGTCCTTACCAAGTGCCGGGCGATCCAAAGAGCGGTGTGTTGCCCCGTGTGAGTGCCGACGATCCGGGCAAGTTCGGCGAGGGCGATAAGCGCGTACAGGCCTACTGCTTTCGCTCCTGCTACACCAACGTGCCGGAGAACCGCATCCCGTTTCCCAAGCCGGACGGGTACGACGCTTCCCAGTACGAAATTCTCCTCCGCGTGCTGAACACCGGCTGGAGCGAGTTCTTTGAGAAGTTCGATCCGATCCCGAATTTCAAGACGGATACCAACAACCACGGCCCATTTAGCTTCGATAACATCGGCATGAACTACGACTATCCTGAGGCGAGCTATGAGAAGCGCCGCGAGATCATCGCCGAGCACCGTCGCTACCAGCAAGGTTTATTATGGTTTGTCGCGAATGACCCACGTGTGCCCGCCAAAGTGCAAAACGAACTCCGCGAGTGGGGTCTGCCGAAGGATGAATTCACCGACAACGGCAACTGGAGCCACCAGCTCTACATTCGCGAGGCGCGTCGCATGATCGGCCACTACGTCATGACGGAAAATGAGCTGCGCAAAAAGAAACCCACACCCGAATCCGTCGGCATGGGCAGCTACACCATCGACAGCCACAACGTGCAGCGGTACATCACGCCCGAAGGGTATGTGCAGAATGAAGGCGATATCGGTGTGAGCACGAATGGCCCGTATGAGATCGCTTACGGCGCGCTCTTGCCAAAAAAAGGGCAGGGGAGCAATCTCCTTGTTCCCGTGGCTATGTCCGCCAGCCACATCGCGTATGGTAGCATCCGCATGGAGCCCGTTTTCATGATCCTCGGTCAGTCCGCCGCCACCGCCGCCGTTTTGGCCCTTGAGGGCGCTCTCGCTGTGCAAAATCTGCCCTATGCGAAGCTGCGTCAGGTCTTGCTCAAAGATGGCCAGATCCTCGAATACAGTGGCCCCAAATCCACGCGTGGTGTTGATGCGAAACAACTGAAGGGCATCGTCCTCGACGACACGCAGGCCAAGGTGACCGGCCACTGGCAGGAGAGTGCCGCGGCCAAATCTTATCTTGGTGACGGATACAGCCACGATGGCAATTCAAAGGACGGCCAATCCAGCCTACGCTTTGAACCCAAGCTCGAAAAACCCAGCAAATATCGCCTCCAACTGGCCGCGCCGCCCAACTCCAACCGTGCGACGAATGCCGCTGTCGAAGTGCAGCACCTCGGCGGTGTAAAAAAGCTCCAGATTGACCTTCGCAGCGGTCAAGAAGCAGGCGGCGTTCATTGGATCGATCTTGGCGACTATGAATGCGGCAACGACACCGCCATCACGATCAGCAACGCAGGAGCCAACGGTTACATTGTCGTCGATGGCGTCCGCTGGCTACCGCTGGACTGAAGGCTTGTAGCTCAGTAGAGCAACAGTTGGATTTCCTGATCTGTGAGCCCCGTGGTGTCGTTCACGACCAGGAGATCACCCATGTGCTCCAGATTTCGCCATTCGGACTCGAATTCAGGCACCATGAAATCTGCACTTGGCTGATCTACCGCGGACAGTTGTGTTGAGCTAGCAGGTCCATGGTCTGGGATCGCTTCAGGAAGCACGGACACGATGCCCAGGATCGCGATGGCGCCGGCTGCCGCCCAGGAGAGGCCGGTTTGAGTCCAGGAGGCCTCCTGCCATCGTGCTTTCAAGGAAGCCAGCCAGCCTTTGTCCTGGGGCGTCTGGCGTGCCGCGCGCATGACATTTCGCACGAAATCGGGGCGCAGCTCGACAGGACGGCTTTGGCCAAGCAGTTTCCAGAGAGGGTCGTCGGGCGTGAGCGGATCCATGACGGGAGGAATAACCTGGTTGATTCCTAGAAGTTGCAGCACGAATGAAAAAATCAGCCCGGTGGCCAGTCGAGGGCACGCCCGGCGAGCAGATGCACATGCAGGTGCGGCACGGTTTCTCCCGCATCTTTGCCGTGATTGATGACCAACCGAAAGCCGTGGCGAGTGTCCTTGAAACCAAGCTTATCGGCGATGCGTCCCGCTGCCAGTAGTAGCGCGGCTAGGGTAGCCTGATCTTCAGGGCTGGCTTCGCCTACACGAGGGATCAC
The DNA here is from genome assembly GCA_947507875.1 of Verrucomicrobiaceae bacterium. GTDB lineage: Bacteria > Verrucomicrobiota > Verrucomicrobiia > Verrucomicrobiales > Verrucomicrobiaceae > Prosthecobacter. Next base: position 182,936 of record CANNQP010000002.1, on the reverse strand, counting down.
CTTCTTCGGCACAATCAGTATGTGCGTCGGTGCCTGGGGATTGATGTCATGGAAAGCAGCGACTAGCTCATCTTCATAGACCAGCGGTGCCGGGATCTCGCGGTCGATGACCTTTTGAAAAATCGTCTTCTCAGTCATGGGAAAAGCTTAGTGGAAAAGTTCTTCCTGTTTGTCGCTCATGCCCCCGGTGCGCCGATCCAGAGACTCGATGGCCTCAATGAATTCGCCAACATCCTCGAACTGGCGATACACCGAGGCATAGCGGACATAGGCGACATGGTCGATGGCCTCCAGTTTGCGCATGACCTTGGCCCCGATGACAGTCGAAGGGATCTCGCGGTAGCCTTCTTCCTCAAGCTCATTGGCGATATCATCAGCCAACTGCTCCAGTTGCTCCATTTTGACGGGACGTTTTTCGCAGGCCTTGCGGAGGCCTGACATAAGCTTCTCGCGATCGAAGCTCTGGCGGGCACCATTGCGTTTCACCACGCGGAGCTCTTCACGCTCCACGATCTCGTAGGTGGTGAAGCGAAAATTGCAGCGCATGCATTCCCGTCGCCTCCGAATGGCGTGACCTTCTCTCGCCTCGCGTGAGTCGATTACTTTGTCTTGGGAGCTTCCACATTTGGGGCAGCGCATCGTGGGTTTAAAATGGACGGCAGCCCCGCAATGGCAAGAGGCGTCTGCTTTCTCTCAAACTCTTCCCGCTTGAGCCATCGTCGGTCTCCGCTACGTGTCCCCATGGTTGCTGCTGCCACGCCTACTCTTCTCACTGAAATTCTCCGCCTGAAAAAAGAGCGGAATGCCATCATTCTCGCCCACAATTATCAAACGCGTGATATTCAAGAAATCGCTGACTTTGTGGGGGATTCCCTGGGCTTGGCCTACAAGGCCAAGGAAACGCAGGCGGATGTCATCGCCTTCTGTGGCGTTCACTTCATGGCTGAAACCGCGAAGATTGTGAATCCAGGCAAAACCGTGATTTTGCCAGACGCCAACGCGGGCTGCTCTCTGGAGCAAAGCTGCCCTGGCCCTCAGCTGGAAGCCTTTTTGAAGGCGAATGCGGACAAGAACTACTATGTCATCGCCTACATCAACTGCAGCGCGCATGTCAAAGCCCTCAGCGACTGCATTTGCACGAGCGGTAATGCGGTCAAAATCGTGCAATCTGCGCCGCAAGATCGTCCGATCCTCTTTGTGCCTGATCAAAATCTAGGTGCCTGGGTGATGGAGCAGACAGGGCGCAAGATGGAGCTTTGGAAAGGTGCCTGCTACGTGCACGTGGAGTTCACGCGCGACAGCATTCAGGCGATCAAGGATGAATACCCGGATGCTCAAGTCGTGGCTCACCCTGAGTGCACCTATGCGGTGCGTATGTTGGCCGATGAAGTTTGCTCTACCGAAAAAATGGTCGGTTACTGCCGCGACCATCCGTCGAGCACATTCATCATCGTGACCGAAAGTGGCATGTTGCATCGTTTGGAGCGTGAGGTGCCGGGAAAAAAATTCATCCCAGGACCGACGGGTCACTGTGCTTGCGCGGACTGCCGCTACATGAAGCTCAATACGCTACAAAAACTGCACGATGCGCTACGCGATCTGACGCCTCAGGTGAACATGCCTGAGGAAATCCGCGTGCGGGCTGAACGCCCCATTTTGCGCATGTTGGAGCTGAGCCGCTAAGTCGGCATGACGCGCAAAAAAACGCCGTCGCCTGGATTTCCAGACGACGGCGCAGGAGGTGGCTCACGCGAGGAGCCGCACCGTTTTATTTGCTTTCTTTGCAGCAATCCTTACCGCAGGTTTTGCCAGCATCTTTGCAACAGCTGGCGCAGGACTTGCCTTGATCAGCGCAGCATTTTTTGCAGGCTTCACCGGCGATAGCACCTGTGCTGAGAGCGGCGAGGGTCAGGATGGACAGTAGTGTTTTCATAAAATTTGAATCGTATAAAAGTTTCTAAAAATGAGTTTCTTTGACCGAGCAGATCGCACAGTCGGACCCGCAGAGTAGTGCGTGAATTCACGCTGGGGCAGGGCACTGGACTGTCAGTGCAGACGGCAAAGGTTGAACGGAGTGTCCAACATCCGTCAGCCCTGTGGTTTCAGAGCAACCAAGCACCGTGAAGCCGGAACAGGGGCACCGTTTGTGCCAAAGGCGGCCCTTGTGCGTGCAGGTGAGCTTGTTGCTCATGCCACACCTGACTGGACATCAGAGCCAGCGCGGTGGGGGGTAGCCAGGCGAGGGAAGGCAATTCCAGGACCACGGCGCGCGGAGCGGTGATAGCGGCAGGGGAAACATCCCGCAGTAGAGTGTCGTCGCAGCAGGCGCAGTGTCTCTCTGGATCAGGCCCATTTGCAGGCGTGGCTGGAGCCTCCGCATCCGACACCATCGCCCGACAGGCAGGGCACATCTCCTCTTCGCGCTCTGTAGCCTGCATCATTCCCGACCAGCAGCACAGATGCAGCGGCACGGCCATCAGGACGGCGAGCACAGACTGAATCACTAACTGAGCGTTCATGACAGAGTTATGAAACGAATGTGCTTGGCCCTGTTCAACAAAAAATAGATGGGCCTGTGTGCGGCTTGCGTTTCAGGCCTCCGATCTTGCGCGGGATTCGTTTCTCGCCTGCGATGGCCAATTATCCAGAACCCAAAACACTTGCTCCTGATTTCACCGCACCCGTGGTGGGAGGAGAGTATATCCCTGCAACTGAGCTTAAGCTTTCCTCGCTGCGCGGCGAGACGGTGGTTCTTTATTTTTATCCGAAAGATGACACCCCGGGATGCACAAAGCAGGCTTGTGCTCTGCGTGACCACTGGATCAAGCTAACTCAAAAAGCCAAGGTGTTTGGCGTCAGCATCGACTCGATCAAGAGTCATGAAAAATTCATCCATAAGCATGATCTGCCTTTTCCCCTGATCAGTGACGAGAAGCAGGAGATCGTGGCTGCTTATGGTGTCTGGGTGGAGAAGAGCATGTATGGGAAAAAATACATGGGCACGGAGCGCACCACGGTGGTGATCGGGCCTGATGGCACAATCAAAACCGTGCTGCCCAAGGTGAAGCCTGAGGAGCATTTGGATGTCCTACTGAAGGTCATCTGAGAGGCTCAACCGCCTTCTTCGACCATTTCAGAACTCATCATCCCTGGGGCTACGTGCCTCGGGTTGGAAATGAGTTCGACGAGGCGGTCAAATTTCTCCCGCCCACGTGTGATTTCGATCTCCACCCGCAGGAAATAAATGGGCACTTCGCCTTCGGCGAGCTTTGGGAAGCGCACATAGTCTTTTTCCGTCGTCAGCAGCGCATCAGCATCTGCTTTGATAAGGCGATCGATGAACTGGGTGATCTCTTTTTCCTGAAAACGGTGGTGATCGGTGAAGCGTGCTGTCCAGTGGACCTTGGCACCGAGTTTGCGCAGGCCGTTTTCGAAACTCTCGGGCACGGCGATGCCAGACAGAGCACCGACGTATTTGCCTTTGAAGGCATCCAGCGGCAAGCGCTCGCCGGTGTGGATGTTTTGAAAATGCACAGGTCGGTGGTGGCACTCGATGATCTCAGCCACCGGATTGTGCCGCTCGATCTGGCGAATGATTTCGGCGCTATCGCCATCAGATTTGGTGAGAAAGATGTAGCTCGCACGGCGCAGGCTTTTCGGGGGTTCGCGCAGCGTGCCACGGGGTAGCATGTAGCCTGTGCCAAAAGGGGCGCTTTTGTCCACGAGCACGATGTCATGCCGGTGCTTCAGGCGCAGGTATTGCAGGCCGTCATCCAGAATGAGGGCATCTGCGCCGAATTTGCGGATGGCATGGATGCCTGCCTTCACCCGGTCGCGATCCACCACCACTGGCACGCCGGGGCAGTTGTGCGCGAGCATGAAAGGCTCATCCCCTGCGACATGGGAATCGAGCAGCACGTTCACGCCATCGCTGACGACTCGGGGAGGCAGGCCGCGTGGCTTGCGGGCCAAGCCCAGCTTGGCGGCAATGCGCCAGCCCAAGGGCGGCTTGCGCTGGCGTTTGCTTTTGTAGCCACGGCTTAGGATGGCCACTCGACGCCCTTTGTCCCGCAGGGATTTGGCCAGCAGTTCCACGACGGGCGTTTTGCCAGTGCCGCCGACGGTGATGTTTCCCACGCTGATGACGGGCACGCCCAAGTGGTGGTCGTGGATGTAACGCTCTCGGTAAAGGTGCAGCCGCAGCCGCACAGCGGCAGAATAAATGCCCGACAGGAACCAGAACACGGTGCGTAGCATCGACGCGCGAAGCCCCCGACGGTTGTGGATGATGACGTCGATGATGTATTGCTCCAGCTCTTCGAGGGTGTCCTTCATGGAGGGCCGACCAGACTGCCGCAAGGCTAGGGTGGACACAAGGCCTCAGGCAGAAAACTTCCTCAAGGAAGTCCATCGCTTGATCAGAAGCTTTTGATAGCGACGCTGCCTGCCTTTCGGTTGCCTATGGAAACCGTCGCAAGGGATGTGCTAAGCTACAACCATTCCTCATTAGCCTTGGTTTTGTCGAAGGTTAGCAATTTAACGATTCACAGAGACTTGAAGCAAGGCATAGCATTTGCGTTAGGTGACGTCGCGTTCCAATTCATCTTTAACTTCCTGCCTGATGAAGCCCAGTCGTGGGTTTCAGCGCGAGCAAGGTCTACGGCAGCAGCTGGCCTGGCGTCGTCGGATTCACCTTTTAAAAAACACGAACTTTGCAGCACGCGCATCAGACGGACTTTGGGATCTTGGATGAGACCGACGATTACATCGTCGTGAACAAACCTGCGCCGCTGCAAATCCATCCCGGCAGTCTGCATGGTGCGCCAACGCTGTGGCATGGCCTGAAGGACCTGCTGGCCTACGAGATGGCCAATGGGGGCCAAGTTTCCATCATCAATCGGCTCGACCGTGAAACCAGTGGCACGGTTTTGGTCGCCAAAAACCTTCCCAGCGCGCGCCGTTTCGGCATCGCCATGCAGGAGCGGCGCATCCACAAAAGCTATCATGCCATCGTGCACGGCTGGCCTTCCTGGGAGGAACTGGATCTGGATGCCCCGATCCTGCGCCAAGGCGAGGTGGCAGAATCCGCCATCTGGGTGCGGCAGACCGTTCATCCTCAAGGGGCAGCCTGCCGCACAAGCTTTCGCACCTTGAGGCGTGTTGAGCATCCGCAGGTCGGCAGGTTGGCCTGGGTAGAGGCCCTGCCTTTCACGGGGCGCATGCATCAGATCCGCGTGCATCTTGCACACCTCGGTTTGCCCATTTTAGGGGACAAAATCTACGGGCTCGACGAGCGTTGCTACTTGGAGTTCATCGAGACAGGCTGGACTCCGGCGCTGGAGGCTAAGCTTCACTTTTCCCGCCAAGCACTCCATTCCCACGGCTTGGAGGTGGCGGCCCATGGCTTCAGCGCCTGCTGGACATGTCCCATGCCTGCGGAGATGCAGGCATGGGTAGAAGTTTGACTGAACCCAAAGGCATCCGTTTTCAGCGTAACCGCCGCGATTCAGCCAAGCCGTTGGCAGAGCGAGTCACGCGGAACAACGTGCGCTGGAGTTCAATGGCCGGCATGAGGCTCGTGAACGTCGGTGAAAGATCACCTGTAAAGGTCTCGCCCTCATTGGAAAAATTTGCCATGGACTTCAAAGCCGCACGCAGGGCTGCAATCGGCGGTGGCAGACCCGTCGCTTCTTGATTTGGAACGCTGTAGAAGAAATCGACGGCCTCTCCTGGCAAGCCACCACGACCCGGAATCCAACTGTGAAACGTAAGCGGGCCGCGCGGATAACGCGCGTAGAAGCGATTTTCGGCAGAGATTCGATAGTTCGCTGGATTCACATAGTCTTCTGTTTTGCCAGAGAAAGGCCCCGTGTATTCATATTGCACGAAGATATTCAGCTGGGAAGGGTCATTCGGGGGATAGCACCAGTTGGCCCAGGCCTGCATTTGATCTGAGCTGAAGTAACGCCAGAGGCCACACTGCATGCCGGCGAGGGGGCTCTTGAGTACCCGCACGCGAAGGCCGACATCCTTGACATCTAATCCAAGTCTCTTGCGCAGCTCGCCATCGACAAGACGGATTACCTCCGCAGCTTCGGTGTCATCGACATAGACAGAAGGATTGTTTCCCTCAAACAGGATGTCTTCATTGATGCCTGTGCCGTCCAAGTCCTTGTCTGTGGGATTGCCAATGCCGTCGCCATCGACGTCTCCATCCAGTCCATTGGCTACGCCATCACCATCAATGTCAAACTCGCCCTTGACGCCATCCGATAGACCATCCCCGTCGATGTCTGTTTCAAGGGGAGAGTCATCCAGCAGGCCATCGGCATCCATGTCGAGTTCCATAGGAGAGTTGTTCGGCAGCAAGTCACCGATTTGGCGATTGCGCAGGGGTCCCGTTCGGGCTCTGCCGCCGTCGATGTTTCGATCACGCCCGTTCAGAACACCATCGTTGTCCACGTCTGGGTCAATGATGTTGGGAATGCCATCAAGGTCTAGATCTGGCGGCGGTGTATTCGCGACCAGAGGAGTGGTGCAAAGGCTGCCCAAGATAACCCAGGGCAGCATAGATTTTGATTTGAGTAGGATTAAGGATTTCATGGTCAAATGGCGATGGGTTAAGAACCAAGGCCATGTTGCAAAACGAGTGAAGAATACAATGTGGTTACATGATAATTACTTTGTATTAATATTAATTCGGCGCTAACACAAAAAGCCTTTTGGCGTCACTTGAGTGAGGCAGGCGGTGAGCTCTGAGAGCAAGAGGCAAGCCAAGCTTGTGGAGTTGGATTTCCTGACAGCTTGACCTGCTTGCCTGCGTTGCCCATTCTCAGCTCTATGATGACCACCTCTCGCCGTTCCTTTTTGCGCGATGCCGCCCTCGCGACCTCTGCCCTCTCTGCTTCACGTGTGCTCGGCGCGAACGATCGCATCCGCATCGCTGCCATCGGCCTCGGCGGTCAGGGCAGTGGCAATGCAGCTCGTCTCGCCAAGGTGCCAGGGGTGGAGATCGCCTACCTGTGCGATGCGGACACCATCGCGCTCGACAAGGCCAAGAAAAAATACCCCACGGCCAAAACCACCCAGGACCTGCGCAAGGTCATGGAGGACAAAGACATCGATGCTGTCTGCGTCTCCACGGGGAACCACTGGCATGTGCTCGCCTCGATCTGGGCCTGCCAAGCGGGCAAAGACGTGTATGTCGAAAAGCCCATTTCCCACAACATCTGGGAAGGCCGCAAACTGGTCGAAGCCGCGCGGAAGTACAACCGCATCGTCCAAGGTGGCACGCAGCAGCGCAGCGACCCTTTTCACGATGAACTGAAGGCCTACCTAGACACAGGTGCGTTGGGGAAAATCAAGTACGTGCGCTGCAACCACTACGGCATGAGGGCCAGCATCGGCAAACGCACCGCGCCCATCACCCCACCGACCACGGTGGACTATAACCTCTGGTTAGGCCCCGCGCAGGACATCCCCATCCTGCGGGAAAGATTCCACTATGACTGGCACTGGGTCTGGAACACCGGCAACGGCGAGCTCGGAAACTGGGGGCCGCACATCCTTGATGACCTGCGCAGCGTCGTCTTCCGCGATCAACTGACGCTGCCCAAACGCGTGCTGGCCGGTGGGGGACGTCTCGGCTGGGACGATGCAGGCGAGACGCCTAACACGCATTTCATTTATTATGACACCGGCACCATCCCGGTCGTGATGGATGTGCACAACATGCCCCGCAAAAAGGGCATGAAAGCGCCGGATGTGTACCTGCGCCGTCGCACCAGCGCCTTCTTGATCATCGAATGTGAAAATGGTTACTACGCCGGCGGTCGTGGTGGTGGTTCCGTGCATGACCAGAATGGCAAAGTCGTGCAGAAATTCAAAGGCGACGGTGGTGCCACGCACGCGGCCAACTTTGTTGCTGCGATTCGCAGTCGGAAACCGCAGGACTTGAAGGGCGAGATTGAAAAAATCCACTTCTCCAGCGCCTGGTGCCACCTAGGCAACATCTCCTGGCAGCTCGGCAAGCCAGGAGATCTGGATCAAGCCAAAGCAGCTCTCACCGAATTCGCCCCTTGGCAGGAAGTCATCACCGACCTGCCAGCTCACCTCGCCGCCAATGAAGTCGCGCTCAAAACAGGCGACATCCGCGTCGGCCAGATGCTGGAGGTGGATGCCGCCAAAGAAACCTTCATCGGCAACAGCGCTACGCCGGAGGCCCTAGCCCTGCTGCGCCGCGAATACCGCGCTGGTTTCGAGGTGCCCGAGGCCGTCTGAGCCATCTCGCCACTCGTTGTGATTCAACGGGTCCGCCCGAATCCTTCGGGCTCGGCGCACGCTCCTTGACTCGGGGCGGGCGTCGATGCATGCAGCGGCCCGCATTTGCGCCCCGCCCGATGGCAGCCTCCTCGCCTCACTTCATCCTCTGCTTCGACTTCGATGGCACGCTGGTGCATCCCGAAAGCGACCCCGTCTTCCATCCGTCGCTCGGTCAGATGATCCAGCAACTGCGTGGCCAAGGTGCCGCCTGGGTCATCAACACCGGCCGCAGCCTCTCGCAAACCGTCGCCGGCCTGGCTCAGCATGGCATCTTCATGCAGCCTGACTACATCATCGCCCAAGAGTGCGACATCTACCGACCTGGCATCCTGGGGCGGTGGGTGGACTTTGGCAGTTGGAACAAACAAGCCCGCAAGGCCCACGAGCGCTTCGTACGCGATCACGAGGCCTCGTTCGATGCCATCCGCCAATGGCTCCGCCAGCAGACCCGAGCGCAGTTTTTGGAGGGCGACTTTGGCGAATTCGGCATCGTCGGCACGTCGGATGAAGAAATGGATCGAGTCTGCACCTACATCGACGCGCACGCCCGGCAGTTTCCTGACATCGGCTATCATCGAAATAGCATCTACCTGCGCTTTTCCCACAGCGGCTACAGCAAAGGCACCGCGCTCAGCGAGCTAGCGCGCCTGCTAGGCATCGACGCGTCCCGTTGCTTCGCCGCTGGGGACAACTACAATGATCTCTCGATGCTGGACCCGCGCCACGCCCGCATGATCGCCACCCCCGGCAACGGCCTGCCCGCCATCAAAGCCCACGTGCTCAACCACGGCGGCTTCGTCGGCACCCGCCCTGCCAGCGAAGGCATGATGGAAGCCCTAGCGCACTTCTTCGGCGGTCAGTCGCAGCCTCGCTAACACTCTTCCGACCGCCAGCTGTTGAACCACGCCCAGGCGTCATGAAGCCTGAATTCGGAAGTGCGTGTTGCAGGCGCTTCTGGAAATTGATTGAAAGCATCACCCGGCGGAGAGGTCTTCGCGCAGTTTTTTGGCCTGGGCGCGGATGGCTTCTTTTTCGGGGTCTTTGAGGCGGGTGAGGTTTTTCACCTGCATGGACATGCGCTGGTTCAGGCGCAGGCGAGGCTCGTGCTGCATGAGGAAGTCCCAGTAGAGCGTGGTGAAGGGGCAGGCGCGCGGGCCAGTGGACTGGGCGGGGTCAAAGCGGCAGCCGGCGCAGTAGTTGCTCATGCGCTGGATGTATTTGCCGGAGGCGATGTAGGGCTTGCTGGCCATGATGCCGCCATCTCCGTGCTGGGACATGCCGAGCGTGTTTGGCAGCTCCACCCACTCGATGGCGTCCACATAGACGGCCAGGTACCACTCGTGGACCTCGCGCGGACGCACGCCGAGCAGCAGGGAGAAGAGGCCGGTGACCATGAGCCGCTGGATGTGGTGCGCGTAGCCATGCTTCAGGGTCTGGCCCACGGCCTCGTGCAGGCAGTTCATGTCGGTTTCTCCGGTCCAGTAGAGTTTGGGCAGAGGCTGATCGCAGCCCAGGGCGTTCATGTCCACATACTGCGGCATGTGGCGCCAGTAGATGCCGCGCACGTATTCCCGCCAGCCGAGGATCTGGCGGATGAAACCCTCCACGGCAGCCAGCGGCGCACGGCCTTTTTGGTAGGCGGTTTCCGCAGCGGCGATGACTTGGCGCGGGTCCAGCAGCTTCAGGTTCATCACGGCGCTGAGCCGGCTGTGAAAAAGCCACGGCTCCTGCGTCCACATCGCGTCCTGGTAGTCACCAAAGTTGGCTAGGCGATGGTCGATGAAATCCGCCAGGGCCACCTGCGCGTCCTCGGCGGTGACGGGCCAGTCAAACTCGGCTAGGCTGCCTGGGTGATTGGCGAAGCGTCGCTCCACCAGCTCGATGACCTCCTGCGTGATCGCATCCGGCAGAAAGCGGCGTGGGGCGGGCTTCAGCGGCGGGCCTTCTTTGCCGAAGCTCTTGCGATTTTCGCTGTCAAAATTCCACTCGCCACCGACGGGCTTGGCCCCGTCCATCAGCACCTGATGCCGGGCGCGCATTTCGCGGTAAAAGAACTCCATGCGCAGCTGCTTCCGACCCTGTGCATGTTTGGCAAAGTCGGCGTGGCTGGCCAGGAAGTGGCGGTCCTCACGCTCCACCAGCTCGATTTGCAAGCCCTTGGCAGCCGAGCGGAAGTCCTCGCGCACCTGCCATTCGCCCGCCTCGACCATGATGAGCTTGTTGGGCTTCAGCCGGGCCACGGCCGCTTCCAGCTCAGCGGCGAAGGAGCCTTGGTTGTCTGCATCGTCGAGCTTTCGGTAGTCCACCTGCACGCCTTTTGCGCGCAATTTGGCGGCGAAGTGACGCATGGCGGCCAGGAAGGTGACGATGCGCGCCTTGTGAACCCAGACCTTGGTGGATTCTTCGGCTACCTCGGCCATCCACACACGGTCCACTTGGGGATCAAAACCGTCCCAGGCCGCCGAGTGAAGGTCGAGTTGGTCTCCGAGAACAAGGATCAGGTGGCGCATGGGCAGCGGATACGCATCCCTGGGCCAAGAGGACTTGGCTTTTTCCAAAGGGTTGCCTGGGTGCTCTGCGCAGAAATTGGTTCGTGACAGGTTTTGAATCAGAGCCTAAGAGGGCCGCCCATGAAGGTTAGCATCTTTGGTCTAGGCTATGTCGGCGCGGTCACCGCAGGGTGTCTGGCGGAGCAGGGGCATGTCATCATCGGGGCCGATGTGCAGCCGGAGAAGGTGGATGCCTTCAACACCGGGCGCAGCCCGATCATCGAGCCGGAGTTGGATGACCTGCTGGGCACCGCCCGCCGTGAGGGCCGACTTTCCGCCACCACAAGTGCGCAGGATGCCGTGCTGGGCAGCGACGTCAGCATCATCTGCGTGGGCACGCCTTCCCTGGAGTCGGGTCGGCTGAACCTCGACTTTGTCCGCAAGGTCAGCGAGCAAATCGCCGCCGTGCTGAAGAGCAGCGGCAAATCGCATGTGATCCTTTTCCGCAGCACGATGTTGCCTGGCAGCACGCGCCAGATGGTGCAGGATTTTTTTGAAGACCTGCGTGGGTCTGGTCAGGTGCGCATCTACTACTGTCCTGAGTTCCTGCGCGAAGGCACGGCCGTGAAGGATTTTCGTGTGCCGTCTCTGGCGGTGGTAGGCACGCACGATGGAGCCGCGCCGGAAGGCGATGAAGCACGTCAGTTGCTGGGTGGCGAGCCTGCCGTGCTGGCCTGGGAGGGGGCGGAGATGATCAAGTATTCCTGCAATTATTTCCATGCGCTGAAGGTCGGCTTTGCCAATGAGATCGGCCGCCTGTGCAAGCACCTGGGCGAGGATGGATCGCGCGTCATGAACGTGGTGTGCAGCGACACGCGGCTGAACATCTCCAGCTACTACATGAAGCCCGGCACGCCATTTGGTGGTTCCTGTTTGCCCAAGGATGTCAGCGCCCTGCTTTCCTTTGCCCGTCAGGAGGGCATTTCCCTGCCGCTCCTGGACAACACGCTGGACACTAACCACGCGCACCTGGACCTGCTGCTGAAGCTCATCACGAGCAAGGGCGTGCGTCGCATTGGCCTGCTGGGCCTCGCTTTCAAAGCGGATACGGATGACCTGCGAGGCAGCCCCATGGTGGCCGTGGCGGAGACGCTGCTTGGGCGGGGCTACGAGCTGCGCATCTATGATCCCAGCCTCAACCTTTCCCGCCTCATCGGCGCAAACGCCGCCGAAATGAAGCGCCGCATGCCGCACCTGGAATCGCTGCTGAAGCAGGATGTGGCGGAGGTTATTGAGCATGCCGAGCTAGTCATCACCTCGCAAAAATGTGCTTCTCTGGAGACACTGGCCTCTTTGGTCAAACCGGAGCAACAGGTCATCGACGTGAATGGCTGGCGAGATCTGAAAAATCTACCCTGGCGTTACGAAGGCCTTTGCTGGTGAAGCGCTGAAAGCAGGGCGAAAATCTGCGGCTATTGGCGCGTTTGCTGTAGTCCATGATCACGCGCTTGTTGTTCCTTTGCCTGCTGGCCACCGCTTACCTTTCCGCCGCTGAACCCGCCGAGATTCCCCTTTGGCCCGAAGGTGCCCCGGGGCAGATGACGCCGCCATCAGCCGCCACGGCGGAGTTTCTCCGAACGAAAGGTGGCAAAAGCACGATCTCAAACATCCACGCACCGACCATCAGTGTCCATCGTCCGGAAAAGCCAAATGGCACCTGCGTCATCGTTGCCCCTGGTGGCGGCTACGTTTTTTTATCCACCGTGCACGAGGGCACGCAGGTTTGCGACTGGTTGAACGGCCTGGGCGTGACCGCCGTGCTGCTGAAATACCGCACGCCCACACGGGATGACGCCAAGCCCTATGAAAAACCTGTGCAGGATGCAGCACGGGCCATCCAGATCGTCCGTGAAAAAGCCGCCGAATGGCAGGTGAACCCGCAGCGTGTAGGCCTCCTCGGCTTCAGTGCAGGAGGCAACCTGCTGGGCCACCTAGCCTGTGATCGCCCTGCGGCGGCAGCTCTGCCTGACTTTGGCATCATGATCTACGGCGGCGGATTTTTGGATAGCAAGGAGCCCACACGGTTCAAAGACGGCTTCACCGTGCCTGCGGACGCGCCCCCGATGTTCCTGGCCTGCGCGCATGAGGATGGGCAGAATTCCACCGCCTCTGCCATGCTTTACCTGGAGTATAAAAAACACGGGCTGCCCGCTGAACTGCACCTTTATGCCAAAGGTGGCCACGGCTTTGGCATGAGGGCCGGCGGCCTGCCCGTGAATGCTTGGCCGCAGCGCTGCGGGAAATGGCTGGGGGTGATGGGCTGGCTACAACCCTGATGGCATTCGAGCTAGTTTTTGAGCAGCGCTGGTCGAGAAAAATAAATTTTTTAAAAAAGCAGGTTGCGAAACTTCTGGCACTCGCCACCCTCCGCGCCCCTCATCGCCCCCTTCGGCCCCTGTTCTGGATGAACTTCAGAGCCCCCGGAGGAAAGGCCCACCCCCATCACCCCATGACCCCCGTCCTCAAGACTCTCTATCACGAGAAATTGCGTTCTGCTCTCAAAGAGCAGCTCGGCGTCGAAAACATCCATCAGGTGCCGAAACTGGAAAAGATCGTCATCAACTGCTCCGTCGGTTCCCAGGGCGAGCGCAAGCAGGCTATCGAAGATGCTGTGAATGAAGTGCAGCTCATCACCGGCCAGAAGCCAGTGATCACCAAATCCAAGAAGGCCATCGCTAACTTCAAGCTGCGTATCGGTGAAAACGTCGGCGTCAAAGTGACCCTTCGCGGCAATCGCATGTATGATTTCCTCATGCGTCTCATCCGCACCGCGCTACCACGTGTGCGTGACTTCCGCGGCGTCGCTCCTCGTTCCTTCGACGGTCGTGGCAACTACACCCTCGGAATCACCGATCAGTCCATTTTCCCTGAAATCGAGCTGGAAAAAATCAAGCGTTCCCTCGGTTTCGACATCACTTTCGTGACCTCGACCAACGACGACGATCACGCTCGTGAACTCCTCCGTGCGCTCGGCATGCCATTCCGTGGCAAAATCGGCCAGCAGCAGAAGCCTGGCGAAGCTGCCGCCTAATTCAACCTGACCTGAAACGTCCGACTCCTACCGAGCCATGACCGACCCGATCTCCGATTTTCTCACCCGCATCCGCAACGCCGCCAAAGCTGGCCAGCAGGAAGTTCTCGTGCCCTTCTCCAAAATGAAGAGCGAGATCGCCCGCATCCTTCAGGAAGAAGGCTACCTTTGGAACTACGAAGTGGACACCAGCGCTGCTCACCCCCAGCTCAAATTGAAGCTGAAGTATCAGGGCAAGCTGCCTGTCGTGCGTCACCTCAGCCGCGTGTCCAAGCCAGGGCTGCGCAAGTACGTCTCCTGTGACGAGATTCCCCGCGTGCTCGGTGGTCTCGGCATCGCTATCCTATCCACTTCACGCGGTCTCATGACCGGCGCCCGGGCCAAAAAGGCCAAAGTCGGCGGCGAATTGCTTGCCACCGTCTGGTAACCCCCAACACGAGAGAATCCAAAAACATGTCACGAGTCGGTAAACAACCCATCTCTCTCCCGGACAAAGTCTCCGTCAAAATTGGCGAAGATCGCTCCGTCCTCGTGGAGGGCCCCAAAGGCAAGCTCAACTGGACCCTTCCCGCAGGCGTGAATGTCGCCGCGGAAGGCAATCAATTGAGTGTCACACGTGAGACTGAAGACCGCAAAGTGCGCGCCATGCACGGCACCACCCAGCGTCTCATCAGCAACATGATCCACGGCGTCAGCCAGGGCTACCGCAAGGATCTAGAAATCCACGGCGTCGGTTTCCGTGCCGCCGTCAAAGGCAATGTCATCGATCTTCAACTCGGACAGAGTCACGATCGTCTTCACCCGATTCCAGCCGGCGTGAAAGTCACCGTCGCTGAAAACACCAAGATCGCCATCGAAGGCATCGACAAGCAAGTCGTCGGCCAGCTCGCCGCCGACATTCGCGCCTACTACCCGCCAGAGCCTTACAAGGCCAAGGGCGTGCGTTATGCAGGCGAGCAGATCCGCCGCAAGGCCGGCAAGAGCGTGAAGTAATCTACCAGACGACCCCAAGAACATGGCTGCAATCAACCGCAAACTCATCCGCTCGCGCATTCACGCGCGCATTCGCCAGAAGGTCAAAGGCACGGCAACCCGTCCACGTCTGGCTGTCTATTTTTCCAACACCAACGTCTATGCTCAGCTCATCGACGATGATGCTGGCCGCACAATCGTTTCCGTCTCCACGAAAGAGAAAGGTTTCGGCGGCGGCAAGGCCAACATCACCGGTGCGACTAAAGTCGGACAGGCTGTCGCCGAGCGCGCCCTGGCCGCTAAGATTGAAGAAGTCGTCTTCGATCGTGGTGGCTTCTTCTACCATGGCAAGGTCAAAGCCCTTGCTGACGCCGCCCGCGAAAAGGGCCTGAAGTTCTAATCCACCCCCACCGCACCGAGTTTTATGGCAGAAGAAATCCGCAACGCCGCTGATGGCGATTCCCGTGGCGACTCCGTCGAAAAAGTCGTCCACATCAACCGATGCGCCAAGGTCGTCAAAGGTGGCCGTCGTTTCAGCTTCAGCGCCCTTGTTGTCTCTGGCGACAAGAATGGTCGCGTCGGCTGGGGCTTTGGCAAGGCTAACGAAGTGGCAGATGCCATCAAGAAAGCCACCGAAGCCTCTCGCAAGAAGATGAACCTCGTTCATCTCAACAACAACACCATCCCTCACGAAGTCATTGGTGAACATGGTGGCGGGCACATCATGCTGAAGCCTGCAGCTCCTGGTACTGGCATCATCGCTGGTGGCGGTGCTCGCGCGGTGCTCGAAGCGGTCGGCGTCAAAGACGTCATCGGCAAATCCTTTGGCTCCAGCAATCATGCTAACGTGGTTAAGGCCACTTTGGCTGCCCTGCACGCTCTGCGTCCCAAGGATGAAATCCTCCGCGCTCGTGGCAAAGAGATCAAGGAGCGCAAAGCCCTCTAAGATCTCAAATTTCAAATTTCAAATTTCGAATCTCCTATGCGTCTTCATGACACCACCCCCCGCCCTGGAGCCCGCAAGCGCAAAAAGCGCATCGGTTGCGGTGAAAGCTCCGGTCACGGCAAAACATCTTGTAAAGGTCACAAAGGTCAGATGGCCCGTGCAGGTCGCGGCATCCGCCCTGGCTTCGAAGGTGGCCAGATGCCCCTTTTCCGTCGTCTCCCCAAGAAAGGCTTCTCCAACGATCGCTTCCGCGATGTCTATGAAGTCGTCAACGTCGGCGATCTCAATGCCTTCGAAGACGGCAGCGTGGTCACGGAGGCGGCTCTTCGCGAGAAAGGTCTCGTGAATCGTACCTGCGACGCTATCAAGATCCTCGGCACTGGCGACCTTAGCCGCAAGCTCACGGTAGAAATCAAGAGCTTGAGCGCTTCCGCCCGCGAGAAGATCGAGAAGGCCGGCGGCAGTGTTGCTGCTTGATCCTAAATCTGTAGCCAACCCTTTGAGCGGGCCGGTCCCTGCCAACTTTCTCAAGTTGGTCTTGAGGCCAGGCCCGCTTTCCTTTATCCCCAGTCTCACCTTTCCCGCCCCAGACCATGATTTCTGCTTTTCGTGACAGCTTCAGAGTTCCGGAACTACGCTCCCGCATCCTCTTCACCCTCGCGATGGTTGTCATCGTGCGCATCGGCACTGCCATCACCCTGCCGGGCGTGGATGGTAGTGTCCTCGATGAGTGGATCAGTAGCCGCGCGACTGACACCGGTGCCGCTGGTCAAGTCGCCGCGCTGCTGAATGTCTTTTCCGGTGGGGGGCTCGCGAATTGCGCCATCTTCGCCTTGGGCATCATGCCTTACATCAGCGCTAGCATCATGCTGCAGCTTTTGACTGCTGTGTATCCGCCACTGAGCAAAATGGCCCGTGAGGAAGGTGGGCGTCAAAAAATCACGCAGTACACACGTCTTGCCACCATCGCGCTGTGTCTTTTCCAGGGTTATCTTCTGGCAAAATCGCTCGCTAACCCTGGCCAGAATATTTTCCTCGGCGGCCTTCAGGAAGTCATCGATCGAACCGGTAAGCCTCTGGTTCCTGACTATGGCCCGATGTTTATCATCGTGACGGTCATCACCATCACCGCTGGCACCATGCTGATGATGTGGCTTGGGGAAATGATCACTGAGCGTGGCATTGGCAATGGGGTTTCGATTCTCATCTGCGTGAACATCGTCGCTGATCTGCCGGGCGCTATGGTTCAAGTCTGGCAGACCTATGTCGGTAATGCCGCTGAAGATGCCAGCAAGCCCGCTACGCTGGTGTTGCTTGTGGCCTTCATGATCATTGTGATCGCAGGCGTTATTGCCATCACCCAGGCGACTCGCCGGATCGCCATCCAGTATGCGAAGCGTGTCGTCGGTCGCAAAGTTTATGGTGGCCAGACTCAGTATCTGCCGCTGAAGGTCAACTACTCGGGTGTGATGCCCATCATCTTTGCTCAGGCCATTCTGCTTTTCCCTGCACAAATTCTCAGTGCCCTCTTCCCCGATGTGGCCGGCATTCAAAAGTTCTCGGCTTGGCTCAGTTCCGGCATTCCCTACTACACCTTGTCCGCCGCGTTGATCTTCTTCTTCAGCTATTTCTGGGTGGCCACCATGTTCCAGCCCACGCAGATTTCGGAAGATCTCAAAAAGAGCGGTGGTTACCTACCAGGCATTCGCCCAGGCAAGCCCACGGCCGACTTCCTCGACTTCACCATGAGTCGTCTTACCTTCGCAGGTGCCATTTTCTTGACCCTATTGTACGTCATGCCCGCTGGCATTACCCGTTTGCTGGGAATTTCACCCACGGCTGCGCAATTCTTCGGTGGCACTAGCTTGCTCATCTTGGTTGGTGTGGTCCTCGACGTGATGCGCCAGATCGAGACTTACCTTCTACAGTCGCATTATGATGGCTTCCTGAAGAAAGGTCGCGTTCGTGGTCGTGTCGATCGCATGGCTCAGACGGGTCAAGTGGCTGATTCGCGCACGGTCGTGTGGCTCTGGACGGGCATTGCCATCATTGCCCTTGTCGGCGTCGCTTACTTCATTGCCACAGGCAAATAAGTCTTGGCTCTCGCGACTCCCGACTATCATGTTCGGCAACAAGATTCCTATCCGTCACGGCTCCATTTTGAATGGACTGCGTGCCGCCAATGCCCTCGCGCGAGACATTCTGTTGAAGACCGCAGCCCAGGTGGCGATTGGCATCACCACGGGTGAAGTGGATCGCTACGCAGCGGCTGAGATGAAGGCTCGTGGCTGCAAGAGCGCCTTTCTTGGCTACCGCAAGTTTCCGGGACACATCTGCATCTCGATCAATGAGGAAGTTGTTCATGGCATCGGCGGACCTCGGGTCATTCAAGATGGTGACATTGTGAAGATCGATGTCGGCATTGAACACGATGGCTGGATCGGCGACAACGCACTGACCGTGCCTGTTGGCAATGTGGCCAAGGAAACGCTGCATCTGCTGGCTGCGACCGAGGAATCTCTGCACATTGCTATCCGTCATGCGCGCGATGGCTGGATGCTAGGCGACCTTTCCCACAGTGTCGAAAATCATGTCGAGCAGTATGGCTACACCGTGGTGCGTGAGTTTGTCGGTCATGGTGTGGGGCGCAAACTTCATGAAGAGCCACAAGTGCCAAACTATGGCAAAAAAGGAGATCGCCCACGCCTGAAGGCGGGCATGACCTTGGCCATCGAACCAATGGTGAACATGGGCACGGCGAAGACACGCGTGCTTAGTGACAACTGGACCGCTATCACTCAAGATCGCAAGCCAAGTGCCCACTTTGAGCACGTGGTCCTCATCACGGCGCAAGACCCAGAAGTGTTGACTCTACGCAAGCGTATGTTCCCGCAGGGAGTCAATGATCTGACTCCGCTACCTGTCAGCGCGCTCGCTGTCTAAACGCCAGCGACGCTGGCTCAATCATTCTAGTTCAGCGGCCCTCACTTCAGCAGCTCAGGCTCTGCCCAAATCGCGTAATTGCTTTTCGAATCCAGGCTGCGTGAGGTCAGCAGGAGTTGTAGTTGCGAAACGCCGCTCACCTCGCACTCCAGCTTCTGCGCCGCATCCGTTCCATTCAGCGTGAGGCTAGTGAGCGGTTTGCCATCACCATGGATCGTGAATTCGACGCGGCCTTTCGCACCGAGCTCGGGATGCAAACCCGCCCGCACTGTAAAGCGACGAAACACACCCTGCGGCAGCACAAAGGTCAGTGGCTTGCCCATGCCGGCGCTGATGCCGTGCGCGAATTCCTTTTCCCCCGATTCGAGCTTAAGCTTCAGCGATACAGCCTTCGTGCCTCCGGCGAGGATTGAGCCGATGCGCGGATGTCCCCAATACGGCGAGCTGAAAAACTGCGTCTGTGGATAGTGAAGCTTCTCCGCCTCTAGCGGCCAAAAGGTGTCGATGGCCACGGGGGCGGGCATTTCAGGCAGCTTTTGAGCGCCAAGGCAAAGGATGGTGTACAGCGCATCCGCCGCGATTTGCGCATCGACCACTGCTGCACGCAGTTGATGCTTCGTCACGGTTGCCGCATCGTCCGCATAAAGCGCCTGCATGATGGGGATCGTCGTTGAGCGGGCATTGAGGATACCCTCATGCACGCGATGCATCAGCCGCCACGCCGCTTCGTTCACGCTCGTGCCTAGTAGACGCGGCTGATAGCCACCCAAGCTCACCATGAAGTCGCCATTCTCGATCGGGCCATGCATGAGCTTGTCCTTCATGCCGTCACTCGGCGGCAAAAACTGCTGCAGCAGGGTGAATTGATTATCACCCGGCATCGTGTGCGAAGGGCTGCCGTAGTCCTCGATTTGATGGCACATCGTCCCCATGAACCGCGCCGCATCGCCCGAGCGTCCCTCCCGCAGCGCCGTCACCGCTCGCTCCATGAAGTAGGTCATCACCTCCAGGTATTCCGTCTGCACCGTCGGCAGATGCAGCACCTGCAAATAGACCTCTCCCGGCCGTGAATCCATCGCTGCATACTTCGCGTTCGCTTTGTCTGAGTAAACTTGGTCCGGAATCATGCAATGCACATCCCCCAGGGCCTTCAGCTCAGTTCCCAACCACTCCTTCTGCCACCCCGGCAAAGTCTCTAGCGCCGCCCGCGTGATTGCATGATGCGGCTGCCCCCAGCCGAACAGAAGACGGGGGACCATCAGTGCGATCAGTAGAAGGGCGAGGCGATGCGTCATGGTGTAGCGAGTTACTGGCCTTCCCAAAGTTGGATGTGGTCGATCTGACAAGTTCCGAAATCGACAGCCTTGAAATCAATCTGCGCGTGGCTGCTCATGTCGATGTTTGCGCTTTCGAAGCGATGCTTTACACCATCGATTTGAAGCAGCAGAAGACCTTTCTTCAGCTCAAGGACCACGTCATGCCATTCGTTGAGCGTGAATCGAGGAGCCTCAATCGGCAGTCTTTGCAGGTCCTTCTTGATGGTTAGGGTGGTGGTTTTTTCAGCAAAGGTCAGCGTGTGAATGTGGTGACCCACATCGAGCAAAGGAAAACCTTTGGCGTAGGTCTTTGCATCATAGCGCATGCGCAAGCGGCAGACGAATTGCTCAGGCACTTGCTTGAGCCAGAGCACAGGTTTGAAACCCGCGTGGGCTTTGTCTCCTTGAGCGACTTTTTGCTGCTGAAATTCGGCGCTGGACGGACTGCCGTGCAGCACCCCGTCCTTCACAGCCCAAGTGGTGTTTTGGCGCACTTCCCAAAAGTCAGGGTGAAGCTTACCGGAATCAAAAGAGTCTTCATACACAACACGCAGTTTCTGAAAAAGCTGGGGCTGATAGGTGGGATTGACTGCATGGAGGGCGCTAGCGGTGAGAAGCCAAAGGAGCGAAAGGCAATAGCAGAAACGCATGGACAGCAGGAACGAGAATGAAGGGCAGCTTTTTCATGGACTTGATCCATTGAGCAATGGCTGGCATGAAAGTCATACTTTGTCTTGTTCTGCACCTTCACCTCAATCGCTTGCTGACCTTTCACTGCCGGATCTTTCGGCGTGGATGAAAAGCCGTGGCTTCAATTCGGCCCATGCATCTCGTGTGATTCGGCGTCTGCTGGCGTCGAGAGTGGTCCCAGTCCGAGCCAGCTTTCTCGAGCCAGACCGTTTGTGGCAAGAACTGAAGTCTGACTTTAGCCTCGAAGCGGCCACTTTGGCCCAACAACAAGTGGCTGCGGATGGCACGACCAAGATGCTGCTCAGGCTTCAGGATGGACGCACGGTGGAGACGGTGATGATGCCAGACTTTCGTGAAGATCGTGCCGCGGGCTGTGTGTCTAGCCAGGTGGGGTGCGCGATGGGGTGCGACTTTTGTGCGACCACACAGACGGGCTTTGAGAGAAATCTAACTTCGGGCGAAATCATTGAGCAGTTTCGTCAACTGAGGCGTGTGGCTCAGGACGCAGGTCGTGTGCTGCGCACGGTCGTGTTCATGGGCATGGGAGAGCCCATGCTGAACCTAAAGAATGTCATCGCGGCGATTCAACGCATGGCCGATCCAAAGCTTGGCGCTTTGGGTTGGCGGCAGATCACGGTTTCTACGGTAGGTGTGGTGCCGGGCATTGACGAACTTCGTGCGGCAGATCTTGGCGTTCATTTAGCGATTTCACTTCATGCGCCGGATGATGCGACGCGTGCTGATTTGCTGCCGATGGGGCGTCGTTTTCAGGTGCAAGAGGTGATGGAGGCGGCGGATCTTTATCAGAGGGCGAGTGGCCGCATCACGACGATACAGTATTGTTTGTTAGAGGGGGTGAATGACTCACTTGCTCAGGCACGTGATTTAGCTCGCCTACTTCAGGGGCGACGCATGCATGTGAATCTGCTGCGTTACAATCCGACTGGGTTGAGCCTGAAAGGGCGCAGTTACCAGCCAAGCTCCTTCGAGAAGACGGAGGCTTTTCTTGATGAGTTGAGGAGGCAGGGAGCGGTGGCGCATTTGCGTCGAGCGCGTGGGTCTGACATTGATGCGGCTTGTGGTCAGTTGCGTCACCGTGAGCGGCTTGCCTCAAATTGTGCCTAGGGATGCATGCGCTTCCTCGGTTCAGGAAGTGGATGGGTTCATTTCCCAAAAAGCCACATCGCGAGGATGAGAGTCCAAAGGATATTGAAGACTTGTCCGCCGAGGAAGGCGAGCGCGGGTCTGCCGCCGCCTAGGTTGAAGATTTCGCCGAGCTTTGTTTCCAGGCCGATGCACACGAAGGCAGCGCCGAACCAAATCTCTCGAAGACCTTTGAGTGGCTTGGATGCAGCCTCCGCCACGGAGGTCGGCACAAGGTAGGAAAAGACGATGGAGGCCATGACAAAACCGATCACAAACTTCGGAAAGCGCTGCCAAATCACTGATACGGAAGGCCGGGCGTTGGTCTGGTCGCGGTCTTTGCCACCGCGAAGTGACCACCAGACGGAGAGCCAAAAAGCTGCGACACCGATGAGGACGTTCTGAGAAAGTTTAACGATGACACCAATTTGAGTGGCTTCTTTGCCGATCTGCTCTGTGGCGGCGGCGACGGAGCCGCTGGTGTCTAGAGTGCCGCCGATCCAGGCGCCGCCGACGGCTTCCGAGAGGCCTAGCTTTTCCACGGCCATGGGCATGAAGATCATCATGGGCACCGCGCACAGGAGCACCACAGAGGTGACGTAAGAGAGCTTTTTCCGATCGCCCTGAATGGCTCCGCAGGCAGCGATGGCGGCTGAGACGCCGCAGATGGAGACGGCGGTGGAAAGAATGACGCCGAATTCGTCATCGACCTTGAGCTTTTTGGCGATGAAGAAGCAAACATACCAAACCACAGGAATGACGAGTGCGCCTTGGATGAGGCCGGGAACTCCCGCTTTGAGCATCTCTGGCAGGAGGATGGTGGCACCTAGCAGGACAATGCCGACTTTGATGTAAAACTCGGTTCGTATGGCTTCGCGCAACCACTCGGGCACAGGAAGTAGGTGACTCCACAGCAGGCCAAGGGCGAGAGCGAAGACAACATACTCTAACCCCCAAGCTTTGAGCATGCCATTGCCTGCCAGCCACTGAGCAAACCATGCGAGAACAAAGACCACCGCAGCTCCACGGATGAAGGAGACGATGCGTCTGCCTAGTGATGCAGCGAGGGCGGCTGCTGAAATCGCAAGAAACAGAGTTAGCAAGCCAGCGCTGGTGGTAAGGTTTTCGCTGGAAAAGGCCTTGCTGGCCTCGGTGACTTGTGTCCAGCTGAAGGAGGGCATTTTGGGGCTCCAGCCTTTGGCCACACAAAGTAGGATAGGCACTGTGGCGATGATGGCGAGCCAGTCTTCGTTTTGCCACCAACGCGGAGAGCTTGGTAGCGTGGGTGATGGGTAGGCTGAATCGGAAGCGGCAGGATTGGCAGACATACAAAGTGTAAAGTGAGGTAACGCAGGCGGACCTGGGCCTTTTGCCCAGAACGTGACGTCGCAGATAACTGGAGACAAAAAAGCCTGGGTCGCTCGGAACGACCCAGGCTGTGATGAGGAGCGCAGCGTTGAGCTTAGCTGATCTTGGGCAGCTCAAACTCGGGGACGTAGGTGTCGGTCGCGAGTTTGTTGGCTTCATCCGCGAATTCGCCGATGAACTTCTCGGTCACGGGATCGAATTCGAGCATGGGACCGCAGGAGGCGAGTTCGGCCTTCATGTCGATCTTATTGTCCACGAGGTTTTGCACGAAGTGACCAAAGGTTTCCTGAGCCGCTTTGTTGCTGCTGAGGCGCTCGGTGATTTCCTCGTTACTGATCTTTTTGCCCAGGCGGTAGCTGACGTTGGCCATGTGGGCCAGCGCGGCCGCGTGGTGTCCGTGAGCGACATTCAGTACATCTTTGATGATTTTACCAGCGCGGACGGACTCGATGAAGTTCTTCATGTGATCAGGGCCGTCTTGGAAGTTGTCGAACTTCTCGATGGCTTTGCCGTCGTTGTCATAGGCCTTGGCTTCTGCGATGAAGCCGCCTTCGCAGTGGATGACGTTGCCGATGCGTGGACCGGCGACTTTGCCATTGATGCGGAAGACTGGCTCGTAGCCTTTCGTCCAGTTCATGTCCTTCATGGGTAGGCCACGGTTGTCGAAGAGCAGGGGAGCGCCTTCAGCAAATTCGTAAAAGGCCATCTGGTTGTTGGCGGTTTCGCCGTCATCCTGATAGCCCCAGCGTCCGCCGAAGCTCATCACACGCTTGGGCAGCATGTCGGGATTGCCGAGTGCCCAGCGGGCTACGTCGAGCTGGTGAGGGCCTTGGTTACCGATGTCGCCATTGCCGTAGGCCCACTGCCAGTGCCAGTCATAGTGGAACTGGGTGCGATGCACGGGCAGGATGCCGCGTGGACCACTCCATAGTTTGTAATCAATGGTGCCGGCGAGCGGCTTGCCTGTGGAGTCCGTGACGGTGCCTGGTTGGAACTGGCCATTGGCATCGGGGGACAACGGAGCCGCGATCTTGCCGATGCTTTTGCGGGCTTTGTAGTTGATGCCACGGCTGAGGGTAACTTTGCCCAGCTTGCCGCTTTTCACGTAGTCCATGGCTGCTGCCCAACCCAGGTCGGAGCGGCGCTGCATGCCGTGCTGAACGACGAGGCCTTTTTGAGCGGCGACGAGGGAGCCCTCGATCAGCTTGCGACCTTCCATGATGTTGTGGGAGACGGGCTTCTCCACATACACGTGCTTGCCATTCGCGATGCCTGTCAGGGCGATCAGGGTATGCGTGTGGTTGGGGGTGGCGATGGTGATGGCGTCGATGTCCGGATCGGCGCAGCACTCGCGGTAGTCTTTGTAGGCCTTGACCTTGATGTTCTTTTTGGCCAGGTCCGCCACGTGCTTGTCCAGCACAGCGCTGTCCACATCGCACAGTGCGACCAAGCGAACACCCTTGATTTTCAAAAGGCTGCTGATGTGGCCGGCGCCGCGAGATTTAAAGCCAATGACGGCGACGCGCACGTCTTCATTGGCTCCGATAGGGGCTGCCCAGCTCGGCAGAGTGGCGAGACCGGCAGCGCCGGCTACGGTTCCGCGCAGGAAGGTGCGGCGGGAGGTGTGGGTGGTGTTCATGGAGGATGTGATTTTTCCTGTGAAAGATAAAACGAGCTGCGTCGGCAAAAACCCAGCAGAAAGGGAAGGCTAGCAAGTACGAAAGCCAATCTGCAACCTTTCTTTTGGGCTGACAACACGTGCCCTTCTGGTGGAAATGGATCGGTTTGTGTTCAACTTGTTGATCCGGCGCGCTTCAAGGGGGCCCAGAAGCAGCCTGGGGGAGTTTCCCGCTCTTGACTCTGACGCCTGCGCCGTCGATGAAATGGGCTCTAATTTCCCCCCAAAACGAATTCCGATGCCACGCCGAATTACCTACCGCGACGCTGTCCGTGAAGCCCTAGACGAAGAGATCGCCCGCGATCCAATGGTCGTGGTGATGGGCGAGGAAGTAGCTCAATACAATGGCGCCTACAAGGTCACCCAGGGGCTGTGGGACAAATGGGGGGACAAGCGCCTCGTGGACACTCCGATCAGCGAGGCTGGATTCATCGGCATGGGCATCGGTGCTTCGATGCTCGGTGTGCGCCCGGTCATGGAGCTGATGTTCTGGAGCTTCTACACCGTCGCCTGGGATCAGATCGTGAACAACGGGGCCATGGTGCGCTACATGTCTGGAGGGAAGATCAATTGCCCCATTGTCATCCGTGGGCCTGCGAATGGCGGCACGAGCGTCGGTGCGACCCACTCCCACACGCCGGAGAACATCATGGCAAACTTCCCTGGCATGAAGTGCGTGTGCCCGAGCAATGCCTATGACGCCAAGGGTCTCATGAAGGCCGCGATCCGTGACAATGACCCCGTCATGTTCATGGAGAGCACGAAGCTCTACGGTGAAGAATGGGAAGTGCCCTCCAATGATGAACTACCCAATGGGGAGCTTTTCATCCCGCTCGGTTTGGCCGATGTGAAGCGCGAAGGTACTGACATTAGCCTCATTGCCCATGGCAAAGCCGTGATCACCTGCCTGGAGGCCGCTCGCATTCTCGAAGAGGAACATGGTATCCATGCGGAAGTCGTGGACTTGCGCACCATCCGCCCGCTGGATGAGGAAACCATCCTGAACTCCGTGGCGAAGACTCACCGCGCGGTTTACGTGGAGGAAAACAAGCCCTACTGCGGCATCGGAGCCCAGATTGCCTACATGATTCAGGAGCGCATTTTTGATGAGCTCGATGCACCCGTGCAGCGGGTTTGCAGCCTGGACGCGCCGGCGATCTACAGCCCGCCCTTGGAGGCCATCCAACTGCCAACCGCCGATGTGGTCGTGGCCAAGGCGCTTGGCATTTGCTGAGTCTTTGGAAACAGTGAACTTGGGAGCTGAGCATCCGCGTTTCGCGGACACCTTGAGGTGTGGGTTCTTGACTTCTGGCTGTGCCTCCCGCAAGTCTGACGACTCTCCCCTGACCATGCATAGCCTCTGGAACGACACTGAAGCCGCCACTTTCGGAACCGACGCCCTCGGACAGCGCGTCTACATGAGCCGCCTGCTTGGCCGGAACCCGGAACTCGTGCTCCATGGCGGGGGCAACACCTCCGTCAAAGTCACCGAGAAGGACTACTTCGGCGATGCCGTGGACATTTGTTACGTGAAGGGCAGCGGCTGGGATCTCGCCACCATCGAGCGGGCCGGCTTTGCCCCCGTGCGCCTGGAGGCGCTGCTCAAGATGGCGAAACTGCCCACCATGACCGATGAGGACATGGTCCTGCAGCAACGCGCCGCGATGACGAATCCCAATGCGCCCGCCGCCAGCATCGAGGCCATCCTGCACGCCATCCTACCCTTCAAATTCGTCGATCACAGCCACGCGAATGCCATCTCCGCCCTGACCTGCGCCCTAGACGGCGAAGCCCGCACGAAGGAGCTTTTCGGTGCCAAAGTGCTCGTGCTGCCCTACGTGATGCCCGGCTTCGTTTTGGCCAAACAGGTCTTCGACGTGCTCCAGAAGACCGATCTGCGAAAAGAAGGCATCGAAGGCATCGTCCTCCTCAAACACGGCCTCTTCACCTTCGCCGACGACGCCAAGGCTAGCTACGAAAAGCACATCGAACTCGTCACCAAGGCGGAGGAGTATCTCGCCAAGAAAAGTGATGCGGGCACTCCTGCCCGCACGGAGGTCAAAACCGACCTCCTCGCCCTCGCCAAGCTCCGCCAACTGGTCTCCAAGACCCGCGGTTTCCCACAAATCGCCCGCCTCAGCACCAGCGAGGCTGCTTTGAGCTACGGCACTCTGCCCAACATCGCCGACTGCGCCACCCGCGGTCCCTTGACCCCGGATCACAGCATCCGCACGAAGCGCATCCCGGTCGTGCTCGGTGATGACCACGCCGCCAGCGTGCAAACCTTCGCTTCGAATTACGAAAGCTACTTCAAAGCCCACGCGAGCACACAGACCATGCTCGATGCCGCCCCGCGCTTCGCCGTGTGGCCCGGCAACGGCATCGTCAGCTTTGGCGATACCTTGAAGGACGCCAAAATCGTTGCCGACATCGCGGAAAGCACCGCAGCGACCGTCGCGCTCGGCGAGCGCACTGGCGGTTGGGCACCGCTCAGCGAAAAAGACATCTTCGACATCGAATACTGGGACCTCGAGCAGGCCAAGCTTCGCAAAGGCCCCGCCCGCAAGGTGCATCAGGGCAAGGTGGCGCTCGTCACCGGTTGCGCCGCTGGCATCGGCTTCGCCATCGCGGAGTCCCTCGCCGAACAGGGCGCGCAGGTCGTCGGTCTCGACATCGACAAGGAAATCCCCGACATCATGAAGAAGATCGGGGCCATCGGCATCGTCGTGAACCTCACCGAGGATCAGCCCGTGCAGGACGCCATCGACTTCACCGTGCGCGAGTTCGGCGGCATCGACATCGTCGTCAGCAACGCCGGCATCTTCCCGAAGAACGACCCGCTCGACGTCATGGCGCAGATCGATTGGGATCGCACGCTCATGATCAACCTCACCAGCCATCAAAAGTTGATGAACAAGGTCATCCCGTATGTGAAGCACAGCGTCGATGGCAGCATCATCTTCGTCGGCAGCCGCAACTTCAAAGCCCCCGGCCCCGGCGCCAGCGCCTACTCCTGCTCCAAGGCCGCCCTCACGCAGCTCTGCCGCGTCGCCGCCCTCGAGCTCGCCCCGTGGAAGATCCGCGTCAACATCGTGCACCCCGACGCCGTCTTCGACACCAAGCTGTGGACCCCTGAAGCCCTCGCCAAGAGCGCCGCCCGCTACAACATGACCGTCGAGGAATACAAGACCAAGAACCTCATGAAGGTCGAGATCCGCTCCAAAGACATCGGCAACATGGTCGCCGCGATGGCATCGCCGTTGTTTGCCAAAGTCACCGGCGCTCAGATTCCGGTGGATGGCGGGAATGATCGGGTGATTTAAGAGCGAAGCGGGAAAAGCAATGCCCTGACCTGCATCTTGGCATGATCCATCGTCGCAAGCCCTTGGGATGGTACCATTCTGACAGATAGAAATTCCCTACCTCTTGAGCCCACGATATGAGGCCGTTCGCCGCCAGCCTTTTCATCGCCGTTGGGCTTCTCTTTTTGTTTTTTGGAGGGCGCTCTCTTTATAGAGGAGTTGCCAGTTCATATTGGCCAACTGTTGAAGGAAGGGTTCTGTCGTCTCAGGTCAAATCGGAGCGAGGAAAAAGAGGCGGGCTCGTTTACAGCGCCGAAGTCAATTATGCCTATGCCGTGAATGCAGAGAGTTTCACCTGTCAGCGCATTCGGTTTGGAAACATCAACACAGGAAACCCAGTCCTTCCAACGCAACTCGTGGAAAAGTATCCGGCGGGTAAATCCGTAACGGTTCATTACTGTGGTTCAGACCCATTCTTGGCTCTGCTTGAGCCTGGGATTCAATCGGCGAGTTTGATCGTAGTAGGGATCGGTATGCTGTTTGCAGGCGTGGGTGTCGCTGCGATTTTAATACCGAAGCGCTGCATCAGACACAGCCGATGACTTGACGGAAGTCATGAGGCTTTACCGCAAGCTGGGTTTACAGATGGTGTGATTCAGGCATCAGCCATTCTCATGCGCAGAGCGCCCCTGAAGGGTGGATGATCGGCCACGAGATCCATCGCGTCTTTCAGGTTGTGAGCGGAGGCATGGATCATGCAGAAATGAGGGTGACGAATGGCGATTTCAGGCGACAAAGAGAGCATGTCGCTGCCTGAGATTCCGCTTTCCACGCCCTCGCTGCTTTTTCCGGCGCTGTCGCTGCTGATGCTGGCCTACACGAATCGATTTCTTGGGCTAGCGAGTGTGGTGAGGAAACTTCAAGCGGACTGGGCGGCGTCTCAGGAACCGGTGCTGCTGCCCCAGATTCAGAACCTGCGCCGGCGCATTGGCATCATCAAGCACATGCAAAGCCTGGGCGTGCTGAGCATGATGCTGTGCGTGGTCAGCATGGCGCTGATTTTCCTCAACTGGCAGTTGGGCGGCAAGGCGGCTTTTGTGGCCAGCCTAGGGCTGATGCTTGCCTCTCTTTCCTTGGCTCTGGTGGAGGTGCAGCTCTCGGGGCGCGCGCTCGACATCCAGCTGCGGAGTGTGAAATGCCTATAGCTTTGAGCGGACGCGAGGGCCATCAAGGGCATGCAAGAATGCCGGTGTCTTGGAGGATGCGCAAGATGTGTCCGCGCTCCGCTTTCCCAAGGTTGGCAAAGGTCGGCGTGATCTTTTCTTCCATCAGGATACGCTCCAGTTGGGAGAGGACGGTTTGCTTCAAATGAGGCTCAAGATGCTGAAAGGTGAGCCCATGAATCATGTAGCTGCAGCGATACTTGAACAATCGTGTGCGAAGTTGGAAGTCCTTCAGCGAACGGCCGTCGGACGAGCGCCGTGCCTGACTTGCGAAGGCGGTCTGAAAATCTTCCGCCCCTTCGATGCCGCCCTCGGGCAAAGCGGCTTCTTCATGAAACAGAAGCGCACGCAGCACGTCTTCCGCCCCGTGGTCGATGATGCGCCGTGCGCTGCCGATGGGCTGATTTTGCACAGGCTCACCTAACTCCTTTTGCAGGCAGGTCTGCATGTGCATGGCGCGCAGGGCGCTGTGGTTGGCTCGGGTGAGGATGTTTTGCACGGAGGTCTGATGCTCCAGTGTCATGAGGGCAACGATGTCGCTTCGGCTTCGAGGGTAGCGTGAGGTGTCAAAGAAGGCGCTGAGATCGCTGACGTTGGCTCCTTTTTCGAAGGGCATCTCGTAGGATTGGTCCGGGCGTTCGATCGCAGTGACATTGCCTCGGTGCCGATGTGTGCCATGCGACCCGGTCACATACCAACCTCCCCATCGGGCTGAAAAGGCGGTGGTCGTGTCCACAACGGTGCTTCCCTGGCTCATGAGGGGATGCCCTTCTGGGCCAGGAAACACGGAGCGAACAAGCACGCCAGGAACTCCAGGGGTGAAGGTGCCGCCATGGCAGTTCAGGCAGCTTTCGTCGCGATGAAAGGTGAGGGGGTGAGTGGCTTCGACATGCGGATCCAGCAGATAAAAAATCGGACCCAAGCGTGGATCAATGGCAGAGATTTCCAGCGAGCCGCCGACCGAGTAGCCGACGTAGGCATTGTCGGAGAAATAAATGACGCGGGGGCTCTGCGGGCCGATGAGATCATTCTGCTTGCTGGTCTTGGAAAAGACCATGACTTGAGATTCAAACGGAATGCCTAGCTCCTTCAGCACGGATTGGAGCACGGTCCAGGCATCGTGACGGTTGATCTTGATCTCCCCTCGGCGAAGCCGTTCTCCTAGGGCATGGGCTGCATCTTTCGCTGTTGTGCGGGAGTAGAGGATGGGTGCCTTTTCATAGTCGTGATCTTCTGCTGGGGCAGGGAGGGCGATCAGGGTGGTCGCAAGGACTATCAAAAGGCATCGACTCATGGAAAGGTAGGAGGACTACGTGGCCGTCTCGGCTTGTCTTGTGCATGCGCATTGGCATCCATTGCGCGTGCCTTGGGATTGAATCGAGGCATAGACCTAGCGAAAGTCGCTAGGTTTGTGCAAAGCCAGCCCTGCCTTGTCATTTCAGGTGGAGGCGCTAAGAGTCCCACTTTGCGTGGCGTCCCCTGTTTGCCATGCTTTCCGACCCCTTCCTCCACATGAGCCCTGACGCCACGATCCCCACTGAACACACGGATGAAATCAACGCCCGCATTCTAGCGGTCAGCGAGGATCGGGTGAAGGGATTTCACCAGTATCCTTTTCAGTTCATCGCGGAGGAAAGCGGCGTCGATTTCGACACGGTCGTGCAGCGCATCCAGGCCATGCTTAAGGCAGGGGTCATTCGGCGGGTGCGGCAGACGTTGCTGGCAAACAAGCTGGCCGAAGGCGCACTTGTCGCTTGGAAGCTGCCCACCGAGAAGCTTGATGCTGCTTTTGATTTTCTTTTCAGACAAGACCCTTTCAGCGGTCACGTGGTCATGCGCAGTACGGATCGTGAGGTCAGTGGCAGTGATTTCCGCCTCTGGACCACCCTCAAGGTGCCGCAGGACCGAAACATCCATGACCATTGTGATGTGTTGAAGCGTCTGATTGGGGCGCAGGATTACTACACCATGCAAGCACACGGCATCTTTGCTCTAGGCGTTGGTCATGTTCGGCGCAAGACCATGGAGCCAGGCGAAAAGGCGGATGAGCCTGCGAAGATGATGACCACCAACATCGCGGATCTTGATGCCGAAGAATGGAATGTGTTGCTGCACCTGAAGGGCGACCTCAAGCCTGAAGAAATCGGGCCAGAGCCCTGGGCAGGACGCGCTCGCGACGCGGGAGTCAGCTTGGAGAAGTTCTGTGAAGTCGCCAAGCGTCTGGACGAAAAAGGCGTCATCGGCCGCTTTTCCACTTTCTTGGAGCATGTGAAACCCAGCGCCAGTGGAGTACGCGTCACCCGTTTCAATGCATTGTTCCACTGGAAGGTGCCCAAGGGCATGGAAGAGCGCGCGGGAGCTGAAGTTGGCCGCCATCCGATCATGACGCACTGCTACTGGCGGGAAGGTGGTGACCGTTTCGCGAACGTGAACATCATGGGGGTGATCCACGGTACGGACAAAGACACCGTGCTGGCGCATAAGGCAGCCATCGACAAGCACTTGGCTGACATCGGCATTCCTCTCGAATACACCAACGTGTTCTGGGGCGGGCGCAGTGAGATCAAGCCGAGCGAAATCAGTCCGATCGTTTATCGTGAATTTCACGACAAGTGGAAAGAGACCGCAGGCCCTGTCATCTGAGGTCTGTGGCCTAACCGAAAGCGAAATCGAGTGCCGCCTTAAGCTGAGGAGCTCTAGGCGGCTTGGTTTTGCTGCTGTTGCTCTTGCTGCTGGTGGAAGCGAATTTCGGCCTGAAGATCCACGGGCGGAAAATACATGTAGGTGCTGTAAAGGTGTCCCCCGATGTTGCCAATCTCCACCTGAGCTTCATCTAGGAATTCATGCAGACCCTGGCCGAAGACGTCCTCCACATGCAGGGTGGCAAGACGAACTAGGAAGGCTTCAAATCGCTCAAGCGCAGGCGCAATCTGATCTTTCTCATCGGCCGCTTTGGTGATCAGCTCGATGAAGTGGTTCATCTCCTCAGCGCAGAAGCGCAGGGTGCGAGGGAAGCTGTCATCGAAGATCAGGAACTCGACCACTTTCTTGTAAAACACGTCCGCAACGTAGTAGCGACGGTAGGCCTCCAAGGCACTGGCGCTGCGCAGCACGGCATGCCATTGAGCGGTGTCCACCGCCCCCCCGACATCAGCTGCGTTTGGCAACAGGATGTGATACTTGATGTCCAGCAGTCGAGTGATCTGATCCGCGCGTTCCAGATATTTGCCAAACTGGATGAACTCAAAGCCTTCACTGCGGGAGAAGGTGCTGACCGTGATGCCTTGAAACAGGTGGGAGAAGCGCTTGATCTCATCGTAAAATGCACTGGCCCCTTCATGCCAAATTTTCTTCGCGCCAGGTCCCTGGATGTAGTGGTAGGCATCGTTCAGCACCTCCCACATCTCGCTGGAGATTTGATCGCGCACCTGGCGGGCGTTTTCTCGTGCGTTGGAAATGCAGGAAATGAGGGAATTCGGATTTTCCAGTCGGAAGGTCATGAACTCCATCACACTTTCGCTGTCGGCCGTCGTGTAGAGTTGGAAGAACTGTTCCTCATCCCCTGAGGAGCGGACAATGGGCAACCAATGCGCTTTGAGTTGCTCATCCGTCACATGACCGAAGTCCAGCAGAAGCTGGAGGTTCACATCAATCAATCGAGCTTGGTTTTCTGCGCGCTCTAGATAGCGGCTCATCCAATACAGGCTGCCCGCGACTCGGGCGAGCATGACGTTGGTCTGTTTGTGGCGTGCGAATTCTTCACGGGCGAGAGCAGAGGAAGGCATGGCGATGGGTGGCAGAGGCCTGGGGAAAGAAGGAAGGCAGGAGGAAACGAATGTTCGATCGAGACGCTGGAACCGTGTTAGGCTTTCAAAACCCAAGTATCTTTGGAACCTCCCCCTTGGGAGCTATTCACGACGAGACTGCCTTTTCGCAAAGCGACACGGGTGAGTCCGCCTGGTGTGACGACGATCTTTTCGCCACAAAGGATGTAGGGGCGTAGGTCGATGTGGCGACCCTCGAAGTGATCGCCGCACCATGTGGGGTGACGGCTGAGGGAAATCGGATGCTGAGCGATGAAGTTCCGAGGGTTTTCCTCGATCATCTTGCGGAAGGTCTCGATCTCCTCTTTGGCTGCCCAGGGGCCCATCAGCATGCCATAGCCCCCGGCTTCATTGGCGGACTTCACGACGAGCTTGGCCAAATTGTCCAAGATGTAGGCGCAGTCTTGCGGCTCAGAGGCAAGGTAGGTATCGACATTCGGTAAGATGGGATCTTCACCGAGGTAATACTTGATCATCTTCGGCACAAAGTAATACACCACCTTGTCATCGGCGACTCCTGTGCCGATGCTATTGGCTAGGCTGACATTCCCCGAGCGGTAGGCATTCACCAAGCCAGGAACGCCGAGCAAAGAGTCCGCGCGGAAGACGGAAGGGTCGAGGAAGTCATCGTCAATTCGGCGGTAGATCACATCGACCTTCACGAGACCCGCCGTGGTGCGCATGAAGACCTTGTGGTCGCGAACCAGCAAATCACGACCTTCCACGATGGGAATGCCCATTTGGCGGGCCAGGAAGGCGTGCTCAAAGTAGGCGCTGTTGTAAACGCCTGGAGTTAAAAGTACAGCATTGGGGGCATCGTTGCCTCGAAAATTCGCTGGCGCGCAGTATTGCAGCACTTTGAGAAGCTCAGCCGGGTACTGATCCACAGGTCGAACGCCTGCGGACTGGAAGAGCTCCGGGAAGGTTCGCTTTAATGCGCTGCGATTTTCCAGCATGTAGCTCGCGCCGGAGGGGCAACGTAGGTTGTCTTCCAGCACTAGGTAGCGACCGTCTTTGTCGCGGATGAGATCTGTTCCGCAGATGTGGACATAGACGTTTTTTGGCACTTCGAAGTGCATGAACTCACGCCGGAAATGCTTCGCGCTCAGCAGATACTGTGGTGGAATCACCCGGTCCTTGATGATCTTTTGTTCGTGATAAATGTCATGGAGAAAGAGGTTCAGCGCGGTGAGCCGCTGGATCAGCCCTTTTTCCACCACATCCCACTCTTCCGCAGAAATGACGCGTGGCACACAGTCGAAGGGGAAGATGCGCTCGGTGCCTTGAGAATCAGAATAGACGGTGAAGGTCACGCCACCCCGCATGAAGGCTGTCTCCACGGCCGTTTGGCGGCTTCGAAATTCCTCTGCCGAAACGGCATTCAAGGCATCACTGACGGCCTGATAGTGTGGCCGCACGATATGGCCGCGGGTGAACATTTCATCGAAGAAATCCTCCGGCTGATACTGATCAAAAAGCATGGTGGGTTGGGTTGGCTGGGGTGTTTCAGCACCGTCATCCATGCTCAAAGCAGGACTGGGGCCAACTTTCCTAAGGGGTTTTCAGGAGGCGACGAGAAAGTGCGCCGCTAAGTGAAGCGCACCTGGTCATGCTCAATACCGGGGTATGGTGGGATCGATCGCTACGGACCAAGCATCAATGCCACCACGCATGGACTGCGCTTTTTGCAAGCCACGCTGGCGTAGCCACGCGGCAGCCCGCTGGCTTCTCATGCCGTGGTGACAGTAAATCACGACGTGCTGCTGAGGATCCTGGAAGCGCTGAGGGGCCAATTCGCCAAATTGCGAGAGTGGTACGAGTTCTGCTCCTTCGAGGTGGCAGATGGCCCATTCGTCAGGCTCTCGGCAGTCAATGATGCGCGGCTTTTGGTTAGGCGTTTCAAGCAGATGGACGACGTCATCCATAAGGATTTCCAGCGGTAGGTCGTCGGTGCTCATGAGAGGCTAAAATCAAGGGCGCACAGTCACCGGGGTGCCGACCGAGACGTTGTTGTAAAAAATGGCGGCCATGTGCCCGGGCATGCGCACGCAACCGTGACTGGCGGGATAGCCTGGCAGGAACCCTTCATGCATCCCAGTGCCTCCGACGAAGCGCATAAAATGATGCATTTTCGACCCTTCGAAGCGAGTGCCAGCCGGTGGCTTGTCCTTCGTGAGGTCCACATTCGCCACAACGACTTGTCCATAAGCATCCACAAAGTCACCGTAGAGATTGGATTTATGCCACTGGTCTTTTTGAATGATCTTGAAGTTACCCGTTTGTGTCGGGTGTTTTTCATCGCCTGTGGAAAGAGCAGAAACGCCAGCTAGGGCGCCGCCTTTGTAAAAGTAGGCTTTTTGATCGCTAAGGTCGATGATGACGCTGGGGGGGCCAGTCATGCCGTCTCCATCCCAGTAAGAATCTTGATCCTGATTGTAGAGTGCCGAGTGCGGCACAGAGGCGGGGTCAAAAGCCTCTAAGTATTGCGTTTGTCCCCGATCACGAGAGCTAGGCCCAGCACAGGAGGCCAGAAGAGCAGCGAAGCCAAGGAAGATAAACCGGGGGGAGAAGATGGCGCAGGGGGGCATTGCGATCAACAGAGGCTGAGTTTGTCTCAGAAACGGAATGCATGTTTGCCCCACGGGCCCGATGCTGTCCAATGCTTCCTGCCTCTGCCCTTTGCCTTCACTCGGCTGCGGTCGCCACGGGGGGGAGGTCCCGTTCGATCTCCAGAATGCGCTGGAGCGCGTCCAGGAATTCATCAGCCGCTTCGAGTGGGAGCATGATGGTGTCACGCCGCCCCCGCACATCTTCGGTGATTTTGATCACGCGTCCGCGCTCATTTTCTTTGAGATCGAGGAAGAAGATCTTCCGCTCGGTCATGATTTTCTCTGAATGCAGCGGTGGATTGCCGCGCCTTGGCTGCTCTTCGTAGTCGTCGTTCCTCATGCGATGAATGCCTTCTCGTTCCTGTGATACTGAATGATTCGGGATAAAAACACGAATAGTTTAAAATCCGCAAATGCGATGTCAATGCTTCTGTCAAAGACCGTTCATTTCTAGCAGAGGATTTTCAAGGTCTGGCGTTTGGAGGCCTCAATGAAGGTAGAAAAACTCATTTGAATTTAACAGCACGTGGCAGAGGTCGGCCAGGGCTTCCCGGTTCGGATCGGCAATGCCTTTCGTCGATAGAGCAGGCGCGCTGGATTCCCATGTCCATGAGGACTTGAGCTGTTCTGTCGCCAGATCTGCATTGACGTCCACGAGGCAGGTCGGGTCATTCATGCCTACCCAGGCCATCAATTGGCCTGCATCCAGGCTGCCTTGGCGGAGGGCAACGCGTGCGATGGCACCGTGCCATAGGCTGGCTTTGTCTTTCTCCCGCCCGCCGATGTAGAGTGTGCGCTCAGGGCTCACGTAGCCTCCGCAGATTGGGTGGGAAACGGTCACGCTTTGCATGGGAGCCGCTGGATCGCTGAGGTCACGCGTGTAGAACGTGACGGAACCGCCGAATTTTTGCCCTTCCGTGGGCTCATTGTGCAATACAGCGGCGACGTAGTGTGGCTTGTTTAAAGGAAGGCGCAGTCCGCTGGCCACGACTTCATAGGCCAGGCTGCCCTGAAAGTCTTCACCCACGAGCTGAACGATGAGGTTATTTGGCTTGTAGGCAGATTTTTCACTCGTGACACCGAAGGCCCAGCCTCGCGTGGCTTTGTCGTTGTTCCAACGGGAAACAATCGTGCGCACGGAGCCATTCGGGTAAAGGCTTTTCAGATTCACCAGGGCTTCAATGGCGAAGCCGTTTCGTTCTAGCGCTTGGGTAGCGTTGATGCGCAGTTTTTCATGCTTGCTTCCGGGCTCCATCCACAGCGTTTGGGTGGTTTTGGTTGGGGCGGTTGTGCCAAAGTGTAGTTTTGCATCGGCAAGAGCAGGAAGCTGCGCGGGTGGTGGCGGTAGGGATTTTTTCAAATGGCCGCGTTGGCCGGCGAGGAAATTCAAGGCTTGCTTTGCTTCACTTTTGGAGGGTTTGCGACCCAGGGCGAACTCGTAGGCTTGTCGAACTAGCGTTGAATCGCTGGCGGCCTTGTCTTGAACGAGTCGCGCCGCCATCCGGCGCGCACGTTCTAGCGGCCACTCGCCGTTGATCATCAGCAGGCTCTGCGTGGCGGTCGTGGTGGCATCACGCGTGGGTAGGCTGGAAAAGCCGGGGGGGGCATCCAAGCTTTGCAAGAATTCGTCCTGAGTGTTGCGGATCTTGCGCGTGTAGATGCTGCGGCGTGGTGTGCTGGTTTCCACGCCTTCTCCCCCCATGGTTAGATCCAGCTCACCACTCGCGAAGAGCACCGCATCCCGCGCCTGTTCAGCATCCAGGCGGCGTGGGGGAAAGCGCCAGAGCAGTTTGTTTTCTGGATCCGATTGCAGGGCCGCTTGGTCATGCAGCAGGGTGCTTTGGCGATACGCGGCGCTCATGACGATCATCTTGTGGATCGGTTTCATCTTCCAGTCACCCTTCAGGAACTGCGCGGTCAGCCAATCCAGCAGCTCGGGATGCGTTGGGGCCTCGCCCAGTCGGCCAAAATCACTTGGAGTGCCGGCGATGCCTCGGCCGAAATGCCAGGACCACAGGCGGTTGACGATGACACGGGTGGACAGGGGATTGTCCGCTCGGGTAAACCAATCCGCCAGCACGCTGCGGCGTCCGCTCGTCTTGGCATCCGCTTTCATGGCAGGGATGACGGCATCGTTCGGGTCGAGGATGGTTAGGAAGCCGGGCTTGGTCTCGACTTCACCACTGCGGCGCGTTTTGAACTTCGCGTCTCGTCCGATCGGGCCAGTCTCGCCAATGGCGTAGGCGGTCAGTAGAGGTTTAGGCTTCAAAGAGTCAAAGCTTGCTAGCTTGGCTTGGGCCTCCCGCAGCTGGCTGGCTTCGGGTTCTTTGATCTTGTCCGTCTTGAAGCGGTAGCGCTCATAGTCAGCCTGACGCCAGGCGAGTTGCACGATCTGCTCTTCGTAGGGCGTGCGTTCCGCGCGTGGTTTCCGCCACATGGCCACGACTTCCTCAGGGAACTTTTCCATGGCGCTCTTTTGGGCGTTTTGGATACGCGGTTCGATGATGGCGTCGATCACCGCTCGTGGCTCTTGGGTGGCCTCCAGCCAGGCCTGATGTTGCTGCTGGTGCGCGGCGATCTCCTCCTTCGTGGCATAGAGTTTGTCTTCGGGCCAGGTGATGTTCGCCAGGAAGGATTGCAGGCGGTAGTAGTCCTTTTGCAAAATGGGATCGAACTTGTGGTCGTGGCACTGCGCGCACTGCACGCTCATGCCCAGGAAGACATCCGCCGTGACATCGGTCACTTCATTCATGATCGTACGCCACTGGCCTTCGGCATCGCGTTGGTTATACTCGTAAACGGTGTGGCGCAGGAAGGCGGTAGCGATCTCGCTCTTGGGGTCACCGGGGGCGAGTTCATCTCCAGCCAGTTGCTCTTTCACGAACTGATGGAAGGGTTTGTCGTGGTTGAAGGATTCGATGACGTAATCCCGGTAAGGCCAGACGTTGGGGCGATAGGCGTCGAGACGATAGCCCTCGGATTCCGCGTAGCGCACGAGGTCCAGCCAGTGCTGCGCCATGCGCTCGCCAAAGCGGGGAGAGGCCAGCAGACGATCCACGAGTCTTTCGTAGGCGTGTTCGGCTTGGTCAGAGCCCATGGAGCAGGCTTCGACGAACTGCTTCACCTCTTCGGGTGTGGGCGGCAGGCCCGTGAGATCAAAGGACACTCGGCGGATCAGTTCTTCTGGCGTGGCCTCAGGGCTGGCTTTCAGTCCAGCATTGGCGCGTTTGGCTTCTAGGAAGGCATCGATCGCGTTGCCGTCATGGTGTACCCTTGGAACCGGAGATTCTTTGACGGGCTGAAAGGCCCACCAGGCTCGGTCTTCTGCCGTAAATTCGCCTGGTCGGCGCGCTGGTTTGGCCGCTGCAACTTCTTGTTCGGGCCAGGGCGCACCCATGGCGATCCATTGCTTCAGCGCGGCGATTTGATCTTCGGGCAGCTTGCCGTCCGGTGGCATCTCCATGTCGGGGTCTTCGTAGCTGACCACTTTGATCAGCAGGGACTTGTCGGGCTGGTGCGGCACCAGGGCAGGGCCGCTCTCGCCGCCCTGCAGGATGTAGGCCAGGTTATCCAGGCGCAGCTCGCCTTTGTGCTTCTTTTCTGCATGGCACTCTTGGCAGCTTTCGACCAAGATCGGGCGGATCTTCGATTCGAAGAATTTCAGTCCCTCTGCCGAGGGTGCGGCCTGGGCTGCACCGGCAAGAAGCAGGCAGGGGAAGATGAGACGCAAAGGGCGGGAAAACATGGCGTGGAATGAGCATACGAGGCTCGGCGCGGACTTTTTTGGACACTCGTCTTCTGGCGCGCGAGCTTTTTTGAGATTTCCCGATGCAGCCTCGGGTCAGGTCAGGCCATGTGCATCGCGACGATTCAGCTCCGCAAAAACCGTCCCGTTGAGCTTTCGGCCATTTGGGCCAGCTCTTCGGGCGTGCCTGCGGCGACCAGTCGCCCGCCTTCTTTGCCGCCACCGGGGCCGAGGTCGATGATCCAGTCCGCGCAGCGGATGACATCCACGTGATGTTCAATGACGATCAGGGTGTTCCCCGCATCCCGCAGCCTGAACAGCACGCCGAGCAGGGTCTGGATGTCCGCAAAATGCAGGCCTGTCGTGGGCTCATCCAGCACATACAGCGTGCGTCCGGTGGCCCGGCGCGCCAGCTCTGCGGCTAGCTTGATGCGCTGGGCTTCGCCGCCGCTCAGGGTATTGCCTGCCTGACCTAGGCGGATGTAGCCCAGGCCGCATTCTTCCAGCGTGATGAGCTTCGCCGCGATGGCGCTGGCTTTGCCAAAAAAGCGCGCGGCCTCACTCACGGTCATCTCCAGCACATCGGCGATGTTTTGCCCCTTGAAGGTGATCTCCAGGGTCTCGGCGTTGTAGCGTCGGCCCTGGCATTGATCACAGGTCACGTACACATCGGCCAGGAAGTGCATGTCGATTTTGATCTGTCCATCTCCCTGGCATTTTTCGCAGCGGCCACCCGGCGTGTTGAAGCTGAATCGGCCTGCATCGTAGCCGCGCACGCGGGCGAGTGGCAGTTGGGCAAAGAGCTCGCGGATCGCAGAGAAAGCACCCGTGTAGGTCGCGGGATTGCTGCGTGGGCTGCGGCCGATGGGCGACTGGTCGATGACCACGACTTTGTCAAAAGCCTCCAGTCCAGTGATGGCCTCATGGCGGCCTGGCTCGTCTTTGGCTCCGTAAAAGTGACGTTGCAGCGCGCGCATGAGCACCTTGTTCACCAGCGTCGATTTGCCACTGCCGGAAGGTCCCGTCACGCAGGTGAGGCAGCCGACCGGAAAGCTGGCCGTCACTTCGCGCAGGTTGTGTTCAGTGGCTTGGTGAATGGTCAGCGTGGTGGGGGTTCGCGCCAGAGGATGAAGGTCGGCATCGAGCACGAAATCGCCTGCCCTTTGGCGAATGCGCCTGCGGTCGGACGGCGCTTTGATCTTCAGGCTATGGTTCAAATAAGCGCCCGTCAGGCTTTCGCGCTGCGCCATGACCTCGGCCGGAGTGCCCTGAGCGATGATCTTTCCACCCTGCTCGCCAGCGGCAGGGCCGAGCTCGATCACATGATCCGCCGCGCGCATCATCGCCTCGTCATGCTCCACGACGAGCACGGTGTTCCCCAGGTCCCGCAGGCGCAGCAGGGTATGGATCAGCTTTTCCGTATCCGCGGGATGCAGGCCGATGCTGGGCTCATCCAGAACGTAAAGCACGCCTGCCAGGCCCGCGCCGATCTGCGTGGCCAGACGGATGCGCTGCATTTCCCCGCCGGAAAGCGTGCCACTCTCTCGGTTCAGGCCGAGGTAGCCCAGGCCCACCTGCTCCAGGAATTCCAGCCGCTTCAGCACTTCTTTTTGCAGCTCGCCGACATAGGCCTGCTGATGCGCGGTCATTTTCAAACCCTGCATCCAGGCCAAGGCCTCCCGGATCGGCAGGGCAGTGAAGTCGTGGATGTTTAAGCCGTTTCTGATTCCAGCTTCCGGGTTCTGGGTGGAAGGCAACGGTGAATCAGAAACCAAGAACGAAGAGCTCAGCTTCACCGCCAGCGATTCCTTCCGCAGCCTTCGTCCTTCACAGGCAGGACATGGCAGCGGATTCATGAAGCGGCTCAACTGCGCGCGCAGGGCATCGCTCTCGGCATGGTCGTGCAGGCGTTTCGCCTCGTGCAAAAGACCCTCGTAGGGCTTCGCGAGGCTGCGCTTGTTGCCCGTCGTGCTCCAGCCGGTGGCAATCGCTTCCTCGCCCGTGCCATGGAAAAGCGCCTGCTGAAACCTGGGGGGCAGCGTTTTGAAAGGTGCCTCCAGGGAGATGCCGAAATGCTTCGCCAAGGCCTCAAGGCCACGTTCGTGCAGGGCTTTTAGCTTTGGATTCCGCGCCCACCAGCTCTTCACGGCCCCCTCTTTGAGCGAGAGTGACGGATCTGGCACGATCAGACCTGGATCAGGAGCCATGAGGGAGCCCACGCCTTCGCAGGTCGGGCAGGCACCCACGTGGGTGTTGAAGGAGAAATGCTGCGGCGTCAGCTTTTCCATCAGGTAACCGGTGCGCGGGTTCGCGTAGGCGGTGGTGAAGGTTAGCACCTCCTCGCGGCTTTCTTGGCCGATGAGGAACTGCACCTCATGCTCACTCCACTTTAGCGCGGCTTCGATGCTCTCCATCAGCCGCTGGCGCACGCCCTCGCGGATGACGAGCCGGTCCACCACGACCTCGATCTGGTGCTCCACGCCTCGCTCAGGCTTCAGCGCATCGTCCAGCTCCACCACCTGACCGTCCAGGCGGATGCGCACAAAGCCCTGGCGCTTCAGCTTTTCCAAAGTGGCCTTCAGCAGGTCGGCCTCCTGCGGTGGCAAAGGCGCCAGCACCACGCAGCGCGTGCTTTCGCCCAGCTCCAGCAAGCGTGCACCGATCTCCGCTGGGGTGCTTTTCACCAGGGCCTCGCCTGTCTCGGGGTCGTGAGGCCGCCCAGCTACGGCATAGAGAACACGCAGGTAATCATAGATCTCCGTGACGGTGGCGATGGTGCTGCGCGGGTTCGGCGTGCTGTGGACCTGCTCGATGGCCACGGCAGGGGAAAGACCCTCAATAAAGTCCACGTCAGGCTTTTCCAACTGGTCCAAAAACTGCCGCGCGTAGGCGGAAAGGCTCTGCACATAGCGCCGCTGCCCCTCGGCGTAGAGGGTGTCAAAAGCCAGCGAGGACTTGCCGCTGCCGCTGACCCCGGTCAGCACCACCAGCCGCTGACGCGGGATGTCCACATCGACATTCTTGAGGTTGTGCTGCCGCGCGCCACGCACGCGGATGAGGTCCTGGGCCATGCCTGTCATCAACCAGCG
This sequence comes from Verrucomicrobiaceae bacterium, assembly GCA_947507875.1. Classification (GTDB taxonomy): domain Bacteria; phylum Verrucomicrobiota; class Verrucomicrobiia; order Verrucomicrobiales; family Verrucomicrobiaceae; genus Prosthecobacter. The sequence continues at coordinate 140,186 of CANNQP010000002.1, read as the reverse complement.
CGCCGCCACGCGTGCAAGCCGTGAAATATTTGAGACGAAGTCACATTTTAGTTGATCATGAATCTCATTTGTAGCAAGGAGGGCCTTGCTGAGAATCCCTCTCAAATCCAATGAAACCTAATCTGCTTTCTTTTCTCCTCGCCTTCGCCTGCTTGCCTGCCTTTTCGCAGCAGAGCCCGACGCAGGCGAATCCGCCTGCCGCTGAAGCAACCACGACATTGGACACGCTGGTCATCACGGCGGAGACTCAGGCCAAACCTGTCATTCAGGGGCCCTTTTTGCCGGATGTGATCGATGGCAAAATCTTCGCGGGGAAGAAGACGACCGTCATCGACTTCGACGCCCTGCCGCAGATCCAGACAGACAACTACCGTCAAGCCTTCACCAAGACGCCAGGCTTGCTGACCAGTGAACTTTCCAACAACTCGCTGCTGTCCCTGGGCAGTCGCGGCATTGGCGATCCCCACGAGTCTCAGGACATCCTGGTGCTGAAAGACGGGGTTCCCTTCGTGATGGATCAATTCGGCTACCCCACCGTGTATTATGCGCCACCGCTGGAGGCCATGGACCGTCTGGAGTTCGTTCGCGGGGGGGCCTCGCTGCTGTATGGACCGCAGCCCGCCGGCTCACTGAACTACGTGACGCACCGGCCCTCGCTGGAAAAAGAGTTCGAGTTCAGCACGCAGAACTTGTTCGGCCAGGATGACTTTTACTCCAACTACACTTCCATGGACGGCACCATCGGTCGCCTGAGTTACCTGGTGAACTATAACCACCGCAGCGGCGACAGCTTCCGCAGCCAGAACAGCGATTACGAGCTGAATGGTGGAACCATCTTTTTGGGGTTGGACTTGAACACCGACACGCGCTGGTTTCTGAACCTGGACCTCTACAAATCCAACGCGGGCGAGCCTGGCGGTCTGAACTTCCGCAACGGTGCCAACGACTTGAACTATAATGACAATCGTGACCGTGCTCAACTCCAGCATGACCGCGTGATCGTGGAGCGCCATTTTGCGACCCTGGGCTTAGAGCATGACCTGTCTGAGGCGACCCAGTTTACCTGGAAGCTTTTTGGCGGCTACTCGAACCGCACCAGCCACCGCCAGCGTGGCACAAGCTTTGGCACCGTGCCCACTTCAGAACTAAATACCACTTCTGAGCACCGCTATTACACCCTGGGCACGGACCTGCGCTTCAGCCATGCCTGGATGGCCTGGGGGGAAGAGCACCACCTCACCGCCGGCATGACCTCCACCTACACCTATGCGCCGATCCTGAATTATCGGGGCACGACCCCACAGGCGGAGGGAGGCACCGTTTTCAACGACATCACGCGCCGCTCCAGCTACATCGCCTTCTTTGCGGAGAACCAGTTCAAATTCGGACGCTTCAGCATCATCCCTGCCTTCCGCATGGAGAATGTCTGGCAGACGGTGGATGACGAAATCCGTCGGAATAGCGGTAACCTGGCACCTCTGCCGGAGCGGAATCGCGCCGACGGACAGCACGTGCCGCTGGGAGCCATCGGACTGACCTATGACGTCACGGACGCTAGCACGATCTACTTCAATCTGTCTCAGGGCTACAAGCCGCCGACCTACGCGGACTCTCTGCCCATCAACAACAACGTCGCCAACACAGATCTCACGCCTGGCCATACGCTGACCTACGAGCTGGGCTACCGCGGGCGTCCGTCGGAGTTCTTCAATTGGGACATCAGCGGTTTCTTCATCGACTACACGGACCGCTTTGGCTCAACAACGCTTGGAGGGGTGCAGACGGTGCGCAACGTCGGCCACTCCCAGAATTGGGGCATCGACTTCGCCAGCGAGCTGGACCTCGTGGCCACGGCCGCCAAGCTAACGGGCGGTGACCCCAAGGCCGCCACGCAGCGTTTCGGCAACCTTGCCTTCCACGTTGCTTACGAGTGGCTGAATGCCGAATTCGTCGATGGTCCCTTGGCCGGTTTTGAACCTCAGTATGCGCCAGAAAATCTGCTGCGTTTCGGCCTCACTTACCGCTGGCGTGACCGCTTCAAAGTGTCCCTGCTGCACACCTACGTGGGCCAGCATTTCGCCAACGACAACAACACCGCGGATTTCAACATCCCTGCCTACAATGTGACCGACCTGATCGCCGAAGCGAAGGTCTGGAAAAACAACGTCACCCTGCTCGCAGGCATCAACAATCTATTTGATCAAGACTACTACAGCCGCGTCCGCGCGAATGGAGTGGATCCAGCCTACGGGCGGAATTTTTACGTGGGCGTCCGCCTGGAGTACTGAGCCGTTTCTCTTCGACAGAAGTGTTTTGAAAACACATCCGCTCGGGCGGCATGGGAGTTGCTTCTCTGCCTAGCCGCCCCGCATTGACAACCCCTGGCCGCGTCCTAGCCTGCGCGGCCTTGTTTCTCCCCCCGATTCCAACCCACCCATGAGCACCGAAGCTGCCGCCGGAAAACCCGTCTATAATGTCAAAAATCCCTTCCGCGCGAAGGTGAAAAAAGCCTACGATCTCTCTGCGGCCGGCGCTCCGAAGAACACCCGCCACTATGAGATCGACCTGGAAGGCGGTGAGCTGGAGTACCTGCCTGGTGATTCTCTGGCGGTGCAGCCCACGAATGACCCCGCGCTGGTGGAAGACACGCTGAACGCGCTCGGCTTCACGGGCGACGAGATCGTGAAGCACCCCAAGACCAGCGTCGAGGTGCCGATCCGACAGGCTTTGTTCGAAGCGACTCTGCTGACGGAGATCGACAACAAGCTCATCAAGGCCATCATTGAGAAAACCGGGGGCAATACCCCGCTGAATGGCCTGCTCGAGCCTGACCGCAAGGAGGACCTGAAGAATTACCTCTGGGGCCGCTTTGTCATCGACCTGCTGCTGGAACATCCCACGGCCAAGTTTGAGCCACAGGAATTCATGGCGACGCAGAAGAAGCTGAACATTCGCCTCTATTCCATCAGCAGCAGTCAGCGCGCCCATCCGAAAGAAGTCCACCTGACCGTGGCCACCGTGAAGTACACCAGCCATGGCCGCGAGCGTGGCGGCGTCGCCTCGACCTTCCTCGCCGAGCGCATCGCTATCGGCGAGACGGTGATCCCCGTCTTTGTGAATCATGGCAAAGGCTTCCGCCTTCCCGAGCCTAGCGAAGACGTTCCCGTCATCTTCATCGGTCCTGGCACCGGCATTGCTCCCTTCCGTGCCTTTTTGGAAGAGCGCGAAGCGACGGGTGCGAAGGGCAAAGCCTGGATGTTCTTCGGCGAAGTCAGTGAGAAGACCTGCTTCTTCTACAAAGAGGAGTTCGAGCGCTGGCTGGCCAATGGAACTCTCGCCAAGCTGACGACTGCCTGGAGCCGTGATCAGGCGGAGAAAATCTACGTGCAGCACAAGATGCTGGAAAACAGCGCCGAGATCTTCGCCTGGCTGGAGCAGGGTGCCATCGTTTATGTCTGCGGTGATGCCGCCCGCATGGCAGTCGATGTGGACAAGGCGCTGCACACCATCATCGAGAAGGAAGGTCGCCAATCGGCCGAAGAAGCGGTGGCCTACATGGCTGCGCTGAAAGAAGCCAAGCGCTACCGCCGCGACGTCTATTGATCGGTCTCAGAACTTTAGATCAGGCGGAAAATTCCGAATCAAATCATCATCCGTGTAGGGCTGCTTGTCGGGGCCCTCATGGATGAGTTGAAAGGCACAACCGCTGCTGGAAATGACGTGCAGATGAATCCCTGGTGCCTCGGGGCTGGAACGAAAAGCACCTGTCGCCAACGCTGGGTGCTCCTTGGGCACAAGAAGGAGTTCTTTGCGATTTCGTCCCGCCAACTGTTCGCGCATTTCATCCCAACTGCCATTCGGAAGGCTGCGAACGCTGGTCCAGTAATCGATCAACATCCGGCCCACGACTTCCGTTTGCTGTTGAGGCGTCAGCCCAGGTTTCCAAAGTTCATTCAGCGGACCTTCGGGCAATCCAGCCAGAGGATCGGGCTGAGGCAGCGTCGCTTTCCAAACCGGATCGTTCGGATCGATCCCTGGCGTTTTCGCCACCCACAGGCTGCGCACATCGTCCCCCAATCCCGAGAGTCCTCCGCCCTTGCCGAGCATCAGACCGATGAGCACTGCCACCAGCAAGGCTAAGCCCAGGAGAAAAGGACGAAGCAGACGTTTGAGTGAAAGCATGAGCGCATCCTAAGCGACTGCTCGGACAAAACAACTCTGCTACGCGAGCTAACCAAGCCAGAATCAACGCGATCGTCTCGCTCTCAGCGTGAACACCCGTCTCGTTGCATTCACGAGATCTTGGAGGTCTTGCCTGCGTTCGCTTGATTCCATTCTCTCATTTTCAAGCGGTTGCTAAGCTAGGCTGACTCATGGCGTATTTCTGCAGCCTCCATGCTTTCCCGTTTTCGTTCCTGGTCATCGTTTGCCACTCTCGGTCTGCTCATTGCCTCCGCTGCACCTGCTGCGGAGCCGTTTGAGGCGTTTTTGCAGACGCACTGCGCCCGCTGTCATGGTCCTGAGAAGGAGAAGGGCGATCTGCGTATCGATCAGCTCTCGCGGGATTTCAAACTCGGTGCGGACACGCATCATTGGGCGGAGGTGATCGAGCAGGTGAACTCGGGGGAGATGCCGCCGAAGAAGGAGAAGAAGCCGACGCAGGAGGAGATCGCGGCGTTTGTGACGAGCCTCGATGCACGCATCAAGGAGGGCAAGGCGGCTCGCATGGCGGCGCGGCCGGCGGTGGCGCATTACAGGCTGAGCCGGAAGGAGTATCAAAACACGGTCTATGATCTGCTCGGCGTGCGCTACGATCCGGCGAAGCCGGGCGAGCTGAATGAGGACACGCGCTGGCATGGCTTTGAGCGCATCGGCTCGGAGCTGTCGCTTTCGCCTTCGCATGTGGATCGGTATTATCGTGCGGCGGAGTTGGTGCTGGATCGGGCCTTTCCGACGGCGACGAGCGAGGCCCGCAAGGTGCGTAAAACGGCGGCGGAGCTGCGCTACGGCGGCGGCCAGGAGCAGCAGGCGGCGCTGGATCGTTTCGGCATCAAGCGGCCGCTGCGTTACCTGATGTTCCCCGGTCGCACGCAGGATGCGCTTTCGCCAAATTGGTTTGGCAAGACAGGCCCGGAGCACAGCGGGCTCTACAAACTGCGCATCCAGGCCAGCGGCATTCGTCCGCCGGGCGGCCAGACGGCGCATCTGAGCATCGGCAAACGCACGGGCGAGGAGACGGTCGATGGGATCGTGGAGTTCGACATCACCGCGCCGGAGGACAAGCCGCAGGTGTATGAGTTTGAGGTCTTCCTCGAAATGCCCACGCAGCTCGACTTCTGCGTCGTGGCCACCGATGTGGTCGATCGCCGGGCTGGCGCGGCTTTCCGCAATGCGCTCGCGAGCCGCGGCGGCTACATTTTCACGCACAGCAGCGAGACGATGCTCCTAAACCCGAATGCGCCGCAGATGTTCGACGACAAAGGGAACGGTCTTTTCTCCACGGTGCTGCTCGATTGGATCGAGTGGGAAGGCCCGCTGGTGTCGGAGGCCGAAAAATCGCGTCGCAAGGATGTCGTGCCGCCGGATGACGCAACGCCGGAAGTCGTCGCGGTGCATTTGCAGCGCTTCGCCGAGCGTGCGTGGCGTCGGGCGGTGAAGATGGAGGAGCTGGAGGAGTATCTGAAGGCATATCGCGAGGAGCGCGACGCGGGAGAGAAGCTCGCGGATGCGTATCGCGTGGCCTTGCAGGGCGTGCTGACCTCACGGCACTTCATTTACATCGTCGAAGGCGATCCCGTGGCCCGCGAGCAACTCAACGACGCCGAACTCGCCACCCGCCTCTCGTATTTCCTGTGGAGTTCGATGCCGGACGATGCGCTCTTCACCGCCGCGAAAGCCGGCACGCTGAAAGGCGATGTCTTGAAGAAGGAAGTTGATCGCCTGCTCACCGATGGCAAAGCGAGTCGCTTCATCGACGATTTCTCGCGTCAGTGGCTGCAACTGCATCGTGTGGGCATGTTCCCGCCGGACAAAAAGCTCTATCCCAACTACGACGACTGGCTGGAAGAAAGCATACGCAATGAGCCCGTGGAGTTCTTCCGCGAGACCTTCGCTCAAAACCTTCCCATCGATGCCTTCGTTGATTCCAACTGGACCATCGCGAATGCGCGGCTCTGCGACTTCTACGGTCTGCCGGAGCCGAAATCGGGCGGCTTTCAGCGTGTGTCGCTCAAGCCTGAAGATCGCCGCGGTGGCCTGCTCACGATGGGTGCGGTGCTCGGCCTCACCTCCGACGGCACACGCCATCGCCCCGTGCATCGCGGCGTGTGGCTGAGCGAGGTCGTGCTCGGCAAGCCACCACCTCCACCGCCAGCGAACGTGCCCGCCATCGAGCCCCCAACCCCGCAAAGCCCCAAGGCCACGCTGCGTCAGAAGATTGAAGCCCATCGCGAAGATGCGAACTGCGCCGCCTGCCACGCGAAGATCGACCCGCTCGGCCTCGCCTGGGACAACTACGATGCCATCGGCCAGTGGCGTACCCGTGAAAAAATCGCCGCCGGAGTCGGCGAAGACCCGTTGATCAATCCCGCCGGCCACATGCCCGACGGCCGCGCTTTCCAAGACGCCACCGAGTTCAAACAACGCCTCCTCGAAGACCGCGACAAACTCGCCCGCGCCTTCATCGAGCACCTGAGCACCTATGCTCTCCGCCGCGCCGTTGCCTTCGACGACCAAGACGACCTCAACGCCATCCAAGCCGAAGCCAAGAAGAGCAACTATCGCATCAAGGACATCGTGCGTGCTGTGGCGATGTCGGAGCTGATGAAGAAGCGCTGATCAGCCCGTCACTCCACTGCCGCAATTCTCCACCACTGCATTTCCATGAATATCCAAACCCAATCCTGGCTCCTCAATCGCCGCCACGCGCTCAAGGCGCTCGGCAGCTTCATCTCACTGCCGTTGCTTGAATGCATGTCACCACTTCGCGCAGCCGACAAAGTCGTCACGCCGCAGCGTAGCGCCTTCATCTACCTGGCGAATGGCGTGCATTCGCTGAACTACCAGATCACGACGGCGGGCCGAGATTACAAGTTTTCGCGATCGTTGAAGCCGTTGGAGAAGCATCGCGACGTCATCACGCCGATCAGTGGGCTGCATCATCCGGGAGCGCTGAGTCATCATCACAACTGCATCAACGTCTTCCTCACCGGCGGCAAGCTGGGGCCTTCGGACAAGAACACGATCTCGGTAGACCAGAAGATGGCGGAGATCACCGCGCCGCACACGCGTTACCCGTCGATGGAGGTCGCGCTGACGCAGGGTTCGCTGGCGTGGACGGCCGATGGCGTGCAGTTGCCCGCGTTGCGGCGCTGCAGCGAGATTTTCGCGTCGCTCTTTGAAGAACCGAAGGGTGGCAAAGACGCTCAACGTCGCGCCTTGCGACGCAAGGGCAGCGTGCTTGACGCGAACCTCGCCGAGGTGCGCCAGTTGGAGAAAAAGATGGGCGCGGAGGACAAAGGTCGCATGGAGCAATACCTCACCTCCGTGCGTGAGGCGGAGATTCGCACGCGTCGCGCCGATGCTTGGCTCGACACGCCGCTGCCGACGATCACCGCTGCCGATCGCAAGCGCACGAACCGTGACATCGCCGCGACGATGGCCGGCGATTACTTCCGCACCGTGTATGACCTCATGGTGCTCGCGTTTCAGACCGATGTGACGCGCGTGGCCACCTTCAGCCTCGGTGGCGAGGGCGATGCCTTTTCCATTCCCGAGATCGGCATCACCGAGTCGCGCCACCAGCTCAGCCATCACGGCGGCGATGCCGGTTACATGGAAAAGCTCACGATGTATGACACCTTCGCCATCGAGCAGTTCAGCTACTTCATCACACGACTCACCGAAACGAAGGACCTCAACGGCAAGCCGCTCATCGGCTCCACGATGGCGCTTTTCGGCAGCGGCATGTCCTACGGTCACAGCCACGGCAACGCCAATCTCCCGCTCGTGCTTGCCGGTGGTGGCGATCTCGGCTTGAAGCATGGCAGCCATCTCGACTTCAACAAGGACGCCAAGGCCTTCGAAGGCTACTCCCTCGGCACCGACGGCGCACTCACCACCGCGCACTACCAAGTCTGCAGCCGTCCTGTGAACTCCGACGCCCACATGAGTAACCTCCTCCTCCTCATGGCCCAGCGCATGGGCGTGGAGACCGAACAGTTCGGCGATAGCAACAAGGTCGTCGCGCTGTGATGAAGTTCTGGGTTCATTGTTCCTTGTTCTTGGTTGCCGTCGGCTCGTTCGTCGTCACGGCGAATGCTGCCAACGAAGAACCAAGAACAAAGAACCAGGAACAAGGTGCGACGCCCTTTCGCCCCGAGGCCGGGAAGTTCCCGCCGTTGGAAAAAGCGCACGCGTATCGCGGTGAACTCGTCTTGGTGGATCACGCAAATCGTCGCGGCAGCCTGCGACTGACGTCCGGGGGCATCTTCCGCACCACGGCGCCACATCCGTTCGCGCTGCTGCCGTATGCCATCGTGCGCTATCACGGCGCACCAGCGGACCTTCGGGACATTCCTCTGGGCACGATGCTGCAGGTGCGGGCGTTTTTGCCGCCGGATCCGAAGACCTCCGCCGTGCCGGTGTTGCCCGTGAACAACCGCGAAAAGTCTCCAGCGGGCAATTTGGGCACCGCGCCAGCGGAAAACCACGTTTTGCTGCTCGAAGACGAACCGAGCTATTGCCAGCGCGAAGGCCTTGTTTGGAAGCTAAAGGAGCTAGAGATCAAAAATCGCGAAGGAACGATCGTCGCGAGCTGCGAAGCCCCAAACGATGCCAACACGAAGCCCAGCGAAGAAACGCTGACCTTCGATGCCTCCACGCGTGTCTGGCGCGGTCGCGAATGCCTGCGCATCGAGCATCTCATTGCCGACAAAACCTGGCCTGCGGGAGGCAAAAAGGCTCTCGATGGCCATGCGGTGCATCTTGGCATCACATGGCGGCCTACGCCCGGCGGCGTGTTCAGCCGTTTTCACCTCTCCGACATCTGGCTCGACGACGAGGCGATGCAAAACGCCGCGCAGCATCAAACCGAGCTGCACAAGACCTTCATCCGCAGCCGCTGGATGCCCGCGTGGGTCGATGCGGTCGAGTATGGCAAGTTCGGCCGCGCCACCGTGACCGCGACACTCTTCGGCGGCATGGATGCCTCGCTCTATGCCGACTTCAAACCTGGCATCACCGCCTTGATGAACGCCGCCGAGAACACCCTCAAGCACACCGAAGGCGGCACCGCCGGCCCCACGCAGATGGCCGCTCGTGGCAAACTCCTCGATGTCACGCCGCTACCCGGCATAGCCGCGCTCGGCAGCAGTGGCCTTCAGATCCGCTTTGAAACCGATCTCATCACCGAGGGCATGCGCCCCACGCGCATCGTCAAAGTCCGCCCGAATAGCTGGCCCGACGTCCACCTGCCCCGCGAAGAATATCTCGGCAACGGAGCCTCCAACATCGACGAGCGCTTTCCAACGCCTGCCATCTTTCCGACTTACTGATCCTGTCATGAAACCGTTATTAGTTCTTCGTTCCTTGTTCTTCGTTGCCAAAAGCCTGTCCCTCGCGTGCTCATTCGTCATCCAGGCAAACGCCGCCAACGCAGAACCAAGCACCAAAAACAAAGAACCTGGAACCGAAGTTTTCCGCCCCGAGGTTGGCAAGTTCCCGCCGTTGGAAAAAGCGCTCTCGTATCGCGGCGAACTCGTCTTTGTCGATCACGCGAACCGTCGTGGCAGCGTCCGCATTTCGGGCGAGGGCACCTACTTCCGCAATGCGCCGCATCCTTTCGCGCTGCTGCCGTATGCGGTCGTGCGTTACCACGGCGCCCCGGCGGATCTGCGCGACATCCCGCTCGGCACCTTGCTGCACATCCGCGCGTATCTGCCGCCTGATCCGGCCACGTCAGCGGTGCCCGTGCTGCCGGTGGACAACAAAAACAAAACCGCTGGCTACAGCGGCAAAGGCGTCGCGCCGGCGGAGAACCACTTCCTGCTGCTCGAAGACGAACCCAGCCACTGCCAGCGCGAAGGCCTCGTGTGGAAGCTGAAGGAAGTGGAGGTCAAAAATCGCGAAGGCATGCTCATCGCCACGCGCGAGCCCAAGCAAGGCGGCAACACCAAAGCGACCGAGGAAAAACTCACCTTCGATGCCGCCACGCGCTTCTGGCGCGGTCGTGAGTGCCTCGGCATCGACGAACTCATCGCCGAAGGTGCCTGGCCTGCCGATGGCAAAAAGACGCTCAATGGTCAGGCCGTGCTGCTTGGCATCGCCTGGAAACCCACGCCCGACGGCATCTTCACCCGCTTTCACGTTTCCGACATCTGGCTCGACGACGCCTCCATGCAACGCGCCGCGCAAAACCAGACCGAAACGCACAAGATCTTCATCCGCACCCGCTGGATGCCCGCGTGGATCGATGCCGTCGAGTATGGCAAGTTCGGTCGCGCCACCGTCACCGCCACCTTGTTCGGCGGCATGGATGCCGCGCTCTATGCCGACTTCAAAAAAGGCATCACCGCCAACATGAACGGCGCCGAAGCCACCCTCAAACATGCCGGCGGCGGCTACGGCCCCGCCCACATGGCCTCCAAAGGCACGCTGCTCGATGTCACAAACGCCACCGGCGACATCCCGCTCGGCAGCAGCGGCATCCAGATTCGTTTCGACACCGATCTCATCATCGAAGGCATTCGCCCCGGCCGTGTCGTCCGCGTCCGCCCGTCCAACTGGCCCCTCGTGAACCTCCCCCGCGAAGAATACATCGGCGACGGCAGCAACCCCGAAGACCGCTTCCCGACACCGACGATCTTCCCGAAGTATTGATGCCTACTGTTCGTGGTTCTTTGTTTCTAGTTCTTGGTTCACCTGACAGTCGCCAAGATGCCGAGAAGATGAGCCAAGAACAAAGAACGATGAACCAAGAACTCAGCACATGATCCGCGCCGCTCTGCTCACCCTCGCCCTTCTCGGCTCTCTCGCGGCACTCCACGCTGCCGCGCCCGATCTCTCCAAAGTCAGCTCGCGTGGCGATCTTGATGCTGTCATCGCCGCCACGACGGATGCCTCTTTGAAACAGGCGCTCAGCGATCACGCGGGCGAGATCTTGGCCTCCGCCGAGCAGCATCCACATGTCGAGGCCGTCATTCGCACGATCGAGAGCGCACCGGGCGCGTTCACGAAGATCAATACCACGCCCGAAGCCTTGAAGAAGGCGACTGGCGGCGACATGGCGATCTTTGACACGCTCACCCAGGTCAGCACCAACATCCTCGGCGGCAAGGCGCACGATCATCGCAAAGAGAACGCCGATCCCTACAACGCCGCGTTCATTGAGCACCTCGGACACCTTGCTTCGCTGGAGTCGGTGAAGCTGGAGGCTTCGGGCATCCAGGACGACTGGGTGGCCCCGCTGCTCAAGCTCAAGAAGTTGAAGAGCCTGAGCGTGAGCGGCTTCGGCAGACTGGGCGATGTTAGCCTCGCTCAGCTCAAGCAACTCAGCGAGTGCCCGGATCTCACCAACCTCGAACTGGCCTACTTCGGCAAGGCCACCGATGCCGGTTGGGAAAAGCTCGCGGGCCTGAAGAATTTGGAGTCCTTCACGCCACGAGGCGCGGCGTATCCCGGTCACTTCTTCGCGAAGTATGATGGCTGGACGAAGCTGAAACGCATCAACTTCCACAGCAACGGCCTCGATGACGAAGGACTGGGCCATGTGTGCGAAAAGTTCCCAAACCTAGAGTTCATCAAGCTCTGGCACTCCAAGCAGCTCACCGATGCCGGTGCGGAGCACTTCAAGAAGCTCAAGCACCTCACCGGCATCGAGATCAGCTGTGCCAAAGCCACCGCAGGCCTCATGAAGCACCTGCGCGATCTGCCGATGGAATACGTGGCCCTCGAGTATGGCGTGTGCAGTCCCGCCGCCGAAGCCATTGCCACCGTCAAAGCCATCCCGACCCTGCGCAAACTCTCCCTCGATGCCAAAGCCTTCACCGCCGCCGATCTCATCGCCCTCGCGGCTGTGAGCCAAGTCCGTGAACTCTCCCTCTCGAACTTCGAACTGCCTGACAGCCGTCACCAGTCCCTGCAAGCCTTCGCTCATCTCAAGTCCCTCACCCTCATCCGCTACGGCAAAGGCTATCCTGAGGAAGTGCAGGCCAAGGTGAAAGCCCTGCTTCCGAAAGTGGAGGTCAAATTCGTCAAGTGATCCACTCCCGCCCAGGCAGGGTGTGAAAGACCCGGTTTGCCCACGTATGAAGTCCCATGCGCTTCCTCTGCCATTTCATCCTTTCCACGACCTCCGCCCTCGCGGTGGATTTTGTGCGCGAGGTGCGGCCGATCTTTGAAAAGCACTGCTACGAGTGCCACGGGGCCGAAAAACAGAAGAACGACTACCGCCTCGACATCAAGTCGATGGCCTTGAAGCACATCAAACCGGGCCAAAGTGCCGAAAGCACGTTGTTTCGCTTCGTCAGCGGTTTGGAGAAGGACACGCCCATGCCGCCGAAGTCGAAACTGAGCTCCGCGGAGCTCGAAACGCTGAAACGCTGGATCGACGAAGGTGCGAACTGGCCGGACGGCGTCGATGTGGCGAAGCTGGAGGACAAAACGGACTGGTGGGCCTTCGAACCGCTCTCGAAACCTCCCGGGAACAGCGTGGATGCCTTCATTGAAGCGAAGCTGAAGGAGAAAGGCCTCACGCCGGCTCCTCGCGCGGATTCACGCACGCTCATGCGTCGTCTCTATTTTGATCTGACCGGCCTGCCGCCCAGTCCGTCTGATCTGACCGATCTGACCGATGAGAAGTATGAGGCACTCGTGGACAAGCTCCTCGCCTCACCCCGCTACGGCGAGCGCTGGGCGCGGCATTGGCTGGATGCGGTGCATTACGGCGAGACGCATGGCTACGACAAAGACAAGCCGCGCCTGAACGCGTGGCCGTATCGCGATTACGTCATCCGCGCCCTGAACAATGACAAACCGTATGCCCGCTTCATTGAGGAGCAGGTCGCCGGGGATGCGTTGTATCCGGGTACGGTGGATGGCATCACGGCGCTGGGTTTCATCGCAGCGGGGCCGTGGGACTACATCGGGCATGCGGAGGTGCCGGAGACGAAGCTCGACGGCAAGATCGCAAGGCATCTGGATCGCGATGACATGGTGCAAAACGCCATCGGCACCGTGTGCAGCCTCACGATCCAGTGCGCGCAGTGTCACAACCACAAATTCGATCCCATTTCGCAGGAGGATTATTATTCGTTGCACGCCATCTTCGCCGCGATCGACCGCACGGAGGTCGATTACTACCCGGATGACGCGTCGATGCAGAAATTCGCCGCGCTGCAAAAGCATAAAAAACGCCTCGCCGATCAAATCGCGGCTCTGGAGGCTCCGTTGAAGCAAAAAGCCGGTGAAGCCTACACCGCGCTCAGCAAGCGCATCGACGGCGCGGCGGAAAAAGGCGCGAATCCGAACGCGAAGCCCGATTTCGGCTGGCACAGCGCCATTTCGCCCACTCAAGACGCCACGAAGTGGGTGCAGGTCGATCTCGGCAAGAGCGTGCAGGTCGAGCGCATCGTGCTGAAGCCCTGCTACGACGACTACGGCAAGATCGGCGGCGGTTTCGGCTTCCCCGTGCGCTTCAAGATCGAAGTGAGCGACGATCCGGAGTTCAAGACCGGCGTCTCGCTCGTGTGGCGGAAGCACGATGCCACCTTCATGCAGGATTTCGCGAATCCCGGCCTCAAACCCTTCGAAAGCGGCACCGCGGGCGATGACGGCGTCACGGGTCGCTTTGTGCGCGTCACTGCTGTGAAGCTCGCGCCGCGCAAAGGCGACTACATCTTCGCGCTGGCCGAGATGGAGGTCTATGAGAGCAAAACCGGCCCGAATCTGGCCGCAGGCAAGCCTGTGACCTCGCTCGATAGCATCGAGGCTCCGCCACGCTGGCGCAAAACAAACCTCACCGATGGCATTGCACCCGAAAGTCGCAGCGAGGAGGACAAAAAGCAGCTCATCCGTCAACGCGATGCCCTGATGCTCGCTCAAGCGGATGAAGCGACGAAGAAGCAACTCGTCGCGTTGCGAAAAGAACGCGATTCTCTTCCCGCGTTGCCTGCAGCGCAGAAAGTGTATGCCGGCGCCGTTCACTACGGCAGTGGAGCCTTCAAAGGCACCCACGGCACACCGCGCACGATTCAGGTGCTCAAGCGGGGCGACATGAAACAGCCCGCGCAGGAGGTCGGGCCGAACACGATTCAAGCGCTCGCGGGTCTCTTCGACATTCCTTTTGAGCTTCGCGGTCAGGATGAAGCCGCCCGACGCGCCGCTTTGGCGAAGTGGATCACGCATCCGAACAACGCGCTCACCTGGCGCAGCATCGTGAACCGCGTGTGGCAGCATCACTTCGGTCGCGGATTGGTGGAGACCGCGAACGATTTCGGCCGCATGGGCGCGAAGCCGAGCCATCCCGAGTTGCTCGACTGGCTGGCGGTGACCTTTCGCGACGACCTTGGCGGCAGTTTGAAGAAGCTGCACAAGCTCATCGTGATGAGTGAGACTTACCGCCAATCATCCGACGGATCAGTCCGATCAGACGGATCAAATGAGTTTCTCTCCCGCCAAACCCGCCGCAAACTCGACGCGGAGGCCGTTCGTGATTCCATCCTCGCGGTGAGCGGCAAACTCGATCTCACGATGGGCGGGCCGAGCTTTCAGGACTTCGTCATCGACAAGCCGCAGCACTCGCCGCACTACGAATACCATCTGCACGATCCCGAGGACCCGAAGAGCCATCGCCGCAGCATCTACCGCTTCATCGTGCGCAGCCAGCAGCAGCCCTTCATGACGGTGCTCGACTGCGCTGATCCGTCCATGCGCGTGGACAAACGCAACGAGTCGCTCAGCCCGCTGCAAGCGCTCGCGATGATGAACAACGGCCTCACCGTGACCATGGCCAAGCACTTCGCCGCGCATGCCGGCAGCGTGAAACGTGCCTTCCAGCTCGCCCTCGCCCGCGAGCCCACGGCGGAAGAACTCGCCGCACTCGAGGACTATGCGAAGCGTGAAGGTCTCGAAAACGTCTGCCGCGTGATTTTGAACCTCAACGAATTCAGCTTCATCGACTAGCCATGCTCACCCGACGCCAGCTTCTTCAAACGACCGGACAAGGTTTCGGAGCGCTCGCGTTTGCCTCGATGCAGGCAGCGGAGACGTCGCATCGCTCGCAAGTCATCGCGCCGAAGGCGAAACGCGTGGTGCAGCTCTTCATGGGCGGCGCGGCGAGCCATATCGATCTTTTCGACTTCAAACCGGCGCTGGTGAAGCATCATGGCGAAGAGTCAAACTTCGGCGAGGCGGTGGAGGCCTTTCAAAACGGCCTCGGCCCCTGGAAGAAGCCGGTGTGGGACTTCAAACCTTACGGCCAAAGCGGCAAGATGCTCAGCGAGGCCGTGGCGCCGCTCGGGGCCTGCGCGGATGACATGGCTTTCGTGCATAACATGGTAGGAAAGACTGGCGTGCACTCGCAAGGCACGCTGCTCCAAGCCACGGGCTTCAATTTGCCCGGCTTTCCTGGCATGGGCTGCTGGGTGAGTTATGCGCTGGGCTCGATCAGCGACAATTTGCCGACCTTTGTCGTGCTGCCGGATCATCGCGGGTTTGCCTCGAATGGACCGAAGAACTGGGATTCGGCGTTTTTGCCGTCGCAGCATGCCGGGACGATCATTTATCCCGGCGCGGAGGTGCCGATCTCCGATTTGTTTCCGCATAAAAATGGCCGCTACATCTCAGCGAGGTCGGATCGCGGTGGTTTTGATCTTTTGAAGCAGTTGAACCAAAAACACGCTGCCTTGCGTGAGGAGGACTCGCGGCTCGAAAGTCGCATTCAGAGCTACGAACTGGCCGCAAAGATGCAGCTCGCTGCGCCGGAGGCTTTGGACATCTCAAAAGAGTCCGATGCGATGAAAACGATGTATGGCATCCAGGAGCATCGCAAAGTCTGGCCCACGGAGATCAATGCCGAGGAAGAAGCCGACTACATGGGCCGCAAGTGCCTCGCGGCGCGTCGATTGCTGGAACGCGGCGTGCGCTTTGTGCAGATCTGGAGCGGCAACGACAACGGTTTCCCGCGCCGCAATTGGGACAGCCACGAAGACGTCGAGCGCGACCACGGTCCGCTCGCCTGGGGCATGGCGAAGGCCGTTTCGGCGCTGATTCTCGATTTGAAACAACGTGGCCTGCTCGATGAGACGATCATTTTGTGGACGACGGAGTTTGGACGCATGCCGAGCACGCAGGGCGGCAAAGGGCGCGACCACAATCCCTATGTCTTCACCAACTGGCTGTGCGGTGGCGGCATCAAGGGCGGTGTCACGGCGGGTGAGAGCGATCAATGGGGCTACAAGCCGCTCGACCGCGCCAACCCGACGACCTGCTATGACATCCACGCGACGATGCTGCACCTGCTTGGCATTGATCACGAAAAACTAACCGTGAGGCATAACGGGATTGACCGCCGCCTCACGGATGTGCACGGGCATGTGATTCGCGATCTGGTGGTGTGAGATGGATCAGCCGGCTTCGGCGACCTTGTCTCCAGCCAGCTTGGCGGCACGTTCGGCGAGTTCCACGTGGAATTGCTCAGGCGTTGGCTCCTCGCCTTTCACGCGAGTGCGACCAAACCAATCGGCAAAGATTTCACCGGGCTGGCGCTCTGCTTTGTAAGCTTCCAAGATGGAGCGAACGCGGGCGGGGATTTCGTCACCGGTGACTGATTTGTACTCCAGCCCGGCCAGCCGGTCGCCACGGATGCTGCCGCCGACGAACATGGCCCATTTGTTCGGAGCACGACCGACAAAACCGAAATCAGCGTTGTAGGGGCGACCGCAGCCATTCGGGCATCCTGTCATGCGGAAAAGGATGGGCTCGTTGGCCAGTCCGAGTTCTTCCAGCACGGGGTCGATCTTGTCCATGAGGCCAGGCAGAGCGCGCTCGGACTCGCTCAGAGCCAATCCGCAGGTTGGCAAGGCCACGCATGCATGAGCTACTTTGCGGGCACGAGTGAAGCCAACGTCATCTGCGTGGACGACACCATGCTTGGCGAGGATTTCATTCACCAAATCTTTCTGCGCGGGAGTCACGTCAGCGATGATGAGATTTGTGTTGGGCGTGACGACGTAGGGCAGATCCAGCTTCGTCGCGATCTCGGCAAAAGCGCTACGATACTGCGGGCCACCGGCCACATCGACAATGCGTCCCATGCTGACGTAAACGCAGCAGTAGAGGTTGCCATCTCCCTGTTCGTGCCAGCCCAAAGTGTCTTCGACGGAGTCAAAGTGCAGGGGCTTGGCAGGGAAGGTTTCGATGCCAGGTAGGCGGCGGACCACTTCTTCGCGGAAGCCATCAATGCCCATGCTTTGCACGGTGTATTTCAAGCGAGCATTTTTGCGCTCCGTGCGGTTGCCATGATCGCGCTGGGTCGTCACGATGGCCTCGCAGGCGTCCACTACATGAGCACGCTTCACATAAAGCAGTGGCTGGGCCAGGAAGGGCCGGGTGGTCAATTGGCCATGGCTCATGCCAAAGCCGCCACCGACCGTGATGGTGTAACCTTCGACTTCTCCATCGACGACATGGGGCACGAAGCCGACGTCTTGAGAGAAAAGATCCACGTCATTGCAGGGCTGGATGGCCACGCCAATCTTGAATTTCCGTGGCAGGTAAATTTTGCCGTAAATCGGATCTTCACCCTCCGTGGTCTGGGTGACCTGACGAACGGCAGGATTCACTTCAGGATCTTTAATCCAGGTTGGTTCCACTTTTTCACCATCCAGCCAGATGTCAGCGTAGGCGGAGGATCTCCACAGAAAGCGCTGGCTAATTTCTTCGGTCAGTTTTTGGGTATCGGCGTGGACTTTGTCTTTGATCGGTGCGGCAGGTCCCATGGTGTTGCGCACCACATCACCGCAGGCACCCATCGTGCTAAGGCCGCTGTGGCAAACGTTATGGATGACCTCTTTCAGGCCACCTTTGAGTACGCCATGCAGCTGGATTCCCTGACGGTTGGTCAGACGCATGTTGCCGAAGGCTTTGGTGCAAAGGTCATCATGGATCATCCACTGCTTCGCGGTGATACGACCGCCTGGCATCTTGCTGCGGATCATGAAGCTCCAGGCTTTGTCCTTTTTCTCTTTCGTCAATTGAGCGCGGCGGTCACGGTCGTCCTGTTGGTAGGAACCGTGGTGTTTCAGAAGAATGTTACTGTCCTCCGGAATGTTAGGGGTGCTGGTGTCAGCAAACTGCTCGGCGAGCTGACCACGGAGACCGGCGGAGGCGAGCTTGATTTCTTCAACGGAGGCTTTGGACATGTGGGTAGGAGTGAAGGACAACCTATGCCAAGATTGAAAGGGAAAGCAAGTCTTTGGCAGCAAGATCATCTTATTGTCTATGGGAAAAATAGACTAGTGAATGCGAATGTGTGGAAAAATCATAATTTTATGGAATTTATGATCGTATTTGCATAATTTTTATATTAAATATATATTCCATAATGAAAACGTTTCCAATCTCCTCGTTTTCTCCAGACTTCGATCTCAACCCATTCCAGATGGTTTTGTCCTCGGTGAAAGAGATCAAGATCCAGGAACAGGATCGCTCAAAGTACCTTAGCGACTCGACGGCATGCAGAGAAGATGGCCATTCATTCGATAAGCCGAAAAAGCCTTGGTCGCTGTTCGAGACTGCCCCTGAAGTGGCCGCTGTGAACAATCGGTCTGACAAACAGGTCGCCCCCAAGATCCATTCTCAAACTTGCCCAGAAGTCCTTTTGAAACTCGAGCAGGGTGCATTGACTCATCTGAATCAAGCCTTGATCTCAGCGTTTCAGCAAGTTTTGCGAAACAAAGGAGACGGCGTAGAGGCTCTTCGCGATCGCTCGGGGTGGACGAAACGCGACGGAATCGGTTAGTCCACGAAGCTGCGGAGAAAATGCTGATAAAATTCGAAAGCTGCCTCCACTTGATCTAGTTCAACGGACTCATCCGCCGTGTGCGCCTGATCAATGCTGCCTGGGCCAAACACAATCGAGGGAATGCCAGCACGCGAGAGTTTGCTAGCGTCACATCCAAAAGGCACTCCCACGGGGTCAGCCTGTAGACCGAGAGAAGACAGCACGGTGGAGGCCACTTTCACCACGGGTGAAGTTAGCGGAGTATCCAGGGCTTCATCGACCAACAGCAACGGCTCTTCGATTTCGGCATGGATGCCATCAAGACGACCAAGAAGAGCGCGATAATGAGCCACCGCGGACTCAGCGCTTTCTCCCGGCAGCAACCTTCGATCAATTTCGATCGTGCAAAGATCCGGCACGAAATTCACCTGCACCCCCCCTGAGATGACGCCGATATTGCACGTGCCCGAGCCGACCAGTGGATGCTGTCTGCTCGCTAGTTCTGCATCATCGGCCTCTATCGCTGCGATGACGCGTGCCATGTGTGAGATCGCATTGATGCCAAGGTGAGGCTTCGAACTATGTGCGCTACGACCTTTGACTTGGATGCGGCAGCGCAGAACACCTTTGGTCGCTACCACAAGTCTGAGCTCTGTTGGTTCGGCGACGATGGCGGCCTCAGCCTGCAGGTTTTCACAAAGCTTAACGACACCTCTGTAGGAGAACTCCTCATCCACAGTCGCCGCTAGCAAGACTTCACAAGGCGGGGTGATGCCGTCTTGCTTCAGTGCAATCAACGCCTGCATCATTCCGGCAAGGCCACCCTTGGTGTCACAGGCACCGCGTCCATAAAGTCTTCCGCCGGAGACTTGCGGATGGAAGGGAGCAATGGTCATTCCCTGAATCGATACGGTATCCATATGAGCTTCCAGCACCACGCGACGGCTAGAATCACGTCCTGGAAGCCGCGCCAGAACATTTGGTCGATCTGGCCACACGGCTTGCTTCCAGCATTCCACCCCATGAGATCCAAAAAAATGCATCAGATATTCAGCCATCGCTGCTTCCCCAGGACCACCTTGATACGAAGGGTTTACGCTGTTGATGCGAACCAAGTCTGTGAGAGTTTGCAGAACGGGAGACATGAGATTCAACCATTACGATGGCCTGTGTGCCACTCTTCGAAGGATCAACAGCACAACTCCACTACCAAGAAAAATCATCGCCCACGGTTTCCATGCGTGGAACGGAACTCCGCTGGCCTTCGCTCTAGTTTGAGGCGCAAGAAACAAATCATCCAAACGGAAACCTGTGTAATGCACGTAATCCGGCTCGTTCATGCTGAACGGGATATGCGTTCTCCAATCCTCTTGATCAAACGTCGCCTCGATCGTCGCCTGGGGACCTGCTTCTTTCCACAACGTGAACTTGAGACCAAGGCTATCCAACACCGGGTGGGTCGTGCATTCGAACGATACGTCGAAGTGGCGTGCTGCAAAGTCGGTCTCACGCACGGCGGACTCTGGGTTAGGCCAGAGAGTCTGGAAATCGACCCAAGCAGGCAGGGGGGTCGCCTTCCCGTTGATGGCTAGGTGAACATGATGTCGTAGATACTCAAGCAGCTCAATTTTTGCATGGTCGAGTTCGGGTGGACGCAGTTGTCCATCATGATCGGCATCGAGATTTGGGCAAAACTTCGCAAGAATCCATAGATTGAAGGTGAAACGTAATTCCGCGCGATCTCGCAAGAGATGAATCTGTAGATACTGAACGTCTGCGGGATGACCAAAGCTACGCGTCGAAACAACAAGGAGCATAACCGTCGATAGCCACAGCTTGAAATAACCAAGCCAATATCTTCGAGGAAATAAAAGCATAGCGGGTTCTCTTTTTGTTACCTTAAACCAAAAACAGCACGGAAGGCACCTGCGTTTGGCTCGTTGGCTCGACGAATTTCCATAGATCAGAGGGTTTTGTCATGCCTTCTCTCGGCAACCATCCGGGAGGATAGATGGCTCATGCCAAGTTCCCCATTTGCGATCCAGCCCGCAAAGCGTTCGCCAGGGATGTGGCAGAAGATGATCAAAAATTGCTCCATGGAAGTGAACAAAGGGCCAGTCGCGTCCAACTGCCCAGGTTAAAAAAGATAGAACATGACAAGATGCACCCATTCTGGTGGTGATGCAGCCTCCCCATGTTTTTATCTTCCCGAACCAAATCCATATGGATGCTATCGAGCCTTTTGCCTTGTTCTCTTCTCGCTCAAATGGAGGAGAAAAAAGACGCAGTGATCAAGGCTGACGAAGAGTTGCCTCCGGTCATCATCACTGCGACGCGCAATCAGAAATCGTTGGCTGAAGTGCCAAGTCAGGTGCGTGTCTTGGAAGCTGACCAACTTCTGGAACGTCAAAACCGAACCTTGCCAGAAGCTCTACGCGAATTGCCAGGCGTTAATGTTCAGAAAACAGCCAATGGGCAGGGCTCGCCTTTCATTCGCGGTTTTACTGGCTTTCGGAATCTAGCCTTGATCGATGGCATTAGATTCAACAACAGCATCTTTCGGGAAGGACCCAACCAATATTGGAATACGATTGATAGCTTTTCGATTGACCAAATCGAGCTGGTTCCTGGGCAAGGGAGCACCGTGTATGGAAGTGACTCGATTGGAGGTACGCTGAACGTTCTCACCAAAAACTCTGGATGGCAGCAGGAAGCACCTGGCTTCTTCTTCCACGGACTCAGTTCATACCGAGGTTCCACCGCTGAAGAGAGCAATGTCATGCGCCAAGAAGTGCAGTTCGGTCAGGGGGGGGAGTGGGGACTTCACCTCGGCGCTAGCCTGAAATACTTTGGCGATGTTCATGATGCGGAGTTCGGCGATCAGCCCCGGACTGGATATGATGAGTGGTCTTATGATGGGCGTTTGGATATCACACTCGACCCAAATTGGACGCTGACTGCCGTGCATCAGAATCTCCGTCAAAACGATGTTTGGCGAACGCATGTCACCCGTGATCGCATTCCTTTTGATGGCATCAGACCTGTGAACAACACAGACGATTTGAAGCGCGCTTATGACCAAGAGCGCTCCCTTTCCTACATTCGTCTGGCTGGCCAAAATCTGGATGGGATGATCGATAGCGCTAGCCTGACTCTTTCTTTGCAATCGCTGGAGGAAATCGAACATCGAATCCGACGTGTGAGCGACAATCGCCAAGACTTCAGTCAAACGACGGTGAGAACCCTGGGCCTTGACTTGCAACTGCAAAGCGAATCCCCGATTGGCTTGCTAACCTATGGTGTCGATTATTACCGGGATTGGGTAGCGAGTGGCAGCCAGCGCTACCGCCTGAATGGAACCTTTGTCTCCCATGCTATCCAAGGTCCTGTGGGTGATGATGCGTCTTATCACCTTCTGGGGGCCTATCTGATGGATGAAATCACCTGCGGAGATCGTCTTCATCTGTTCTTGGGCGGCCGCTACACTTATGCCAGTGCCGATGTAGGACGCTATGACAACCGTGATACGACTCAAATTGTATATGATAGCATGAATGAGAACTGGCAAAACTTCTCCGCGAATGCTCGGGTGATTTATGATCTGGATGACAAGGATCAATGGCGAGCGTTTGCCGGCATCTCGCAGGGATTCCGCGCCCCTAACCTTTCAGACTTGTCTCGACTCGACATTGCGCGTTCCGGTGAACTCGAATTGCCCTCAACCGGTCTTGATCCTGAGGAATTCATCAACTTCGAGATGGGGCTCAAGGTCGACACAGAACGCTTGAGCAGCAGCCTGAGCTACTTTTACACCAAAATCGATAACATGATCGTTCGTCAGCGCACCAACGAAGTCATTGGTCCGAATATCGTGGTCCAGAAAAAGAATGGCGGAGATGGATTCATTCATGGCGTTGAGCTCGCTGCTGACTTGAGATTTACCCCATCCTGGTCTGTCTTTGGTCATGTCACCTGGACCGAAGGTCGTGTTTCACAATTCGTCGGTGCTTCTGGCCAAATGGTGGATGAACCGGCCTCTCGTGTCGTGCCAATCATGTGGCGCGCAGGAGTGCGCTGGCAGACGCCTGATCGTCGTCTCTGGTCTGAATTCGTCGCTCTCGGCCAGTCTGATTATGATCGACTCAGCACCTCTGATCGCCTCGATAGTACCCGAATTCCAGCCGGTGGAAATCCAGGCTTTTTCATGCTAGCGATCCGTGGAGGGTGGGAAATCACACGCAACCTGGGCGTCAACGTGGCCCTGGAAAACTTGGCAGATCGTCCCTACCGCTATGCAGGCTCTGGTTCCAACGAGCCTGGATTCAATGCGATCTTCGGTGCAACAGTGCGCTGGTAGTTGATTCAACGTAGCTTGACGGGGGTGAGGATTTCACGCATGGCAAACGCCATGATGCGGGACTTTGACCCCCAGCTGCCTACCCTTTCCGAGATCGAATCTGCGACTCAATTCATTCGCGCGCATGTTCCGGAGACCCCCACTCGGCAATGGCCTCTTCTTAACCTGTCGTGGAACGCAGAGCTTTGGCTGAAGCACGAAAATTTAACGCCTGTTGGTGCCTTTAAAATCAGAGGTGGGCTTGTCTACTTGGATCATTTGCGGCGTCAGCAGCCTAATGTCAAAGGGGTCATCGCTGCCAGCACAGGCAACCATGGCCAGTCGATCAGTTTTGCGGCAAAGCTATTGGGTCTGAAAGCGGTCATTGTGGTGCCGCGAGGCAACAACCCCGAAAAAAATGCAGCTATACGAGCCCTCGGCGCTGAACTCGTGGAGCACGGTGCCGAATTCCAGGATGCTCTGGAGCATTCTCGCGACTTGTCTTCGTGTGAAGGCCTGCATGCCGTGCCATCGTTTCACCCATGGTTGGTTTGCGGTGTCGCTTCCTATGGCATGGAGCTTTTTCGCGCAGTTCCAAAACTGGATGTGGTGTTTGTGCCCATCGGCTTGGGTTCAGGCTTTTGTGGATTAGCCGCTGCTCGGCAGGCATTGGGGCTTGAAGTCGCCATTGTTGGGGTCGTTTCCGAGCACGCACCTGCTTATCGCCGCTCCTGGGAGAGCAAAACGTTGGTTGAGCAGCCGAGCCTGACACGCGTCGCGGAAGGCGTTGCCTGTCGCAGGCCTCATGAAGAAGCTCTGTCTTGCATTCTTCGTCATGCCCATGACGTAGTTACCGTCCATGATGAAGAAGCCCTAGAAGCCATGCGCGAGCTCATCCAAACGACCCACCACCTTCCCGAAGGAGCGGGCGCACTGGCCTGGGCTGCTTTCAAAAAGCAAGCGCATCAGTGGCAGGGGGCACGAGTCGCATGTGTTTTGAGTGGTGGGAACGTGAGCTTGGAGCTCCTTGGCGCATGTCTAAAAGGACGTTAGGCCGTGGTTTCGCTCACATGAGCTCAACAGAGAGAAGAAAAGTGATCGCCAATGGGGGCGGGCTTCAACCCTTCAAGCTAGAGGCAGGACACGTGCTCTCATCATGGATTATGGAAATGCCTTCTCGAGATTTTCGACATTGGCCTTCATCACACTCAAAAAGTCACCTTTATCCGGCATGTTCCCACAGGGATCAAAGGTCACGCTTTTGACACCGATAGCTTCCAGCTTGGCAACGCTTTCTTGGGCGGGCTCACCTTCCCAGATCATCCACTTGGCTGGATGTTTGGCTAAAATGGCTTTTAGCTCTGCCATAGCCTTTTCATCCGGCACGATCTCAGGCTCCCAGAGAACAGCTTGGATGTTCAACGCATAGCGACGCGCGAAGTAATGATAAACCGGATGCGAGGCAATCAGTGGCGCGTTAGCGATGCGTTGGCTGACGGCGACCATCCGTGCATCAAGAGCCTTGAGCTCACTCTGAAGGGCTAGGAAGTTTTTTTCCGCGTTCTGTGTGAACTTGGTCAAAGATGTTTTTGTAGCCTCAAGTTGCTGGATGGCTTGAGTGAAATCGATCCATGTGGTGAAAGCGGTGCCGCTGTGGCTGTGTTCGCCTCCGGGGCCATGACTGTGAGTGGCATCGGCCATGATTTCAATGAACTGAGCTTTGAAGCCTGCGGATGTATCCACCAGCTTCGATTCTGGCAGTGTAATTTTCTCTGCCCACTTGGAATAAGTCGCACCATTCATCAGGATAAGATCGGCATTTTGAAAAGCGGCGATGGTGGCATCATCGGGTTGCCAAAAAACAGGATCTTCATCGCTAGGCGCAGGGAAGTGTACCTCGATGGCCTCTGCTCCGAGTCGTTCGGCGAAGAATTTCAACGGGTAGTTCGCCACGTAAACCTTCGGCTTATGGTGAGCCGATGCTGTTTTTTGACTGGCCTCTGATTCGCTTGCTGGCTTGCAAGCGGAAAGAGCCCAAAGAATCAGGAGGGAGGGGATAAACCATTTCATAAACTGAAGGAAGTTCAGGGGGGTGAGTGCTTTTGCCAATGACAAAAGTGTTGCCGGCAGGGTGGGGGAGTGGCTATGATAAAATTCTATGGCCAGTTTGAATAAAGTCATGCTCATCGGCAACCTCACGCGGGATCCCGAGGTCCGTTTTACTCCCAAAGGCACGGCCGTTTGCGATATCGGCTTGGCCGTGAATCGCCGATTCATCAATGAGGCTACGGGAGAAAGGCAAGAAGAGGTCACATATCTCGACATCACCTTGTGGGGAAGACAGGCGGAAGTCGCGGGTCAATGGCTACACAAGGGAAAGCCTGTTTTCATTGAGGGACGACTCCAGATGGACACTTGGGAGGACAAGGCCACGGGACAAAAGCGAAACAAAATCAAAGTGGTTTGTGAGAACATGCAGTTGTTGGGTTCTGCAGGGGCCGGGGCTGGTGGCCAATCTTACCCCGATGAAGGTGCCCCCGAGTCAGGTGGCTACAGCGCACCTGCGCCCGCGCCAAGACGACCCGCTGGAAATTCCGCCGGTGGCAATACCTATGCACAACGGCCATCGGTGCCGCAGAGATCTGCGCCGCGTTCAGCGCCTCCCATTCAGGAGAAGCATGATGATTTTGGCGAAGGCCCGATTACGGATGGTCTGGACGGGGATGACATTCCGTTTTGAAGCTAAAACGGACTGTGCGTGATTTGTGAACATTTTGACCTAGCTTGTTTAGCAGCCAAGGGGTGGTCCGGTCATCACGTTAGGGGCTCATCAAGCTTCAGCATGGAGCTTGGAAAACACATCCTGCGTCATGAAAACACGATTCCCCTGTTTGCTTTTAGCGCTCATTGCCATCTCCTCTGTGTTCGCCAAAGGCGGACCCGCCATTAACGACAAGTGTCCTGTGGATGGCAACGCGGTTCGAATCATCTACCGGCTTTTTACAGAAAAGGGCAACGTTGCTTTTTGCTGTGTCGAATGCATGGCCCTTTATGAAAAAGATCCCTCGCGCTATCCTGTGACTGCTAAAAAGCCTGGTTCATGAAGTGATCATTGAGCACACTGCTCAATCTCACGATCCGATAGAACTCGAGCGGAAAGCATAAACTCATCCATCAGACCGCTGAAGTGCCGGATGGCGGAGCTGCCAAATCGACCTCCATTGTTCCAGTTGCCCAATTCAGCCAGCGGCATCTGAACTTTGAAGGTATGCAGGCGAGGCAGGCGAGCGGCCAGTTCTCCATTGAGATAATGACGCACTTCGTGTGAGCTAGGGTCGATCACCGTAACCAAATGAATCCAGCGACCAAATCGATCAGGGGTGATGATGGAAGGCGTATCATAATCATGGTTAGGCGCTCCCGATCGCCCTGCTAAGCCGAGTCGGAGTTTGCCGTCTCTGGTGATTTGCCAATGCATGCCCCCATTTTCATAACCTTGAACCATGAATAGAGAGTTGAAGGCCCGATCCAGGCTATCCACTCTGACCCATGCGCACAGAGTGATGGCGGAGTATTCTCCGGGAAGGCTTAGTCTCACCCGGTCGCTCACATTGCGAAATTCGAGAGCTTGTTTTCCAGGCCAACGGCCTTGAGTCCATTGGCAGCCGACGATGCTGGCATCGGGAATGTTTGCGGCCTGAAGGCTATGGTTACGCAGACTTCGCGTGTGTTTGGCGTCCTGAAAATCAAGGTGCAGAAGCATCGAAGGATCCGCTTTCCAGTCAGACGACAAAGTTAGCCAATTTTGAAAAGCTTGGCGTTGTGATGCTGCCGTGCGCTGATCGAGTGTGGCCAGTGATTCAAAGGCAACCTGATCCGCATTCGATTTTTTGGATGGATAACTTAAAGCCAGCGCTTCACCTCCCTTGATGGGCAAAATGGCTGCGCTTTCCCGGTGCAATTGAACTTCGCCTTTGAACACATGGATCTCGGGAGATGGCATATTCATGTCGAGACCAAAGTCAGTGCCTAGATCGACAAGGGTGCCCTTGGGGGTTTCGATGCGAAAGCCCTTCGCCTGCGGCGGCACGTGAGCGCTCAGCTTTCCTTGAGTGCATCGTGCAGAATTGGTCGATAAAAGCTCAAACTTCGCGGGGCCTTCCAGGGTGACGCGAGCCCCTTGATAAAACTCGATTTGTGCCAAACCATGAGTGAGGTGTAAAACGGTCGGAGCTAAAGGCATTCCTTGCTTGGGGGAATAGCCACTCCATTGAGCATGGTCTGCGCTCATCAAAACAGCGACCGCGTTCGTGGTCAGCTCTGCTTCTTCATCAGGTGGATAGATCAAGAAGAAAGCAAAGGCAATGGAAGCCGCGATCGCTAAGCGCGTTAGGGAAGCTCTCCACTGAAAATGCCTGCGCGGCATTTGTACTTTGAAGTCCTGACTTCGGCAGGAGATCTTGGACACTTCACGAAGCATCGCATCCGTCTGAAGCTGCGAGGTGATCTTGTTCAGCCAGGTTGGGTCACGGGTCAAAAGTTCCATCATCGCTAAGGCGTCTTCATGGCTTAGTCGATCTTCGACATAGCGCTGAAGGAGAACTTCGGGATCGGTCACTGGATCATGCATAACTAGAAGCAGCTGCTTGGAGGCGGCGTTGAATACATTCCCTTAACTTTTCACGCACACGAGACAGCGCTCGACACACGGTGTCAGCTTTCATGTTAAGCTGCTCTGCGATTTCAGGTGTGCCGATCTCATGGTAATAATACAGCTGAACCAAATTCCTGCTTGTGTCGGGCAGTTTGTTTAAGCATTCGTTGAGCAACCCGATCTCTTGTTCAAAACGAGGTTCGATCTGCTGCTCTTCGGACAGTTGCCGGATGTGCTCGGCTAGTTTTTGAACCACTTCCGGCTTTTCACGAGTGCGCTCACGCCATAGCCGCATGGCTACAAAGCGAGTCATGGTGGCCAGCAGGGGGCGTAGGTCTCTTTCGAGATCCCAGCGTTCCTCTTTGGCGATAAACTCCAGGAAGACCTGTTGAGAGATGTCTTCGGTAAGTCCTGGCCACGGCGCATATTTCAGTGCCATGGCTTTGACGAAGTCATGATAACTCAGGAAAGTTTGTGTGGCTCGAGTTTCTCGTGAGGTCATACCTGCTGAAGACTGTCCACATCAGGTGAATGTACCAGACCGCGTTTTTTCATCCGTGTGCAAGAATTTCAGAAACGCCCGGAATCACCAGGTTTTCGATGAACGGTGAACAAGTTCCCAAAAAAACAGGCTGCCTGTTCGGGCAGCCTGCAAGGATTGATGTTTTCCAAGACGATTAGCGTGCAGCGACAGCCGCAGTCCGGGCGGCGATGGTTGCTTGGTGGGATTCACGCAGTCCTGGCAATCCACGATAAGTTTTGCCGGCTTTCGCGCAAAGTCCGCGACTGACAAGACCTTGAAGCTTTTCGTAGGATCGAAGGCGAAGCATTTCCTCACCTCCGCTCACGGCGTTCTTCAGCTTCAGATTGTCATAAACAAGCTTGAAGAGCTGGTTGAACTCAAGGGTATCCCCGTTGCCGAGGACGTTTACCAGCTCGTCAGTCACATGATCAGGAACACGGCGGGAAAAACGAGTTTTACGGGTCGGAGTCGTAGCCATAGGGGATAGATGTTAGCACAACGACGGGGTTTGGCTAAACTTTTGTGATGTAGAGCTTATTTTTCTAGGCTTATCCAAAGGCATGGCATAAATGGATAGGACATGAAGTTCAAAGAGAGGCTGCTGCCATGGCCATGTATTCACATGGGGTAGTCAGCCTAGGGCTCAGGCGTCGCCAATTTGAATAAGTGTTTCTTTGTGCGGATAAACAACGCGCCATCAGCCACGGCGGGAGATGCTGTCATGGCATCAGGCAGTTGATTTTTCGCAAGGATTTCAAAACGTGGACCGGCCTTGATGACATGGGTATCACCACGGTCGTTGCTGAAGTATAGACGATCCCCAACGAGAATGGGCGAAGGAAGGTGTTGGCCAGGAATTCGATCTTCCCAAACGTCTTGGCCGGTCTCGATGTTCATGCAGGTCACGATGCCACCGCGAGTGATCTGAAAAAGGTGATCACCGTAAATGATTGAACAGGCCTCGCTGGCGTTTCTTTTTTCCCGGTCCCACAGAACATGAGTTGCGGTGATGTCTCCTTTCATTTGGCCATCGATTTTGACGCCTAAGGTGTGAGCTCTTTCGGATCCGGTGTTGATGATCAGGATATCTTTGTGAACCAGTGGCCGAATTGCTGCATTGAAGCCTCCATGGCGAATGGTCCAAAGTTCTTTTCCATCACGCACATCATAGCCAAATGCAGCACGAGACCCCACGGAGACCAACGTGTGAACTCCTGCCAAGTTGAAAACACTAGGCGTATGGTACGCTTTCCGCATATCACCGTCTCGAGTGGGTTTTCCTTCTGCATCTAAGTCACCATAGTCCGTCGTTCGGCTCGTCTTCCAGACGGTTTGCCCTGTTTGCTTATCTAGAGCCGTCACGAATTGTTGATCGATCCCATCAAAGGTTAGAATCAGAAGTTTGTCGTGCAGTATCGGAGATGAACCTGGACCGCGATAATGACGTGCATTGATGTCACGGCGTTGCCAAAGGACCTTTCCGGTCTTGGAATCAAGACACGCCGTTCCATACGTGCCGAAATGCACATACACCCCGGCTTCATCCAGCACTGGCGAAGGGGCCGCGTAGTTATTCAAAGGATTGCCCAGTTCTTCAGGACTCGGGTTTTCGAACAGCACTTGATGATGAATGACTTTCCCCGTCATTCGATCGATGGCGTAAACGAATTGTTGTTTCCCATCGCTGGTCGCTGCGGTGAACCAGATGCGATCTCCGCCAATGACCGGCGTGCTGTGCCCTTCACCTTCTAGCGCAGTGCTCCAGGCGATGTTCTCTCCTTTGTCGGCATTCCAGGTTAGAGGAATGCGCTTGGTTTCGGAGCTGGAAACGATGCCGTCATAAGTCGGCCCATTCTTATCGGGCCAGTAAAGGGGTTGAGTCGTGACATCGGCATAAATCGCGCCTGCGCAGCAAAGGAGAAGAGCTTTGACGTAAATGATTCGCATGGAATTGATGTCACGGGTTGAGGGCTGACAATCTTTCGGTTCATCCATTGTCGTCCTGGAGAAGCTTATGGAGTTCCGGGCGTCGTTCCAGGAGTCAGTTTACCTTGTTTCAAGCGGCCGCGTAGCTTGGCCCAAAAATCTTCATCATCAGCGGAGGGGCCTGTGGATGGCAGAGATGACCCCGATTCGCTTTTCGGAAGAGAGGGCACCTGAACGCCAAAGCCAGAGTCGCTGCGTGCATCAGCCAACGATTTGCCATAAGGTGCAAAGAGCCCCGTCGGTATAGGGTACTTGCTAAAGCTGGTGGGCAAAACGCGGTTCTTGTTGATGAAATCCGTCGGACTGTAGTAATTCGTGTTATCTCGAGCGAACTGACTCCTGTTCATGCCGATGCGCAGGTTTTTTCGAATCTCGAAATGAAGGTGCACAAAATACATGCCGTTGTTGCTGCCCATTGTGCCGACCAACTGGCCTTTTTCCACGACTTGACCGACTTTGACTGTGCGCTGGTAAAGATGGGCATAGAGACTATCGACCATGCTGATCTTTCCTGTCGGGTCGCGATACGCATGGCGGACGATCACACACTGTCCCCAACCCCCACCGACGTTTTCGGAAATGATGACGACCCCGCGCGCGGTCGAGTAAATCGGCGCGCCTAAATCGCTGTTGCCACCACCACGTCCATTCCAGTCTTCACCTAGGTGTCCATTCGGCCAATAGCCGCGTGATTTGTAATAGCCTTCGCCGTTGGGTTTACCGACTGGAAAGTCAAAGCCATCGGCGAGTTGGCACCTGATAAAACCTGCGGCCTCAGCATCGTTGACAGCGAGGCACCAGGCAAAACAACACAGCAAAACCGCAAAACAATACCCTTTGCCTGCCTGCCGAGCGAGTGTGCCACACATGATGTTTCGCATGGCAATCACGTGGAACCAAAACTGGTGATGGAAATGAAAACGAAAAAAAGTTTAGGGCTTTTTGGTGCTTTCCGCCGAAGGCTGGGCTGGGCTGCTTTCAACTTTAGGTGCAGGAGCGGCCGCAGCTGGCGCTTTGGATTCATTGACTGAAGTTTCAATCTTTGCTTTGGCAGGTTCAGCGGCTGGCTTTGCAGCGGACTCTGGGCTAGGCGTCGCCGTCTTCTGTGATGGATTCGCAGGAGCTTTTGGGGTTTCCGTCTTCTCCGATTTTGCGGCTTCTTTGTTGCTCGGCTCTGTTGCTTTCGTCTCGCCGCTTGCAGGAGGTGCCACTTTCGCAGGTGCAGCCGCTTGCTCTTCAAAAACTTTTTTCCCCTGGATGCCTGCCTGCTTGCGTGTTGTTAGAACGGCAAGGCTAAGCGTCAAAACAAAGAGAATCACGGCCAAGTACACCGTGCCTTTTTGCAGCACGTTGGTTGTTTGCGCACCGACTAGCTGAGTCATCGCGGCGTCTCCAAATGAAGCGCCGAGGCCCTCCTGCCGCGGGCGCTGCATGAGCACAAGAAGAATGAGGAGAAGGCAAACAATGACTTCAACCACAGTGAGAATACCAATAACGATGTCCAACATAAGGGGGCGGCAATATGGGGACTCGGCAGTCTTTAGCAAGTAGCTTCTCCAGGAAGCCGAGCGCCGAGTGCCTCCCTAATGCTGAACGTTCATGATTGTTCTTAAGTGATGCGCTGGCTTCTGGAGGTGAAGTTTCAGGCATATCTCCTCCGCCATAAGCTATTTTGCCGAGAGATTGACGTTTTGGAGGCGGTTAGTTCGCCATTCGTTTGAACTCCTTGAGACCCATGAACCTGCGCCTCTTTTTTTACTCCTACCTTTTTTGACCCTGACCTCATGCAAGCCGGTGCCGGATGTCCATGCCAGCCCTCATAAGCCCAAGGTCGCGCTGGTGATGAAGTCGCTGGCCAATGAATTCTTTCAGACCATGGCCGAGGGCGCAAAGAAGCATCACGCTGCACATGCCGCCGATTACGAACTCATCGTCAACGGCATCAAAAACGAAACTGACCTCGCTGAGCAGGTCGCACTGGTCGATCAGATGGTCGCGCAGGGCGTGCAGGCACTCGTCATCTCACCCGCCGACTCGAAGGCGCTCATCACCGTGCTCAAGCGCGCCAAAGACGCCGGCATCCTCGTCATCAACATCGACAACAAGCTCGACGCCGACACCTTGAAGCAAGCCGGTCTGCAAATCCCCTTCGTCGGCCCGGACAATCGCGATGGCGCGAAGCGTGTCGGCGAGGTTCTGGCCAAGAAGCTCCAAAGCGGCGATGAAGTGGCCATCATCGAAGGCGTCACCACCGCCTTCAACAGCCAGCAGCGCAAAGCCGGCTTTGAAGACGCCATGAAGGCCGCGGGCATGAAAATCGTCAGCGTGCAAAGCGGCGAGTGGGAGGTCGAAAAAGCCAGCACCATCGCCTCCGGCCTTTTGACCGCCAATCCCGGCCTCAAAGCCCTTTTGTGCGCCAACGACAGCATGGCCCTCGGAGCCGCTGCCGCCGTGCAAAGCGCTCAAAAGGCCGGTCAGGTCCAAATCGTCGGTTTTGACAACATCAGCGCCCTCAAACCTCTCGTGGCCGACGGTCGCGTCCTCGCCACCGCCGACCAGCACGGCGACCAACTCGCCGCCTTCGGTATCGAAGCCGCCCTGAAAGCCCTCAAGGACAAAACAACGCCCGCAGACGTGCAGACGCCGGTGGATGTCGTGACGAAGTAGCATAGGCTTTCTAACCTGTGCCTCATGGATTCTGCCGCCCCCTTTCAAATCACAGGCTAGAAAGCCTATGCTACCCATGCGCCGCTTCGCCGACTACCTCATCCTCTTCGCTGTCCTCGCGGCGATGATCGTGCTGTTCGGGCTGCTGCGGGACACGTTTTGTAGCTTCGCGACGCTCGGCAATGTCGCGAACCGCATTCCGGCGCTCGCGCTCGTCGCGACGGGCATGACGCTGGTCATGATCACCGGCGGGATCGATTTGTCGGTCGGCTCGTTGCTCGGTTTTTGCGGCGCGGTCGTCGGCGCGGGCATGGTGGACCTGCAACTCGGCCTTTTCGCCGCGTTGGCGGGCAGTATGCTGCTTGGTGGCTTGCTCGGAGGCGGCACGGGACTCGTGAGCGTGAAGTTTCGACTGCCGTCCTTCATCGTTTCGCTCGGCATGCTCGAAATGGTGCGCGGCATGGCCTACAAGCTCACCGAGTCGAAGACGAAATACATCGGCGCGGCCATCGAGCCGCTCGGCGCGCCGTTTGGCGGCCTCGTCATCTCGCCTGCGTTCGTCGTGAGCGTGCTCGTCGTCATCGCGGGGCAAGTGTTGCTCTCGCACACCGCGCTGGGCCGTCATTTCATCGCCATCGGCGCGAACCGCGAGGCCGCGCACGTATCCGGCGTACCGGTGGACCGCCCGCGCATCCTCGCACACGCATTGCTCGGCGCGTTGACCGGTCTGGCGGCCGTGTTTCACTGCTCGCGCCTCGGCAGCGCCGATCCGAACGCCGGTGTCGGCTTTGAACTCAGCGCCATCGCTGCGGTGGTCGTCGGCGGCACCAGTTTGATGGGCGGACGCGGCAGCGTGGTGAAAAGTTTTCTCGGAGTCCTCATCATCGCCACCCTGGAGGCCGGCCTCGTCCAACTCGGTGCCTCCGACCCCGACAAACGCATCGTCACCGGCGTCGTCATCATCGTCGCCGTGCTCGCGGACACGTGGAGGAGGAAATGAAGATGCCGTTATCTTGGCTCGCGACAGCGTCCTGGAGTGCGCCGGCCCTCCGGCGCTTTCGCATGTCTTGCGGCCTTCGAAAAGCTCCAGAGGGCTGGAGCACTCCAAAACGCTGCCGCGACTTCCGCACTCCCTTACCCATGATCCGTTTTCTCCTGCTTCTCACGTTTTGTTCTCCGCTCTTCGCCGAAAAGCCGAGGATCATTTTCGACACCGACATCACCGGCGATGTCGATGACGTGCTGGCGCTGGCGATGTGTCACACGCTGGCGGATCGCGGGGCGTGTGAGTTTCTCGGCGTGACGGTTTCGAAGAACCATCCGCTGACGGCGAGCTTTGTGGATGCGCAGAACACGTTTCATGGTCGCCCGGATCTGCCGGTGGGCGTGACGCGGGATGCGAAGGCGCAGCATCGCGAGAGCAAATACCTCAAGCTGGCCGATTCGCCGGATTACCCGCACGATGTGAAGCGCAACGAGGACGCGAAGGACGCCGTGGAGCTGATTCGCGAGCTTTTGACGGCGCAGCCGGATCACAGCGTGACGATCATCAGCGTCGGCATCGCCTCGAACATGGCCAACCTGCTGAAATCGCCCGGCGGGATCGATTTGGTGAGGCAGAAGGTCAAAGCGCTGTCGATCATGGCCGGTGCCTTCGCGTTTTGTAACCGCACGAACTACCACCTCGAAGCAAACGTCATCAACGGCATCGGCTACATGCAGACGGTGGCCGATCAGTGGCCGGACGAGGTGCCCATCGTGTGGAGCGGCTACGAGATCGGCGAGGCGCTGCCGTTTCCGCGTGTGGTCATCCAGCGCGATCTCGAGTATCGGCCGCATCACCTCGTCAAAGAGGCGTATTTGCTCCACAGCGGCCCGGAGCACGACCGGCCGTGCTGGGACGAGAGCAGCGTGCTGTGGGCCGTGTATCCCGACCGCGGCTTTTTCGGCCTCTCCGAGCCCGGACGCGTCAAAGTGCTCGATGATGGCTTCACACGCTTCATGCCCGTCAAAAACGGTAAAGGCAGCCAACGTGATCGTTTTCTCACTCTGAGCTCCGTGCAGCAAAGTCGTGCGCTGGAAGCCATTGTGCATCTCACCATCCAGCCTCCGCCTGCCCGATGAGTCCGTGGTCGGGTGGCAAAAAAGGGCCGCACCGCTCCGGAGGTTTCTCCCGAGCAGTGCGGCGATGCGTGATGAGCGTGAATGGCGTGCTTTACTCTCCCTGGCCGAGCGAGAAGCCGCGTTTGCCATCGAAGAGGTAGAGGTTCTCGGTTTTCACCACCTCGATGCCGGCGGCGTGAAGCTTTGCCAGCGCCTCGGGGATGCGTGAGGCCTCGATCGGCGGGTAGGCCAGCGGTTCCTCCGCAGGGTTCATCGCCGGACTGACGAAGCGGCAGCGCCAGTGGTCGGTGCAGAAGGTTTCCGGGAAGCCTTCGGGCCAGACTTTCACGCCCCGGTTGGTGACCAGCTTCAGTTGCAGCACGCCGCTCGTGGCCGCCTGGAGGGCCGCTGCGAGAGCGTCCGGGGACTTGTCCGCCGAGCAGACAAAGAAGTCCACGCCGCAGAGCTCCCGGCGCACCGCCGGACGCTCATAGACATAGGGTTTCGCGGCCGCGCTTTGAAAGGCCGCCGTGGGCAGCTTGGTCGGCTGGCGTCCCAGGCGCTCGATCACCGCCTGGGCAAAGGCCTGCGTGCCGGCCAGCTGGGTGCTCACTCCTTCGCGGTAGATGTCCACCGTGTGGATGCCGTCCTCCAGCGTGCACAGCAGGGCGTTCTGCACCAGCTCCGCATGCTTGGCGAGGCCCAGATGCACCAGCATCATCACGGCGGACTGCAGCATGGCGGTGGGATTTGCCTTGTCGTGGCCGGCGATGTCCGGGGCGCTGCCGTGGATGGCCTCGAACATGCTGATGCGCTCGCCGATGTTGGCGCTGCCGGCCAGGCCGACGCTGCCGGTGAGCTCGGCGGTCACATCGCTGATGATGTCGCCGTAAAGGTTGAGCGTCACGATGACATCGTAGCGCTCGGGCTGCACGGCCACCCTCGCGGTGCCGATGTCGATGATCTGCACCTCTTTGACTAGGTCCGGATACTCGGCGCCGATGCGCCGGAAGGTGTCGGCAAACAGGCCGTCGGTGAGCTTCATGATATTGTCCTTCACCAGGCAGGTCACCTTGCGGCGTCCGTTGGCGCTGGCGTAGTCAAAGGCGTAGCGCACGATCTTCTCCGTGCCCGGCAGGGTCACCAGCTTCAGGCATTGGAAGGTGTCCACCGTCTGGCGGTGCTCGATCCCCGCATACAGGTCCTCCTCGTTTTCACGGATGACCACCACGTCCATGCCAGGATGCCGCGTGGCCACAAACGGATGGTAGGTGCGGCAGGGGCGCACGTTGGCGAACAGGCCCAGCGTCTTCCTCAGGGTGACATTGAGGCTCTTGTAACCGGAGCCCTGGGGCGTGGTGATGGGGCCCTTCAGCAGCACCGGGTTCTTGCGCAGCACGGTCCATGCCTCGGGCGTGATGCCGCTGCTGTGACCGGCCAGGTAGGCTTTTTCGCCGACCTCCACTTCTTCGTAGCGGATCGGGCATTGCGCCGCGTCGAGGATCGAGCAGACGGCCCGGGTGATCTCCGGCCCGATGCCGTCGCCGGGGGCGAGAGTGATGACGTGGGGAGTTATGTCGTTGGGGGTATGGCTCATGTTGGGGGATGGGGGTGGATTCCCGTCGCGGGAACCGACGACATTTTTCACGCTCGGAACCGTTCTGTAGAATTCAATGAATTACATTCTTCGTTCGCTTTGATGAATGTCTGTTTTGTTCCCATCGAGTTTTCAGCACGGGCATCGTGGGCTCATGCTAGGGCTCATGCACATCCTGTTTGCCATGGGGCGTGTGATTGGCGTCCGTCGTGGCGTTATGCCCAACGGCAACGCTGTTCGAAGGAGCTGATTCGTTTCACCGGCGGACGCATGCCCCAATCTGCGCAAACACATCCATGAAACTGTTTTTCTTTTCTCTTTTCTTCGGAGCCCTCGCCCAAGCGGCGCCCGTGAAGCTCATCTTCGACACCGACATGGGCAATGATGTCGATGACCTGATGGCGCTGTGCATGATTCACAACCTGCAAAAGCGCGGCGCGTGCGAGCTGCTCGCGGTCACGGTGACGAAGGATCATCCGCAGGCGGCGGCATTCGTCGATGCGGTGAACACGCTTTATGGTTATCCGGACACGCCCATCGGCGTGGTGCGCAACGGGGCGGCGAAGGAGGCGGGGAAGTTCAATTTGCTTGCCGACAAGTATCCGCACGATCTCAAAAGCGGCGCCGATGCACCTGAGGCGGGCGGTTTGATCAAAGACATCCTCGCGAAGCAGCCGGATGGCAGCGTGGTGATCGCTCAGGTGGGCTTTTTCACGAATCTGGCGCGACTCATGGACGATCCGGAGGCGAAGGCGCTCATCGCGAAAAAAGTCAAAGTGCTCAGCCTCATGGCCGGCGCGTTTCAGACGGTGAACTTCGACACACGGCACCTCGAATACAACGTGAAGCTCGATGTGCCCGCCGCGCAAAAGCTCGCGAAGGAATGGCCGACGCCGATGGTGTGGAGCGGCTATGAGATCGGCGTGGCGGCGGCGTTTCCGCATGTCGTCATCGAGCAGGACCTCAACTACCTGCCCCAGCATCCGCTGAAGGAGGCCTACTACCTCTACAACCCGCCGCCGCACGATCGCCCCACGTGGGACCCGACCGCGGTGCTGTATGCGATCTACCCGGACCGCGGTTACTTCGATCTCTCGCCTCCCGGCAACATCAAGGTCGATGA
Source organism: Verrucomicrobiaceae bacterium (assembly GCA_947507875.1). Lineage (GTDB taxonomy): Bacteria > Verrucomicrobiota > Verrucomicrobiia > Verrucomicrobiales > Verrucomicrobiaceae > Prosthecobacter. The sequence goes on along the minus strand of CANNQP010000002.1, from coordinate 102,197 downwards.
TGACTCCGCGACGCTCTTCCGCCCCGTGAAGAAAGGCGACGGCAAGCACCGCTACCTCATCATGAGCCCCGAGCAGGCCACACGCGTGCGTGAAGCCATCGTGCAGCTGAGCATCGAGCCGCCACCGGCGATCAAGTAGGCATTGAGCACTTGGGGGCGTCGGTTTGCCATCAGCTCAATGTGGCAAGGAAGTTGCTTGGTTCTCTCACGGTCAGTGATCCAGTCCCTTGTTAACGCAAACTTCCTCCCTACACTCTCATGATGCTTTACCTTAGCCGTGCCTTTGTCGAATTCGGTCCCTTTGCCGCTGCAGAGCTGAGTTCCTTTTACCAGCGTGGCATCCTCAAGGAGACCGATTATGTGCGTGCAGAAGGCAGCGATGACTGGCTGCACGTCGAGGATTGGGCGAGCAGCTTGGTCCCAGTTGCTGCGCCCATCGTGAAGAAGCCCGTGGCGAAAAAGAAAACCAAGCCAGCCGCTGAACCCGTCAAAGCCACAAAAGCTCCAGCCAAGAAATCCAAGAAAGCAGCTTAATTCTCGTTTTCCTCAGCTTGCAGGCAGCAGTCGGGCTGCCGCCGCATGGGCAATCTCCAGCAGCCTATTTTTTTCGTCGTCGGTGAATTCGTACGGCTCCATTTTGCCAATGCCGAGCGTGCCACACAGGCGAGATCCATCCATCATCGGGACCGCGAGGCTGCCCTGAACCTGTGTCTGACGTGCTCCCGGCTTGGCCACGCCGCTGGTGTCGGTTTGCAGATTGCAGAGTTCGACGGGTTCCTGACGCTCGGCTGCGCATCCGGCGATGCCTTTGCCCATGGGGATCGATTGAATGATGGGAATCAAAGGCGCTGGGATCGCTTGAGCGGCGACCAATTTCAGGTGTTGGTCCAACGGATCCAGGCGGTGCAGCGTGCCGGTGGTGCACTGAAATTCACGAATCACCGATTGGAGGAACGCCTCCCATTCGGAGGCTTGAGGGGCAGAGCTGGGATCGAAATTCTGGGACATGACGTGAGAAATCAGAATTGTGGGCAGGGATTCAAGCGGCTAATCTCGCCGCGAATTCTCAACTCACCATGAAAAACCGCGCCGCCATTCTTGGGCTTTCCTGGCTTCTCCTTGCCGATGGTTTCTCCCTGGCTCAAGCGACGTTACGCACCGTCGCACGCACGGTTTACCATCCCGACAAATCACGCACGGAGTCCACCACCAATCCCGAGACACGCGAGCTCACGGAAGTGACTTACAGCGCCGAAAACGCCGTGATCATGAAGAAAGTGTTCATGCTCAATGACAAGGGTGAACCGCTGCAGGGAAACGTCTATGACGGTCGTGGCGGCCTGGTGGCACGATGCCAATGCATTTATGACGAGTTGGGCCGTCGCAAAGAGGACCGCATGATCAACGTCAAAGGCGAAGTCTTTCAGCAAGTCCTGCACGAGTACGATGCGACAGGAAAGGCCCAAAAACCCAAGATCATCAACCTCGCCGCCGGGGCTCTGACCCTGAAGCCTGCTCCGATTGACTTCACCCAGTCCGGTCAGGGTGCTCCTGCCAATCCCGCTCCGCCACCGGGAAGCACGCGCTTTGATCCTGTGCCGCTCCCCACGGGTGAGTCCGCTTCGGGACTCAAGGAAGTGGCGCCGGTCGCTCCGCCATCGGCGCAGCAGCCCAAGACAAACTTCTTCAAGCGCCTCTTCCAGAAGAACTGATCTCCGGGGTTGGCTTGCCTTCGGCCAAGGCGAGCACCTCATGCGCGACCCGCAGCGCTGCATCGGGCAGGCTGATGGGCAGCATGTTTTCCCGCATCTGACGGGCCAGCTTCCTGCCATCGGCCAGCAGCTTAGCCACCGCTTGGCCCGTCTGCTCCGGGCTGTGGCTGCGAAGAGCACAGTGGCGGGAGAGCAGATAATCCGCGTTACCTTCCTCCTGCCCAGGCACCACATAGTCGATCACGGCCGGGATTCGCGCCGCCATCACCTCGTGTAGGATCGCTCCTCCTGCCTTGCAAATCACCACATCGTGGCTGCGCAAAAAGTCCGGGATCTGCTGCGTCCAGCCGATGATGTCCACCATGTCGCTCGGCAGGGAATCGGTGAAGCGTCTCAGCACGTGATACAGGCGCGAGGCATGTTTGCCCACGGGTAACGTCAGTTTCACGCCAGTCAGCAGAAGAGGCCGTAGCGCCTCCAAGCTAGCGGCCACATGACGGCCCGGGGTCGAGGGCAGGTAGAGGAGGCTCGGCACCGATCGTGGTGCCGGTGGCTTTTCCGTGAATTGCAGGCTGACCGGAAAGCCCGTGACCCTCGTTTGGGCAGGCTCCACGCCCAGACCCATCAGAACCTGATCGGACTCGACATCGGCCACGCAATACAGATCGCTGGGTGCCATGAGCCAGATTTTATGAATGCTGGTCGAATCCGTGATGACCGTGACCAGGGGGGGCACGGCCTGCTCCTTCCGCAGGGCGTGAAGCAGCCCTGCGTAGAGCGGGTAGGTGCTCACGATCACGCGTGGCTTTTGCTCCGTTAGGCGTCTCTGCAGTGCCGTGACCAGCGGTTTCAGCAGGGCATTCTGCTCCGTGCTGAGGTCCATCTGCCCCAGCCAGCGATACACCGCCTTCCAGCTAGACGGCAGGTGAGTGATGGCCACCTGATACAGGCTTTTGAGGATCGACGAGACCTTTGGCTGAACCTCCGAGATCAGATCCGAGACGACAATCTCTTCCCCCGGAGACATGCGGCGCAAAGCGTCCGCCACCGAAGCGGCAGCCGTGTTGTGCCCATCGCCAAAACCAGCCGTCAATACAAGAATCACAGGGAGCATCGCTGCCTGAAAACAGCGCCCAACTCAATCAAAAACATGCCACAGCCGAGGATCGGACTTCCGCGTCCCCGATCCGACAGAACCCATGGGTCTCGGGCGATGCTGGTTTTCTAGTAAGCGCTTTGCTTGCTTGCGATTGGTGCCAAAGAGGGGTGCATTCGTTGGATTCGAGGCAAATCAAAAGAAAAGTCTATTCTGTTGCGGAATAACTTAAGAAAGATTAGGTGAAAAAATCTCCGCATGGTCGCCCTTCCTGAACCGCAAGCCCGCCAGACCATCAACGCCATGCTGGCGGCGGGCTGTCGCTTTCAGCGCCGGACGGCTGCTTTAACCCACGCCGAACCAACTCACATCGTGGCGGAAGTGGAGCGGCCGTTGAGCGTGGTCGAACAACGGGCAGCCGTGGTCACCACCTGCCTCCAACGCGCCCCCTGTCTGCGGCAGGCGGTGCTGCAGAAGGCGTTCACCGGAGAGCTATTTGAGGCTGGCGAGATGCCCTTCAAGACGTAAACTTATCCGAAACAATGCCTGCCATCGTGTCAGTTCCGATTCAGCCATCCGTCCTCACCTGGGCACGGTCTGAGAGCGGATATGCCATTGAGCGGGTGGCAAACCGGCTTCAGGTGAAGCCTGAGAAGGTCGAAGCTTGGGAACGTGGAGAACGAACGCCAACGCTGCGTCAGGTGCAGGAGTTGGCGCGCTTCTTTCACCGCCCCTTGAACGTGTTTTTCATGCCGTCACCGCCGCAGGTGCCGCCGCTGGCAGCAGAATACCGGAGACTGCCAGGGGTGACTCCAGGACAGGAGACCCCCGAACTGCGACTAGCCCTGCGGCAGATGATCAACCGACGTGAGACGGCTCTTGGACTCATGGAGGAACTGGGTGAGTCAGTGACGCCCTTCACGCTGGAAGCTCATCCGAGCGAGGATGCCTCCGCTGTGGGTGCGCGCTTGCGTGCTGCTCTTGGCATCACCAACGAAGCTCAATCCGGCTGGCGTGACGAATGGCAAGCCTGGCGGGAATGGCGTGCAGCGGTCGAACAACTGGGGGTGCTGGTGTTTCAGTTTCCCAAAGTGGAACTGACCGATGTCCGTGGACTGTCGCTGCTGCGTTTTCCAATGCCGGTGGTGGGCGTGAACAGCAAAGAACAGCCGGAATCACGAAACTACACGCTCCTGCATGAAGTGATCCATCTCATGTTTGCGTCTGGGCATGAAGAGACATCAGCACTCAATGAAAAGCGAAGCGCGAGTGAATGGGAAACCATGGAGCGCTTTGCAGAAGAAGCCGCTAGCCATGCGCTGGTGCCAGAAGATGTCCTGAGTGCGATGGTAGGCAGACGGCCCGCCATCTGGGACGTCCCGACGGTGAAGCAGTTGGCCCGGCGGTTCCACATCACGTCACTAGCGATGGCGACGCGGTTGCGAGCTTCCGGCTTCATGAGCTGGCAGGAATACAAGACTTGGAAGCAGATCTGGCAGGAGTTCGTCGCCACATTGCCCAAGCGGGCTGGTGGCTTCGCTCATCCGGTGGATATGGCTTTGGGGCGGAATGGCCGCCCTTACGTGCAGCTCGTGCTGGAAGCGTTGTCGACCAATCGGATTACCTCCGTCGATGCTGCGCGGCATCTGGCTCTGAAGTTTGAGCACTTTGACAAGCTGAAGACAGCTCTGAAAGGAGGGCCGTCTGGCGCTGTGATCGATGAGTGACGGTATCGCCCAGACGATGTATTCGATCGACACGAACGTGCTGATGGACTGGCAGGCGCGGTATTTCCCCACGGATGTCTTTAAGTCACTGGTGGAGAAAATGGATGTGCTGATGAAGGATGGCAGATTGCTCGCGCCTGAACTGGTGAAAGAAGAACTGAATGCTGTCGGAACAGCCGAACTCACGGCATGGGCGAAGGCTCGTCCTGAGATTTTTGTTCCTTTGGCTGAGGTTCTGGCTGAGGCCTTGTCCATTCAAGGCCGTTTCCCAGGGTTGAAAGATCCCAAGGCTGAGTTTGAAGAGGCGGATGCCTATGTGATCGCGCTTGCCAAATGGCGCAAGGGAGTGGTGGTCACGCAGGAAACACCTGCTTCGGAGAAGAGAAATCCCAAGCGAACGCATTTCATTCCTGATGTTTGTCGTGAACTGGGATTGCCATGCATCAGCTTCTTGGGACTCATGCGCCGGGAAGGGTGGACGTTTTAGCGATGGCAACCACCCCCACTGCCCTCGTCTCCAAGCTTTGGAACGACTGCAGCATCCTGCGCTCATCTGCCTTGCGCAGGCATCGTCACAACAAAAAGCCCCGGCTCTCACGAGACCGGGGCTTTCGAAGGGGGTGGCGCTTTTCCGCAGATCACGGCAAGCTCGTCGCGCCCATGAGGAAGCGGTCGCATTCTCGCGCGGCACCGCGGCCTTCGTTGAAGGCCCAGACGACGAGACTCTGACCACGACGGCAGTCGCCGCAGGCGAAGACGCCGGGGATGCTGGTGGTGTATTTCTCGTGCTCGGCTTTGACGTTGCTGCGGGGGTCGGTTTCAAGCCCGAGGGCCTCAACGAGGGGCTGCTCAGGGCCGAGGAAGCCCATGGCGAGCAGGACGAGCTGCGCGGGGAGGACTTTTTCGGTGCCGGCGACCTTCTGCGGGCCGAAGTTGCCTTTGTCGTCCTTCTTCCACTCGACATCAACGACGTGGACGGCCTTTACATGGCCGTTTTCATCGCCTTCGAAGTGGGTGGCGGTGGTCAGATAGACGCGGGGATCGTCGCCGAACTTCGCAGCGGCTTCTTCCTGGCCGTAGTCCATCTTGTAGGTCTTGGGCCACTCGGGCCATGGATTGTTCGCGGCGCGGGTCATGGGCGGTTTGGCCATGATTTCGAGCTGCGTGACGGTTTTGCAGCCGTGACGGATGCTGGTGCCAACGCAGTCGGTGCCGGTGTCGCCACCGCCGATGATGACGACGTTTTTGCCATCGGCCTCTTGGAAGGTGCCGTCGTTGAGAACGGATTTGGTGTTCGCCGTGAGGAAGTCCATGGCGAAATGAATGCCCTTCAGCTCGCGGCCGGGGATGGGTAGATCGCGGGGTTTGGTGGCTCCAGTGGCGACGATGATGGCGTCGAAGTCCTTGCGGAGCTGCTCGGCGGTAATGTCGGTGCCGACGTTGACACCGCACTTGAAGGTAACGCCTTCGTCTTCGAGCAGCTTCACGCGGCGGAGGACGACTTCCTTCTTGTCGAGCTTCATGTTGGGGATGCCATACATGAGAAGGCCGCCGGGACGGTCGGCACGCTCAAAGACCGTGACGGTGTGGCCGGCTTTGTTGAGCTGCGCGGCGGCGCTGAGACCGGCAGGGCCGGAGCCGATGACGGCGACTTTTTTGCCCGTGCGCTTTTCAGGTGGCTCGGGTTTCACCCAGCCTTCGTCCCAGCCTTTGTCGATGATGCTAACCTCGATGTTCTTGATGGTGACCGGGGGCTCATTGATGCCGAGCACGCAGGAGCCCTCGCACGGAGCAGGGCAGACGCGGCCGGTGAATTCGGGGAAGTTGTTGGTCTTGTGGAGACGATCGAGGGCTTCCTTCCAAAGGCCACGGAAAACGAGATCATTCCACTCGGGGATGATGTTGTTGATCGGGCAGCCGGAGGCCATGCCGCTGATGAGCGTGCCGCTGTGGCAGAAGGGGATGCCGCAGTCCATGCAGCGGGCGCCCTGCTTTTTGAGGCGGTCTTCGGGCAGGTGAAGATGAAATTCCTTCCAATCCTTGATGCGCTCGAGCGGATCGCGGTCGGCGGGCAGTTCGCGGGTGAATTCGATGAAGCCGGTTGGTTTTCCCATGGTCTAAAAATGATGCGTGAGGAGTGATGCGTGAGTGTCTCGGTGGTGCGTTTTCAGACCGGGGATTAACCCCCACCCACGCGGGAGGCATCCTTCGAGTTGGATTCAAAGGCAGCGATGAGGGCATCGTCGCCGGTGAGGCCGTCGGCTTTGGCCTTGTCGAGGGCTTTGAGCACGCGGGCGTAGTCGCGCGGCAGGACTTTGACGAACTGCTTCACGCTCTGCTCCCACAGGGCGAGCACCTTGAAGGCCTTCTGGCTCTTCGTGGCCTCGGCGTGCTGCTTGATGAGCTCATAAAGGCTGTCGATCTCCGCCTGGTCTTCGAGGGCGAAGAGGTCGCTCATGCTCGTGTTGCAGCGTGTTTTGAAGTCGCCCTTCTCATCGAGCACGTAGGCGATGCCGCCCGACATGCCCGCGGCGAAGTTGCGGCCCGTGGTGCCGAGCACGACGACGCGTCCGCCGGTCATGTATTCGCAGCCGTGGTCACCCACGCCTTCGACGACGGCATCGACGCCGCTGTTGCGCACGGCGAAGCGTTCACCCGCGACGCCGCGGAGGAAGAGCTGGCCGGCGGTGGCACCGTAGAGCGCGGTGTTGCCCGCGATGATGTTTTCCTCGGCGGCAAAGGTGCTGCCTTCGGGCGGATAGACGATGATGCGGCCGCCGCTCATGCCCTTGCCGACGTAGTCATTCGCATCGCCGGAGACTTCGAGCGTGACGCCCTTCGGAATGAAGGCACCGAAGCTCTGGCCCGCGCTGCCGTTGAACTTGAGATGCACGGTGTCGTCGGGCAGGCCTTCCCAGTAGCGTTTGGTGATCTCGTTGCCAAGGATGGTGCCGACGGTGCGGTTGACGTTGCGAATCGGCAGCGTGGCGGTGACTTTTTCGCCCTTCTCGATGGCCGGTTTGCAAAGCGGCAGCAGCGTGTTGATGTCGAGGCTGCGGTCGATGCCATGGTCTTGCTTCTCGGTGCAGAAGGTGCCGACTTCAGGGCCGACATTCGGACGGTAAAGCAGATTGCTGAGGTCAATGCCGCGCGCTTTCCAGTGATCGACGGCCTGACGAGGTTCGAGCACGTCCACGCGGCCAACCATCTCCTCCAGCTTGCGGAAACCGAGCTGCGCCATGAGCTCGCGCACTTCCTGGGCGATGAACTTCATGAAGTTCGCCGCGTATTCCGGATCGCCGCTGAACTTCGCACGAAGCTCGGGGTTTTGCGTGGCCACACCGACGGGGCAGGTATTCAGATGGCAAACGCGCATCATGATGCAGCCCAGCGTGACGAGCGGAGCGGTGGCAAAGCCGAACTCCTCCGCACCGAGCAGCGCGGCGATGACGACGTCGCGACCGGTCTTCATCTGGCCATCGGCCTCGACGACGATCTTCGAGCGCAGGTTGTTCAGGAGCAACGTCTGATGCGTTTCAGCAAGACCGAGTTCCCAAGGCAGGCCCGCGTGCTTCACAGAGGTCTGCGGTGAGGCGCCGGTGCCGCCATCATAACCGGAGATGAGCACGACATCGCTGTGCGCCTTCGCCACACCGGCGGCGATGGTACCGACGCCGACTTCGGAGACGAGCTTCACGCTGATGCGAGCCTCGCGGTTCGCGTTCTTCAGGTCGTGGATGAGCTGCGCAAGGTCCTCGATGGAGTAGATGTCATGATGCGGAGGCGGCGAGATGAGGCCGACGCCCGGCGTGGAGCCGCGCACCTTCGCGATCCAGGGATATACCTTCGATCCGGGAAGCTGGCCGCCTTCACCGGGCTTCGCGCCCTGGGCCATCTTGATCTGGATTTCGCGTGCCTGGCTCAAGTAGAGGCTGGTGACGCCAAAGCGGCCCGAGGCGACCTGCTTGATGGCGCTGTTCTTCGAATCACCCTTCTCATTCGTCCACGTGTAGCGGGCAGGGTCTTCGCCACCTTCACCGGTGTTCGATTTGCCGCCCACGCGGTTCATGGCGATGGCGAGCGCTTCATGCGCCTCGCTGGAGATGGAGCCGTAGCTCATCGCGCCCGTTTTGAAGCGCTTCATGATGCTTTCGACGCTTTCCACCTCTTCGATCGGCACGGGAGTCTGTGCCTTGAAGTCGAGCAGACCACGCAGCGTGTAGAACTGCTTCACCTGCGTGTTCACCAGCGCGGTGTAATTTTTGAAGGTCTCGTAGTTGCCCGTGCGCACCGCCTTTTGCAGCGTGTGGATCGTCAGCGGGTTGAAAAGGTGAGCTTCACCTTCCTTGCGCCATTGGTAGTCACCGCCTACGTCGAGCGCGTGCACCTGAGAATCGCGATCCGGGAAGCCGCGCATGTGGCGCTGGATGGCTTCTTCGGCGATCACGTTGATGTCGCTGCCTTCCACGCGAGTGGCGGTCCAGGTGAAATACTTGTCCACCACGCTCTTGCTGAGGCCCACGGCTTCAAAGATCTGCGCCCCGCGATAGCTCTGCATCGTGGAGATGCCGATTTTCGACGCGACTTTGATCACGCCCTTCGTGGCAGCCTTGATGAAGTTATAAACCGCCTTCTTGTGGTCCACGTTCACGAGCAAACCCTGGCGGATCATGTCGTCCAGCGTTTCAAAGGCGAGGTAAGGATTGATCGCGCCGCAGCCGAAACCGATCAGCGTGCAGAAGTGATGCACTTCGCGAGGTTCGCCGGACTCGAGCACGATGTCGCACTGCGTGCGGGTGCCTTTGCGGATCAAATGATGGTGCAGACCGCCCACGGCCAGAAGAGCCGGAATCGGAGCCTTTTCGGCCGAAACGCCGCGATCCGTCAAAATGAGGATGTTGCGGCCCTGTTTGATCAAATCGTCCGCCTGGGCGCAAAGTGCGTCCATCGCGGCTTCGAGGCCCTTCGCGCCCTTTTTCGGGTCAAAGGTGATGTCGAGCGTCGCGGAGGCAAACTGGCCATCGGCGATGCCTTTGAGCTTCGCGAGCTCCTCATTGCTGAGGATCGGCGTCTTCAGCTCGATCAAATGGCAGCTTTCCGGTTTCGGATCGAGCAGGTTGCCCTCGCGACCGATGGTCGTGATCGGCGACGTGACGATTTCCTCGCGAATACAGTCAATCGGCGGGTTCGTCACCTGCGCGAAGAGCTGCTTGAAGTAGTCGTAAAGCAGCTTGGCCTTGTTCGACAGCACGGCGATCGGGATGTCGGTGCCCATCGAACCCACGGCCTCCACGCCATCACGGGCCATCGGTGCCATGAGCATGCGGAGGTCTTCCCAGGTGTAACCAAAGGCCTGCTGGCGCTTCAACATCGTCTCGTGGTCTGGCAGCGGTGCAGGAGCACCGTCAGCAATGTCAGCCAGCTTCACGAGGTTCTTGTCGAGCCACTCGCGATAAGGTTTTTCGGACGCGATTTGCTGCTTGATCTCCTCATCGGGCACGATGCGTCCTTCGTTCATGTTCACGATGAACATCTTGCCCGGCTGCAAGCGGCCCTTGAGCTTCACGTTTGCTGGATCGACTGGCAGCACGCCAGCTTCGGAACCCATGATCACAAAGTCATCGTGGGTGACATAATAGCGCGAGGGGCGCAGGCCATTGCGGTCCAGCGTGGCACCCATCATCGTGCCATCGGTGAAAGCGACCGAGGCGGGGCCGTCCCAGGGCTCCATGAGGCAGGAATGATATTCGTAGAAGGCTTTCTTCGACTCACTCATCGACTCGTGGCCACTCCACGGTTCGGGAATCATCATCATCATCGCATGAGGCAGGCTGCGACCGGCCAGGACCATGAGCTCCAGGGTGTTGTCAAAAATGGTGGAGTCCGAGCCGTCGATGTTGATGACGGGTTTGATCTTGTGGATGTCTTCCCCGAACAGCTCGGAGGCAAAGAGGGACTGGCGGGCGTGCATCCAGTTGATGTTGCCGCGCAGGGTATTGATCTCTCCGTTGTGAGCGATGTAACGGTAGGGGTGGCTGCGCTCCCAGCTCGGGAAGGTATTCGTGGAGAAGCGGGAGTGAACCAGACCCAGGGCGGAGGTCATGTCCTCGTCGCGCAGGTCTTTGAAATAAGCACCCACCTGATGCGGAGTGAGCATGCCTTTGTAAACCAAGGTGCGGCAGCTCATGCTGGGGGCGTACCAGCAGGTGTCGATCTTGGTGGCCCGGATCTGGGTGTGAGCCAGCTTGCGGATGACGTAAAGCTTGCGCTCAAAGGCGGCTTCATCCGCCAGCGTTTCGCCGCGCTTGATGAAAACCTGAAGGTTGAAGGGCTCGCTGGCCTTGGCGGACTTGCCGAGCGTGGCGTTGTCGGTGGGAATGTCGCGCCAACCGATGACAGGACAACCTTCTTCCTGACAGATCTTTTCAAAGATGGCCTTCACCTGCTGACGAACCTGGGCGTCTTTCGAGACGAAGAGGTTAGATACACCGTAGTGACCTTGGGCAGGCAGGTCAAAGCCGGTGGCCTTGGCGGCCTTGGTCAGAAAGTCATGAGGCAGTTGCAGAAGGATGCCGGCTCCATCTCCTGTGTTTTCTTCAACACAGGCACCTCGGTGATCCAGGTTTTCAAGGATTTGCAGAGCGTCTGAGACGATCTTGTGGGATTTCTTCCCCTTCAGGTGGCAGACAAAGCCCACGCCGCAGGCATCGTGCTCGTGGCGCGGATCATATAGGCCCTGGGCTGGAGGGAGACCGTTTTGGGGGAGTCCTGAGGTGGTCATTTTAGTGCAAAAAAGGGCGCGCATCTTGGCGTGCTGATAGCAGGATGCAAGGCGGGAGTATGCATCAAAATTGATATCAGGGGTGGAGGGAACGCCGATGGCTGGCTAATTCCTACGCTCGAAGGGGCTTGCGCAGATGCTCGACAGGTGATCAGCCGCCGCAGAGTTTGCAAGGTTTGCCCTCCGTGGCTTGGCAGGGTTTGGCCATATTGAAATAGCGGCAGGTGCGATTGTGACGGGTGCCCGAACCGCTCAGGCTGAAGGCTGGCGCGGCCCCATCAGGGGCAGGAGACCCGCTGATGGCTGCCCTTCGGCGCACGGGGGGATCCCGTTTTTCTTCTCGGCTGGCGATGATCAAGGCGGTGCTGGCCCGTAGCCGCTCGATCACTTCTTTGGGCTCGTCACCAAGGCTCCCGGATCGTGGCGTGGGAACGCCTGGGAGGCGACGCAGTGCGCCTTTTTCTCCTTCGAAGAGCCATTGATCTAGAGAGCGACTGTGGAGGGCCTCCACGCGTTCCGTTCTGGCTTCAAGGGGCTTGGCACTGCTGCGTGCGCCTGAATTCAGGATTTCGACCCGAGATTCGTGGCGGAAAAAGACGCCAAGAACTTCCCAGCGGTCACTCATCAGATAGCCGCCGACGCAATCAGGATCGATGGCGGCGTCGTGTTGAAAGCGGCTGCTCGACCCGGACTGACTGACAATGCCGCGCGATAGCGAAGGGGGCGCGAAAGTTTTTCGCGTGCTGGTGAGAGACAGGGATATGGCAAAGAGGCTCTGACCGATCTGGGCTGGCTCTCGTGGCAGCAAGCGCAGGGGCTCCATCTCGAATTCGCTCTTCACGAGGCTGAGGCCGACCCCGGCATCTTCCTTGATGACCTTCACCGGGTAGTCCTTGGCATTTTCATGCAGCACGGTGCTGGCCGCGCCCTTCAGCAGGCGACTTTCCGCGAGGTAATAACCTTTGCCCAAAGGAATGGCGAGCCCGCGTGTGGTGATGATCTGCACTAGCGGTTCGGTGATCTGCGGGGCGAGCCGGGAGGGGTCTCCGCCAGCCGCGTGGCGTTGGTCGAGCGCAGTGGCTGCGGCTTGCTCTAGGCCTAGCGCAAAAGCGCGAATGATGACCGGGTCACCATCCAAGGGAACAAAGGTGCGCTGACCTGCCGGGAAAAGTGGGCGTGCTTCGAGCCGAGTGCCTTTTTCGAAGGGCTCTGGACTCGGCAGCAGGTAAATCATTTCTCCTGCAAAGATCCAGGGAGAGTCCGGACTGGGGGCCTTGCTGCCGAGGCGGGCGATGGCTCCCTCCGCCAGCACGATTTGGACCTGCAGTGTCTGCGGTCCCTGCGCGGTGGCATCGGTCAGGCTTGCCTGAGCGAGGCGGGCAAATTCGGCATCGTCCGCCCCTAGAGCGCTGATGCTAAGACCGGTGGTTTTCCCATCTGGTAAGCGCAGGAGCACTTGACTGTTTTTTAAGGCGACAAAGTCGGCCTGGAGGCTGCGCGTCCCATCGGCGCTTTGCCATTCCCGCGCGGAAAGGCTCGCGGAGAAGATCAGGGCCAGGTAGGCGCGGATCAGCAAATGGCTCATGCGGCCATGTATGCCGCTTAAGTGCGATGAGGCAAGGCGTTAGGTTTATTCGCGATGCACTTTCTGCTCAAAGATCGGGCAGGGCAGGGAAGCCCTTCAGGCGGATTTCATCCACGGTCTTCGGAGTGATTACTGCGGGTGCCACGCGATACGTGGGCTTGGCAATAAAAGTGGGTTCTTCGGAACGACGTTGAATGATCTTTAGGGCCAGATCGACCAAGACCGGCTGGTAGATGCTGGCATCGATGTCACCCTGGTTGACGAGAGAGTAGCCGCCTTCCTGTCCGCGGTAGCCATCAGTGCCGATGATCATGACATCTGAGCGGTGCTCCCCTAGGGCGCTGGAGGCTCCCAGTGCCATGGCGTCATTGTGCGCATAGATGATCTCGAAGCGCGACTGCAGCCGCAGCGCCTCAGTGGTCCGCTCCTGGCCACCTTTGCGCGACCATTGCCCTGCGGCATCGTGTACAAGGATGATGCCCGGCTGCTTGCTGAGCACTTCGAGGAAGCCGGCGTGCCGCTGTCCACTGTCTGAATCATCTTCATCATCACCTCGCAATTCTACCACACGTCCATGCGCTTCGTTCTTCCCCTCGGCCTGCGCCTTGCGCTGCAGAGCCTGCACGACCAATTCGCCTGCCATGCGGCCCAGCCCGTGCTGATCGACCTGCAGAGAAATCACGCCAGGAAGCTTAGCGGATGCGGCACCCAGTCCGATCAGCATGGTGCGCCCTTCTTGGGTCGCTTTTGCGATGGCAGGTGCCAAGCTATCGGCCCTCACAGGCGTGAAGACGATCGCGAGCGGCTTGTCGGTCAGCGCTTGGTCCAGCTGGCTTGCCTGCTGGTTCGCGTCTCCGGCGGCATCTTGGGTGCTAAACCGAAGCCCAGGGAGGCTGGCCACCAATCTCTGCAAGATTTGCAGCTGAGCGGCCTCGTAAGGGCGCTTCGCGTTTGCTGTCAGCAGCACGATCTGGGGCGGCGCTGTTTGGGCGCGTTCTGTTTCGCGTTTGCAGCTCGGAATGACCAGGGAGAGCACCAAGAGTGGCACAAGAAAAAGCGGTCGAAGCGGGGACATCATGGTTTTTTGAGAGAGCAAGCCATGAAAGCGTGGCGGCGACAAGCCTGGGCATGAGGGCTGAGCCAGGAATTTTACCGAACGGAAGCAGAATGGGCGATGGTTGGGGCGGGGCTGACGAGAATTTTATAAAAAACACGGTGTCAACGATCGGGAATCTCCTACTTTTTTGGCGGCTGGTCTTTGCCTCATGTCCCTTCAGCCTTGCCGCACCCCTACTCTCGTCACGCTGCTGGTTGTGATGCCGGTGGCCCTGTTGGCTTGGCTGGGCAGCCATTTGCTGCGAGACGCAGCCCGAGCCACGGAGCAAGCGCGGGAGGCTATTTTGAATGAGAGGCTCCACGTCGCCGCGCACCAGTTGGTGGATGATCTACGTCAACTCACCGATGATCTGGATGGCTTGGGGCAAGCGGCGGGTGCGGCGGAGTTATCGCCGAGTGAGGCTCTAGCGAAGCATCCCTGGGTCGCGGAGCTCTGGTCTGCAGACAGCAGCGGGCCTATCCAACCCGAGATGGGTCCCAAGCGCTTTCAGCCCAATGTTGAGGCGATGGCCGCAGTGCGCAGTGCCGCCCTGTGGAAGCAACTAGAAGCCGTGGGATTGATGGCAGGGCTACCTAGCTCTGCGACGGATCAGCCCTTTATTCCGCTGGGTGAGGTGAGCGAGGGGCCGCTGAGCTCTCCCATCAGTGTGTGGCAGACGGCAGTGAAGCAGTCGCGCTACCACCTGGGCCATGAAGAGACTGGGGCCGCTCCGGCTTTTTTGAGCGGCTGGCACAACAGCGATGGTGATTTCATTTACTGGAGGCTGCTTGGGGAGCGCTTGCTCTGCGCCCGTCTAGACAGCACGGCGGTGCGCCAGGCGCTGTTTGCCCGCCTGCCGATTCCTGGTCTGCAGAACTACCCAGGCCAGATGACTTTGGCCACGGTCACTGGCAGTCCTTTGCATCGCTGGGGTCAGGCCCGTGCGGGTTCCGATGGCCACTCCGTCGCTAGCCTCCGCTGCTTTGTACCGCTCTCCCAGTGGCAGTTGGCCTATACTCCGGCCAGCGAAGAGTTCCCGAAGCCATACCTGGCGCCCATCCTGCTCGGTGTCGGTTCAGGCTGCCTGTTGGTGGTGGCGTTGGCGTGGACGTTTTTCCGCGAAAATGCCCGTGAAATTCGCGTGGCGCAGCAGCGGGTCAGTTTCGTGAACCAGATCTCCCATGAGCTGAAGACGCCGCTGACAAACATCCGCCTCTATGCAGAAATGGCCTCCAGCCGCATGGAACATTCGGGAGACTCCATCAGCCGACGGCATCTTGGTGTGGTCGAGACGGAGGTGGCCCGTCTGGATCGCCTCATCCAAAACGTGCTGAACTACTCGCGGCAGCAGCGGGATAAGCTGACCGTGCAGCCTCGCCCGATTTCGCTCGATCATGTCGTGCAGCGCGCGGTGAACCACTGGCGGCTGTTGCTCGAGCGAAAGGGCTTTGGCGTGCGCACGCGACTCGTCGGTCCGAGTGAGATGAAAGCTGACCCTGACGCTATCGAGCAGATCCTAGGGAACCTCATTTCCAACGTGGAAAAGTACGCCGGCTATGGGAAATACATCCATGTTGCCACCGAGCAGGATCTGGACAAGCAAGTGGCGCGCATCATTGTCGAGGACCGCGGGCCTGGTATTCCCCAGAGCAAGCGGCGGCTCGTCTTCGAGCCGTTTGAGCGGCTGCGCTCTGACTTGAATGAAGGGGTGACTGGTACCGGCATCGGTTTGACCATTTCGCGAGAACTCGCTGAACTCCATGGCGGTCGCTTGGACCTCTGCCCCAATTACCGGGAGGGGGCTCGTTTCATCGTGACCCTGCCTTTTGAGCCGCCGCCGCCCGTGAAACGCTGACTTTTTTCCTGCTGAACCTAGCCCCTGCCATGAAAATTCTCATTGCTGAAGACGACGAACACACCCGCGAAGCCTTGCGTGAATTGCTAAGCCTGGAAGGCTTTGAAGTCCTCACCGCTAGTGATGGCCTGCAAGCCATGGATGTTTTCCGAGCCATGAAGCCAGATTTTGTCTGCTTGGATGTGATGATGCCTGGCCAGAATGGCTATGAGGTCTGCAAGCAAATTCGCCGCTTGGACGAGCAGGTGCCCCTGCTTTTTCTCACCGCCAAAGCCGAGGAAGTCGACGCGGTGCTGGGGCTAGAGCTTGGGGCTGACGACTACATGACCAAGCCTTTCGGCGTCAAAGAAATCATCGCCCGCATTCGCGCCATCACCCGCCGCACGGCGGGTCGCAGTGCGAATCAAGATAGCGATGCTGACGCGTTCATGATGGACGACCTGCGTATCGTGCCTTCAGAGCTGCGTGCTTACCGGGGCACGGTGAACATGCACCTGAGTCCCCGTGATCTGAAGGTGCTGAAGCTGCTTTATGAAAAACGCGGCAAGGTGGTGGATCGCAATCAACTCGCAGATGAGGTTTGGGACATGGAGTACTATCCCGAAAGTCGAGCTTTGGACCAGCACATCTCTCAGTTGCGCAAGCGCATTGAAATAGATCCGACAAGTCCACGCATCATCCGCACGGTGCATGGCGCGGGGTATCGCTTTGAGTGATCGTTGAACCTGTGATGTGTGGCTTCAGCCTGCCGTTAGCCGCCAGGGATGGGTGTAAACATTCATGCCGCGCCCGCGCAGGAAACCCACCAGGGTCTGCCCGGATTCCATGGCAAAATCCACCGCCAAGCTGCTCGGTGCAGAAATGGCCGCGACGATCGGTAGCCCGGCAGCGAGGGCTTTTTGCATGATCTCAAAGGACACCCGACCGCTGACCAGCAGGATTTGCTGATGAAATGGCAGCCGTCCTTCCCGCAGCGCCCAGCCGATGACTTTGTCGAGGGCATTGTGGCGGCCTACGTCCTCGCGAATCACCTGCATGGTTCCTTCTGGGTCAAAGACGGCGCTGGCGTGCAGGCCACCCGTTTGAGCAAAAGCCTCCTGCGCTGCGCGGAGTGCCTCTGGCAGGCCAGTTAGGCGATGCATCGGCACTCGCAGTGCCTCTGTCGAGTCAGGACCCGAAACTGCTGGAAAGTGCTGGAAGACACTGTCGATGCTGGTTTTGCCACAGATGCCACAGCTGGAGGCGCTGAAGACATGGCGCGTTAGGTTTTGCCAGTCCACCACCGCTCCACCCGCGAGCAGCACATCCACCACATTGCCATGCGTGTTCCCCGCAGAGGGGCACTGGCTGATTTCCAAAATCTCCCTCGCGCTGCGCACCACGCCCTCGGTGACCAAAAAGCCAGCGGCCAGCTCCTCATCGTGACCCGGTGTACGCATCACCACCGCTACACTGCGACCTTCCACGCGGATTTCCAGCGGTTCTTCCCGCGCGACGACATCCGGCGTTTCGATCCCCATATCCGGCAGGCTCACGCGGCGCACCTGGACGGGGCTAGTGGCGGCGTCAGGATGCATGACGGAGGGGCGACCCAAAGGCTTTCAAGGGAAGGAAGGAGGGAAGTTTCATCGCTTAGGCTGCACGGGCGGTTGGCCGAGAGGTGTTTTTTCGGATCGGACGGGGAGCGAGCAGGCCGACGAGCAGGCGCTCCAACACGACCTTCGCATCGAGCTGGGTCGTTACGAGTTTCTCGTTCGCATTCAGGCAGGCTTCCAGGCCTTCGTGCAGCTCCTCCAGGGTGAATTTTCGGGCTTCGGCCATGGAAAGGAACAGGGGATAGACATTGAATCCACTGCCATCTTTTTTTCGCGGCAAATGGGCTGTCACATGAGCAGGCAGTGCCTCTAGGCTGCGGCTGAAGCTGTCGTAGCTGGCCGTATGAACGGGGTTTTTGGAGGTGAGCTCTTTGATGATCAATAGATTGCGCACCTTGGGCACGATCGCGGCAAGAAGTAGGCCGATGGCGGATTCGCCCTGATAGAGAAGTGTGCCTAGCAGGTCGAGCGCGCGCGGCAGGTCGCGAGCGCCGATGGCGTTGCCGATCTCCCATAACACGCCAGCCCGGCTCATGGACACCATGCCGCGCACGGTGGCGAGGCCGCAACGGCGTCGATCGCCTAAGTAGAGATCGATTTTTTCCAGCTCGTTGGCCAACTGTCGAGTGTCATCCCCACAGAGCTGGACGAGCAGCTCCAGGGCACCACTTTCAAAGATGAGCCCGAGTTCACGCACGCGGCCCTGGATCTGACCCATGACGGCACCTTCCCAGCCGGTTTTGCTAGTGTCAGGTTTGTCATGAACATCGATAGCGGCAATTTTGGATAGGCGCTTGTAAGCAGTGCGGCGTTTGTCGATGGCGCTGGCGCTGACGATCAAACGGATGTCCGGCGGTAGGCCGGACTCCAGCACGTCCAGGATGCGCTCGAAGCCTTCCACAGCGTCTTGGGCACGGCCGGTCTGGCTGTCGCCGAGAAAATTGGCCCCTTTTAGCCAGACGATTTTTCCCCCTCCAAAGAAGGGCAGCGTTTGCAGGGCCATGATGACATCGGCACAGATGCGGCCGGCGTGTTCGGCATTGTCGGCCTGACCTTCGACGATCTCGGTGCCAAAGTCTCCCGAGTCAGCTGGAGCGAGTTGCTGCACCAAACGCAGAGCGACTTCTTTCACCCGGCCCTCGTCCGTGCCGATGATGGCATGGTGCTGACTGTTGCTGGTGGCGGCTTTTTTCGGGGCTGGCATGGGTTGCATGTGTGAACCAAAACGCCCTAACTGGCAAGGAGCCGACGTGCGATTGGCTGCTGACGGGGTTGAGTCGATTTCATTTTGATGTTCCCTTGCGTCCGCTTTTCTGGTTCCTTGCTCCTATGTCCCCCCGCTGTCTGCGCTTTGTCTTGTTTTGCACCCTCTGCCTGGGTGCTGGGTCCGCCCGTGCTCAGTATGAGCTGTCGCTGAAGCTGCCACGTGCGAATTTCATTTCTCAGGAGGCCATCACCGCCACGGTTACCCTGGCCAATCGCACGGGCGCGGTGGCCGTGCTGGGCGGCCCTGGCCGTGACAATTGGCTTTCTTTTGAAGTGCTGACCAGTGAGGGATTCTCCCTGGCGCAGATGGAGGTGGATGGCTCGCAGCTCCTGCAAGTCCCCCCCGGCGGGGTCGTGCAGCAGAAGATCAAGGTAAGCCAAGGCTATGTGCCTGCGGACATGGGAAACTATGCCTTGAAGGCACGAGCCTTTCACCCAGCGTCTGGAGACTACTACGAGAGCAATCGGGTGCGCTTCAGTATCGTTGACAGCAAGCCAATGTGGGAACGCAGCTTTGGTGTCCCGGAGGGCTTTAAGAATGCTGGTCAGCCGCGGCGTTATGCCATCCACATTTTCCGCGACTATGATAGCACCTCGCTCTACTTCCGCTTGGTGGATGATAAGACTGGCGAGAGACTGGAAACCTTTCGCCTAGGGCCGCTGAACATGGTGCACGACCCCCAGATCACCATAGATCCTTCGAACCATTTGCATGTGCTCTTCATGGCCCAGCCGCATCTTTTTGCGCATGCGGTGGTGACGCCAGAGGGGCAGCTAAAAAAACTGTCCTATTACATGGATGAAGGCGGTAGGCCCTACTTAGCCCAGACGAGCAAGGGGGACATCGTTATCCAAGGGGGGCAATACTTTGATCCCAATAAGTCAGAGACCAGTAAGAAAAAGGTGGGAGGCAAGGGTGTTTCCGAAAAACCTCCGGGTCTGTGAGTCATGAGGCATCATCCTAACGCTTCGCGTCATGCATTCAGGAGCTGCTCTCTAACTCACTCGTGACTGTTTGTGCTTAGGCGGCCAAGCTTTTCGCGCGAATCGCAGGGAAAGGTCGTGCTGGGCTACGTTCAATGGTAGCTCAATCACACGCATGGAGCCCTGGAGCGATGTCGGGGTTTTCTTCATCCACCTCCTGCGGCAATGCCTTCAGCTCTCATGTCCCGCCTCGCTCTCCCTTCCTGCGATTTGCCTGCTGCTCCGGAGTCGGCCCTGAGTGCCTTTTTTGAACCGACCCGTGTGGCCCTGATCGGTGCCACGGACCGGCAGGGCAGCGTGGGGCGCGCTCTTTTGGAAAACCTGAGCGGTTTTGGCGCGCGGCTGTTTCCTGTGAATGCGCGCTGTGATGAACTGTTGGGTAGGCCATGCTGGCGCAGTGTGGCCAGCATCGGCCAGCCAGTGGACCTAGCGGTGATCGCTACGCCGGCGGCGACGATGCCTAGCGTCATTGAGGCATGTGTGGCCCAGGGGGTGCGCGCGGCGGTGGTGATTTCCGCTGGGTTCCGCGAGACGGGCGCGCCGGGCGCCGTGCTGGAAAAGCAGGTGCTGGAGTTAGCACGGCGTGGTGGCCTGCGGCTGATCGGACCGAACTGCTTGGGGCTGATGGTGCCGCAGACGGGGCTGAACGCCACCTTTGCGACTGCCATGGCGCGGCCTGGCCGTGTGGCTTTTTTAAGCCAGAGCGGTGCGCTTTGTACGGCCATCCTGGACTGGAGCTTCCGTCAGCGGGTGGGCTTCAGTGCCTTTGTCTCGGTGGGCTCCATGCTCGATGTGGGCTGGGGGGATCTGATCCGACACTTTGGCGAGGACCCGTCCACGGAAAGCATCGTGCTCTACATGGAGTCCGTGGGCGATGCGGCGTCGTTCATGGCAGCAGCGCGCACGGTGGCGGCGAAAAAGCCCATCATCGCGATCAAGGTGGGCCGCACGGCGGAGGCGGCGCGCGCGGCAGCCTCCCACACCGGCGCGATGACTGGCAGCGATGCGGTGCTGGATGCCGCGCTGGCCCGCGCCGGGGTGCTGCGCGTGGACACGATCGGCGAACTGTTTGACATGGCGGAGGTGATGGCCAAGCAGCCGCTGCCGAACGGCCCACGGTTGGCCATTTTGACGAATGCTGGCGGTCCAGGCGCACTTGCTGCGGATGCGCTTGTGCTGCGCGGCGGCATGCTGGCAGAGCTGGATGCCAAGACGCTTCAGGCACTGGATGGCTCTCTGCCCGCCCACTGGAGCCATGGCAATCCCGTGGACGTGCTGGGGGATGCGGACGCGGCCCGCTACGGAGGCGCGCTACGCACCTTGATGGCTGCTCCCCAGGCAGATGGGCTGCTGGCGGTGCTGACACCGCAGGCGATGACCGACCCCCAAGCCATCGCCCAGGCGCTGGTGGCCGCTGCCCGGGACGGTGAGAAGCCGGTGCTGGCCAGCTGGATGGGCGGGGACGCCGTGGAAAGTGGGCGCGAGGTGCTGAACGCGGGGGGCATTCCCACCTACGATTATCCTGACGAGGCTGCCCGTGCGTGGCAATACCTGTGGCAGCGCCAGCAACGATTGCGCTGGCTGGAGGAGACCAACCGCATCGCCTGTCAGGAGCGCCCTGCCATGAGTGAAGCATGTGCTCTAGCGGCAAGCCACCTGGCCGCAGGCCGACGCCTGCTGACGGAGGTGGAGGCCAAGCAAATGCTCGCCGCCGCAGGCATCCCGACGCTAGAAACCTTCCAGGCTACCAGTGAGGACGACGCGGTGCGGCTGGCTGTAGATATGGGCTGGCCTGTGGTGCTGAAGCTGCATTCGCCCACCCTCACCCATAAATCCGACGTGGGCGGCGTGCGGCTCGACCTCGCGGACGAAACCGCGGTGCGCGAGGCCTGGCACGCCATTCAGCGCGCGGTGCCTCCGGCAGATTTCGCCGGTGTTACGGTGCAGCGCATGGTGCGCCAGCAGGGCTTGGAACTGATCTGCGGCCTCAGCCAAGATGCTCAATTGGGCCCGGTGCTGCTCTTTGGGGCTGGAGGAGTGCTGGTGGAGGTGATGCAGGACCATGTGCTGCTGCTGCCGCCACTTTCCCCTATGCTGGTCTTGGATCGTATCCGGCAGACCAAAATCTTCCGCGCGCTGCAGGGCACCCGCCACCTCCCTGCGGCGGACGTGGAGGCGCTGGCGGACACGCTGGTGAAACTCGCGGATCTAGCCCTGGCCGTGCCTGAAATTCAGGAGCTGGACATCAATCCCCTATTGGCCCACGCAAAGGGCGTGCTGGCGCTGGACGCAAGGATCGTGCTGGGCGCGGTTACTCACTGAAGGCCTCGGTGACCACCTCGCCGTCAAAATGCGCCGGACGCTCGAGGCCGAGCAGCCATAGCACGGTCGCGGCGGTGTCGTAGGTCATGATGCTTTTTTTGGCGATGGCGTGACCTTTCCTCACGCCGTTGCCCCAGACAACCCAGGGGATGTGGATGTCTTCGGGGATGGGGTTGAAGTGGTTGCGCTCCTTGCCGCCATGATCCGCACTGAGGATGACGGTACTGCTATCGCGCAGGCCCGCCTCGTCGATGGCCGCCAGGATTTGACCCAGGGCTAGATCGCAGTCCTTGAAGGCAGCGAGCTGCTCTGGCGTGCCCCAGCCGATCTTGTGGCCGATGGTGTCGCCATCGGGCAAATGGATGAAGCAGAGCCGAGGCTTCTTTTCCACTATGTAGGCCACTGCGCGTGCAGCGACTTGCAGGGAAGGCACCAGTTTCTTTTCCTCGCTAGCCGGCACTGGTTTTTCATCATAGACGCCGCCGCAGTCGAAGACGTCGATGCTGCCCGGCTTCCACAGGTGTCGAAATTTGATTTTGCCGCAGAAAAGCGCCGTGGAGACGGCAGGGTCGGCCTGCTTGGCCAGGTCAAACACGGTCGGCACCCGCACCGCGCCACGAATCGGCAGGTAATCATTCCAGTCCACGCCATGCTTGGCAATGTCCACCCCCGTGAGCATGGCGGTGTGGGAGGGTAGTGTCTTGGAGGGCACGATCGTGCTGGCCATCAGGGTCTGTGAGCCCTCTGCCAGCAGGCGCTGGTAGTTCGGCATGTTCGCCTGCTTCATGACCTGAGGGTTGCCTCCATCGAAGCTGATGACAAACACATGCTCCGTGCGCGGTGCAGCATGGGCGAATAGAGGCAAAAGCAGAGAAACAGCGATCAGTCGGCAAAACATGGTTGGAGAAAACGGCACTCAGCAGGGCTTCATCCAGTCTTTTTGGATGAGTCTTACCTCAGAGGCATCCACAAGGAAGAGGTACTCGCGGATGCTTTTTGCATGTCCGGGTAGGACAAGATCGGGGCGGATGTCGGCGAGGGGCTGGAGAACAAAGCCGCGCCGATGCAGACGTGGGTGCGGCACGGTGAGTAGGGGATCGTCGCTAACAAAACTGCCCGCGTAGAGCAGGTCGAGATCGAGCGTGCGCGGGCTGTTTTTTTCCCGCACGGCAGGGCGGCCCATGACCTGCTCGATGGCCTGGAGGTGGGCGTGCAGCTCAGGCGGAGTGCAGTCGGCTTCAATCTCGATGACGGTGTTCAGAAAGGCCTGGGTGCCAGGAGCGCAGTCCACGGGTTCGGTCTCATAGATGCCACCGCTGATGAGGGCTGCGGGACAGACGCGCTCCTTCAGCAGAGCGATGCCACGCTGGAGGTGGGTGAGCCGGTCCCCCAGATTCGTGCCGAGAGCGATGCCAAAGGGCGTGAGCATGGGAGGCGCAACGGGTGGGCGTTACTTCAGCCCCAGCACGTCCTGCATGTCGTAAAGGCCAGCGGACTGATCGGCGAGCCAGCGGGCAGCGCGCACGGCTCCGTTGGCGAAGGTATCGCGGCTGCTGGCCTTATGGGTCAACTCCACGCGTTCGCCGACATTGGCAAAGATGACCGTGTGGTCACCGACGACATCGCCGCCACGCACGGCATGCACGCCGATCTCGGTTTTTGTCCGCGCCCCGACATCGCCAAAGCGGCCGTGGCGACAATCGCTGTCATACTGGAGCTCACGGACCTCGGCCAAGATCTCCACCAGCGTGCGGGCGGTGCCGCTGGGGCTGTCTTTTTTCAGGCGGTGGTGCATCTCCACGACTTCGAGGTCAAAGTCAGGCCCGAGTAGCTCGGTGGCCTTACGGGTCAGCCAAAAGAGCGTGTTCACGCCGACGCTGAAGTTCGAAGCAAAGACGATGGGGATGGTCTTGGCAGCATCTTTGATGGCCGCCAGCTCCTCGTTCGTGTGGCCCGTGGTGCCGATGACCAGGCTCTTTTTTTGCTTCAGCGCCTCGGTCAGTAGCTCGGTGGTGAAGTGGTGGGAGGTGAAGTCGATGACGCAATCGGCCTTTGCCAACGCGTCGGGAAAGCTGTCGCCGAGATCAATGGCGGCGCCGACTTCGACGCCTTGATTCTGGGCGGCGGCGAGCACGGCCTGGCCCATGCGGCCTTTGCATCCGGTGACGAGGAGTTTGAACGTGGACATAAGAGTGGAATGGTGAGGTTGGCCCCAGCGCACCGTTTTGGCAACCGATGAAAGGCAGGCTTGATCCTGAAAGGATCGCCGCCATCACTAGCGCCTGTATGCGCATCCTATCCGGACTTCAACCCAGCGGGCGACTCCACATCGGCAACTACTTTGGCATGATGGAGGCCGCGCTGAAGCTGCAGCATGAGGGCGATGCCTATTACTTCATCGCCGATTACCATTCGCTGACGACGGTTCACGATGGCAAGCTGCTCCGCGATCATGTGCGGAACCTTGCGATCGACTTCCTGGCCTGTGGGTTGGACCCGGACAAGTGCGTCTTTTTCCGCCAGAGTGATGTGCCTGAACACACGGAGCTGTCCTGGATCCTAAGCACGGTCACGCCAATGGGGCTGCTGGAGCGCTGCCATAGCTACAAAGACAAGGTGGCGCGTGGCATCACCGCATCCCACGGACTCTTTGCCTACCCGGTGCTGATGGCAGCGGATATTTTGATCTATGACAGCGATGTGGTGCCTGTGGGGCGCGATCAGAAGCAGCACGTGGAAGTCACGCGCGACATCGCCATCAAGATGAACGAGACCTTTGGACAGGGTCTGCTGAAGCTGCCCCAGCCGCGCATCCGCGAGGAGACAGCGGTGGTGCCCGGCCTGGATGGCCAGAAGATGAGCAAGAGCTACGACAACACAATCCAGCTCTTCGAGGAACTGCCGGCGCTGAAGAAAAAGATCATGGGCATCAAGACGGACTCTACTCCAGTCGAATCACCCAAGCCCACGGAGGACAGCAGCATCCTGGCGCTTTACAAGCTGGTGGCCTCCGAGGCGGATTACCAGACCATGGTGGCGGACCACGAACGTGGCGGCGTGGGCTATGGTGACTTCAAAAAGCGCCTGCTTCAGTCCATGACGGACTACTTTGCCCCCTTCCGCGAGCGCCGTGCCGAGATCGTGGCGAATCCGAAATACGTCGATCGTGTGTTGGCCGAAGGGGCGGAGAAAGCCCGCACCGTGGCCCGCAAGACGCTTGCCCGCGTTCGAGATGCCGTGGGTTTGGGCTGATGATGTCTTTCGGCTTCGCTGACGAGCTCCATCGTTTTAAGATTCAACTCGAGGATGAACAGAAGCGTTTCAAGCAGAGGCATGACCTGCCTTGACTGACATCCAGGCACAAAAAACGCAGGCTCATGAGAAGCCTGCGTTTTTTGGAAAAAATCGGCGAGATTACCAGCCTTGGCTGCGGTTGTAGCTAGCTTCGGAAAGGGCACCCATCTGAGGAGCAAAGTCGGTGTAGCCCCACCATGGATCCAATCTCTCCTTACGATAGTACATCGGGCGATAGGTCAACTTCCAGGAAGGAACGGGGAAGGTGGCGACTTCGTAAACTCCGTAGCCAGCACGGACGACCATGCGCTTGACGCCTTCGACGAAGAAATCTGAAGCAGCAGCCACCGAGCCTTCGGAGGCGTTGGTGCGCTGCCAGACGCTGAAGGGCTCCATGCCTCCGTAGAGAAGATTGCCAATGCCACGGCTCAGCTTACGGCTCCAGTTGTAGTGATGACCGGGAGGAGACTGGATGTCAGCCGTGGCCACACCGCAGATGGTGAGAGCGGAGATGAGGAGGAGAAGAACGCGTTTTTTCATTCGGGTAAGTTAGAATTAGCCAATCTGCAGTGATCCTGGCAAGAAAGAAGTCGGTTTTTTTCAAAAAAACCCCGCTGGCGCTTTTCCTCGCAGTCTTCTGCTAGGGGACGGCAAATTTTCAAAGGCAACGCCGGGAAATGTGTGCATCCTCGGCACCCCACCGTTGCTGGGTGGGTTTCATGACACCTCTTTTTCCTGTGAAGCCTTATTTCATCACCACTGCCATCGACTACACGAACGCTGCGCCGCACATTGGACATGCTTATGAAAAGGTGCTCGCGGACGTGATGGCGCGTTTTCAGCGTAAAAACGGTCGGGAAGTTTATTTCCTAACGGGGGTGGACCAGCATGGCCAAAAGGTGCAAAAGAGTGCGGAAAAGGCAGGGGTGAGCCCGCGGGAATTCGTCGAAGGCGTCACAGAGCATTTCACTGCGCTGTGGGAAAAGCTGGACGTCCACTACGATGGTTGGGCGGCTACAACCGATGAGCGGCATCAGCGTGTCGTTCAGGCCATCTTGCAGCGCCTGCATGATGCGGGGCAGCTTTATAAAAAAAGCCACAAAGGCTTCTACTCCGTGCGGCAGGAGCAATTTCTCACCGACAAGGAGCGCGGTCCCGATGGGACGTTTGGTGCGGAGTGGGGGGAGGTTGTGGAGTTGGAGGAGGAAAATTGGTATTTTCGACTGAGCGATCATGTCGAGTGGCTGAAGAGCTTCATCCAGTCTCATCCCAATTTCATCTTCCCTGCCAATCGCGCCAAAGACGTACTCAACGCGCTGGAAGGGGCCGGGCAAGATCTGTGCATTTCGCGCCCGGTGGAGCGGCTCAGCTGGGGCATCCCGCTACCCTTTGACCCACGCTTTGTGAACTATGTCTGGTTCGATGCGCTCACGAATTACGTAAGTTTTGCAGGCTACCTAGCCGCCGAATGTGGCAATGACCAGCTGCCCGAGTTTTCCAGGATCTGGCCTGCCGATGCCCATGTGATCGGCAAAGACATCCTCGTGCCACCCCATGCGGTTTATTGGCCGATCATGCTACACGCTCTGGGCTTCCCCGATAACCAGATCCCGCAGCTCGTCGTTCACGGCTGGTGGAATGTGAAAGGTGCCAAGATGAGCAAAAGCCTGGGGAATGTCATCAATCCAGATAGCCTCGCGGATACCTTTACCCCCGATGGCTTGCGGTACTACCTGATGCGCGACATCGCCACCGGACAAGACAGTGATTTCAGCGAGGAACGGCTGATCATGAGCTACAACAAAGAGCTGGCCGGTGGCCTGGGTAACCTGCTGAACCGCAGCCTCAACATGGCACACAAGTATCGTGGCGGCTTGCTGACGACAGCGGGTTACGATGATGCTGAAAATGCGGCACTGCGTCATACGGTAGCAGAGGCCCTGCCCGCCTACATCTCCGCCATGAATGGCTGGGCCATCCACGAGGGCATCGCCGCCGTCTGGAAGATTGTGACCCATGCCAACGCCTTTGTGGATAGCACGAAGCCCTTCTCGCTGGCCAAGGATCCGGCGCAGTCAGCTCGCCTGGATAGCGTTCTCTACCACCTCGCCGAGGCGCTCACGCACGTAGCGGTCTTGCTCAGCCCGATCATGCCCGAGGCGATGGCTAAGGCCCGAGATCAGCTAGGTTGGGACATGCCCGCAGGCTTTCACTTCTCACAGCTCTCCTGGGGTCTCTTGGCCGATGGGCACCAGCTCAGCAGCCCACAGCCGCTTTTTCCCAGGTTGGAAATCCAGACCCCGGAAGGCTGATCATTGCACCGCAGGCGGCTTCACCAGAATCCGCAATCTCTTGCTTCTGGCGGTGGGTTCTCAACGGCCATGCTCAGGGGCAGTAGAACGCAATCCACCCCATCGTTTCATTGCGTTTGCGCAGCAACTTTGACAAGACCTGTGTCGTAATGCGCCACATGCATGGCGTGAAAAAACAGCACTTGCCCCAAAAGCTCTGCCGGATCTGTGGACGCACGTTTACTTGGCGAAAAAAATGGGAACGCGACTGGGATCAAGTCCAATATTGCAGCGATGCTTGCCGACGCAGCAAGAGCATGCGGCAGACGCCTTAATCTCTCTCTTGGCGGTTTCGCATCATGTCGGCGACTTGTTCAAAGAATGGCCTCATCGTTAACGCGGCCTCTTCAGGAATGCCCGTCTCATGCATCGCATCCGTCATGAGTTTCAGCCAGCGATCACGCTCCTCTGCACCAATCGAAAATGGCATGTGGCGCATGCGCAGGCGTGGATGCCCCCGCTCTTGCAAGTAGTGCTCTGGCCCACCGAAGCGATACACCAAAAAATCAGCCAGCCGTCTTTCTGCCCCATCCCAGTCCTCTTGGGGGTAAAGCGGCCCGAGAATTTCATCTTCACGAATCCTGCGGTAGAACGCAGAGGTCATTGCCCGAAGTTTTGGTTCACCTAAAAAAGCACAAAGCTGGTCAAGACGGATCATGGTCATCGAAGAGGTAGATCTTCATCCTGCGGACCGCAACGGCTCTTGTCGAACGAGGTAAAACCCAAATTTTGGAGTTCGAGATCTAGGCAAGTAGGATTAAAAAAGCATTCATTTTGAATCCTCAGAAGCGTGCGTTCGCAAAAACAACGCCAAGCAAAATGGAAATTGGCACGGCTCTTCCTTCTCAAGTTGCCCGCTCGTAGGGTGGCCAATTTAGTCTTGCCACCCCCCGTTGTAAGGCTAGTCTCGACTCCGTCACCCGCATCATCTCTTCTCTTTCTCAATGGAAAACCGCAAATCGACCGCCAAAAAGTCCGCTAAGGTTCACAAACCCGCTGCCAAGGCTGTTTCCACCGATGCTTCCTCCAATTTCGATCTGGCGCGCATTCGCGAGATCGTGAGCCTAATGGCTGAAAATGACCTGACCCTTTTCCACTTCGAAGACCAAGGCTCCAAGCTTGAGCTTCGCCGTGGGGCAGACTTTGAAGCCGCCAAAGATCTTTTGAAGCACTTTTCGGCTCCTGCCGCTGCACCCATGACCCTTGCTGCTGCGGCTCCTGCGCCTGCCGTGGCTCCTGTTGCCGCGCCAAGCGCAGCTCCCGCTGCCGCGCCTGCTGCCACGGCTCCCGCCGGACCTACGATCAATAGCCCGATGGTGGGAACCTTCTACCGGTCTTCCGCGCCAGGTGAAAAATCCTTCGTCAACATTGGTGATGCCGTGGATGAAAATACCACCGTTTGCATCATTGAGGCCATGAAGGTGATGAATGAAATCAAAGCCGAAATTCGCGGCACAGTCGCTCGCGTTTTGGTCGAAGACGGCAAGCCGGTGCAATACGGCCAGCCTCTCTTTGAGCTGAAAGCATAAGATCCTCATGAACTCTACCGGCGCACGCTAGAGCCCGCTCCAGGCTCTACGCGTAGCCAATGAGCGCCGCACTTTCTATCCCATACCCTTTTTACGTCCTCTCATGTTCCGCAAAGTCCTCGTCGCCAACCGTGGTGAGATCGCCGTCCGTATCATCCGTGCCTGTAAAGAGCTGGATGTCAAAACTGTGGCTGTTTACTCGGAGGCCGATGTGGACTCGATGCATGTTCATCTAGCGGATGAAGCCATCTGCATCGGTCCTGGCCCCAGCACCGAGAGCTACTTGAAAATAAGCCGAATCATCAGTGCTGCTGAAATCGCCAACGTCGATGCCATCCATCCAGGCTACGGCTTCCTGTCTGAGAAAGAGGAGTTCGCAGACATCTGCGAGCAATGCAAAATCAAGTTCATCGGGCCAAGCTCTAAGGTGATCTCCATGATGGGAGACAAAAACACGGCACGTGCCACCGCCCGTGCTGCGGGGGTGCCCGTGACACCTGGTTCCGACGGAATCATCGAGAATGAAGAGCAGGCCATCGAATGGGCGCGCAAGATTGGTTATCCTGTCATTATCAAGGCCACAGCAGGTGGCGGTGGTCGTGGTATGCGTCCCGTGTTAAATGAAGCCACCTTGATCTCAAGCTTTCAGGCAGCCAGCCTTGAAGCCTTGAAGTGCTTTGGCGATGGCTCCATGTACATGGAGAAATTGGTTGAGAAGCCACACCACATCGAATTCCAAGTGGTGGCCGACTCCCATGGCAATGTCGTCCATTTGGGCGAGCGAGACTGCTCCATGCAGCGTCGCAATCAGAAGATCATTGAGGAATGCCCAAGCCCCAAGATCAGTGATGAGCTTCGCAAAAAAATGGGCGATGCAACGGTCAAGCTTTGCAAAGAGATCGGATACGAGAATTGTGGAACCATCGAGTTCCTGGTCGATAACAACCGGCGCGACTTCTATTTCATGGAAATGAACACGCGCATTCAGGTCGAGCATCCCATTACCGAAGAGGTTTACGGATGTGATTTGATCAAGGAGCAAATCCGAATTGCCGCAGGGTTGCCTTTGAGTGAGCATGTCTTGAACGCAGGTGCTCGCGGTCATAGCATCGAGTGTCGAATCAATGCCGAAGATCCAGCGCGAAACTTCGCGCCCAGCCCTGGTAAAATCAATCTTTGGTATACCTCAGGCGGCAGAGGCGTTCGTGTTGATACGCATGTTTACTCGGGTTATGAAGTTCCTCCGTATTATGATTCGATGATCGCTAAACTGATTGTCACGGGTGCTACGCGTGACATCGCTATTCGTCGCATGAGACGTGCTTTGAGTGAGTTTGTTGTTGAGGGCATCAAGACCACCATCCCGCTTCAAGGTAAAATTTTGACCACGAGCGACTTCCAGAATGGGAATTACGACATCACCTGGGTCGAAAATTTCCTTCGTCAGGAAGGTATGAAAATCTAAGCTCTCATCAGCCAGTTGCTTGAGGTCTTTGAACTTGAGCTTGCAGCTAGGCGACACTGCATTCAGCCTCAACCCATGAATTTGAAAATTGGACTCATAGGCTGTGGAAAAATGGGCGGAGCTTTGCTGAGAGGATTGGATCAATCTCTCGGAAAAAAAGCCTTGTCTGTCGCGGTGACGGATGTCGTCCTCAAGTCAGCTGAAGATTTGGCCAAAAGCCTTTCATCGTCCTGTGTCGTGGGCACTCCTGCGCAGGTAGCGGCTTCTTCAGAAGTGATCATCTTAGCCGTTAAACCTGGCGATATGCAGACGGTCTGTTCCAGTCTAGCTAAGGTGAAGGGCTCGCGGCTTTACTTAAGCATCGCCGCAGGTGTCAAAATTGCTGCTCTCGAAACTTGGCTAGGTGCCAAGCAACGCATCGTCAGAGCCATGCCAAACACACCAGCTCTTGTCGGCTGTGGAGCTGCGGCTTTTGCCTGCAGCAGTCAAGTGCGCCCTGAAGATGCGGCCATGGCCAAACAAATCCTTGGAGCGGTGGGCACCGCAGATGAAGTCCCTGAGAAGCTCATGGATGCCGTCACAGGGTTGAGTGGCAGCGGCCCCGCTTATGTTTACACGATCATCGAAGCTTTGGCGGATGGCGGAGTCTTGATGGGCTTGCCACGAGCGACAGCAATCAATCTAGCGGCTCAGACGGTTGCCGGCGCTGCTGCGATGGTGCTAGAAACCGGCAAGCATCCAGCTTCTCTTCGAGACGAAGTCACCAGCCCAGGAGGAACCACCATCACAGGTCTTGAGCAACTCGAAGCCGCGGGTCTGCGAAACGCGCTGATTCAAGCCGTGAGAAAGGCCACGGAAAAAAGTGCTTCACTCGGAGCATAACTCGCATCGCCGACAGCCAGCCCATCACGACCACTCAGGCCATTTTTAGCGTCTTGGCCCCTTCATCAATGAGCTGCCAAAAGTTTTTGGATTGGCTAAGTGCTTCATCTTCTCCACCACCAGGCAAATTGCTCCGATACAAAAAGTCTGCGAAGGTGTTTTTGTGCAGCACTCGATAAACGACGATATGGCCTTCATTAACGGCGAAGTAGATGCGATGATCTCCCGCACGACAGCGATGCAATTTGCGGCCGCCAGAACGGTCGATGGCACCAAATCGCTTGGTCAGAACAGCGTCGTCCACATCCGCTGGCTGAATGTTAAGCGCTTCCAGTAACTGAAACTGTATTTGGGTAGGAAGCCGAGATAGCTCTGCGGCGCTGATTTCATTGAAGACAATCTGTAGCATGAATAGGAATTAAAGGACGCTACGTCGTGACTTCCTGAGCGTCAACGCCACATCAGGAGTTAGACGGTAAAGTCGATCATATCCAAGTTACGAGCTTGAAGTGTCGCCGTGCTTAAGTCTGACTGGAAGCGAGATAGGTTTGGGAACACCTGGGCAACTTGGCTATCCGTGAGTCCAAACCATTTGGCAATCATGGCAGCTTTCTGATCCACAGACGTGCTCGGGATCCAGCGTCCACGATTGCCCGTACAATCAATCCCGCCATTCACAGTCAAATCGGGGAAGGTGCCATAGATGTTGCCACCTTTGACAGCTCCACCTGCAATGATGCTCGTCCCACCCCACGCGTGATCTGAGCCTCCCGTTGCATCACTTTTATTGGGGGTGAAGGTTCGATTGAAGTCAGACGCCGTAAACATCATGACATTATCCCACATGCCAATGCCTTTCATGGCGTCGGAGAAAGCTTTGATGGAGCGCGATAAGTTGTTGATCAGATTGTAGTAACCTTGATTCTGCGCGGTCGCGTTCGGGATCTGAGAAGTATGAGTGTCCCAGCCACCTATCTGCACAAAAAAGATCTGGCGTTTGTTCGATAACACACTGCGTCCCGCGATCATACGGGCAACCACTTTGAGTTGATTGCTCAGATCCGTCTGTCCATATCCAGCGGGGAACCAATTGGTCCAATGTGCTTCTAAAGTTGGGTTTGGGCTCGTGCTTTGTGCCAAAGCTGCACCGATCAGTCCTTCTGTATAACGTGCACTCTTTGGAACACCAACATAACTTTCCGTGAAAAGACTATCATGGCTTGCAGCAAGGATCTGCTCTAAGGCCCGCAAACGCCAGCCTGCCGAAGTGTTTTGGTAGTTGGTTCCCGATAGAGGGTCTACCGCAGAAGTGAGCGATTGGCGAGACGCCAGCGGGTTATACTTGTTAGGCCCTAAAGCTGTTGGGTTCCCATAATCCGGATTCAGAGCCGTGTTGCGAAGCGCTGATCCATAAGCGGTGCTGGGAGATCCTCCTGAAAAACCCGTCAACGAAGTCACTGCTCCGCTGGTGTTCATGAAATAAGGCTGTTCAACAGCTCCAATTTGAAAGCTATTCGCCCCAGCAATCGAGACAGAGACCCCAAGATCCCCTGAGTTTAACCCAGCCACTAAATCGGCGATCCGACCTCCCCAGCCCTGGGTAAACGGTCGGTCAGGAAGAGAAGATTGCCACTGCACCTGTTGATCGCTATGCGAGAACAGCTGAGGTGGCTTGGTGCTGGCGGGAAGTGAATTGAAGTTTGTCCGTGTGATTTGTTGCGTGCCAACCAGAGTGCCAACGTTCGCGATGAAGGCTAAGTCGCCTGAATCAAATAGAGTTTTTAGTGGATAAGCTCCCGGATGAAGAGCAAATTGATTTTGCGTATAGTTGGTTCGGTTCGGTGGGTCAAAAAGACTGCTTGTGCTGCTTCCATTCAGTGGAGCGATTCGAGTCGTAACTTGTGAGGTGTTGTTGTTGGTCGAACCATCCCAGTAGCCGTTGTTGACGGCAGGGCTGTAATCGAATTGGCTATCGGGAATATTCAATACACCACGACCTGCTGCGTAATCCGCCCGCGCGGCTGAGCTGCCGCCCGATGGGATTAGTATGTTGTTGGAGTCACAGCCGCCATTGAGGAAGATGCACACTAAGGCTTTGTAGTCTTCGGCTTGGCTCGCAGCTGCTGCACCGACAAGCTTCATCTGCGCAATCGTATTAACGATGCTCGTGATGCCAAGGGAGGCACAGCTAGATTGCAGCAAGAAATCGCGCCGATTGGGTTTCGAGCGGTCTTCAGTTTTACGAAGGAAAAGATTCATAAAAATTAGTGTGAGATCAGACCTGGAGCGCCGACAGACATTAAGTAGCCAGCCCAGCGAACGCGATCGCGAACTTCATTGGCGAAGGTGCTCGTCGGCGGATTTTTTGGATTGAAGATCGTCTCTGCTTCATACCGAGTCGTGGAAGGTAGGCTGCTCCCACCACTGTGAGCATACACTGCCTCGATGATGGCCTGACGAGCATTCGCTTGAGGTAGAGGAGACGGTACGGGTTGATTTGGCTCAATCAGCACAGGGTTCCGCGCCTTCATCGATCCTCCATTGAACCACAGATCCATCTGATCGACAATGGTTTTACTGGCCTGCCAATGGGCATTTTGGATCTGGGTGGCAGCCGGTGTGGCGGGGATGACACCCCCATTTTGTGACCGAAGACTATGGTAGAAGACTTGGCGATATTTGACGATGCTTTCGGTGTAGTCGATGACGATGTTGTCACGGTTATTATTGGTGCCCTGGTCGTTAGCAAAGTAACCAGCGACTTTGCCATGCTGCGGTGGCGGCACATAAAAGGCTGGTGGATAAAGAGATACCGTAACACTGCTCCCTGCGGGTGGGGCTTGAGTGAGCCGAAGAACGATGGCATCATTCACGCCGCCTTCGGTGACGACGGTGTTCGTCGAATCCGCGCCAGCATGTGAGACGTCGAGACCAGGACTGTCATTGTCCCAGATCTGGGCGGTTAGTGTTGCCGCACTGATCCCGTGAAAGGTTGCGTCTAAGCTCGTGATGTTGTGCGAGATACTACCACTGTGAGTCGTGCTTTCGACCAAGCTGTCATCTGTAGCCGTGATGGTCACGCTTCGCGGAGTTGCCCAATCAGAAGGCGAGAAAACAAGGCTTGAGGGGTTCGTCGTGAGTTGGCTGTCTGGAGTGAGGTTCACCGTTACATCAGCTGTCGGCGCATGGCTCAGGGTGACGGTGTAGGAATCCGTCCGCCCAGCCTCGGTAAGAATCGTGGATCCTTGGGTATGAGAAATGGTTACCGAAGGCCCGTCGTTGTCATAGACACTGCTGGTAAGGGGAGGCGCTGTTGCAGCGGCGAAAAAAGGATCGTCACTTGTCACCGTGGCAGTCACTCGACCCCAGTGCAGTATCGGCTCCATGATCGTGTCATCCACGGCTTGGATCGTGACTGTTTGCGCTGCATTGAATGTTCCTGTTCCGCTTGCGCCAGGAATGAACGTGAGAATCGCAGGGTTAACGGTGACTTGACCGTCCGTGGTAAAGGCAATACTCACCGGGGCGGTGGGCTGCTGACTGAGCACAACCGTTAAAGTGTCACTGCTAGAGGTGATGCCATTGATGGTTGAGCCAGACTCGGTGACGCCAGTGCTATTGCCGCTCTCGGTGATGCGCACTCGGGCGCTAGCGCTCGTGCCATCATCATCACTGATGATGTGTGTTACTTTCGGCACAGAGGTAACCGTTAAACCTGCATATTCAGCCGCGCTCGCAGCATCGACACTCAGTGTTATATCAGCCAAGTGCCTGAGTTCAGGTAGTGTGTCGTTAAAAGCTAAAACATTCACACTTTGAGCTCCCCAGTTGGTCGGTGTGAAGTTGAGCGTCACGCTAGAGGCATTCGGCGTGCCCGTGGTGCTCAATCGGCTTTGAGCTCCGCCATTGACGAGAATGCTTACATTTGCCGACGGGGCTCGTGTTAAGCTCACGGTGAAAGTGTCAGCGGCGGTACTACCTTCCGTACTGGCCGTGGTGCCGCCACTCTCCATGATCATGATGCCTGCTTTATCATTATCTTGAACATAGGAGAAGATGGGGGGCACACTAGTGCCGTTGAAGTAGGGGTCTGCGCTGCGTAGATGAAAGTTAATCCATGACGCATGGGGTGTGTTTTCTTGAACGGAGTCATCCACTGCGGTGACGGTGACCGTTTGTGCGGTGGTGTTCGTGAAAGTGAGAGTCGCAGGTGAAACCGTGGTTTGACCGTCCGTGGTTAAAGTCACCGTGATTGGACTGCCAGTTGCGGGGGTGCGAGCCGGCGCAACGGTGAAGGTGTCTGATGCATTTGGTGTTCCGCCCGTTCCTACGGTTCCTCCTTCTGAGACCTGCGTGAAGAGATTCGTCTGATTGATGGTCAAGGCAGGCTCATTGTCGACCATCGTGACAGTTAGCGTTGGGCTGCTGGAGTGATGATAGACAGGATCCGTGCTCGTGACGGTGTGTGTAATCGTCGTGACGCTGGTAGGCAGTTCAAACGAGGAATCGTTTGATCCCCTGACGGTGATGACGGTGGGGGTGTTCCAGTTCGACTCATTGAAGACAAATGGACCCGCTGGATTTACCGTAATCCCAGTGAACCCGCTTAGGTTGACCGTGACCTCTGTTCCTGATGCGGGTTTTCGTCCGAGGGCAAGACTGTAGGTGTCGAATTGGTCCGCTTCACCGACTACGGTCGATCCCTGAGTCTGTGTGATCACTAATCTTGCATCGTCATTGTCCAAGATGGTGACGGGGATATTATTGCCGGAAGTGCTTCCATTGAAATTGCTTCCCGCACTCTGCGAATAGGCAACTAGGCTGACGGAATGAAGTCCTTCCTGGATGAAATCGTCCAAAGCTGTAACCGTAACGGTTTGCTCAGTGCTCCATAGATTGCTGCTGGAACCTGTTGGCTCAAAGATCAGGGTTGATGGAGTGAAACGTAACTGGGGAGCGCTTAAGGTGACACTAACCGATGCGCTTGGATTGGTCCGAAGTCTTACGGCTAAGGAGTCGCTAACTAAAGGGTCCGTGCCTTCCATGACCACGAGTTCCCCATCAAGGGAATTGACCATGATCGCATTGTCATCATCCGTAATTTGAGTTGTTAGGGATGCAATGGGAAGACTTGATGTGTAGCCGCCTATCGTGGCAACGATGGAATGACTTACGCTGCTGCTGTGATCGCCTTCAGCAGTCGTATCATTGTTGGCGCGTAAAACGACGGTTTGAGGCACATTCCACCGCGTTTGAGTGCCAGTCGGACTGCTGCTTGAAGGCACAAAAACCAGGTCTCGTGTGGTGGCGTAGGTCGTGCCGCTGGTGTTGACTTGCATTTGGCTGGCACAGCTGACTCTAACCGTCACGTTGGCACTAGGATTGGAGGTGAGCTGGATGGTGTAAGTGTCCGTGTTCCCATTCTCGGTTACCTGCGTGCTGTCGCTGCTTTCCGTGATCAGCACACCCACCCCTCCATCATCATCGAGGACAGGCACTGCAATCGTTGGCACTTGCAGGTTATGGTAATTGGCGGAGCCTGGGCTTGTGACAGCGAAGGCAATGACATCATCGCCGGTGCCGCTTGCCTCAGGCGCAGTGTCTTGAACAGGAGTTAAGGTTAATGTCTGATAGGCTGCCCAGTTGGTGTGATCGAAGTTTAATTGGTTGGGCGAAACGGAAACTTGGCCAGCGGTCGAAGTCGGCGTCACGGTCACCACTGCACCGACTGCGGGAGGGGCACTGAGTCGGATGGAAAGACGATCGGTGGTCCCGCCTTCGGTGACCCAGGTTCCTCCTCCCGTGGCATTGACGACCAATCTTTCGTTGGCCACTTCATTGTCCACGAGCACTAGGTCTGTAGGCAAAGTCGAAACTCCACTGAAGCCTGTCGCTCCACTTAGAGCATAGCGAATCTGATTGCCAGCGATGGGGCTCATTTGCCGATCATTGACACCTACAAGTGTCACCGTGACCCCAGACTGCCAGTTGCTCTCATTGAGCACGATCGAGGCAGGCCAGTTCAGCAAGGTGCTGCCGCCATTCGTTGAAAAGCGAAGAGCGGGTGTAGCCCAGCCATTTCGAATGACGAAATCGGCTACACCAACGCCTGGCTGGGTGACCATGTGGCTGAGATTCATCCACATGTAGGAGTAAAGGAAATTGATCTTCGCGATCTCTGCCCCTTCGTTGATGGTCTGCATCTCCGGCGCAAAAAGCCCCATTTGAGATAGGCGCCCTGGCAACGTGTAGTCAGGGTAGAACCAATTGAAGACGCTTGGAGCATCGAGCGGGGACTGGCCTAGGGTGCTACGAAGGCTATCCAGCCGATAGCGGAATGGCCCTTGCTGCCAGCCGTTTGGCATCGAGGGAGGATTGACGTTGGATGAGTCAAACTTGGCGAGTTCTGAAGCCGGGTATTTTGACATGGGAGCGTCGGTTTCAGAGAAGGACGTTTCCATGTTTTGCAGAACACTGATGGGTGCGCCGGAGTAAGCGCGGAATAACCGAAGAATATGGGCAAAGTGAATCAGTGGTTCCTTCACCTTGCCGTGTGAGATCGAATTGTCTGCCAGCGACAGGTTTCTCGCTTCGTGATCGAGAAGGATAGCTTTTACGACCTGACCTAAAGTGCCATTGCTATCACGGTAAGCTTTTTGCACACGGTAAATGTACCCTGCGGATGGATTCGATGTAACCAACCGCTGAATCAACCAACGTGAAATATTAACAGGGGTGTTGCCATGGCCTGGATTGCCAGAACTGCCGTCTCCATAAACAGAGGCAGAGGCAGAACCTGCAAGGCTGTCATGAGCACGAGAGACCTCTAGTGCGGCTGCCGCGTGGGTTTGGGCATCTGTCATGCCTGTGATGTTCGTGGCGTTCAGCACCAGTTGACTATGCTTTCCGGCTAGAAGCGTCTTGGCTCCAAAGTCATGATACACAACGGAACCTTGGCGACCGATCACAGTCATGGGATGAATCCACGGTGCCTGCCAGTAGGGATGCCCATCCTGCCGACCAAACCAGACATTGTTGGTGCTGCCGTTTGAGTAAAGCGTGGGGGAGATGCGCTGCTCCGTGGTTCCTAGACCACCATAGCCTTGCTGGATGCCCGCCCGCACGACGCCGTGACGCACTCCATGCGAGAAGCCGGTGAATACACGTGCCAGCTCTGTGATGTCATTGTTATCGTAAGTCGCAATAGGCAGTCCTTCCGGATTCAATTTGAGCGAACCATCAGGATGTCTCAAGACGAGGCCGATCGAGAACAGCTGCATGATTTCACGCGCATAGTTTTCATCGGGGAAAATGGTGATGCCGCCCGACACATACTCGGCCCGGTTGGCGATGCTCGTCAGATAAATGCCCATCATGGGATTGAGGGAGACTTGCTCCAGCAAGGTGCGGTATTTTCCGAAAGCGCCAGAGGCGAGCATGTCCCACCAGTTCGCGGCTCCGTAGTGCCACGTCATGACCCCAGCATCACGCTCAGAGATCACACAGATCTCACTCAGGGCTTGGGTAACTCTTTGCCGCAGTTGGTCACGGCTCTGGGTGACCATCGTCCACCATTCGCGACGCCGATTCGGTGCGCCACCGTTGTTGTTGGGGTGATTGTTGCCGGGGCTATTGGTATCGGGATTGCCGTAGTTCACCATGGGCATTCCATTCACGAAAGTGACCCCCAGCGTGCCTCCGTTTTGTTGAGGGTCGCCATTGTAAGTGATGGGTTTGTTGCCTCGCAAGGCGAACTCTTCCACGTCAGCTGC
This sequence comes from Verrucomicrobiaceae bacterium, assembly GCA_947507875.1. Taxonomy (GTDB): domain Bacteria; phylum Verrucomicrobiota; class Verrucomicrobiia; order Verrucomicrobiales; family Verrucomicrobiaceae; genus Prosthecobacter. The sequence goes on along the minus strand of CANNQP010000002.1, from coordinate 62,885 downwards.
CATAACTAATTGTCGGTAATTCAGTTGTGGGGTTAGGCTGGGATTCATCTGCTTGTCCATCCATGCAGAGAAGCCGTCGAGGTAAGTGCCTCCCCCTGCGATGGCCGAATCCACGGCTGCCCGTATTTCTTGATAAAGAGCTGTGGTGCCACCGAAGGTAGCCTGATTCATGAAACGCCAAATTTCACGTTCTAAGTCTTCTTCTTGGGGGTTAGGCCACTGTGCTGAACCCAAAGTGGGTGCCTGCAATTCAGGTCTATCTTCATCAAAAAGCTCGGTGCCGCTCGCTAAGTTGAAGTAGCCATAAATCTCTTTTTCAGGGTAGTTTACGGTGGTGATCGCCAGGTAAAGCCTTCCGTCTCTTAAGGCATCGAGCATTCTTTGATCCGTCAGCTCTGTCTGCGCTGCGCGAATGTTCCAGTTGGCTCCACTCACTTGGCCCAAGGGTAACACCTGAACTTCTAAATCAGGGCCTACCCGCACGTAAGCGGTGTTTTGGTCAGATGATAGATTGTTAAAAACGACAGAGATGCTTGCCCGTGTATTATCTCCTTCAACCAACGCGGTGGCATAACCTGAAGCGGTACTCGTGATCCCTGCTTCACGACCTAAAAAGGCAACATAAAGCACCCGGTTCGCCGTGACGGCAGGATTTGCATCTTTGATTTGTATGACGGTGGACGGCAGTGCCTCACCCACAGAGGCGCCAGGCATCACGGCGGCTACTTTCAGGGCTTCAGGCACTTCGATCGCGGTGTCTGCTGCGGGCATCACACGGGCTACAGTGAAGGGCGTGCTGGTGCCTTGGCCGCTAGGCAGAGTTACTTGCTCAGTGGGCTGGCCAGCCAAGTTTTGGAAAAGATAATCGCCAGCATCTGCACTCGATTTGGTGGGTTGGGTCGCTCCGGGTAAGCCTGCAAGCTCAAGGGTCAGAGGCATGGTTCCATAGCTGCGCTTGAGTTGAATGGTGGCTGGCGTCGCTTCTTTTTCAAAAGCTTCCGTGGTTCCCGCGCTGATTTGTAGTGTCATGAGGGAACGCAAGGTCTCCAGATCGCTGGCGACACCGCCAGAGGCATTGGCGGGACTGAAGGCTTGTTGAGGGTCTGTGCCCATGCGCTTTTCTGCCCAGTCACTCACTCCATCTTGATCAAGATCATGATCGGTCACTTCCAAGCGGTAAAACTTTGCACCTCCAGCTGGTTTGGCGAAGGCAAGGCTGTCGGGCCCATCTTGGGCTGCGATTTTATAGGCTCCCGTTTTGGCGATCCATGTACTGCCTTGTTCACCAGGCGCAGGTCCTCCAGGGTTATCCGATTCCCAGACCTGATACCTCTTGCCTTGTTTGGCCGCGAATCTGATGGTGACGCCTTCGGGCTCCGCATCAATTTTTCCCACTTTCATACAATCGCTAGGATCGCGAGGATTGGTTCCTAATGTGGATTCCTGAAGATTGGTGCAGCCGTCTTGATCTTCATCGTCATTGGGGTTCATTCCCCAGGCGTGATAGGTAGCCTGCCAGATATCATCAAGGAGGTCTGGAGTTCCCGTGCCTGGTCCTGATGAATAAGCATCCACCATGCCCACAGCAGAGCCTTGGAAAGCGAAAAGGATTCCCAACAAAATGAGCGGAAAGGTGGGCGAGCGGAGCATGATGAATGAATGTTCCAAGATTTTTGCGTCGCGGCCCGCCATGGGTCGATTAGCCGCAATATACGCCGAAACTTACTCAAAATCAGTATAGTGGGTCAATCCAAATCAAGGGCGCTAGGCGTGGTGAATCGTCATAATTAAACCAAGATCCATCACTTTTTGGTTACGCGCTCTGCCCGGTGAGAGGCTGGCCATTAGAGGCGAATGAATTTCGCCCGCAGACTTAGTTTTCCTCAGGCTTAGGTTTGCATTGGCAAACCCACTCCGCTGCTTTGCACGCTTCACAGATCGCCGTGTTGTATTCGAAGCGGGCGGTCCATGCCTTCGCGTCAGGGTTCTCTTGGTAACGTAGGATCAGCCACTGACCAGCCTTCACCAAAGGAACCACAAACCCTTTTTCATCTTTGCTAACCTCTAATCGCACAGGAGCGGCGCGGTCACCGGTCATCGCACGGATAGATTGTTGGCTGATGGCGACGGGTTTCATGTCTTGATCAAGCAAGGCTATGTGGAATTTGTCGCCTTTCACGGTGACCTCGCCATGCATGGTTTCGTTATCGCTAAATTCCAGAATGCGGCCGCCATGAGGGCCGAGCTCGACACCTTCATGAGCGAAGGTGAAGCTGGTCATTAGGGCGACAAGGAAGATGAATTGATTTTTCATGGGATTGGGTGGGTTCACGTTCATTGAGCTGCAGCCGCATGATGGTTCACGGCGTGTTCGGCGGCCTTACGACCGAAAAGATAAAAGACAGCAGGAGTCACCATGAGGTCGAGCATTGTGCTGCTGACCAGCCCACCGACGATGACGACGGCTACAGGATGCAGAATTTCTTTGCCAGGTTCGTCGGCAGCGAGCAGCAGCGGGATCAGGGCGATGCCAGCAGAAAGTGCAGTCATCAAGACGGGAACGAGCCTCTCCAATGTGCCACGCAGGATCATGGCGCGGCCAAACTTTTCGCCTTCCTGCGCCATGAGGTGTAGGTAGTGGCTGATCATCATGATGCCGTTCCGAGCGGCTATGCCACCCACAGCGATGAAACCCACGATGGTGGCAATGCTAATGTTATCCACAAGTAGCCAAGTCAGAGTAAGGCCACCCATAAGCGCGAGGGGAATATTGAGCATGACCTGCAAGCTCAGTGATAAACTGCGAAAGTAGCTATACAGCAGCACGGTGATAGCGAGTAAAACAAGGGCGAAGGAGTAAGCCATGCGTTTCGTGGCGGCTTGCTGCGCTTGAAACTCACCCTCGAAGCGCAGGAAGTATCCTTCAGGTAGTTTCACGGTTTCACGCACACGATTTTCCCACTGCTGTACGATGCGTGCTAGGTCTTGCTCGGAGGTATTCGCCGCGATGACGATGCGGCGCTGCGTATTTTCGCGGTTGATGACATTGGGGCCTTTGCTCTCGCGAACGTCGGCGACGAGGTTCAAGGGAACGCGCTGGCCATTATGAGCTTCGATAGGTAGCATGGCGATTTTGTCTGGTGAGTCCCGCCAGGATTCAGGCAACCGCAGCACGAGATCCATCGTGCGCTGGCCCTCGCGTAGCTCTGTCATAACCGTGCCGCCCAGCAGTGTGGAAACTTGTTGGTGGATGTCACCGGCTCGGAGGTCATAGGCTAGCGCGCGCTCACGATTCACCTCGATCTTGATCTGAGGGATGGGCACCTGCGCCTCCAGATTCACGTCTGTGAGTCCGGGAATGGACAAGCCGAGATCACGCACTTGCGCGCCTTTTTCCTGAAGCACATCGAGATCCGGCCCAAAGATTTTCACGGCGATCTTGGCAGAGACACCACTGAGCATGTGGCTCAGTCGGTGGCCAATCGGCTGGCCGACATTCACGAAGGTGCCGGGTATAGCAGAAAGTCGTTCACGAATTTCGGCGAATACGACTTCACGTGGTCTGCCAGTCTCATGAAACTCTACATCGAATTCATTCACACTCACCGGCATGATGTGATCATCACGCTCGGCACGTCCTGCACGACGCCCCACGCTTTTGACTTCCTTGATTTGCTGGAGCAGGCGCACGCCTATCTCACCCATCTCATTTGATTGGGCCAGAGAGGTGCCGGGAGCACATGCCATGGAGATGGTGGCGCTGCCTTCATGGAAGGTGGGCAAAAAAGCTTTTCCCATCAGGGGATACAGCATCAGAGCGGCGATCAGCATCATGCCCGAGAGCAGGATCGCGAGCGTGGGTGCTCCTAGCGCGAGTTTGAGAAAAGTATGCTGGACCAGCCACTTCATCGTTCGAATCACCCAACCCTCCTGATGGGTTTTTTTTCCTGTGTGGAGCAGTAGAGAGCACAACACTGGGATGACTGTGAGGGAGGTCACAAAGGACGCGGCCATGCTGGTGATTGTTGCGATGGCGATAGGTGTGAAGAGGCGACCCTCGATCCCTTCTAGGCTAAGTAACGGGAGGAAGACGAGAATGATAAGTACGGTGGCATAGAAGATGGAGTGCCGAATTTCACTGGAGGCAGAAGCGATGACATCGAGGCGATGCGAGCCTGGTTCACGAGGCCGAGTGCCTGCGTCATCCTCCCGCAAGCGTCGAAAAACATTTTCGACATCCACAATGGCATCGTCCACGACCATGCCTATCGCGACGGCTAAGCCGCCAAGCGTCATTGAGTTCACGCTGACACCGAAAGCTCTGAAAATCAGTAAGGTGACTGCAAAGGAAAGCGGTATGGCCATCAGGGTGATGGCCGTGGTGCGCAGGTTCAAGAGGAACAAAAACAGGATGATTGTGACCATGAGAGCACCGTCACGGATAGCTTCTTTCAGATTGCTGACGGCGTGGTCAATGAAGTCACCCTGACGAAATAAGATTTCGAGAGTGACACCTTCTGGCAAGGTGGGGCGCAGCTCCTTCAGCGCAGTCTCGACCTGCTCCGTGAGTTTTAGCGTGTCAAAACCCGGTGCTTTGTCGATGCTGAGGATTACCCCCATCGTGCCATTCACACTGGCATCCCCACGCATCCCCTGTACAGCATGACAGAGCTGAGCCACATCACTAATCAGCACCGGTCGGTTGCCCACGGACTTGATCACGGTCTTGGCGAGCTCATCTAAGTTTGTCGTCATGCCGAGATTCCGCACCATGATCTCCTGCGGCCCAGTTTGTAAGTAACCACTCGTTGCATTCCCCGCTGCGCGGCTCAGGGCTTCTTCTAGCTCCGACAAAGAAATGCCAAAGGCAAGAAGGCGGTTAGGGTTGGGCTGAACTTGAATCTGTTTCACTCCACCTCCGATGCTGAGCACTTCCGCGATGCCTTGGATGCTTTGCAATCGCCCACGCAGGGTCCAGTCGGCCATCGTTCGTAGATCCACGGGCGCGATGTAGTCAGGGTCCGTTGGCGCTTTTGAGCAGCGCAGGCCCACGAGCAAGATTTCTCCCATGAGCGATGAAATCGGCGTGAGGCCGGGTCTGACCTCTTTGGGCAAGAGCGCCACCGCGCTTTGCATCCTTTCCTGCACGAGTTGACGGGCCCGGTAGATGTCCGCGCCCCAGGCAAACTCGGCAAAGATGAGCGATAGACCCACGTCAGAGTTCGAGCGCAGGCGCTCCAATCCACTGATGCCTTGCACAGCAGTCTCGAGCCGCTGCGTGACGAGGGTTTCCACCTCCTCGGGAGCGAGACCTGGTGCCTCGGTGAGGATGGTGACTGTGGGTTTGGTCATGTCTGGCAAGACCTCCACTGGCAGTTGGGTGAGCGTCTGATGGCCAAACCACAGGATCACGAGCGCCAGCAGGAGAATGAGCGGACGGTGGTGCAGCGAGAACCGGATCAGTGCATTCAGCATGGTCGCTCCTCCCGCATGTGTGGCTTTTTGAATGCGACGATCTGCTGCCGCCTTTGAAGCTTTATGGGCATGCAAATAGCGTTAGAGAGCTTAGGCATACCAGCCTCCTGCTGTGTCACAACAGCACCTCCCTGCGTTTGAAGGCCGTGATGGTTAGGAGCAGCAACAAAAAAACATTCGTTGCTGCGAAACAGGTAGTGAGCGGGTTCCAGGCATTCGGCGTGTCTATGGGATCGTGGGCATGATCGTCGTGCTTAGCCTTTTTCTGCTCCTGGGTCATCTCTGTGCCGTCTTCGTTATGAGAATGACCATGAGCAGCATCCATCGCTTCTTTGAGACTAAGCCTGCCTTTGCCGGCAAAGGCGAGGGCGTAAGCACCACGGGTCACGACTTCATCGCCTGGCATCAAGCCGCGGATGACTTCGACCCAACGGTCATTTTGAGCGCCGAGCAGGATAGGTGCTTTCACGAAAGCATTTTTTAACTCGTAGTCTTTCACATAAACAAAGCGCTGGCCTGGATCGCCCTGTACGGCGCTGCGTGGGATCGACATCACGTTCTCGCGTTGATTCACGACGATGTGGAACTCCGCTTTCATGCCAGGTCGCAAAATTTGGTTAGGGTTGGGCAGGTGAAAAGCAGCTTCCAAGGTGCTGCTGGAAGCGTCTGCTTCGACAGCCAGGTGGGCTAGCTTGGCGGTAAAAATTTGGTCAGGCAGTGCATGAAGTCGCAGACGAGCTTCCTGACCGGGTTTAAGCTTGGCAGCGAGATGCTGCGGCACATGAGCCACGCCCTCGACAGTGCTCAGATCTATGATTTCGACCAAAGCATCTTCGGTCGAGACGGGTTGACCTTGGACGAGATTCACCTTCGAAATGAAGCCAGCCATGGGTGCTTCTAGCTTCACGATCGGCGGTGGATCGCCTGGCTGACGGCTTTCGATCCAGGCGACTTCGGCACCTTCTTCGACTTCTTGGTGAGGAATGACGAGCACGGAAAAGGCGCGGCCAGGAATCCGACTGCTGACGATGGCGCGCTTGCCAGGCAGCACTTCCAGTTGGCCAAGCGCGAAAATCGTTTCTTCAAAGGTTGTTTCTTCGGCCTCGGCATAGGTGAGGTTCATGAGCTTCACCGACGCTTCATCCAGGATGATGTCTGGCGGATTGGCGAGCAGCGGAGACGTGAGCAGTAGATGCCAGAATAAGAATCTCATGAGGGCTTAGAGTTCGACGCCTGCTTTTTTGAGTAGGGCCATGGTGAGAAAGTAAAGTGCGATGGTCAGCGCGATGCCTGCGCTGAGTGCAGGCCAAAAGCTGCCTAGCTTTTTGATCAGCCAAGGCATGAGCAAGAACATCGGCAGGGTAGGTAAGACGAACCAAAAGGTTCCAAAGGCATGGCGGCCAATGAGCGAGGAATCTTTGGTCTCCGCATAAAGCCAGATGAAGGCCAGCAGGGAGGTCATGGGCAGTGAGTGGATGATGCTTGCCGCAGCATTGTTTCGTTTTGCGATCTCCGTGACGGCGACGATGACGCCGGCGGAGAGGAAGAGCTTGAGCAGATAATAGGTCATGGGAGGATGGGCTTGCAGCTAAAGTGAGGTTGCGGCTTCGTAGCGGATGCGGGCGAGATGAAAGTCACGCGCTGCGTCGAGGGCACCCGATTCGAGTTCGAGGCTTTGATCTCGAGCTCGCAGTAAGGTTAGTAGATCGGCTTGGCCGGTGTTGTAGGCATTTTCGAGTTTTCGGGTTTGTTCCCGAACGAGAGGCAACAATTGATCTCGTGTTTCGCGTAGCAGGGTGGCATTGGCCTGCATTTCCTGATGGGCAGTCGCAGCCTCGCTTGTGATTTGTTGGGCGAGTGCTTGCTGCTCCAGCCGTGCGCGCTCGGCACGAATTGCTTTTTCAGCGATTTCACCTTGGTTGCGATCCCATAGGGGTAGCGGAACGCTGATGCGAAAGCCAACGAAGCCGGTCCGTTCCGTATGGCGTGGAGATATGTCCTGCTGCTCACGGGACACAAAGATGCCTGCACTCAGGTCCTGCCAGCGTTTGGCTTTGGCCAGGGCGGCTTCGGTTTGGGTGGTTTCGCTTTTGGTTCGGGCGAGTTGGTAGTCGGGGCGGCTGTGCCATGTTTGGGTGCTGGGCAAAATGGTGGCGGTGAGATTGCCCGTGAGTTCCAGCGATTCGGTGGCAGAAAGGCCGAGCATGGGCTTCAAAGTGCCGGCCAGTCCGAGTCTTTCCGTTTCCATCTTGCGTGTTTCCAAAAGCAAGCGCTGAAGGTCCAATTGTGCTTGGGCAGCATCGAGGGGGGAGACTTCTCCTGCGGTCGCGCGCTCCTTGGCAAAGCGGGAGAGCTTCCGGGCTAGCTCCATCTGCTGACGATGCAGAGCCAGATGCAGATCGAGGGCGAGCAACCTGACGGCGTGGCTGCGTGCTTCGGCTAGGGTTCGGCGTTCGACATCTTTCACTTCCAGTTCGGCGGCTCGCACGAGCTGTGCGGAAAGCTTTTTTTCCAGGTGCAGCCTCTGGGTCACGGGAAAGGTTTGATCGAGCGCAAAGACGGCAGTGCGTGGGCTGACACGGCTTTCGTTTTGAAAGCTGGTTTCAAGGGAAGGATTCGATAGACGGCCTGCGCCAAGCTGACGGGCGCGGGCTTCTTCAATCGCAAGCCGTGCGGCTCGTAGAGAAGGGTGATGTGAACGGACGCGGGCGCTGATGTCTGTGAAGTCGAGGCTCAAAGCCTGCACGGATGTGGCAAGGGCCAGAAGGCCAAAAAGAGGCAAGTGCATGGAGGACGGAGATGAGGGGCAGACGTGCTGAGAGGTGATGCCCTCATGGGGGCATCCGTGAAGCCGTCGTGAAGCTCAAATCCGCAGGGCGATCGTGTGGGTCAGAACCTCAGCCCACGGTCGCTGCGTAGCGAGTCGTGGCGGTGGCCGCAGGGCAGATGCTGATTGCCACTCAGAATCTAGATCGAGCTGGAACAGTGGGATGATTTCCAGGCATGTGGCAGCCCAGGCGGGGGCAGAAAGAGAAACCTGCGGCTGAGCATCCAGGGCTTCTTTGATCGGTGCGTGTTCGTGGGTTTCGCTTTCGTGTTCCTGATGATCTTCGTGCGAATGCAGGGGGGAATCATCGTGGTGGCAGCTTCGGCCATGGTCGCCGTGACAGTGATCGAATGCACTGACATGTCCGACACCAGAGCAATCGCACCAGTAGCCTCGGGTGAGTCCAAACACCTGCGCCCACCCAAGCGCGAGTAGCGCTAAAGCGATGAGGCAGGTGGAGGGACGGCGAGGCATGATGGGAGTGTGGATGATTCGTTCACGCGTCGTCAACGGTCAATTCGGGTCGATTCAGCAGCTTTTCCAACAGGGTAGGAAGTGCGGTCGTGTCTGGCAAGGTATGCGTGGCGGCGGTGCGGTGCGGGTTTTCACTCGCAATGCGTATGGTGACGGGGATACCCGCGTTCATGCCCATCTCGATGTCGCGATCGGCATCCCCGACGAGCAAGCTTCGGCTCAAATCCAGCCCGTGTTCGGCGGCAGCGCGGAGCACCATGTCTGCGCTCGGTTTTCGACAGGTGCAACCAGGGTCCATCTTCAGGCAGGTGCAGGCATAGATGCCATCGAATTGGGCGCCGTGCTGTTGCAGATGCGCCTGCATCTGGTCGTGGATGTGGTCCAGATCGGCCTGTGACATCAGCTTTTTTCCCACCCCTTGTTGGCTGGTGGCCAGGATGGTGGCATAACCATGAGTGCGGCAGAGCGCCAAGGCCTGGATGACGCCGGGGGAAAAGTGAAAGTCTTCCCAACGCAGCACATAGCCAGGGCCGGGCGTCAGGTTGACGACACCATCGCGGTCGAAGATCACAGCAGGTCGGCTCATGGGTGGGGAAAGGAAGTAGGTTCAGGCCAATCGGGACGGCCAGTGAGGCAGACGTTGTCACCGAGCGCTTCGATCTGCACATCTTTCAGGCCGATGGAGGCGGACCAGGGCTGCTGACCTAGCACGGGCAGCCCAGCGGCACCGCAGAGTCGTGGGGCCACATACCAGACGATTTCATCCACCAGACGCAGGGCAAAGGCGCGCTCCAGCAGCTGGGCTCCGCCCTCGATCAGCACGCTCACTACGCCACGCTGGCCGAGCTCGCGCAGGACTTCAGGCAGATCCAGATCACGCAGGATGAGGGTGCGTTCGCGGAAGGCATCGGTGAACAGGTGGGCCTCAGGCGGCAGGACGCCGCTGCGGGTCAGCACGACGCGCCAGGGCTGCTCCTGACCAGGCATGCCTGCCTCACGAAGCGTCAGCTGGGGGTTGTCCGCGCGTACCGTGCCAGCGCCGACGAGGATGGCATCCACGCGTGCGCGCAGGCGGCGGCTATGGGCGCGGGCTTGTTCGCTGGTCAGCCAGGGGCCTTCGCCAGCAGGGCGGGTGATTTTGCCATCCAGGCTCTGCCCGGCTTTGGCGATGACATAGGGCAGGCGGGTGGCGATCCATTTGGCAAAAGGCCGGATCAGCTCCTGACACTCGGCTTCCAGGACGCCCGAGGTCGTGTCGATGCTATGGGCGGACAATACTTCATGCGCACGGCCTTGGTGGCCAGGGTTGGGATCCTGCGCTCCCCAAACCACGCGTTGGATGCCTGCGGCATGAACCGCTTCTGTGCAAGGACCGGTGCGGCCGTGGGTGGAGCAGGGCTCCAGGGTCACGTAGATGGTTGATCCGGGCAGTTGATCCGCATGGTGGGCTTGGGCATCGCGGATGGCCTCCACCTCCGCATGCGGTCCGCCTGCTTTGCGATGCCAGCCTTGGCCAATCACTCGGCCTTCTTTGACGATCACTGCCCCCACGGCTGGGTTCGGGCTTGTTAGGCCGATGCCCTGTCGTGCTTGCGTGAGGGCAAGGCGCATCCAGTCAGCGTCGGAGATGAGTTGGCTTGGAGGCATAGGGGGTCAAACGTCGGCCATTCGTTGTAGAATTTCATCCCGCAGGGCCTGGGCCGCGTGGCTGTCCGTGAAATGATTGATGATTAGGGCAAAGCATAGCTTTCTGCCTCCACGTGTGGTGATTTGGCCAGTGATGGAGCGCACGCCGGACATGGCTCCGCCTTTCCAGCGCAGGCCTTCGCGGCTCAGCAGCGACTTTAAGTAAACTTGTCCCTGTGGGCCATTCAATGCCAGATGCTGAAGCCGCGCGAGGTCATGCGGCGTGATAAAATCCGCCCGCGCCAGCCCGCAGCCGTCCTCCAGGCGCAGGCCCTGAAAGCTGAGCCCGCGTGCCTGCCAGTGCTGGCGGATGGTCTGCTCGGAAGGCTCGTCTTTTTCCGCACCGAGCAGGCGGTAGAGACATTCGGTTTCGTGGTTGTCTGAAGTGGCGTGGATGCTTGTCACGATCTGCTTCAGTGGTGGCGAACGGTGGGTGAAAATCACGCCGCTTTCCGGACAGGCCAAATCACGCTCTGCGACATCAGCTTGGCCCGCCACGGTGATTCCGTTCGCGATCAGGATCTGGCGGAAATGATGAGCCGCAAAAAAGGGGGGGTTGGGCACAGCACCTAGTACCTGGAAAGGTGCAGTTCCCATGGGCACGGTGCCGCGCAGAAAAATGACGCCGCTCTGCTCACCGGTGTGGATCACCACTCCGTCGCCGCTGTCTGGCGTATGGGTGATCGTTTCGTTGATCCAGCGCACGCCAGGCACCTCGGGGACAGTGCCGAGCAGTTGCGTGCGCGCCCCTAGCTCCCTGCCAGGAAGTAGGCTGACCGTGTAGCGATTGTGCTCCAGATTTAGTCCACAGACCGGGCTACCATAGCCATTGCCGATGTCGCCCCAGCCCCAAAAGTCGGCGTAAATGCTGCCGCGAAAATGCCCTCCATCACTGATGATGCGCCCGCCGATGTGCCGGATGCCTTGTTGCTTCAGGGTTTGAGCCCAGCTCTGGAGGTCCGTCAGAGAAAGCATCGGGTCGCCACCGCCGTGCAGGATGACATCTCCTGCGATCTGACCTGCCACCACAGGAGTGGTCGAGATGAGTTGAGTCTCGATCCGGTGCTCGGGCCCCCAGCGTTCTAGCGCCGTGGCGGTCGTCAGCGTCTTCAGGCTAGAGGCGGGGATGAAAGCCGTGCGGGCTGCGTGCTCCAGCATGACTTGGCCGTGCTCATCCAGCAGACAAAAGCCGATAGCTGCTGCCTCCAGTCCGGGTTTTTTTGCCGCACTTTGGAGCTGCTGCAGGACCGGGTTTACCTCCAGGGTGGAGGCGGGTAGATCCGCAGATCGCAACGATACCTGCCTTAGTTCACGCAGGAGCAGTGCCACCAGGATGGAGGCGAGCAGCAGGAGCATGGCATTTTTCACCATTCCATTAGCCTCCTGCGGTGATTTGCACGATCTCAACCACATCGCCGTCTGCTACCTGGGCAATCGGGATCTCCTTGGGGAGCAGAGCCACGCGGTTGTGCTCTACCACCACGGGTTTCCCCGCCAACCCTAGCGTCTCAAGCAGGGCAGTGAGAGGCAGCGGAGCAGGGAAATCGCGCGGGGTGCCGTTTAGGGTGATGGTCATGGAGAAAAGAAGCGCAGATGAGCGGCCTGGCAAGAAGTCCAGTGGGGCATGGTCGCCGAGCCATGGCTACCGAAGTCACTTGTCTTTTTTCCAATCTTCCCCCTCGTCGTCATCATCGTCCATGCTGCCGTAGCCATCGTCATAGCCTTTGGCCTCATCATCATCATCCTCGTCTTCGTCGTCGAGAGCCTCGAGATCCAAGCCCTGCAGCGCCTCGAGATCTAGGTCTTCGGGATCGATCTCTTCCACCTCGTCATCGGCAAGGCCTAGCGCACCTTCGGCCCCTTGCTCAGCCTGCTCCTTCTCGGCTTGTTCGGCACTGCGTTTCTCGATCTCGACTAGGGTCGCTGAAACGTCCTCCACACTATCCCAGACGGCTTTGGCGACAAAGATCGGCGCGCTCTGTTGCAGGGCCAGCGCGAGGCTATCGCTGGGGCGAGCATCGAGCTCGATCACCTTGCGGGCGTGCAATTCATTTTCTGCTGAAACGATGATGCGTGCGAAGAAGACACTGCCTTGTACACGGTTGATGATCACCCGATCGACTTTGGCTCCAAAGGCCATGAGCACCGAGGCCAGGAGGTCGTGCGTTAATGGGCGCTCTTTCGAGACCTCACGCATGAACATCGAGATCGCTGAGCCCACGGACTCATCCACGTAGATGACAAAGGTTTTCTCCTCATTCCCCAAGAACACAGCAAAGCTACCCTCCAGGGGCAGCACAGCACGAACTTGGGCTTCGATGACTTCTCGATTCATGTCGGAACTAAAGCGCTGCCTCTAGGGCTGGCAACCTACGTTCCCGGCGAAAATCAGCGCTCTCGCTTCGTGCGAAAGGTGGGCAGTCGTAGCTGCCAGCGCATCGAAGCCAGTCGCAGTACCAAGATCATAGCCATGCCGATGTAGCGATGACTCTCCGACGGCGGCAGCCAAGTGCGCAGGAGCACAAAGGCCAGGGCCCCCACGCTGGCAGCGGTAGCATACAGGTTCACATCCGCCTGGAAAACCCAGGGAATCTCCCGCCGTAGCACATCCCTCAGGATGCCACCGGCCACGCCTGTCACGACGCCTAACATGACGGCTACGATGCCGGGTGCACCGTAGGCCAGGGCCTTTTCTGTGCCCATGATGCCGAATATCGCCAGCCCGAATGCATCGGCGATGTCCAGCATGCGCGGCGGTAGGCAGGTGAAGCGCACCAAGACAAAGGTGGCCAGCGCGGCTCCCAGTGCCGTCCATACATGCTGCGGCTGTTTGATCCAGAAGACAGGCTCAGCTCCCAGGCAGAGGTCTCGGATCGTACCACCACCCACCGAAGAGACCAGTGCGAGAACCAGCACGCCGAAGAGGTCCATGCGCTTTCCCTCTGCGGCCAGTGCGGCAGAGATAGAACAGACAGCAACGGCAAGGTACTCGATCCACGGTGGCATGGCATTCAGTGGCGGAAAAAACGTCCTGCGCCAGCCAGATCCTCCTTCATAGCACGCTCCGGCATTGACCCGCGCCGCACTGCCCGGTAGCCATGTGTCATGCGCCTCATCTCCGGCAGCGCGGGCGGCCTCCCGCTGGAAGTTCCAAAATCCGTCACACGACCCACGCAGGATCGTGTGCGTCAGGCTGTCTTCAATATGCTAGGTGATCTTGTGCCCGGCGCGCGTGTGCTGGATCTCTTTGCCGGTTCAGGAGCCCTTGGCTTGGAATGCCTGAGCCGTGGCGCAGCAAGCGCTCTATTCGTCGATCAGGATCGCGGTGCCTGTGAGGTGATGAAAAAGAACCTCGCGAAAACTCGGTTGGAAGGTGCCTCGATCCGTCAGGGTGATGTCTTCAAGGTCGTCGCGCAGCTCGCCGCCAGCGACGCGTACACCTTCGACCTCGTCTTTGCCGATCCGCCCTATGCACACAAGCCTGGGGACCTGGACCTAAGCGCCAAGCTCGGGGCGGATGAGGGTTTTCAAAAGCTTGTACCTCGAGGCGCGCATGTCATTTTGGAAAGTCTCGCGATCCGCCATCAAGCTACCTTTTCTGAAGCCTGGGAGCTGATGCGCGCGCGCGACTATGGCTCTACTCGTATTGTCTGGCTGCGCCGCCGATAGGCGCAGCTTCACGCCGTTTGCGGTTCAGTTTTCAGGCCATGCTCGATGCTTTCCGTCGCATCTGAACAATCGCTGTGACCAGTGCTAGCATCTGGCGATAACCCTCTTTACCGCAACTCGCACGCGCATGAGACCAAGGTAAAAGAGCGCGACGCCTCCTGACCCACAGTAGGCATCGCTGCAATGGGGGAGGAAGGTGAGCCGCATGACTGGAGCGAAAGCAAGGTGGCAGATCAAGTGACCAAGACCCTTCACCCTGCTTTGCTCAGATTCATGGGCCTGACAGCTGCCGCGTCCTGGTCAGTTTACGCGGAGGCAGTGATCGTTTCGGGGGGAAGCGCAGCGACAGCTTGTTTCAGTTCACGGCCGGGCTTGAATTTCACCGTGCAGCGGTCCGGGATCCGGACTTGAGAGCCAGGCACGTTCGGATTGCGTCCGACTTTAGATTTGGAGACCCGCACTTCGAAGGTTCCGAAAGTGCGGAAGGTGACGTCGTTGCCTTCGGCAAGTTTCTTGCCGACCAGATCAATGAAGGCGTCCACAAGTTCTGCGACAGTTGCCTGAATAACACCTGTTTGTTCGCTGAGCTCGGACACGATTTCGCGTTTAGTGATACTTGCCATAGTTTCCGGGGGGAGGAAGGCATGAGCATCCGCTTCTTCCTGGCTTTGTGCAAGCCGTTCCTGGACCGTTGAAAATCAATCAACGCCAGTGCCGCCTGAAGTGGGAGGGATTCCGAGCACTTCTGCAGCGGTTTTGAAGTGCATTTTTGCGTAACGGTGTAGTGCTTCTGGTCCCGATTTATCAATCAATCTCCGGGCGCTGTCCTTCACGGCGGCTGATACGCCTTTCGGGAGCGGCACTCCGGCGGTTTGAGCCGCTTGATCCAGCCAGCGGACAAAGCCCTCTCGTGCCAGGATGGAGGCTGCTGCCACGGCGGGGTCACTTTCTGCCTTCGTGCGCTGCACGAGTTCAATGCTGCGCCCTCGCGTTTGGAGAGCACGCTGGAGCACCGCAGGATTGGCGAATTGGTCAGAGATGGCGCGTGGGCAGTCGGGCACTTTTTCCAGCAGCAGCTCAATGACTTTGGCATGACCCCAGGCGAGCAGACGGTTCAGGTTGCCGAATTGGGCATAGAGCTCGTTGTAGCGCTCAGGGCAGATCTGGATGACCTCAAAGCGCAGCCCTGGCACGCTGCGGATTTGGGAGGCGAGGCGGAGGATTTTGTCGTCGCTGCTGATGCGCTTGCTGTCCACGGCACCCAGCTCGCGCAGGGTCAGCACCGCGCGGCGGTCCACATAGACGCCGGCGATGACCAGCGGTCCGAAGAGGTCGCCCTTGCCGCTCTCATCGACCCCGAGGTGCGGCTGAAACATCTCAGGCTGGTTCACTTCCTCATAGCCCAGCTCGGCCACACCCAGGATTTGTGGCTCCAGCACGTGTTTGACGAAGTCCTCCGTCTCTTTGCCTTGGATGACCACCTTGGGGCCTTTTTCATAGACCAGTACGTTTACCTTTCCCCGTGCAGCGGCATAGAGGCAGTAGGGCTTTGCCATGAATTCCCAGCCCTGCTGAGTGAGTAGGGCGCGGAGACGGGTAACCTGCTCAGGCGTGAGCGGCTTTGTGTAGGAGGTCAGTGGGGCAGCGGGCATGGGCGTGGGAAAAAGCGCTGTCGCAGGACGATCCACACGGCTAGGCCGAGGCAGAGAAGCGCGAACCAGTCGCCATGGCGGGCATAGAGCGTCATCTCACCCGTCGTGGGCACGCGCACCTCGCCCGGCAAGCATCCTTCCACCAGCGTGCTGCCAGTCTGGGGGTCGCTCAGGCGATGGGTGACAGTACCTAAGCTGTCGATGAAACAGGTCACGCCCGTGTTGGTCGCGCGCACCATGGGACGGCGCAGCTCGATGGCGCGGAACTTGGCATTGGCCGTGTGGACCTCCATGGCGCGGCTGTTCAGGAACCAGCCATCGTTGGTTAGGTTCACGATCATCTGAGCCTGCGGTCGGACGAAGCGCCGCGCCAGCCTGCCGACGGTGTCTTCGAAGCAGATGAGAGGAATCAGGCCGACTTGAGGTTTGTTCAGCCGCAGAGGTTCGGTGCTGGTGCCAGGCGTGAAGTCGCCCGGGATCAGACCGCGCAGCCAGGAAAAAGGCGGGCAATCTCCCAGCGGCAGGTATTCTCCAAAGGGCACGAGATGCACCTTGTGATGTTCCTGTCGGTTCGCGTAACTGCCCTGGAAGAGCACGGCGGAGACATGACCTGCGGGATCGTTTTCCTGATAAATCTCGGTGCCAGTGAGCAGGCTGAAGCTGCCGAGCGAGAGCAGCTGATCGAAAAAGGGTTCGTGATCTGGCAGGCCGTAGAGGTGCACTGGCAGTGCGCTTTCGGGCCAAACGACCAAGTCGATGTTGGAGGGGCGCCCCTCTCGGGCCTCGGCATACAGCCGGGTCAGTCGGGCCAGGCGCTCATAGAGGTGGGGTTTCGGTCGGTGTTCCCAGGCTTCCACCTGCGGCACATTGGGCTGCACCAGCAGCGTGCGCACAGTCAGCTGCTCAGTCGAGTTCTGCGTCAGGCGGTTCATGCCATAGCCCGCCCCAACCAGCAGCAGCACCAGGGCTAGGGTAAAGTCGAGCCGCGTCCGGCAGGTGCCCGTGCCCTGGTAGATCGCCACTTGGCGGCGCAGTGTATTCCAGCCGGTGCAGGCGACCAGCACGGGCAGGAAGGACAGCCCCATCACCCCCACCAGATCCGCGACCTGGATCAGCACGCGGTTCTGATGCAGGCCTACGCCTAGACCATTCCAGCCAAAGCCCGTCACCACCGTCGTGCTGCGCAGCCACTCGCAGGCGACCCAGGCCGCGGCGGCTAGCAGGCTGCAGCGCAGGCTCTCGAGCGTGCTGACCTGCCAGCTGCCATGCAGCAGCCGCTGCGTGTCCGGCCTCGCGTAGCGGCGGACAAACCAACCCCAGAGTGCAAAGTAAAGCGCGCAGTAGCTAGCGAGCCCCACGACCGCTCCGGCTCCCATTAGTTCAGCGCCCAGGCCGACCCAGCGCTCATCCACCGCTCCGGCGAGCACGCGGGAGGAATGCCGGACCCAAGTTAGGTTCGGGATGAAAAAGGCCAGCCCTGCTAGGAAACCCGTGACGAAGCCTGACGGGCGCGTCTTTTCCCCCCACAGCCCTGCGAGCAGCGGCACTAGGCCCAGCCACACGGCCCACTCCTGGTTCCAGAGCGGAAAGGCGCAGGTCAGCAGGCCACCGCTGACGAGCGGCAGGACATAAGACAGCAGGTGACGCGGGGGGCGTGACATCTGCCCAGACATGGCAGGCAGAGCAGGCCTGTCCACGGCTTTTGCCCGACAAGGCGAACGCACCTGCGGCGGCGAATGCGCATTGACCCACTCGGAGCCACCTGCCAGCATCGCCTGCATGACCCGCAGTATCTTTTTGAAAAGCACCCTCGCCGCCACGGGCCTCAGCGCCGCTGCCTCTGCCGCGGAACCCGCCGCGCGCGACTACATCGAGATCCGCAAATACCTGCTGAAGAGCGCTGACAAGCAGGCCCTGTTGGAAGCTTATCTGCGGGAGGCGGCTATCCCGGCGCTGAATCGCATCGGCGTCAGCCACGTGGGCGTCTTTTTTCCTGAACAAGCGGAGGCCACGCCTGTGGTTTACGTGGTGCTGCGTCATGCCCGTCTGGAGACGCTGGCCCAAAGCGCTGATCTGCTCAGCGATGCTGCTTTGCAGCAGGCGGGCGCGGCTTATCTCGACGTGAAAGCTGCGGAGCCTGTTGTGGAGCGCATCGAAAGCTGGCTCACCCGTGGCATCGACGGTCTTGCGACCCTGCAATCGGCACCCAAAGGCAGCCGCCTCTACCAACTGCGCATTTATGAAAGCCACAGCGAAAAAGCAGCGCGCAAAAAGCTGGAGATGTTCACGGTGGGCGAGTTAGCCATCTTTGCCCGTTGCGGGCTGAATGCGGTGTTCTTTGGCGAGACGCTGGTCGGACCCCTCATGCCGAACCTGACCTACCTGCTGGCCTTTGCCGACACCGCCGCGAAAGACGCTGCCTGGAACACCTTCCGCGCCGACCCTGAGTGGGCCAAGCTGAAGACCACGCCGGGCTTCACTGACAAGGAGATCGTCTCTCGCATCACGAACCTGCTGCTTGTTCCGGCTCCGTTTTCCCAGATCTGATCATGCGGTTGGGGTAGCTGTGTGTGGAATGAAGACCGAGGTCGCGCAAAAAAGCCCTGTCCGCTGGCCTCATTGGCATAAAAAAGGCAGGCCGTTTCCGGCCTGCCTGGGGGGTTAGGGACAGGGGGAGTGCCCGCTGGATCAGATGAACTCGTTGATGAGATTTTCCAGCATTTCCTGGCGGCCGGAGGCGATGAGAGGCTCTCCGTGCTCCAAGGTGTAGGCTTCCAGCTCCTCGAAGCTCGTGGTGCCAGCTTCGACCTTGGCGCCGATGCCGCTGTCGAAGGTGGAGTAGCGTTGCTTGCGGAAGGCTTCCCAGCGGCCGTCTTCCAAAATCGCCGCGGCGATTTTCAGGCCACGGGCAAAGGCGTCCATGCCGCCGATGTGGGCGTGGAAGAGATCGACGGGTTCGAAGGATTCGCGGCGGGGTTTGGCGTCGAAGTTCAGACCGCCAGTGGTGAACCCACCCATCTTCAGGATTGGCAGCATCATCTGGGTGGTCAGGTAGATGTCGGTGGGGAACTGGTCGGTGTCCCAGCCGATGAGTTCATCGCCCGTGTTGGCATCGACAGAACCGAGGGCTCCAGCGGCCACGGCGACTTCCATTTCGTGCCACATGCTGTGACCCGCCAGGGTGGCGTGGTTGGTCTCCAGGTTCAGTTTGAAGTGCTCCATCAGGCCATGCTCGCGCAGGAAGTTCAAGCAGGCTGCGGCGTCGCTGTCGTACTGGTGCGTGGAAGGCTCGCGTGGCTTGGGCTCGATGTAGAAGGGGCCTTTGAAGCCGATCTTCTTCTTGTACTCGACGGCCATGTGCAGGAAGGCGGCCAAGTGATCGACCTCCCGCTTGATGTCAGTGTTCCAGAGGCTGGCGTAGCCCTCACGGCCGCCCCAGAAGGTATAGCCCTCGCCGCCGAGACGGTGGGTGACTTCAAGGGCCTTCTTCACCTGCGCAGCGGCGTACGCATAGACGTTGGCGTTTGGGCTGGTGGCGGCACCCTGGTTGTAGCGGGGATGCACGAACAGGCAGGCAGTGCCCCAGAGCAGCTTCTTGCCGGTTGCTTTCTGGGCCTTTTCCAGCTCGTCGGCGACCGCGTCGAGGTTTTTGTTGCTCTCAGCCAAGGTCTTGCCTTCGGGGGCCACATCACGATCGTGGAAGCAGTAGTAGTCCACGCCCAGCTTGTCCATGAACTCAAAGCAGGCCCAGACGCGGCGCTGAGCATTCGCGATGCTGTCGGTACCGTCGTCCCAGGGGCGCTGAGCGGTGCCTACGCCGAAAGGATCGGCCAAGCTGTTGCGCATGGCGTGCCAGTAGGCCACCCCGAAGCGCAGATGATCCTTCATCTTCTTTCCTGCGACGACCTCGTCGGCATTGTAGTGCTTGAAGGCCAGTGGGTTTTTGGATTTGGGTCCTTCGAACTGGATTTTGGGGATGTCAGGAAAGGCTTCGTTCATGGAGTTTTTTCGTTGGGGAGCGCATTGGAGCCGTTTGGCTAGGCAGCGTCAAGCGGCATCCCTAAGAACTCTACGACGAAAAAAAGGCAAAATCGGACAGATTGCCTGATCTTTTGGCCAGCTTTGGGGGTTGATCTGTTCTCCCCTGCACGGGAAGGCAAAGGCACATGTATCTTAGGAGAACGGAAGATTTTTCGAGCTTCAAAGCAGGAGGATTGACAGGCAGAGTCCAACTGCCTAATTATTACGATATAGAAATATGCCGTGAAGCTTATGTCCTCAATTCATATCATCGTGGCATCGGTTGCCCTCTTGGTGTCATTTACGGGAATCCAAGCACAGACGAATCAACGCGGGGAGCCCTTTCCGCAACAGTCTTTCAATCGTGCGACACGCGGCCAAGAGATCCTGGGTGCTTTAGGAAGCCGCTTGCCTCAAGTGGCGCGCTGGTATGACCGCAGTGAAAGCGAATTGCGCGAGCTATGCCAGCAGGACAAGACGCTGCGGATGGATAAGCAAGGCCGATTGCACTTTGTCTGCGAGGGGCTCCTGCCTCTGCAGAACATGATGGCTGCGAGCACCGCGCAGGCCACGACCTCGGCGACCACGACACCGGATATTTCTCAAGCATTTTTGCTCCATAGCAAGCCAGGCGCGAGCAAGGTCATCTTCCTGGATTTTGACGGTCACACGACCACGGGCACTTCGTGGAATACGAATTTCACGGGTGGGGCGAACATCGTGACACCGCCTTACTCCAATGACAGCATGGTGACGACGACTTTTAGCACTACCGAGCTGCAGAACATGGTGTCGATCTGGCAGCGCATGGCGGAGGACTTTGCCCCCTTTGATGTCGATGTGACGACGCAGGACCCAGGGCTGGAGGCCCTGCGAAAAACGACCAGTTCTGATACGCAGTTTGGCGTGCGCGTTTGCATCGGCGGCAGTAGCTACGATTGGTATGGAGCCGGTGCGGGTGGGGTCGCCTATTTGAATTCATTCTCATGGAATTCAGATACACCTTGTTTTGTTTTCACGGCGCAGCTCGGCAGCGGTAATGCAAAATACACTGCGGAAGCGGCGAGCCATGAGGCGGGGCACACCTTCAACTTGAGCCACGATGGGCAGGTGGCACATGACGGTCTCGCTGCCGTTGGCTACTACGAAGGACATGCAAACTGGGCACCGATTATGGGCGTGGGCTATTACAAAGAGGTTACCCATTGGAGCAAAGGAGAATATCCCTATGCCAACCAGCTCCAGGACGACACGGCGATCATCGCGGGTGTCGTGGGCTATCGTGCTGACCAACACGGCGACCTGATCACGTCGGCAACACCTTTGTCTGGAACGAATGTGACTGCGAGCGGCATCATCGAACGCCGAGCGGATGCGGATCTTTTTGCCTTCACCACGGGGGCAGGTTCGGTGAGCTTCACTGCGACGCCAGCGGTTCCTTCGCCGAACCTGGACATCCAGCTAGCCCTCTATGACGGCTTAGGTGCGTTGGTGACGTATGTGAACCCGACAACGTGGGGTGCGACGCTAACGGCTACGCTGGCGCAAGGCACCTACTATCTAGCGGTGGATGGCATTGGCACAGGTGATGCCCTGACGGCCTACAATGATTATGGCAGTCTGGGGCAGTATGAGCTGACAGGTAGCCTAATGCCGGTTAGCGGTATGGCCCCGATTGCCGTGGCTGATAACTCTGCCCCGCTTTCTGGCATGGCACCTTTAGCGGTCAATTTCTCCAGCACTGGCAGCTACGATCCTGATGGAACCCTTGCTGCTTACAGCTGGGATTTTGGCAACGGGGTGACTTCGACAGCGGCGAATCCCGTTTACACTTACAGCGCGCCTGGCACCTACACGGCTTCGTTGGTGGTGGTGGATAATCAGGGGCTCTCCTCCGTGGCGGACACAGTGACGATCGTCGTGAGCAGCAATAGCATTGTGTACGTGGCCAATATTGCGATGAGTCTGAACAGTAGCAGGCAGGGGTATCAGGCCACGGCGACCGTTACTGTGCGTAATCAGAATGGCGCAGTCGTGCCGAATGCGACCGTGATAGGTGCATGGAGTGGGCTGACGAGCGGCACGGTATCGAAAACGACAGGACGTCAGGGCACGGCGGCACTCAGCTCGACTCGCACAAGAAACCGCGGGACCTTTACCTTCACGGTGACAGGCATCACGATTGCTGGATCCAATTACAGCCCAGCAAACAATGTGGAGACAAGTGACTCGGTCGCCACTCCCTGATGATCGGTGGGACGTACTTTTGGCTAGAGCCACGGAAGGCTCAAAAGCAGGCTTTGGCTCCGGGTTTAGCATGTGCCGTGAAAAAGTCACAAAGCCTTGTCTCCTGGATGCGTATGGCTGAGAGTCAAAGTGTGCCTGCTACTGTCTCATGCGCGACTACTTCCTCCGCCGTTTCTTGCTGATCCTCCCGACCCTGATCGGGGCGACGATGGTGGTTTTTTTCATCACCCGCGTGACACCCGGAGGCCCGCTGGAGGCGGCCCTGCGCCAAGCGGCAGCCCAGCAGGGAGAGCGTGGCATGAAGGACGCGGGTGCCTCGCTGAGCGAGGAGCAAAAGGAAGAGATGGCCGCCTACTATGGCTTTGATCGCCCCTTTCTCCCTGCCTACCTGTCCTGGCTAGGCCTGTTGCCGAAGGAGAGCGACAAGCAGTTCATCAAGTTCGAGAAGGGCAAGGAGCAGATGCCCGTGACGCTGCAAGAGCTGCTGCCGAAGGACGAATGGAAGCCGAACAACGCCTACCGCGTCACCCAGGCACAGGTCAGCCGGGATGGGAAGCTTTCTGCCGAAGACAAGCCGGAGGGGCTCGCAGCCTGGCAAACGCGGGTTGAGCAGGAAAAGGACCGGGTGCAGGTCTTTCGCCCCCAGTATGACGGCCTGCTGCAGGGCAATCTGGGCGTCTCCACGCGCTACAATGAATCGGTGTGGGGCATGATTCGTGAGCGGATGCCGGTTTCGATCTTCTACGGGCTGGTGACGTTCATCATCAGCTACCTCGTGTGCATCCCGCTAGGCATTTTGAAGGCCATCAAGCATCGGACGGTGATCGACAACGCGAGCTCGATTCTGATTTTCGTGGGTTACGCGATCCCTGGCTTTGTGCTAGCGAGCGTGCTGGTGGTGTACCTGGCCGCAAGACTGGGCTGGTTTCCCACGGGCGGTTTTGTGAGCGAGGACTTCGCCTCCTTGACTCTCGCAGGAAAAACCTGGGACTTGATCCATCACGCGGTGCTGCCCTTGATTTGTTACATGGTCGGCAGCTTTGCCTTCATGACAATGCTGGTGAAGAACAACCTGATGGACAACCTAGCCGCCGACTATGTGCGCACGGCGGTGGCGAAGGGTGCGGGCTTCAAGCGGGCGGTGCTGGGTCATGCGCTGCGGAACTCGCTGATCCCACTCGCGACGACGCTGGGGCATGTGGTGTCGATTTTCGTGGCAGGCTCGACGCTGATTGAGCTGATCTTTGAAATCAACGGCTTTGGCCTGCTGGGCTACTACAGCGTGCTGGACCGCGATTACCCGCTGGTGATGGGCATCCTCGTCATCCAGGTGGTGCTGCTCATGGTGGGCAATATCCTGTCGGACTTCTTTGTGGCGCTGACCGACCCGCGCATCCGGTTTGAATAACGCATGTCTCCCCGAACCACTGGCCTCAGCCTTCTCCTTTATGCCGTGCTCGGCGCGCTGTTTCGCGGGCTGTCGCTGACGGTGCCCGTGTTCAAGGTGCCCTTCCTGGGTGGTGCCGGGCTCGGCTGGGCACTGCTGGCCCTGATCGTGCTGGCGGGTGCTTGGCTGCTCTTTGCGGGGCCAAAGCAGTGGCACTGGAGCCCGCTGACGCGGAAGCAATTCCGCCGATTCCGTGAGATCAAGCGCGGTTACGTCTCCTTCCTGCTGCTGCTTGGGCTGGTGGGCGTGGCCTCGCTGGACAACCTGATCGTCGGCAAGCGCGCACTACTGGTGCGCTACGAAGGCAGGTTCTACTTCCCCTTTGTCACCAACGTCATTCCGGCGACGACTTTCGGTCTCAAGGACGAGGCGGAGACCGACTACCGCGCTCTGAACAAGCAGTTTCAGGAGGCCAAGTCCGCGAACTGGGTGCTGATGCCGCTGGTGCCGTATGATCCGAAACTCGACACCCCGGCGATGATTGAGCCCGTGTTGCTCCGTGAGGGCATCGCGTATCGCGCGAGTGAATCCAAGCCCTTCGATGGCCGCGCTTACACCGTTTTCAAAGACAAGCCTGGGCAAAAACGACAGGAATGGATCTTTCGCCACGGTCAGAAGCAGGGCGAGATGCAGGGCTGGGATGCCAACAACGAACTGGTGGAAAAAGCGGCGTATGCCGAAGGCAAGCGCACGGCCTACACGGATTTTACCGAAGGCAAGGCGGCTGCGTTGGAGACACAGGCCAGTGATCAGCTCTTCACCGTCGTCTATCCCCCCTCGCCGCCTTCCTGGACCCATCGTCATTTCCTCGGCACCACGTCCATGGGCGGTGACGTGCTGGCGATTCTCTACGGCGGTTGGCAGCAGGCCATCATCGCCGCGTTGCTGTTCGTGACTTTCGTCTTTGTGATGGGCGTCGCCGTGGGGGGCACGCTGGGTTACTTTGGCGGTGCGCTCGACCTCATCGGCATGAGGTTGATCGAGATCTGGTCCGTACTGCCTTTCCTGTTCATCGTGATGATCGTGAGTTCGATCATCAGCCCGAACCTGTTCCTGCTGGTGATCATCATCTCCCTTTTCAGTTGGATGGGAACCACGATCTACATCCGCACAGCAGCAATGAAGGAAAAAGCCCGCGATTACGTGGCCTCTGCCCGGCTCCTGGGGGCGAGCACGGGACGCATCATCTTCCGCCACATCTTGCCGAATAGCATCGCCATCCTGGTCACGCTCGCTCCCTTTGAGGTGTCAGCCATCATCACCTCGCTGGCTGCCCTGGATTACCTTGGCTTTGGCCTGCCGCCAGAGGAGCCTAGCTGGGGCCGCTTGCTGCGTGAAGGCACGGAGGACTTCAATTACCCCTGGATCGTCAGCAGCGCCTTTGTCGCCATGACCACGGTGCTCGTGCTCGTCACCTTCGTCGGCGAGGCGGTGCGCGAAGCCTTTGATCCGAAGAAATTCACGACTTACCGCTGATGCTCTCCCTGTTTTCCGTTTTCAGTTCCCGGCTCCGTCCGATGCACTCTGCCGCTGGCAGCTTGCACGGTTCCAAGCTGAAGGCTGGCATCGTGGTTATGCTGGGTGCCATGCTCCTCACCTCCTGCTCGGACAGCGAGGACATGCGCTTTCCGCCCTATGACAACACGGAGGAAGTGAAGGCCTACTGGAAGTCGAAGCCTGATTTTTTCCAATGGAAAACGGCAGCGGATCTGCCGGCTGGCCTGAAGTGGGAAAACGCGGCGAACGTGCCGGAGTTCGGCGATCCTCGGGCCAAGAAGGGCGGTACTTTCCACGACTGGCATCCGACCTTTCCGCCGACCTTCCGCAAAGTCGGCCCGGATGCGAACAATACGTTCCGTGGTCAGCATCATGACCACATCGAGATCAGTCTGATCACGCGTCACCCAGATGAAGACGTCTGGATTCCTGGTTTAGCCAAGGAGTGGTCGATTTCGGAGGATCGCCGCACGGTGTATTTCCGTCTTCAGGACAAGGTCAGCTATTCCGATGGCGTGCCGGTGGAGGTGGAGGATTTCTTCATGACCTTCTTCGTCATGACCAGTCCGCACATCAAGGACCCTTGGTACAATGATTGGTATTCGAAGGAGTATGCCGCGATCGCCAAGTATGATGATCGCACCTTCTCCGTGACCATTCCGGAGCCCAAGCCTGACCCGATCTGGTATGCGATGGTGCCTCCCAGCCCACGCCACTTTTACCGCGAATTTGGCCCCGATTTCCCCGCCCGCTACCAGTGGCGCATCTGTCCGGTGACAGGGGCTTACGTGATCGACCCTTCCTTGATGAAGCGCGGGCGCTCGATTACTCTGCGCCGGGTGCAGGACTGGTGGGCTGGAGAGCTCAAGCACTACCGGTATGTCTTCAACTGCGACTTCCTGGAATACAAAATCATCAGCAGTCAGGACAAGGCCTTTGAGATGTTCCGCCAAGGTCAATTTGAGTACTTCCTGGCCGGGCTGCCGCGCTACTGGTATGACAAGGCGGAGATCCCTGAGATCTACCGCGGCTACATCGAGCGGCACATGTTTTACAACGAATACCCGCAAGTCACCTGGGCCATTCGCATCAACGAGAGCAAGCCCCTGCTCGATAACCTCGACATCCGCATCGGCATCCATCACGCGATGAATTTCCAAAAGGTCATCGACGTGGATTTCCGCGGGGACAAAATGCGCATGAACAGCACCTTCTCGGGCTTTGGTCAATTCACCAACCCTGAGCTGCGGGCACGTCCCTTTGATCCCGTGAAGGCGCGTGAGTACTTTGCCAAGGCAGGCTTTGTCAAAGCAGGGCCGGACGGCATCCTCATCAATCCGGAAGGCAAGCGGCTGTCTTTCACGCTCACCACCTTCAACTCCGGCACCATCACGCCGATCATGCTACGCCTGAAGGAAGAGGCCAAGAAGACAGGGCTAGAGATGAACATCGAAGGGCTCGACACGACGCAGTTGTACAAAAAGTTAGATCAAAAGAACCACGAGATGGGCTTTGCTGGCTTTGGCGCTCAGCCGCCGTATCCGCGCTTTTGGGATGACTTCCATAGCGACAATGCCTTCAAAACAGGCAAGGACGGCAAGCGCGAGATCGTGACCGACACGAACAACATCACCCAGACGGCTGACCCTGCGCTGGACCCGATCATTGATCAGCATCGCAAAGCCAAGACGGAGGAGGAAGTGCGCGAACTGTCCTGGAAATTAGCCAAGCTGATCGAAGAACGTGCCTGTACCATTCCCGCCTGGGAATCCCCCTTCTACCGCTACATGACTTGGCGCTGGGTGCAGTGGCCGAAAAACGGCAACGCGCGCAAAAGCCGCGAACCGCTGGATGTGCACATGTTCTGGATTGATGAAGACCTGAAGCGTGAGACCAAGGAAGCCATGCGCACCGGCCGTGACTTTGGCGAAACCCTGCGGGTCTTTGATGCCTACCAAGCGAAATGAGTCTCTCCCCCACCAGTGCCATTCTTGAGATCCGCGACCTCGTCACGGCATTCGACACCGACGCCGGGCGCATGACCGCAGTGGACGGCGTGAGCTTTGATGTGCCACGCGGCAAGACGCTAGGGATCGTGGGAGAGTCCGGGTGTGGCAAGAGCGTCACGGCTTTCTCTATCACCCGACTTTTGCCGCAGCCGCACGGGAAGATTCTCGGAGGCAGCATTCGCTTTGAAGGGCGTGACCTCGTGTCGCTGTCGCTGGAGGAAATGCAGAAGATTCGCGGCAGCGAGATCAGCATGATCTTCCAGGAACCGATGACCGCGCTGAATCCCGTGCAAACCGTGGGCCGACAGCTGGCGGAAGCGATTTTGCTGCATGAAGACTGCCCGAAGGCCGAGGTGCTGGCCCGCAGCATCGACATGATGAAAAAAGTGCGCATTCCTGCGCCCGAGCAGCGGCTGAACGAATACCCACATCAGCTCAGTGGCGGCATGAGGCAGCGCGTGATGATCGCCATGGCGCTGATCAACAAGCCAAAACTCCTCATCGCCGACGAGCCGACCACGGCGCTGGACGTGACCGTGCAGGCGCAGATTTTGGAGCTCATCGCTGATCTGCAAAAGGAGATGGGCATGAGCGTCATCCTGATCACGCATGACCTCGGTGTCATCGCCGAAGTCTGCGATGAGGTCGCCGTCATGTATGCCGGGCGCATTGTGGAAAAGGCGGGCGTCTTTGATCTCTTCGCGAAGCCACGTCATGCTTACACACAAGGCCTGCTGGAAAGCATCCCGCGTCTCGACAGCACGCCGAAGAGCCTGCTGAAAGCCATCCCCGGCAATGTGCCAAGCATCGCTGAATTCAAGCCGGGTTGCCGTTTTGCAGAGCGCTCGGGCCGCGTTCACACGGAGGTTCACCTCACCGCACGCCCACCCTTCACTGAAATCTCCCCGGGCCACTTCGTTGAGCAGTGCCCCATTTGCGTCGCATGAGCCTACTCACCGTCCAACATCTCCAACAGCACTTTCCCGTTCGCGGTGGGCTGCTTCATCGTGCGGTGGCCTCTTGCAAGGCCGTGGACGGTGTCAGCTTCACGCTCGGGCAGGGAGAGACGCTCGGGCTCGTGGGCGAGTCCGGCTGCGGCAAGACCACACTTGGCAAAGCGATCGTGCGCCTGCTGAAGCCCACGGGCGGTAGCATTCGCTTCGATGGCCACGACATCACCCAGGCCTCCACGAGTGCGATTCGACCGCTGCGACGGCACATGCAGATGATCTTCCAAGATCCGGCCGAGTCCTTGAATCCGCGTCACACCGTGCGTGACATCTTGGAGGAGCCCTTTGTGGTGCAGAAGCTGGGCAGCAAAGAAGAGCGTCGGAAATGGGTGCTGGAGCTTTTGGACAAAGTCGGGCTGCCTGCGAGCGGCGCGGAAAAGTTCCCCTTCGAGTTCAGCGGCGGCCAGCGTCAACGCATCGGCATTGCCCGAGCCATCGCGCTGAAGCCGAAGCTGATTGTCTGCGATGAGCCGGTTTCTGCCTTGGACGTGTCCGTGCAGAGTCAGGTGCTGAATCTCTTGCTGGAACTGCAGCGTGAGATGGGGCTGAGCTACCTCTTCATCGCTCACGGGCTGAGTGTGGTGAAGCACATGAGCGACCGCGTGGCGGTCATGTACTTGGGCAAAATCGTTGAGATGGCCCCTTCGGAAGAGCTTTACCGAAATCCACGCCATGCTTACACCCGGGCGCTGCTGGATGCGATTCCCGTGCCTGATCCGGCGAAGCGCCGCGAGCGTCAGCTTTTGCAGGGAGATGTGCCCTCACCCATCAATCCACCGGCAGGATGTGCCTTTGGTCACCGAATGAAGCACCCGAAGTGGCAGGAAAGCGTGGGTGTGGATCTGGCCCTGCGTGAAGTCGCCCCAGGGCACTGGGTGCAGCCCTGCCCGTGCTGCACCTGAGGTCTTGCAGAAAACGCGACATGGGTGCATGAACTCATGATGAAACGTCTCTGCCAAGATCCTAGGGTTGCCCATCGGGATAGGCTTGTGTGCCTCGTGTTCACCGCGATGTGGAGCTTGGCTCTGCCAGAGGCGGCCCAGGGCCAGGAGACACTCGAGTCGATGCGCAAAAGTTTACTCCAGGAGGTCATCGGGCAATCGGCAACCTTGGCGGAGCAATACGAACGCGCTTTGGCGAAGCTGGAAACAGAACTGGCCACGGCAGGGGATTACGAGACGGCTCAGAAAGTGAAGCAGCGGCGCGATGAGATCTTGGCCGTGTACCGCGGAGGTTATCTGCCAGAGGGCGCGGTCGCCTTAGCCCTGGATCAGGTCAAATTGAGTGGGTCTGCTGAGGTGCGTGGAGATGAGCTCACGGGCTGGCGCTCTTCTTCAGCCATGGCAGAGTGGTCAGCGATCAGCGTGCCGCCGGGCGAGTATGTTTTAGATCTTGAGGCGAGCGTGCATGAAATGCCTGCCACAGGTCTGCGTGCTGCGCCTAAGGATCAGGTCGAGTTTACGCTTTCGGAGGTTTCTTTGCTGCCAGGGGCAGAGATGAATCAAAATCGCTTTGTTGTGACGAGTAGCAAAAAGGAGGGCGTCTGGCAAAATGTGAGGCTCGGTCCCCTTCGTCTTGAGCGTCGCCAAGTCGCGCTGCGTCTGATGCCACAGACCGGTTTCCCCGCGAATCGGGTCTCCTTTCGTCATCTGCGCCTTGTGCCGACAAAGCCTGCTGTGATTCAGGCGGCCGACTTGCCTCAGACCGATCCTTTGCAGGAGTCACGTGCAGCTTTGGAGAAAACGCTAGCCCGCAGTTTGAGCGAGGTTCTGCGTACGCATGAAGAGCAGCGAAAGCAGCAGGGACTGCCACCTGATGCGCGCACAGCGGAGCTATCGGCACTGCTGAAAGAAAAGGGTGCTGCACAAATGCTCGCCCGCGTGTTGAAACAAGCCGGTAATCTCCAGGGTTGGATTGATGTAGAACAGGCCATGCTCATCCAGCCTGAAAAAGCGGAGGGAGATCGCTTCCTCATCCAGTATGGTGAAGAAACCCAAAGCGTGTGCCTGATGTGGATTGAAGGCATCCCGCTCGCAGAAGACGAAGGCAAGGCGCGTTCGCTGGCGGAGCGCCTGAATCTCGATCCCGCAGCCCTGAGCCCCTTGGCCAGTGCCTCACGTGATTTCACGCTCGCTTACCTGCAGGGGCGTGGCTTTCGTGTGATGATGCGGCCTTCACCAGGGCCAGATGGCAGACATGCTGCGCTTGTGTTTATCCCTGGCGTGGGTCTTTATCAAAATGTGTTGGTTGAGCAGGGCCTGGCCTTTGTGCAGCCGCGAGATCGGAGTTCTGGCGCAGGTCTGGAAGAGGGATTTTATGCGTCCTTGGAGCTTAGCCAAAAGCGAGCGCAGCGCTTGAAGAATGGCGCTTGGGCCATGACCTTGGAGGAAAAGAAATGAAGAGCCTGACTGCTTTCCAGTTTCCTCTTTTGTTGCGCTCCGTTTTCATGCTGAGTCTTGTCTTCAAAGCGAGATTGCTCGCGCAAGAAACTCGACCAGGAAGCGAGCCCACACGTCTGGAGCAGCTCGATGCCATTTATCAGCAGCAGCTGCGGACGCTTCATGTGCCCCTCCTGTCAAAGTACCTGATGGAGCTGCAGCAGCAGGCAGCCCGGGCTTCAGACCCTGCGCCGTATCGCGCGGAGATTGCACGCGTGCAGCAGTGGATCGCTGGTGGAGGCACCGTGGATGTTGTCGCCGCAGCTCGGGAGCTTGCTGAAGGTACCACTCCCGTCGCCCCAGCTCCGGCAACCTCAGCTCGGATCGAAGGCGCAGGAAGCACTCAACTCCTTTCGCTGACGCCTGCTTTCGCGCGCAGCATCTCGCCGGTGCCTGATGGTAGCGCCAGCCCGATATCAGCGGCTGTGGGCCGCATGTCCTGGCGCATGGATTCTCTCGCGGCAGGTCATTATCAGGTGGTTCTGCACTTTGCGCCGCTGCCGTCTCTGACCTCACCGACCGAGGTTGTGCTCGACTTCGCAGGGCAGCGTTTGTCTGCCAAGATTTCTCCCGAGACAGGTGGCAAGAACCCACGTCAGTTTCGCTTGCTGCGTTTGGGGCAGTTGGCGCTCGATAAAGCGGTGGATGGTGCGGAGCTATCTTTGACGGTTGGCGATGCAGAGAGCAGCGCGTTGCTGGTTAGGCATCTGCACCTGACTCGGTTGCCTGCTGCGGCTCGCTGATCAGTTCAGGCGGGATAGCTCGCTAACGCGGAAGGCACCGTTTAGCAGCTGTAGGTTGTCTCGCTCCACGCGCAATGCATCCAGGTGCAGGAGGTAGGGGAACTCCTTCAGCTTCAGGATGTGCAGGCCGTTCTTGGGTGTTTTCAAGGCTGCGGCCACGTCAGCGATGTCGGTGATCTTTTTGCCGTTCACTTCCAGGACGATCTGTCCGCTGAGTCGCTCATAGCCTTGTGTGCTCGCTGTCGGTAAGATGGCTCCAATGAAAACGACCTTTTTCCGGCCGTCCTTCTCTAGCTCTTCTGGGTTGGTGGCGATGCGTTGGAGGCGCAGCAAAGCGCCGCGCTGCTCACGCCCAAAGGAGTTCAGGTAAGATGAGGTCAGTTCCTGAAAGAGCACGCCGCCGCTTAATACATACTTGGGACCTTTGTCGAAAAGGTAAGGCGGAACCAGGTAGTCATCTGGCTGTTTGCGAGTGAGTTGCCCTTTCAGCAGCGTCTCTTGGCCATCGCGCAGTACAAGAATTTCGACCTGCTCTCCGACGAAACCTTTGCCACGGATGAGATGACTGGCGCTCACCGCGCCAAAGAGGTCATCTTGGTAGTCGCCGCGTGCGTCGATTTTGCTGCCGTTGATGGCCATCATGATATCGCCTGGTTTTATCCCGGCTCGGTCTGCGCTGCCACCCTGCACGACCTTGCTGACATACACGCCAGGCGTGTCGGGTTGAAGGCCTAGGTATGCGCGGAACTGATCATCTTGGGTCACCTGAAACTCGATGCCGAGGGAGGGAAAGCCATCGTATTTGCCATCAGCCACATCCTGGAGGAAGTGCTGAATGATCGGCGCGGGCAGCAGCGTGGCGACTTGGTTCTTCGAATCATAGCGCAGCAGCAGGGCAGCGAGTCTTCCAGACTTCATCACCGGCAGCGTGAAGCTGTTCGATTCACTGCGGATGATGCCGGTGGCTTCATACACAAGGAAGGCCGCATTATCGACGACGTAACCCTGTGTCATGACCTTGCTGATGCGCAGAGGCGTGACGATGAGATCCCCGACGCGACCCGATTGCCAGACGGAGAGTGAGTCACCGATGCGGGCGGAGCCATCCACCTGAACGCCTTGTAGACTGGCAAAGAATTCCTTTTCTTTTGTGGCGGAGTTGGGTGCTAGCAGAGCCAGATTCGCCTCATAATCCACCGCTTGAACCTTCGCGGCTAGCTTTTGGCTGCCTTCCGGCAGTTCGAGCTCGATGTAGGTTGCGTCCGCCACCATCTGGGCAGTGACGAGCACGCGGTTGCCCGGCAAGACCACGCCCAACCCGCGCCTGCCCCCCGCGCTCTCTTTTTGCCAGGGGATCTGCATGTTGTAGGTCTGGTAGGTCACATTGACCTTCAGGAGCGAGTTGGGATTGATGACGGCTGTGGGTTGCTTCAGCGACGGAGTCAGTACTCGACGCTTGATGGTGCCGACAGGTTTGCCATCGGTCGTGGGTGTGGAGACTCCAGGAGCTAGCTGCCCAGGCTCAGGTGGCTTCACTTGTGCCAGCAGGCTGGTGGAGATCACGGCCAAACCAAAGATGAAAAAAGGCTTCATGGGATAAAGTCGATCAGATTCGTTTCAGGGGATACCGCTGGGTCATTCGTTGCCCAGGTAGGAATCCTCGGGGATGCCGTATGTCTGCATGATGCGGGGGTGTGCTGACTCGGCGAGATCACGCTTCAGCACGAGAGGTCGACCTTTTTCGATGAGTTTCACGACGATGAAGTCCTTTTTGGCGTCTTGCTTTTTCAGTGCCTCAGCCACGTCCTGAAGGCTGCGGATTTTCACGCCATTGATTTCATCGACCACGCTCTGGGCATAGACAGCGAGGTGCGTGTTCACTTCATCGGTCAGCACGGTAGTCAGCATGACAGGTTCAGGCCTTTCCACGTAGATTTTGTCGTTCAGGTAGTTGTCAAAGATGTAGTTCGCCACGGGATCTCGCACTTGATGGGCATCGACTAAGTTGCGATCCAAAGGCTGAAACACCAGCCCTGCATAGACGAGGTAGCGCGGGCGCTGGTTGTATTGAGAGCCGAGCCGCACGTAGGGGTCGAAGCGCTTGAGCTTCACTTCTTTTTCCAGCGTCTTGCCATCACGCAGCAGGCGGATCTTCAGCGTGTCCCCCGCGAATTTGCGCTCGACGACTTCGTTCATGTCCATCAGTTCACCTTCGAAGCGGATCAGGCCGTTGTTCAGCACCGGATTGCCATCCATCGCTAGCAGCACGTCACCGCGTTGCAGCGCACTCCCCGCGCTGCCCGCCGGTTCGGCATCGGCGATCATCACGCCGACGCCGTCATCGCCAATCTGTAGGGCTTTTCGCTGGGCGATGTTTTCCACGGGGAAATCGGTCACGGCTAAGTCCACATAGTGATCGTACTGGCCATCCTCCACATCCTTTAGGAAGCGCTGGATTACAGGAACGGGAATGATGTAGCCGACGTTCTGTGCCACGCTGCCACTGTAACCTTGGAACGCCACGCCGACGACCTTGCCGGCTTGTAGCACCGGGCCACCCGAGTTGCCGGGGTTGATGGCGGCATCGACCTGGATGGCCAGATGCTGGTCCACGCCGCTATGGCTGAAGGTGCGAAAGTCAATGCGTGAGACTACGCCCCGCGTGACGGAGATGCGGTCGCCACCGATGGGATAACCCACGGCAATGACTTCGGTGTTCAGTTTGGGGATGCCTCCGAAGCTTAGCTGGCGGGTTTTTTCAAAAGGAGTGCCGTCTTCGGCTTCGATGATCGCTAGGTCGCAATCATGGGCCACGTGGACGATCCGCGCCGGGTGGGGCCGCGGGTCATTCGTGGTTCGGATGACGATTTTCGTCGCGTTGCTGACCACGTGGGCATTGGTCAGGAAGCGGTTTTGGCCGATTAGGAATCCCGTGCCACTGCCACCACTGGGCTGACCCGCGTTCCAGGGCTCGCGGTAGTCCGGGAACAATACGGAGACATCGATGTTCACGATGCCGTCCCACTCCCCCGAGGTCATGTCGATGACCTGGCCTGTGTCGGAGGAGCCTTGAGCCAGCAGTAGGGGCGAGACTGCCCCGTAAACCAGGGCCAGGAGAGGGAAAAGAAGGCGTTTGCGCATAAGGCAGGGCTCGAAGTCAAAAACATACGCAGCCCGTCGCACTCATGACAAGAGTCTTCCCAAAAATCCATAGGTGCCGAGTTTTAACCCGTTCGAAGACAGGCACTTCAACATCACATGCCATGGAATCGCCTTAGAACGAGTGCCGGTGGTATCTTTGGTGGTGTGTAAAGTGCTGATCATCAGTAGCTTGAGGTGGATTGGTAATTCCGAGTTGACCGTGACAAGGCGGAAGCTTAGCGTCTTCCTCGCAATCTATCCGGGCACGTGCCCGGCACGCACACCGACCGTCTCCATCAATGCCCCATGCGCCTCTCCAGTAATCTGACCGCGCCCAGAGCACCAAAGGGATTGGCGATTCATTCGCCCGGCAGCAGGTGTCTGGCAGGTGTTTTGTCAATGCCCGCCCACGCCATCGCACGTCACCAGGAAGATTGTCGCACCATCCAGGATTTTTTGGAGCCGCGAGGGCGGTTCCGCGGCATCGCCATCCGACTTAGGTCGGGCGCATGCCGTTATGATCCATCCTGGAACGGTGCTGAACGCCAACACACCCCCAACGCACCCCAACAAGACCATGTCAGACTCACCCACCAAGCCAAGTTCACGCCGCCGCCGCCGCCCCAGAAGCAACAGTGGCGGGCAGCCACACGTCTCCACCCCGCGTGGAGGTCAGGTCAAGCAAACGGGCTTTCAAAAGTTCCTTAGTGTCATCACCTTCGGGCTTCTCGGAAAGCCTGAAGCATTGCCGAAAGTTCACGTTCGTTCTTCCGCTCCAACACCCCAAGGTGCCAAAACGGGCTCCCCCCGTCCTCCTCGCGAGCCACGCCAGCGCCGTGAGCCTAGTGCGCCCAACCCAGCAGACATCACAACGGAGCGTCTCTATGTCGGCAATCTTTCCTATGATGCCACCGAGAGCGATCTTTTTGAACTCTTCAATGGCGTCGGCAGCGTTCGCAACGCGGAGGTCGTGGTGAACAGCCGCACGCAACGCTCCAAGGGCTTTGCCTTTGTCACCATGGCTTCCATGGATGAAGCTCGTCGCGCAGTGGCAGAACTGCACGGCAAAGAGTTCATGGGGCGTCCGCTGCAGCTCAGCGGTGCCAAACCCATCGGTCACGGCCCTGATGTGTCCGAAGAGGAAGAAAAAGTGGCTGCCTGATACGGCCTAGGCTTCTCCTCAAGGATCCTCCTTCAACAGATCCCCCGGGCCTCCACCGGGGGATTTTTTGCGTCTTAAGCCACGCTTCCGGCATGAAAGATGCCGCTTTGGATGCGTATCCTTCTCCCCCCAACTCCGCTAAAAATGCTTTTGTCCCCCCACAAAACCATCCCGTTTTGCCTCCTCCTCACGTCTGCGGTTTCCGCCAAGCCCCTCGATTGGAAGGCTGTCGAGCCCATGCTCGCAGCCAAGTGCTACTCCTGCCACAACGCGGACAAGATGAAGGGGGATGTCGATCTCCAGCAGCACGCGGCTGACCCCAAACTGGCCGTCGAGTTCGAAATCTGGACCAAGGTCAAAGACACCATCGAGAACGGTGACATGCCGCCGCGAAAGGCCAAACAGCTTACCTCCGAGGAAAAAGCGGCGATTACTGGATGGGTGCAGCACGGCCTGGATGCCCTCGCCGAAGCGAAGTCCGGTGATCCGGGGCTGGTCACAATGCGTCGTCTCACGAATGCCGAGTATGACTACACGATTCGTGACCTCACCGGCCGTGATTACGCCCTCGCGAAAGAATTTCAAACCGATGGCGGCGGTGGCGAAGGGTTCACCAACACCGGCGACGTGCTCTTCATGAGCCCGGCGGCCATCGACAAGTATTTCGCTGCGGCGCGGAAGCTCTCCGAGCATGCCACCATCATGCCAGGCACGGGCATCGTGTTTCACCCGAACCGCATCGGCCTGCGCGGACCGGAGCAGGTCAAAGCGCAGGCGCAGCAGGGCCTGTATGTCTGGTATCAGCAGAAAGCCGCGCCGCACTTGCCGAAGGACTTCGATCCGATGCGCGAGGGCGACTACATGCTCGCCTGCTGGAAGCACAAGACGCTCAAAACGCCGCTCGACCAGCTCGCGAAGGACATGAAGCTCAGCATTCACTTCCTGAGCAACTGGTGGAATCTCGTGAACTCCACCGAGCCGAAAAGCCGCTACCTCGACCTCGTGCGCGTGCCTTGGCGTGAGTTGCCCGCCGATGAAAAAACCGCGCAGGAGCGCATCAAAGCCATCGAGGCTGATCTGCTGAGCTGGAATAATCCGAAGAAGCCCGGCAGCGGCGTGCAGCGCCAGCAGCAGGACAGCGACGGCATTCGTCCCTATGTCATGCAAGGTCCGGTGAATGGCAAAACGCAGGTACACCTGTGCTTTGGCGACACTGGCGATGGCAACAAAGGCGATATCGCCCTCGTGACGCAAATCGACTACCACATCGGCAAGCAGAAGCTCAATTACCTGACCTGGCTCGACAAGGCGCTCGCTGAAAAACGCCAGCAAGTCGCCGCGAACCCGCCACCGCCGAATCTCGACGCCATCAAGGCCCGCCTCGCCGAATTGGAAAAAGTGCGTGCGCTTTACGGCAAGCATCCGCAGCCCGGTCGCAGCATCGAGGCAAACGTGCTCGCCTTCGCCGCGCCGCAGGTCGTCACGCTGCCTTTGCCTGAAGGCGCGAACTGGCTCCTGGCTCACGCACGCCTCGACATGCAAAACCCCGAAGTCGATGAAGCCACCATCCAATGGACGATGACCACGGGAACGCCGCGCGACGTGACGAAGATCATCCCCGGCGTGCTCACCATCTGGAAACGCAGCACGAAGAAGTCCGGCGAGACGATGAATGACTTCAACAAGATGAAAGCCGCCTTCCCGGACATGTTCGAGCGCCGGCTGGAGGAGGTCGCGAACAATCTCTACCGCGGCGGCAAACCGAACATCACCGTCTATTACTTCAGCGATGATCAGCTCGGCCAGCTCCTCGGTCAGCAGGACAAGGACACGCTCGCCGCGATGAAGAAGGACTGGGGCTACAACGCCAATCCCAACCTCAACAAGCAACAGCAGCAGGAATACGACGGCGCGCTGCTCTGGCACCTGCATCAGTTCGCCCGCAAAGCCTGGCGCAGGCCCGTCAGCGATGAGGAAAAGAAAAAACTCGACGCGCTCTACTTCGCCAGCCGCGCGAAGGAACTCGACCGCGAGTCCGCCGCTCGCGAAGTGCTCGTGCGCGTGCTCGTCTCGCCAAACTTCCTCTTCAAAGCCGAGACGCTGCCGCCCATCGCTGACGCGAAGACCACCGAGGTGCCGCTCAATGCCCACGAGCTCGCCTCACGCCTCAGCTACTTCCTCTGGGCCTCCTTGCCCGACTGGCAGCTCCGCAAAGCCGCCGATGACGGCAGCCTCTTGAAGCCCGAAATGCTCGCCGAGCACACGAAACGCATGCTTCGCGATCCGAAAGCCTCCGCGCTCGCCAAAGAGTTTGCGGGCCAGTGGTTGAAGTTCAACGGCTTCGATGCGCACAACAGCGTGGACGAGAAAAAATTCCCGCAATTCAGTGCTGAACTCCGCGCTGACATGCATCGCGAGGTCGTGGAGTTCTTCACTCATCTCGTGCGCGATGACCGCAACGTCTCCGACATCATCAGTGGCGACTACACCTTCATGAATGAGCGCCTCGGCTGGCACTACGGCGTGCCCGGCATCGTCGGGAACGACTTCCGTGAGGTCAAAGTCGGCCAGCATCATCGCGGCGGCCTCCTTGGCATGGGCGCAATCTTGACGAAAACCTCCCGCCCGCATCGCACCAGCCCTGTCCTGCGTGGCGACTATCTTTATCAGGTGGTGCTCGGCTTCAGCAGCCCGCCGCCACCACCGAATGTCCCCGAACTCAAAGAAACCAGCAAACCTGCCTCCCTACGCGAGGCCCTCATGCAGCATCGCAGCGACTCCGCCTGCGCCGTCTGCCACGAGCGCATCGACCCGCTCGGCTTCGCCTTGGAAAGCTACGATCCGATCGGCCGCTTCCGTCCCACCGATGAAGCCGGCGGCAAAATCGACGACACCGGCGAAATGATGGACGGCACCAAGTTCCAAGGCCTCGCCGGCCTGCGCGACTACCTCAAAAAGAACGAGCCGCAGTTCCTCACCCAATTCACCCGCAAACTCCTCGGCTACGCCCTCGGCCGCCAGACCTTGCCCAGCGACAAAAAGCTCCTCCAGCAGATGCAAGCCGCGCTGAAAGCGAACCACGGCAAGTTCTCCGCCGCCGCGATCGAGATCGTGAGGAGCCGACAGTTCCAGAATCGACGCGCGGAGCCGCAGGTGGCGGGGAATCCGTAAAAGCAATGTGGGTCGAGGCCTTTTTCTCAAGGGGCTCGACCCAGTCGCCTCATAAGTTCATCTACGCGTTCAAGACCAGGCCACGGCCGTCTGTCCCTGCTCGCCGAGGCCTTCGACACCGAGTTCGATCACGTCACCGGGTTTCATGAAGACGGGATCGGGCTTGAAGCCGAGGCCGACGCCGGGAGGCGTGCCGGTGGTGATGAGGTCACCGGGCAGTAGGGTCATGAATTGGCTAAGGTAACTCAACAGCTTCTTCACGCCGAAGATCATCTGCGCGGTGCTGCTGTTCTGGATGGTCTTGCCGTTCAATTTCAACCAAAGCTTCAGGTTCTGCGGATCGGGGATCTCGTCACTGGTCGCGAGGAAAGGTCCGATGGGCGCAAAGGTGTCGCAGCTCTTGCCTTTGACCCACTGGCCACCACGCTCGAGCTGCCATTCGCGCTCGCTGTAGTCGTTGTGCACGCAGTAACCGGCCACATGGCTCATGGCATCGTCTTCGCTGACGTAGCTGGCTTTTTTGCCGATCACGAAGGCTAGCTCGACCTCCCAGTCGGTCTTCTTCGAGTTCTTCGGGATGACAACGTTGTCATTCGGGCCGCAGATGGCGCTCGTGGCTTTGAAAAACACGATCGGCTCCGCTGGAATCGGCATGCCACTCTCTTTGGCATGATCGACATAGTTCAGGCCAATGCAGATGATCTTGCTGGGACGTGCGATGCACGGTCCAAGGCGCACGTTCGCATCCACGGTCGGCGCGGAGGCCGCATTGGCCTTTGCCCAAGCCGCGAGGCGTTCGAGGCCATCACCACCGAAGAATTTTTCATCGTAGTCGCTGCCAAAGGCGCTCGCGTCGATGCGGCGGCCATCATCGAGCTGCAGACCGGGTTTTTCTTCTCCAGGGTTGCCAAAGCGGATCAGTTTCATGCGGTGGTTCTTGGTTCTTTGTTCTTGGTTCCAAACAATCAGTTCTTCTCGTCGCCCTCGGCGTTCGCGTAGCGGCCAATGATCGGATACTGCTCCAGTTCCGCGACGGTGCCGGTGACAGGATAGCTCTCGCGGCCGACCCAATACACTGCGGCAGCAGCGATGTCCTCGGGGTTCAAAAGTCGGCCCATTGGCACGACTGAGGCGGGCAGACGCTCGGGCCAGCCTTCACCGAGACCATCGCCGAGTTTCACCTGATATTCGTTCTCTGTGAGCGTCCAGCCGACGTTCAGTTGATTCACACGCAC
Source organism: Verrucomicrobiaceae bacterium (assembly GCA_947507875.1). Taxonomy (GTDB): domain Bacteria; phylum Verrucomicrobiota; class Verrucomicrobiia; order Verrucomicrobiales; family Verrucomicrobiaceae; genus Prosthecobacter. Next base: position 22,982 of record CANNQP010000002.1, on the reverse strand, counting down.
GCGGTCCATGCCGAGCGAGTCGGCTAGGTTGCGTGTCATGGTCATCAGTGCGCCCTTGGACATTGAGTAAGCGAGCATGTTCGCCTGGCCGCAGTGAGCGAGCACGGAGCCGATGTTGAGCACGACGCCGGTGTTTTTCTTCAGCTCTGGCAGCAGCGCGCGGATGAGCAGCATGGGCGCGCGCGCGTTCACGGCCATCATTCGGTCGAAAAAGGTGGCGTCGGTCGTGTCGATGCGACCTCGGAGGGTGAGCGCGGCATTGTTCACCAGCGCATCGACCTTACCAAAGGCCGCGATGGCATCCGCCGCGAGTTTTTCAGGATACGTGGCGTCTTCTAAGCTGCCCTGGCAAAACGCAGTCTTGTCCTCACCTAACTCATGCCTCAGTGCCTGACCGCGCGCAGCATCTCTACCATGCAGGATGACTTTCGCGCCTTCCTTGATGAAGCGCCGTGCCATGTGCTCGCCAATGCCTGTGGTGCTGCCGGTGATGAGGATGACCTGGTCTTGAAGTCGCATGATAAAGGGGGGTGGATGTTTTTCTATGGCCAGCTTGTACGTTGTCACAAGTCTCGATCTCCCAGCGATCATGCGTTGTCTGCTGGCTGAGATAGCGATGAGCTCATCTTTCCAATCGGAAATCGAAGCAGCACTTCGGTGCCTCCGGTTTTTGGGTGGCCAAGCCACAACTGGCCGCGCATTTGTTCGGCAAAAACGGAGAGAATCTTCAACCCATGGCCATGGCCATTGCAGTCAAGTGGCATCCCGATTCCGTCGTCGGTGATCTTGAGCTCCCCCTGCTCCTCTCTGAGTTGGAAAATGACACGCACGACCCCTGAGCGATCTTCAGGAAAGGCATGTTCGAAACAGTTGGAGAGACTTTCATTCAAAATCAGTGCTAAAGGCATGAGCCATGCTCGCTGAATCGAACTCGCTTCGAGATCGATTTGAACATTCACGCGTGTGGCTGGCACCGCGTAGCATTCACGCAGGCGATGCACTAGGCCATGCACGAAGGTGATGAAGTTTTCGCCTGAGCCTAGGATCGCTTCATACAAGTGCTGATTCAGATCCGCGATCGCTAGCACACGGTTCTGACTCGACTGCAGGGCCAGTCGAGCGGTGGGATCGCTGATCGTATTCGATTCTAGATTCAGCAAACTGGAGACGATCTGAAGATGGTTTTTGATCCGATGATGGGTCTCTGTGAGAACGAGATGTTCTCGCCCCAGATCGATCTTGGCTAGATGGTCTTTCCTCAGCCCAACCGACAGGGGATGCTGAGCCGCAGTCAATGGCACCTCTGCCTGAGGATTGAGCTGGTTTTCCACCTGCTGAGGCGAGATGACCTTTTCAACGATGGCGAAGTCATAGCTGCCAGCTCCCAGTGCATAGGTTTTCACGCATAGGGCATGGCGTTGGCCCTGGGCCGAGTAGCAGGTCAGTTCTTGAAATGAATCATGGGCCAAGGTGGCGTGCCGACGCAACTCTTCATAAAAGCTGGTGGCATCACTGGGGCAAAAGTGAAGGTGCAGGGGGCGTCCGATGGACTCCGATGCGGAAAGCCCCAGTCGCTGCAACCCCCTGGCCGTGCATTCCTTGATGCGTCCATGGATGTTCGTTTTTAGCAGCAAAATCTCTTCGCTCGGCCCCGTGCTAAACGATGGGCTTGGTACTTCTGTGGATGACGGCTGCGTTTGGGGTTTGGGCTGAAAAAAGCAAATCGTATGATGAGGCTGCCCGTCTGCGTCCATCACCGGTGCTAGTCGCAGGCAAACGGGGATGCTGTCCTGCGTTTCCGCAGGCTGGATTACGAGGTCGAGCAATGGGGGCGTGCCTCGCTCAGGTGTCCACAGGATCGCGGAGGAAAGCATGGTGGCGCTGGGCTCATCCAACCATTTTTGGATGGGGTGTCTCTGCAGTTCGCTCCTGGACTGGCCAAAGAGATGCTCTGCGGCACCGTTTACCTCCAACACAGCGCCTGTTTTGTCGAGCCGTGCGATGGCTATTGGTGATGCCTGCAAGATCGCACGCGACTTGTTTTCGCTGAGTCGAAGCAAATCTTCATGAAGGCATTTTTCGGTCGCGTCTTGAATGCAGACAAGGAGACCTCCGCCAGGAAGCCCGGTTGGTTGAAATTCCAAGGCTTTCAACCATCCATCCGCTGTAGCCAAAGAGAAGCAACGCGTAAGCTGCCGTCTCCAGACATCTTCTCGCCAAACACTTGCCACTTGGTGGCGATGCGCTGAATCAGGACACGCTGCCGCTAGCCAATCTTCCACGGTTTGCTCGGGGAGTGCTGATTGACCAAGCAGCCGAGTTAGCTGCTGATTTTGGAAAACCACAAGGCCCATGTCATCGAGCACCAATACGCCGCAGGGTAAGGCATGAAGATAGCTCTGAAAAGGTTGAGGCTGAGGTCTCTTGTCGCGCTCCACTTCTTGGAAAACAGTGCCTTCTGGAACCGTGCGCGAAAGATCGTTGGGTTGCTGCCGGTGTTCTGAGGCTAAGCGCGCCTGAACGGCGGGTTCCATGGGCTGCGCCGACAGCCGTGGTGGGATTAAGGCCGTCTCATGGTTGAGGGGGGGAAGGTTCGGCGGAAGACCAGCCGTTCGCGCAGAAGTCATCACCTCAGGCGGCAACGCGATGGCGGTGTAGAGTTCACTTCTTTCCGGTTTGATAATCAACCATGAGGCTGGGCTAACCTCGCGATCGGCTTGAGAGAAAGGCCCGGAAGAGTCCAGTTCTTCACCAGACTTTAAGCTCAATTGTACCGCGTTCGGACCCTTTGGCTGCTGCAAGTGCGTGAAGCTGTCCAGGAGTTGGCTTTTCAACAGCGTGACTTCGGCGATGGTGCGAGCAAAGGCCTGCCAAAATGTGGTTTTCTTCTCCGGTAGCCCTCGTGCTAAGGACAGATTTACCGCGGCAGCATTGGCCTTGAGGATGATGCCACGGTCGTCGAGCAAGACTTCAGGAATCGCGAGTTCCGCTTTTTGAATCTGCCTCTGCTCAGGGTTGGCCCTTGCGCGAACTTGCAGGGGTGCCATGTGCGGCAAGGTTGTGGCTTTCGGTCGTGCGAAACGCTCGCACGTGATCATGAGGCCTTCAACACTCGCATTGGATCGACGTTGCCAAGGTCTTACTTCCCAGCGATAAACAATACCTGTCTCTGCGTCGTCTCCCTGGGCATCCTGTTCACTGCGCATGACGTGCCCTTGGAGTGCTTTTTCATAAACCTCCTTCCATCCGGGGTGAAGGCAGGGAAAGACTTCATAATGACTGCGACCTATCAGGGGTTCTGTGCTGTTCAGGCCGAATTCGTCGATCCAGGCTCGATTCGCTAGCATGTAGTTCATCTGCCGGTCAAACATCGCCATCGGCACGGGCGCATTTTCGACCAGTGCGGCCAACAAGGGCTCCATGCCCTCATGGCTTATTTGTGGATCAAAGGGGGACTCCTTGCCGTCGGCATCCGTTCCAAACATGCCATAGGAGCAGGGTTGGATCATGTTGCGGAACGCAGAAGACGACATGAGCAACTTTGAGAGGAGATTATGCTGATCTCTAAATATCAAGAGAGATTAGCCCATCAACAAGGGGAAACAGGTCGAAAATAACCCATCAAGACGAATCTGAACATGCGTCAAAAGTGCTCATTCTCGGTGATAAGGTTCTTTGCGTAAGATGCTATAAGCCCGGTAAAGTTGCTCTGCCACCACCACGAGGGCTATTTCATGTTGTAGGGTAAAGTTAGAAAGACTCAGACAAAGATCCGCTTGGTTGCGGAACTGTGATGAATGTCCTTCAGCACCTCCAATAATGAACGCAGCCCGCTTCGTGCCTTTCAATTGCTGATCATTCACCCATGCTGCTAATTCCAGGCTTCGGAGCGCTTTCCCACGCTCATCCAACACAATTCTCAGGCTATCACTACTGGCATGAAGCAAAGCCTGTTCCACAGCATCTCGGGGGCCTTCTTTGATCACCAGGTGCTCCACTTTGATGCTTCGTTTGAGACGTGTAAGATAATCCTCCACAGCAGCACGCGCCCAGGGGAGGGCGGGTTTTCCCACGGTGATGAGTTTCCAATGCATGGCTCACCCATGGCAGAATCAGAGAGAAAGTCTATTTTGGAGAAGATTTCAAAATAGTTGAATCTATTGGTTATTCCGATGCTGGAAGTCGTTGTTGTCTTCAAACAACAAACGTCAGGAGTCATGTGCAATCTCATGAGCTGATAAGCAACACTCCATGCCGCTGCCCTCTTTTGGGTGGCACGATTGCCCATGAAGGGCGCACTCAAATCGCTCCGAGACGTGACAAGCGACGTGAATGTGACATGGATGCCTACCCATGGCCGCTACCACTGCCGTCACTCCTATCGTTTATCGTCCGAACGTCGCCGCGATCCTCGAACGCGAAGACGGTTGCATCTTTGTGGCTGAACGACTCAATGTCAAAGGCGCTTGGCAGTTCCCCCAAGGAGGCATCGATGAAGGCGAGGATGACGAAACCGCGCTTTTCCGAGAGCTGGCTGAGGAAATTGGCGTCACGCGCGAAAGCCTAAAGGTCTTGGAAAAACGAGGAGGCTATCGTTACGCTTTCAGTAAAGGCCGCCTGAAGTATGGCATCTATGGTGGCCAAGAGCAGGCCTACTTTCGCTGTCGCTACATGGGTCGAGATGAAGACATCAACTTGGCCGCCACCCATCAAGAATTTAGTCAGTGGCGTTGGATCAAGCCCTCTGAGTTTCAGATGAGTTGGGTTCCAAAGTTCAAAAGGTCCGTGTATCGGGCCGTCTTTGTGGATTTTTTTGGCATCGAGTTAGAGATGCCGCGTGACTGACTCCACCCTCCATGAACATCAAAGTGTGAGCCTGCCTCACCCCTCCTGCCATGCCTGCTATGCGTCGTCTTGATCAAGTGCTCTCCGCTCTCGGCTACTGCTCACGTCGTGAGGCTGAGGCCATCGTGCGTGCTGGGCGGGTGCAAGTCGCGGGTGCCGTGGCAAAACGTGCTGATGCGCGTGTGAACGCCGCTGAGGTCCTCCTGGATCAGCAGCCGCTGGAAGCGCCTGAAGGTTTGCTGGCCGTGTTTCACAAACCGTTGGGATATGTCTGCACGCATGCCGATGGGGAAGGCGATACGATCTACGAATGGCTGCCTCGCCGATGGTTGGCCCGCAATCCACCGGTCACGAGCGTGGGGAGGCTCGACAAGGATACCAGCGGCTTGCTGCTGATCACTGACGTGGGGCAAATCGTCCAGCGCTACACCTCGCCCCGCGCTCAGGTGGAAAAGGTCTATGAAGTCACCGTGGATCGCCCGTTGGATGACGCGCTGGTGGCCGTGTTCGCCTCGGGTCAGCTCCTGCTGAGGGGCGAAGATCGTCCCTGCCTGCCTGCTCGGCTAGAAATCAAAAGCCCCTGCCAAGCCGACCTGACCCTGCAAGAGGGGCGCTATCACCAAGTGCGCCGCATGTTTGCTAGCCAGGGATGGCATGTCGAAGCGCTACATCGAAGTCGCTTTGGCACCCACACCCTAGAGGGATTGGCACCCGGAGAGTGGCGACGGCTCGACCGCTTAGCCGAGGCGATGCCTGGCTAGTTGGAGACAAGAGTGCAACCTTCCTCGCCCATGCTTGCTCGATTGTTCATGCTTTTCCTTTGCCTCATGCAGGCCTCTGCGGCGACGCCAGACATCATTCTCATTCTAGCGGACGATATGGGTTATGGCGATCTGGGCAGGCATGGCAACCCAGTCCTCAAGACGCCTCGACTGGATGCACTTCATGACGAGAGCGTGCGCTTCACCGACTTTTGTGTCTCGCCCTCTTGTTCGCTGACACGTGCTGCTTTGCTGACCGGTCGCGATCCCTTGCGTCAGGGCGTGACCCATACGCTGCCGCCGCGCGAGCACCTGAATCGCTCAGCCATTCTGCTGCCGCAGCTATTGAAAAAAGCGAATTACGAAAGCTGCTTCATTGGCAAATGGCACCTCGGTGAGGGGGAAGGCTACAGTGCCCATCAGCGTGGTTTTGACCTCAGCATCACCTCTCGTCAGGGCGGCACGGTTCCGTTTGATCCATCCATGGTTCGCAATGGCGGCCCACCCGAGCAGCGAAAGGGCTATCGAGAAGACGTCTATTTTGAGGAAGCGATTCGGTTCATACGCGAGCGTCGCACAGAACCGCAGATCCAGCCCCGAAAGCCCTACTTTCTTTACTTGGCCAGCTATTCCCCGCACAGCCCACTGGCGGCTCCAGAGTCCTACATCGCCCCCTACCGTAAGGCTCTGAGCGCCCAGCACGCCAGCTATGCTGGCATGGTGGCGAACCTGGATTGGAACGTGGGGCGCTTGTTGGATTACCTGAAGCAACAGGGTTTGGAAAAAGACACGATCGTCATCTTCATGAGCGACAATGGCGGCACCTATGGCATCGACCTTCACAATGCCGACATGCGTGGCTGCAAATGTACCGTCTGGCCTGGTGGCACACGCGCCATCTCTTTCTGGCGCTGGCCAGGGCATTGGGTGCCAAGGCAAGTCGATGCGCTCACTGCTCATTTGGACGTCGTGCCCACGCTCATCGATCTGGCTGGAATCCAGCTGGAGCCAGCGGTGGCTGCCAAGCTCGAAGGACATCGCCTGACTTCACTGCTGGAGCGTGGAGACGATCCATGGTTTCAGGGGCGCATGCTTTTTCAGCACGTCACCCGTTGGCCAGGGGGCACCGCTGCTCAGCATCGTGACACCCAAGCAGCGGTGCGCTGGGGGCATTACCTATTCGTTCGCAATCGACCCTGTGCTGATCCGACTGGCGTGTGCCGGAATGACAAACAAAATCGCTGCAACGGCCTGCGTCGAGTCATGAATGGGCTGAACAAAGACATCTACACGCGCAACGCTCTTTTCCACTGGGGCATCACGCACGGCGATGGCTGGGCGCTCTATGATGTGAGGCGCGATCCTGGCTGCCAGGTGGACCTCGCTCCTGTCCGTCAGCCAGTCGTGCAAAAGCTACTGCCCGCCTATCAGAGCTGGTGGGATGCCCTTTACCCTGAAATGATCGCCGCTGGCGGCGACGCGCCCATCCTGTTGCCAAAGGCAGCCAAGTCTTCTTCAAGCGCAAGCCAAGAAGCCGCGCCATGATGGCTGGCTTCCTCACCAAGTAAGACAAAGCTTCGGTCATTCTCAGACGCCACTGCGGACCACCCAGCGGCGTTTCGTTGTCTGCCAAAATCCGCCTACAGCCCGCCTTTGCTCCGTCACGGCCTTTCGGCTATGCCAACACCTCGCATGTCGCTCCGCCTCACTACGACCCTTCTGTCCTTTGCGTCCCTTCTGTCCCTCGGACATGCCATCGACATCCCCATCACCCCCGATCTCCCGCCGCACGCCGCGCTGAAAAAACTCCGCGAGGCCCGCCAGGCCGGTGACACCTCTCCTGCGACCATCTTCTTCCCCGAAGGCACCACCGGGCTCCTCACGCCGCTCACGCTCGAAGCCACCGATTCGAACATCACCTTCACCGGAACGAACAGCACCCTCATCGGCGGCCCCAAAGTCACCGGCTGGGAAAAACACACCAGCGAGATCGTCAAAGCCGATGTCTCGAAGCTGCTGCCGAAAGGCTTTCTCCCCAAACAACTGCTCTGCGAAGGCGAACGCCAGATCCTCGCCCGTTATCCGAACTTCGACGCGAAGGACCCGCTCTACGGCGGCTGGGCCTTCGTCGCACTGTTTCCGCCTGCGGGTGCGCCTGAGGGGCATCTTTGGAAACGCACGCTCTTCGTGAAGCCCGAGGACGTTCGCACCTGGGCACATCCCGAGGACGTGGAGCTCGACATCTTCGCGCAATACGGCTGGTGGAACTTCCTCGAGCCCGTCGCGTCGCTCGATCCCGCCACGAGATTGCTCACGCTGAAAAAAGACTGCTCCTACGACCTCCACCCGAACAACCGCTACCACTTCCAAAACGCCCTCGAAGAGCTCGACGCCCCCGGCGAGTGGTTTTACGACAAGCACACCGGCGTGCTGTATTTCTGGCCTGAAGTAGCGCGAAATTCCAATTTCGCGTCCCAACATGATCGAAATCGGAATTTCGATCTACGTGACATCCGCCTCCCCCTCACCGACGCCTTCTTCAAAATCAAAGGCGCGAAGCACATCACCATCCGCGGCCTCACGCTCACCGGCACGCATGGCAGCGCCATCGTCTTCGAGCGGGCGGAGGACTGCCTCGTCGAAAAGTGCGTCATCACCAAGGTCGGCGCTTTCCACGGCAGCGGCGTCGGCGTGAGCGATGGCAAAAACGTGCGCGTTTCCCGCTGCGAGATCAGCTTCACCGGCAGCAACGGCGTCAGCCTCAGCGGTGGCGATCGCAAGACACTCACCGGCCCCGGCCACGCCGTCGAGGACTGCCACATCCATCACATGGGCGTCTTCAACAAGAACGCCTGCGGGGTCAGCATGTATGGCGTGGACAATGCCGTGCGGCATTGCCACATCCACGACGGTCCACGCATGGGCGTGCAGATGAGCGGGAACAACCTCCTCGTCGAATACAACCACCTCCACCACCTCTGCCTGGAGACACAGGACGGCGGCGCGATCTACACCGGCGGTCGCGACTGGATCAGCAGCCGTGGCAGCAAGTGGCGCTACAATTTGATCCACGACGTCATCGGCTGCGGTCAGGAGGCCGGCGGGCTGAAGCATCCGTGGTTCACCTTCGGCCTCTACCCCGACGACAACTCCGGCGGCATCGACATCATCGGCAACATCGTCTTCCGCGTCGCCCACACGCCCATCCACATGCACAACTCGCGGGATTGCATCGTCGAAAACAACATCTTCGCCCTCGGTGGCAAGTTTCAGTTCGATCTGCACGGCTGGACCAAAGAGCAGCGCTTCTACACCAGCCACATCGACACCATGATCCAAGGCTACGAATCCGTCGCCGGCCAGCTCGCCTGGGCCAGCATGCGCGGCATGGACTTGCACCCGAAGGACGCCATCCGCGACGACGGCACCATGATGAGCGGCAACAGCTTCCAGCGAAACATTCTGTTCAGCGACACGCCCGGCGTCAAGTATGGCGACATCCGCCACGCCACGGCCAAGTGGAACACGATTGATCACAATCTCGCCTGGAATGGCGGTCATCCCGTCGTCACCGGCGTGAACAAAGTCGGCCCCGACAAGCCCGGAACCCCGCTGCTCACTGAAAGCTTCGACACCGCCGAGCCCGGCAAGACCCCGAAAGGCTGGGGCTTCAACCATCGCCCCAACAAAGACGTGCAACTCGTCGTCGCCGACGGTGCCTTGCGTGCCGACTGCGCCCTCGGCACCGATCCCGGCAATCCGAAGACCGTCTTCCACGGCCCCGACATCCCCATCAAGCCCGGCGCCGCCTACCGCATGCGTCTGCGCATCCGATCCACCGAACCCACTGCGAAGCTCAGCCTCGCCTTCGCCAGCTTCAAAAACGGCGAAGGCTACTGGCAGGCCGGCAGCACCAGCATCACCGCCACCCCCGAGTGGACCGAGTTCGAAGCCACCGGTCGCATGCTCCGCGAAAACGAAACCACCTGGAAACCCTGGATGAAGCACTTCTGGATCCGCATCGACTGCCACGAGCCCAAGGGCCAGATCTTCATCGACGACATCCGCCTCACCGAATGCGAACCCCTCGACGAATGGACCTCCTGGCAAGCCGAAGGCTGGGACCAACACAGCCTCATCGCCGATCCCAAGTTCATGGACTGGAAAAACGACGACTTCCGCCTCAAGCCCGAGTCACCGGCGTTCAAGCTGGGCTTTGAAGCGATCCCGGTGGAGAAGATCGGGGTGAGGGCTATTCCCCAAGATTAACTGATGGGCGAATTTCTTCTCGGGCCAGCTTAGAATACCATGCTTGTAAATCCGGGAGATCATCAGTGCGATATGGCCCGATTGCCTCGGTTGGTATGCCATACATTGAAGCGGCAATTTTCCATTCACTGGTACGTCTTGGAAATTTGGCAATCGAAGACTCCCAGAATCTGGAAATGACGATTTCATGCTGATGCGGGATATACTCCGACCAACGCCGCCTAAGTTCGTCCGAATCAGCAATGTCGATGATCTCAACATGGTTGATCATGAGAAACGGATTCTTTTTCCATTCAGTTAACAAAAGCTGTTTGGCGTTGAAATCAGTGGCAGGCCCTGAGTAGCCAAAAATCGTAAAGTGGATAGCCTGCTTGAGCCTTTCTGTAACTACCATCCAATCTCGATGAATCATCGTGTCTGACGCGTAGTCTTTAGCGTCATCTGGATAAATAAGCTTTCCTTGTATTAACGATTCAGCACAGAAGGGACATTCTTCCGTCGGAATCCCCAGCACATCATGTTCATTGCAGGTTGCGTATGAGACGCACCCGTGAAGAAATCGAATGTCGGGCATAGTGGCAGTATCTCTGTTGCGGCGAAGGGCCTGCATAAGAAAAGGATCCCAATTGAAGGTCGCTATTATGTCTTGCTTTCGAAGACCTAAAACGAGGTGGTCGTAAATAGTGGGGTGATCTGGCAACTCCAATGTCCTGAAGAATTCAGCGATCAACTGCTCGACTTCAGCAAGCGCTACTTCATAACCACCGCAACGCCGCAGCCAAGAAAACTGTGCTTCAAAGCTGCCCGCAGGAACACCAGCTCCTTTCACCAGCTTTGTCCATGTGTCTCCCAGCACATCTGGAAGGTCGTCCATGAGTGGTATCGATTTACCATTTTTGTCTCCATTTGGCAACGCAGCGCGACTAGCTCCTGCGCCCAATATTACCACATGTGGCAAAGCTGTAGCATCAGGTTTGGAAAACAAGGCGTTCATGGGGACAGCCGTGGCTTGGTTGACGTCAAGGAACCTATGGGGCAAACGGATTGATGATCTGAAGCCCCGCGATGTGTTTGAAGTCGCCTTCGTTTCGCGTGACCAGCGGCACGCCATACTCCAGCGCGGTGGCAGCGATGATGGCATCTCCGAGCTTCATGCTCTTCTGCTGCCGCAGTTGGATGGCCCGCTGGATGATTTCTTCGTCCAAAGGCAGTTCGGTGGTGCTGGTGACGAGCGTGTGAAGCTCTGTCTGACGTTGAATGGACAGCAGACCGAACTTGGTGAATCCAAGCACCTCAATTCGAGTCACGCTGGCGATCATCGCATCCGGTCTGCGGGCATAAAGCAGGCAAACTATGTCGCCAGGCTCGGCGGCGTAGATGAGAATGTTGCTGTCGCAGATCATGAGATCACTCCCTGCCGGGAAGCACGACATCCTCACGGGTTTCCCGCTGCCAGGCCACTGGATCAGGAATCACATCCTTCAAGCCGCCCATTGCTCGGATCGCCTCAAAAGCCGCTGCACGCTTAGCCAGCATCTCGGGCGTGGCAGTTGGGATCACACGTTTCGGCTTCGGCGAGGCTTCATTCGGCACCGAGAGCAGCACATGAGCACGCCCCGGCTTCAGCCATTCCGGCAGCGGCGAAAGCAGCTTCAGGCTGCCATCGGCGCTGACTTCGACATCGGTTTCCCAGGTGCTCATGTAACAAGTTTAGACGATTCCCCCGAAATCGTCCAGCCTGCGAATGAATTACCCCGCTCATCGCAGTGCGCATCTTTGGCCTTCCCTGACTCGTTCTGGCACCGACGCTAATCCCGATCAGAATCTCTGACATCAGCGTCTCTGACATCAGCGTCTCATCAGCGGTATAAAAAACCCCGAATGGCGAAATGGCCATCCATCTGCCATTTCGACGGAAATAGACATCCCACGCCGACCTTGGCATCAGGGAGGAATGCGGTTTGCGTGCTTGACGGCATTCTACCGAAAATAGACAGCATGATCTTCTGCGTGAGCTTCAAGGGGCAGTCGTTTCTCTAGGACCGTTGGCAGGTGCTGCTTCGGGAGGCTTGCTGATGCGAGGTTGGCAAGCGTTCCGCGCTCGCTATGGGTTGAAGATGTTTGATATCCGGGAAAAACCCCAGCAGGTCGAAAAGGCCTTTTTGATTGGTGCTTACTTCGATCGCCGCAAGGCGGACGAAGCTCGCGAGTTGTTGATCGAGCTAAAGGAGTTGGTGGAGACCTTGGGCATCCAGGTGGTCGCGACGGAGCTGGTCTTTGCCCGCGAGATCACGCCCCGTCATCTGATTGGCAAAGGCAAGACCGCAGAGCTGATCGCCAAGGCCAAGGAGCTGGAGGCGGAGTGCATCGTGTTTGACAATGAGCTATCTCCGGCGCAGCAGCGTGCCTGGGAGGGCGATGCGAGTCTGTGTGTGATCGATCGTCATGAGGTGATTTTGGACATCTTCAACATGCGTGCCCAGACGCGTGAGGCCCGTTTGCAGGTCGAGCTGGCACGGCTGGAATACTCGATTCCGAGACTGACGCGGATGTGGGCGCACTTGGATCGCCAAGGCGGCGGTGCAGGTGGCGGCATGGGCGGTGCTGGCGCGGCACGTGGGGAAGGGGAGACGCAGCTGGAGGTGGACCGCCGTCTGGCCTACAAGCGGCTGGACCGCGTGAAGGCGGAGCTGGAGGAAGTGAAGCGCCAGCGCGACACGATGCGCAAGGAACGCAGCCGCGTTCCGCTGCCTCATGCCTCCATCGTGGGTTACACGAATGCAGGAAAGTCCAGCCTGCTGAACCGCCTGACCGAGGCGAATGTGCTGGCCGAGGACAAGCTCTTTGCCACGCTCGATACCACCACAAGGCGCTTGGAGCTACCCGATGGTCAGGCTTTGCTGCTCACGGACACGGTGGGCTTCATTCGCAACCTGCCCCACGATCTGGTGCAGAGCTTCCGAGCCACGCTGGAAGAAGCGGTATTGGCAGACTTTCTCATCCACGTGGTGGATGCGAGCGCCTCTCAGGCCCATGAGTTTTATCAAACGACAACGCAGGTGCTGAGTGAACTGGGGGCAGGGGACAAACGTGTCTTGCTCGCCCTCAACAAGGTCGATCTCGTGGACGATGCGCGTCTGCTCGAACTGAAACGCTTATTCCCAGAGGCGGTCATGATTTCGGTGCACACGGGGCAGGGCCTGGAGGATCTCTTCCACCGCCTGCATGACATGTTGATCGATCGGGTCGTGCGTCTCGACCTGACGGTGCCGCTCAATCGAATGGATCTGGTCGCGTTCCTGCACGAGCAGGGAAAGGTGCTGTCGGAAGATTATGAGCGTGGCGTGGCGGACATTCAGTGCGTCATCTCGAAGCGCTTTGAATCGAAGTTCACGCCTTTCTTGGCCAAAGCCACGAAGAAGACCAAGCTCAGCTCAAAAAGCGCGGAGTGATTCTAACGGCTGATTTGGCAAAACGCCGCGAAGCACCTGAGCTTACCTTTTTCCCCCAAGAGACAGTTCAGCGGATCAGCAGGTGGTGCTTGGTTTTCCCGTGTCTTTGTTTGTTCGTCAGTGGCGGTAGATCAAGGTAGAAGAGATGCCGTATGGCTTTGCCATGATGCTTCAGCACGCGCGTGCATTCTTCCTGCAGGGCCTGCCAACGCCGCCAGGGATGCTGGGGCGCATGGATGATGTGGCGCAGCAGGCTCAGCCACTCGATGTAAGCCCGCGAGATATCACCCTCTGCCACCTCCGCAGCGCGCAGATCGCGCTCAAGGGTCTTTTCGGGATGCAGCATGGCATCGAGAAGCTCGCAGGTGCCATCTCCGTAGTCAGGCGGTAGTCCATTTTCCAGATAGCCATGGTGATTGATGAACCCAAAGGTGTTTCTGGAAACGGCACCGAGACGCTCGCTATCGCAGGTCATGGGTAGATCGAACTTGGTGCCACCGCGCAAGTTGGCGAGATGGCGCACCAAGTCGTCGATGGGATAGCCATCGTCCTCTAGGGCCGCAGCGATGGAGAGTCCTTCGCCGCCTTGGAAGAAGGAAAAAATCTCACCGCGCCGCGTTGGAGCACCTTTTTCATCAATGAGCCCCAGCGAGCGCCAGGCATGAATCGGAGAGCCTGGGCGCGGCTGGCGGTCCGCTGGGCAAAGGCTCGGACTTGGCCCAGTAGCTTCATGAATAGCGGTGTCATGCCGTACGACCTGCATCCTTTCCAGGGAGCGAAACAGCGGCACGTCATGGTTGTCCCGATGCACAGGCACCGTGATTTCCGAGAGGTCGAAGACTGCAAACACGAGCGATTCCTTTTCCATCGTGCGTCGCCATGCAGGCAAGCCTTGGCTACCGATCTCCATGATGCTCTCGTAGGACTGAGCGAGAGCTTCTGCGATCTGCTGACTGTGCAGCACCTCAAGTTCTTCGATGGAGAGGCTATCCAACTTTTTGGAAAGCTTCAGGATGCGGCGCAGGCTTTTGGTGGGGCGCACTTGGCCGGGCTTGTCTTCAAGACAAGTGCCCAGGGGGATCTCAATGCCGTAACGCTCTTTCTCCAGCTTGCCGACACGGCCAATGCCATGCGCGAACTGCGAGACGAGTCCTGGCACGCTCATCGCGGGGGCGACCTTGTCGAGGCTAGCGATCCATGCCTGACCTAGCGCCACCCATTCAGGGGCAGTGCTGGGTTTGCGCTGCCATTCCCCGCGAGAGTTCAGCGTCTGACGCTCGGTGGCCTCAAGCCCAAACAGGGCTTTGGCCTCTTGCATGGCATGTTGCAAAGCCCCTTCGGGAGCTTCCGCTTCGAGACCTAACAGCGGGGCTGTTTTGGCAAACAATCGTTGGGCAAAGCGCTCTGCTTCTTCAAAGGGATTTTGCGAGGTCTGCGCTGCGTATTTCATGACGCGCAGAAAGATGGGCCAAGCGAGCAGATTGCTGCGATGGAGGCGCGCGGGGCGTGCATCAAAGAGCGACGGACTTTGTCGCGTGGTCACGACATAGCCGCGCTCATCCAGCCCACGTCTTCCTGCTCGGCCATACATTTGCAGCAGCTCATCGGGAGCGAGCTTGTGCTCACTTTTGCCATCATGAAAAGTCGTAGCGGCCACATGCACGCTGCGGACGGAGAAATTGATCCCTGCCGCAAGACCCATGGTGGCAGCGATGACACGCAGCTGGCCCGCTTTCGCCAAGGGCTCAATGACTCCTGCACGAGCTGCATAACTCAGCCCGCTGTGATGGTAAGCGATGCGCTTTTCCAGCAGATTGGCGAGGTCCTTGCCACACACCGCGCGTTGCTCGGGGGTCAGTTCGAGAGGGTCACCTGCGGGCAAATCGCTGGCCAGACGGCGTGCGATGTTTTCGGCTTCCTTGCGCCGTGGGGAAAAGATGAGCAAGGGAGCCAGATCTGCCAACATGACTGCTGCCGCAAACTTTGGCCAAAAGTTCTCGAAATGACGTGCCATGCGCTGGGGTAGAGTTTCCCAGGGGGTTTCATCCAATGGCACGGGGCGTTCTTTGGTGATCACGACCTCGGCCTTGCGTCCCAGGCGCTGCATCCACGCCACGACATCTTCAGGATTCGCCACAGAGCCGCTCAGAAGTAGCAGCCGAGTCTCTTGCGGAGCTAGTGCAATGGCAGCCTCGTAGTGCGAACCACGCTGGCTATCTCCGATCATTTGATATTCATCCATGACCAGCAGGGCTGGCCCTTCGCCACGCACCAAGCGTTCCAGTTGTGTCTCCAGCGTGGCTACCAAAACGGGAGCGCTTACGTTTTCAGAGACATCACCGGTGGCGATGCCTACGTCCCAGCGAGCTTCTTTCCATTCCGCATACTTGTCGTTGGCCAGCGCTCGCGTGGGAACCGTGTAAACGGCTTGGCCCTCCAGGGATCGCGACTGATGCAGTAGCTCGAACACATAGGTTTTGCCAGCTCCGGTGGGAGCACTCACCACGACATCACAGCCCTCTCGCAGTAGGTTCACCGCCTGGTGCTGCCAGACATCGGGAAGTTTGAGATGATTGATGGAAGGGAGCAAGGTGAGTGGGAGACTTTTATCGGTTACGAAGCTCAGGCCTCGGCGGCAAGGCATCAGGTGCAAAGTTTTTCTGGCATCCCCTCCTGACCGCTGATCCGTTCGTCGCAGTCGATGTGAAAGTTCCAGAGCTCTGGAGCGTCTCCTTCGTCTCAACATCACCGCCATGAAAAAAATCCTCCTCGCCTTAGCTGTTTGCGCTGGCCTCGTCTCCGCCGCTGAAAAATCCATCCTCGACATTCCTCTCAAGGACATTGATGGCAAAGACACCAGCCTCAAAGCCTACCAGGGCAAGGTTCTTCTCGTCGTCAATGTAGCTTCCCGTTGCGGTTTGACCAAGCAATACACCGAGCTGCAAGCCCTGCATGAGAAGTTCAAAGATCAGGGATTCAGCGTGCTCGGCTTTCCCTGCAATGACTTTGGTGCTCAGGAGCCAGGAACCAACGAGGAGATCAAAACTTTTTGTAGCACCAAGTATCAGGTCACCTTCCCGATGTTCGATAAGTTGCACGTCAAAGGGCCCGAACAACACGCCCTGTACCATGAGTTGACTGGCAAAGAAGGTGCCTTTCCTGGCGACGTGAAGTGGAACTTCGGCAAGTTCTTGATTGGCCGTGATGGCAAGCCCGTTGAGCGTTTTGAGCCACGCACCACTCCCGATGACGCAGGATTGGTGGCTGCGATTGAAAAGGCTCTTGGTGCGAAATAAAGGCAGGCCTTGGCCATCGTTCTTTTGGCGCGCAGCACCCCTGCGCGCATTTTTTTGGCTGGTCGCGAGATCAAAAACAGGCCTCTGTCGTTTTCTGTCATGATTTCTGGTTGACGACTGGGCTCAGGGTCGTAAACTCAATTCCCCTTTTAACCACCCTTTTTACACGTCATGCCCGAAGTCCAAATCCGCAAAGGTGAGCCGATCGACCGCGCCCTCAAGCGCCTGAAGACTAAGCTCGAGATGGAAGGCATCTTTGAAGAAGTTCGTCGCCTGCGCGCTCATGAGACTCCCAAAGAGCGCACCAAGCGCAAGGCTCGCGCCGCAGCTAAGCGTGGCAAAATTCGTTTTCGCTTCACGATGCCAAAGGCACCGGAAGCTGCTGAAGCTGCGCCTACGGCTTGATTGTTTGGCTCGTTGTTGGTTCAACCAACCCATTTCAACCTAAAAAAGCTGTCTGCCCTTAGCGCAGACAGCTTTTTTTATGCACTAGCGGCGATCCAAACGAGCTCTTGGCTGAGTAGGGTGTCTCCATCGAAATGGAACTTCCCGATAAAATGCTTTTTCTCGACCAAGACCTCGGCGAGCCAATATCGGTCGTCTGCCCACATTTCCTGAAAGGGTAGCTCCGATAAGCAGGTCCACAATGGTACAGCTTCCGCAGTCTCGACCGGAAGACCTTCCCATTGGGTCGCACGAAACACATCCACGTGCAGGCAGAGGCCATCGACGAATTGAAACCAAAGTTCACCATGTTTCGCAGGATTGAGCGCTGTGACGCCGAGCTCTTCCTGGGTCTCGCGAATCGCACAGGCTTCGCTAGTTTCACCAGGGTCGATCTTACCGCCAGGGCCATTGATTTTTCCAGCGCCTAGACCGCGTTTTTTGCGAATGAGTAGCACCCTTTCGGCACTTTCATCCACAATGAACAGGAGAGTCGCAAGCACGGTGGGACGCCAGTTTTGCCAGTCGGGAGAACTCATCCTGGCAGGTGGAGGAGGGCCCCACAAAGGTCAAGAAGGCAGTGAGGTCAGGGCAAGCGTATTTTGAGGAAAGCCTCTGGCTTCTTGACCAAGCCTCTCCTCCACGCGTTACTGAACTCCTCCACGGAACATGCCTGCCGACCGACAGCTTTTAGCCCTATCCACCTTGGCCTTTTTGGTCGCGGTGGTTCCGGCCGTGCGTGCTCTTCTCTCGGGCCAATGGAGGGCGTCTAGACAATGGCTGCCCATGCTCGTGGGGTTTGCCTTGCAGACTGGCGCTGTTTTTCTTCGAGGTGAAGCGCTGCGACAGTGTCCGATGAAAAGCCTCTCGGATGTCTTGGTGTTTACTGGGTGGAGTGTGGTCCTGTTGTATTTCTTGGTGGGCCCCACCTTCCGAGTTTCCCTCCTTGGGTTTTTCACCGCGCCTTTGGTCGCGATGATGCAAGTCCTGGCCTTTGGCGTGCCGAATGCATTTCCGGATTATCCAGCCCAAGCAAAAATTGATGCCTGGGTAGAATTGCATGCGGCTCTGGCACTGATGGCGTATGCGGCCTTCGCGTTGGCCTGCATCACAGGCGTGATGTATTTGCTTCAGGAACGCTTTTTAAAACAGCACCGCATCGGCGGCCTTTTTTACCAATTGCCTCCGATTCAAGGGCTAGCACTTGCGATTCGAAGGCTGCTCTGGTTAGGGCTCATTCTGCTGAGCTTCAGCTTGGCTATTTCCTTCAAGCTGACCACCCCGATCTCCAATCCTAAGTTGATCTTTGCTTGGGTCATTTGGGTGCTATACGCCTCAATAGGCTTGGTCATGTGGCGTCATGTGCTCTCCCCACGACAGACGGCTTGGCTAGCGGCAGTGGGGTTCATCATCCCGTTCATTTCTCTCTGGCTCGTGACGACCCATGGCTGAAGCAGCAAACGCCAATCCTCAACTGGTCTGCCTCGGCCTGAATTACCGCACGACACCGGTCGAAGTGCGTGAACGTGTCGCCTTTCCCGAGGCCAAAGTGCCTGAAGCGGTCCATGAGCTGCGTTCATTGCCGGGTTTTGAGGAAGGTGTCGTCCTCAGTACTTGCAATCGGGTAGAGCTCTATGCGACGCATTCTTTGAGGGATCCGATGGCAGCACATCAGTCCCTTGTGGACTATTTGGTTCGTCGCTTTGAATTGGCTCAGGAGCAGGCAGAAGCGCTCGTGACGTACAAGCTCGACGCTGCTGAGGCGGCTCGGCATCTCTTTCGCGTGGTGAGTGGCTTGGATAGCATGGTGCTCGGAGAGACAGAGATTTTTGGCCAGGTCAAAGCGGCTTATCAGAAAGCATTGGAAGCTGGTACCACGAGCCGCAGCCTGAATAAACTTTTCCAACAAGCCTTCACGGTCGGTAAAAAAGTGCGCAATGAGACCAGCATCCAACGCGGCTCTACCAGCGTGGGTAGCGTGGCGGTCGATCTTGCGGAGAAGGTTCACGACCTCAAGAAGTGCAGGGTGATGCTTGTCGGTGCAGGAGAGATGAGTCGAACCTGCGCTCAGAGCCTGCTCTCTCGCGGAGCACATAGCATCATCGTTTCCAATCGTAGTCATGAACGTGCGGTCGAGATGGCGACGGAGATGGGAGGAAGCGCGTTGCGTTTTGATGAATGGGAAGCCGCTCTTCATGAAGTGGATGTGATCATCTCCAGCACGAGTGCACCTCATTTTGTCATCAAGCCGGAACTCGTGCGCGAGGTGATGCGCAAACGTCGCTGGGAACCGCTCTTGCTCATCGATATCGCAGTGCCTCGAGACGTGGATCCTCATGTGAATGACATCGAAGGAGTTTACCTTTATGACATTGATGCCTTGCAGGCCATAGCGGATGGGGAAAGGCAGAAGCGAGAAAAGCAGCTCGAACTATGTGAGAAAATCATAGAGGAACAGCTGACGAAATTTGGTTTCGTCAAACATCCATGAGCCTTCCGTTTTGAGGAATCCTGCCATGACTCAGCCGAATCCTAGCACGCATCCCACCCTTGTTGAGGACATGAAAAAGCTTCGTTCAATCCTCAAGGATTCTTTGTCCCCCCATTTGGCCTCACAGAAAGACATGAGGATTCTCAACCTTGCCTGCGGACGTTGCGATGAGGCGGAGACTTTGGTTCAAGTCGGCACGGATCTGACGCATGGAGGCAGTGTCGAAATGATCGGAGCCGACATACGTATCCGTGAAATTCGCCAAGCTCGGGAAACTCATGCTCATCTTCCCGCGCAGTTCTTGATTGAGGACGCCACGAAGATTGATCAGCACAAAGAACTTGGGGATGATTTCAACATGGTCTTCCTGCGTCATCAAAACTTTTGGCATGGGCAGGAACTCTGGAAGAAGATCTTCGATCAAGGAATCGCCAAGCTGCGGCCGGATGGGATGCTCGTTATCACCAGCTACTTCGATGTGGAACATCGACTGGCGCTCAGAGCTCTCGAAGCGCTCGGCATGGAAGTCGTGAGCAACAAACGCAATCGAGCCAGCCGCACGCTATCCGATGCTCCAGGAAAATCTGTCGATCGCTGGGTCGCCGTTCTCAAGCGGCGTGGCAGCTAAGCTCACCCATAGATAGCAAGCTAGAGTGAGGGGGCAGGCTGACCGTTGGATGTCGCGGTAGCTTCTGTTTCGCGTAGGCTGCTCACCACACGCTCAATGCCGGTCCTTGCAAATTCGCTCGGCGTGTAGAGATGACGTGCTTTCAGATACCAGCTGATGGCAGAGCCGGATTGTTTCCGTTGTTCATGTTGCTTGGCCTTCTCGATCGCGCTCACGAACTCGCTTGCCTTCACGCTCAGTTCCGATCTCATGCGCGTCACTTCTGGATCTTCAGGGAATTTGGTGAATACACGCTCAACCGCTTCCCAGGCTCCAAAGGCGTTGCCAGTTTTGCTTTGTTCTTCGGCCATCTTTACCACCATGGTGACTTCAGTTACATCCGTGATCACTTGTTTGATCTGCTGCTGGCGTGCGGGGTCATTGATGGCCGCGGCGAGGAACCGCCCTTGTTCATTAAAAATCTGTCGAAAAGCTCTCTGACTCAGCAGTCGATCTAAATCTAACAACGCCTGAGCTTGAATGTCACTCGTCTGTCCCATGAGTTCCGAGAGGCTACGCAGTTTTGGGTTGGTAGGCCAGATTTCCGCTGCTCCCTTCATTTCAGCGGCATACGATGCCTGATCCCCTTTCATGGCCGCTGCTTTCGCTGCCGTCAGTCGCATGTCGGACAGAGCTCGCGCTGTTTCAATCGCCGCTTGTGGTTTGGAAAAATCAAAATCTTTGGAGTTTTTCCGCAGCTTGGTGACAAGCTCCTCGGCAAGGCCAAAGTCTTTCATCTCGAGAGCGTTCACGAGCTGGTTCCCATCACGGACATAATCCAAAACCTTGAGTTTTTCCGCCAAAGGCAGTCTGCGAACACGCGGTAAATACTCGCCAACAGCAAAGGCTTCCATCAGTCGATTGCTCGCACTTTGGTAATCTTGCCGCTGCACGAGTTGTTCAAAGGCGATGACCGCCTCATCGACGCCTCGGATAGCCTCAGAGGACAGGCTGTCGATCAAGCTGACGGTGGGGGGAACACCTAGCCCCGCGGAAAAGGCTTTTTTCAGATCAGAATTGTCATCCAGCTGAAGAACGCTGTCTCCATCTCTGAACATGTGGGGGTAAAGTCGGCAGGCAATCAATGCGTGTTCAAAACGTCGTTGCAAAAACATCTGAAGGATGAGCGCTTGAAACTGCACTTTGCTGGTGACTTCAGACAAGCCCATGGAGGTCTCATTGAGTTTTTTCCGAGCCTCGATTTCGGCGATCTCCTTCACGTAGCCTGAAACACGCCCAATGCTCGCAGCCGTGGCTTGTTTTTGAGCATTGCCTGCGGCGGCTCCCCCTTTGGTTGCGGTCCCGCTGCCAGCCTGTGGAGAGAGCTCTGCGCTCGACATCGCGACTTCGTTGTTCCACTCCAGTTGTCTGCGACGCTTGCTCATGGCGTCATTCGCAGCTCTCAGATTGTTCACTTTTCTCTGGGCTAGCCATACGTCGTACACCCCGTTGGCCATGGTGTTGCACAGTCCCGCATCGATTTTAAAAGCACCTGCTTCCGGCAGCATGGCAAAAGCAGAGGAGACATCAGGCCCGCCTTTGCGAGTCGGGGCGAGCAATAAAATGATTTGTGCAATCAGGTCGCGATAAGCCTGATCTTCTGCGCCATTTGCTTCGGGCGTAGCGAGGTAGATCTCGAATTTCGAGCGAACCAGGCGGTTGTTGTTCACCTGCCACATTTTGCCATCCCAAGTCACCATCTCATTGCCACTGTCCACGTGGGGAAGCGCATTGCCTAGCAGTGGGTTGTTGTTGGATGACTGGCCGCCAGTGTTTGAGGGATGCGCATTGGTCGCAGGTGCAGGCGCCGACTGGGACGAACCCGCTGCCGGGGCAGGCAAAACTTGTGCTTCAACAAGTGCCAAGCGAAAAAAACTAATCAGCAGGACGAAAGAGAAAGTTTTCATGAGGAGATCGATCTTCACGCTTTGATGAGCTGGATGACTTCAAGGATGCCATTGTCCTGAACTCGCACCTTAAACAAGTAACGCTGCCCGCGTTGGATGTTGGCCTCTAAACTAGAGGGTATCAAAACTGGCACAAAATTTCCCCCCTCACTGATTTGCACGGAAAACAATCGATCACTGCTTTTCCAAGTATCGAGTCGGTTGTCGATGGTGCCCTCCACTTTGTAGGTATTGCCCGATAAGGCATTGGAGCTCTCCAGGAATTCTTCAACACTCAGAGGAGTTAGTCCCGTCATGGGATCTGTTCCACGGTGAAGCAGGGACCAGCCACCGCCGATGGCTCCTAGCAGTACCGCTGCGATCGCGATGAAATGAGCGGGTTTTATTCTCGATTGGGCTCGGCGTGGCATGGTGGGTCTTTGTATATCACATGATTTGTAACAAATCGTCACATTAGGCAACGTGACTTTGAGAATTTGAAAGCGCCCACCTAGCTATGGTCCGGTTAATCTTCTTTGATAGGAGAATAACTAAAAGCAACGAATGATGTAACGGAAAAGTCACCATCGTTCGATAGGTGGAACCATGTCGCTGTGCGTTGATCAGGATGTGCAGTCTTTGGCATGCACCCGAAGCATTATCAATTCACAAACAACCAGCACAACTCACAAGGCTATGAAGATATACAGCAAGTTTACTACCATGATCGCGGGCGCGGCAGCGCTGATGGCGACGGGGCTTTATGCAGAACCGTCAGACGAGTCCGTTATCGTCAGAATCACAGGATCAACAGCATTTCGTTCGGCGACGCATAGCGCGATTGTTGCGATGTATGACTCTGCGCCGGTGG
>CANNQP010000001.1 GCA_947507875.1 Verrucomicrobiaceae bacterium | reverse complement strand
GCAGGTCTGGTGGTCATCACCCCTGGCGCAGGCTTCGTCACGGCGACCTCATCGGTGATCATGGGGGTGGCCGCGGGGGTGATTCCCTTTATCGCGGTGGCTTACTTGAAGAAAATGCTGGGCTACGATGACGCGCTGGACACCTTTGGCGTGCATGGTGTCGGGGGCACGCTGGGCGCGATTTTGACGGGAGTGTTTGCTGATGAGAAAGCCAATTCCATCGTGGCAGGGCTGAAAGAAGGCTTGCTGATGAACCAGCTGAAAGCCGTGGCGCTAACCATCGTGTGGAGCGTGGTTGCGACGGTGATCATCACGATCATTGTGAAAGCTATCGTCGGCCTGCGTCCAAGTGAGGAAGTGGAAGTTGAGGGTCTTGACTTGGCTGAACACGGTGAAATTGGCTATGATGTTTGATTAAGTTTAATTCTGCCTGAAAAGCCGGGGCCCTTGGCCTCGGCTTTTTTGTGTTGATGAACGAAGGCTTTCCCGCTTGAAGCGCCGCTTTGGAGGCGTTTAAGAACAGAACAATGATGTTTTCCCTTGCCGCCCTTCCCGAGCCCAGCCGTCTTGGTGACGTCCTGATGGCCTTTTTGAGCATTGTTTTCGAAGGCGCGCCTTACATCCTCGTGGGCACTGTTCTCTCGGGGCTAATCTCCGCTTTCTTGGATTCCAAGTTTCTGGACAAAGTGCTGCCGAGAAATGGTGTGCTTTCTACCCTGGTGGCAGGAGTGCTGGGGTTGATTTTTCCGGTCTGTGAATGTGCCGTCGTGCCTGTGATCAAGAGATTGGTGCAGAAGGGACTGCCGGTTTCCTGTGCGGTGACTTACATGCTGGCCGCGCCGATCATGAATCCGATCGTCGCCGTGAGCACGTTAACCGCATTCAAGGAGTTTCAAAAGGTCAGTGGGTGGGAAACTCTCGGCAATGCGACCATGACCTTGTCTCGCCTATCCTTGGGGTATGCGGTAGCGGTCATCGTTGGACTGGTGGTATTGCGTTTCCGGCCTGAACAAATTTTGAAGGAAAAACTCGCCAAAGCAGTGGCAGAGGGCAGCACCGTCACGTGCCAAGGAGAGGCTCAGCTCGTGAGCTTCAATGCCAAGCTTGTGCACGCCATGCGCGCCGCAATGGGGGACTTTCTCGATACCTCCATGTATTTCACCATCGGCGTGATCATCACGGCGGTGTTCAACACGCAGGTTGATCAGTCCATCCTCAATACGGTTGCTAGCAATGAATGGCTGGCGCTGCCCTCGATCATGGGTCTGGCCATCGTGCTCTCACTTTGCAGCACCTCCGATGCCTTCATCGCTGCTCCGATGGCGGTTTTCTCCATGGCAGCTAAGTTGGCATTCTTGGTCTTCGGGCCGATGATGGACATCAAGCTACTCTTTCTCTATTCCGGTGTGTTCAAAGGGCGTGTTGTGATGGCACTTTTGATAGGTTTGTTCATTTTGGTAGGCGCGCTTTCTGAACCCTGGATGATGATGATTCAAAAGCTGGCTTCGAAATGAGCTGCTTCTTTGTGTGACTTAAACTTTGTTCCCATCCCTCCATGACTGGCATCCGCACCATCATTCATTTCATCGGCATCCTGATCATGCTTTTATGGAGTGCCGTTCTGCTCTACTTTCACGTGAGCGGTCGTGTCGCTGCCTATCTACCTCCCGATGGCATTTTTCGAGATATGGTTCTCGTAGCAGGCATTGGCATGGCCATCGTGGCCTTGTTCAATTTGTTCACGACCCAGGCTGATGATGGGGGCTGTTCTTCTCACGGCTGTGATCATGATCATGATTCACTAGAGAAAACACCAGCATCAGGCCCATGCCAGCACCCGCATCACCACGATGGCCCTTGCGATGCTCAGGATCAAACTCATCATCACCATGAAAGTAGTGATCATGGCGCGCATTCGCATCATGTTGGTTGTGGTCACGACCACGCGCATGATCATTCGAGTTGCGGCCACAATCATGCTCATGGTCATCATGCTCATGGTCATCATGCTCATGAGCATCATGGCCATGGTATCTTGGAGGAAAGCGGTTGGCTGGGCCGGATCGGTGCCATCTTGGTTTTGATCGCACCCCTCTCCTGGGCTGCTTTTCATACACCAGATCGATATAGCGCAAACGCGGTCATGAACAAAGGGTTATACAATCCGAACTACTCAGACCAAACGAACGCTGACAAGTTCGCGCTTCGGACAGACAAACCAGCCTCGACACGAACCGCTCCAGCGCCGACCCCATTGCCCGCGCAACCCCTTCCGCCGCCGGATCAATACAAGAAAGCGGAGAACATCACGAAGGCCTCCCCCCCCCCTCCCGACAAAGCTCAGAGCTTCGGTAGTTTCACGCTCGAAGACCTGAAAAAACAAGTGCCTCAGAGCAAGCAAGGTAACTTCATTTTGGAAGTGCCTGAAATTTATTACACTGCAGGAGATCTGGAGGTCCAGAATGTCATTCAGGGGCAGGGTGTCGAAACTGTGGCCCAGGTTTTGCCGGAAAAGGTCAACAACGAAAATGGCCATCGTTTGCGTGTGTTCCGTCTCATGGTTCAGTGCTGCGCAGCTGATGCGCGGCCTTATTCAGTGCCTGTTGATTTCGGAAAAAAAGCGCCTGACTTCAAGGAAATGAGTTGGGTCAAGGTGGTTGGGAAAATGACTTATAAAAAAGAAGGAGATCAAACCGTCCCAGTCATTGAAGCTACCTCGATTGAGGAGACAGCTGCACCGGCTGACGCCATGATCTATTGAACAACAGTTGGGAAACTCAGTTCGCCATTGATTGAGGGCGCAGTTGGTGCTCACCACTCGCCCTCCATTCATGAAACTCTTTCTTCCGTTCACCTGCCTTCTTCTCGTTCTAGGTCTTGCTTGGGCAGTGCCTGACACCAAAAAACCGCGCATCCTCTTTTTCAGCAAATCGAGTGGCTTCGAGCACAGCGTTATTTCTTGGAAAAACGGTCAACCTAGCCATGCCGAAAAGGTGCTCCAGGAGTTGGGGCGTGAGCACGGCTGGGACTTTGAATTTTCCAAAGATGGTTCCAAGTTCAGCTCTGCCTATTTGGCTCAATTCGATGCGGTATTTTTTTATACAACGGGCAACCTCTTGGAATCGGGCACCGACAAGCAGCCGCCCATGACACCTGAGGGCAAGCAGGCCTTGTTTGATTTTGTCAAAGCGGGCAAGGGATTCATTGGCACACATTCCGCCAGCGATACCTTTCACACGAACAATGAATCCAAAAAAGGCCCGGAGCGCTTTCAGAATCATGGAGAGCAAGCCGATCCTTATGTGCGCTTCCTGGGGGCTGAATTCATCAAGCACGGTGCCCAGCAGGTCGCAAAAAACACAGTCACCGACCCAAAGTTTCCTGGCTTTGAAGCTGTACCATCGGAGTATTCGCTGCATGAGGAGTGGTATTCCCTGAAGGACTTCACCCCTGACATTCATGTCTTGAGCGTGATGGACGCTCCTGCCATGAAAGGGGACGAATACAAGCGCCCGCCCTTTCCTAGTACCTGGGCACGTAAAGAAGGCGAAGGCCGTGTTTGGTATACAGCGATGGGGCACCGGGAAGACATTTGGACCCACCCGACTTTTCAGGCTATTCTCATTGGTGGTATTCGCTGGTCCTTGGGGCAGGTGCATGCTGATGTTCCTGCGAATCTTCAAGCGGTTGCCTCGGGTGCGTATACCAATCCTACCTACGTGGAATCTAAGCCCGCTTCATCAAAGCCTGCCAAACCCAGCAAGCAGGTTCCATAACAGGCTCTTGCCCGCTCACACATCCGCTTCATTACTCACCGTTCCCGAATTCATCCTCAAATGCCCATCGCCCGCGCTCTTCTCTCTGTCTCTGACAAAACCGGTCTGCTCGACTTCGCCAAAGGCTTATCTGAACTTGGTGTCGAGCTTCTTTCAACAGGCGGAACCGCCAAGTATCTCAAAGAGGGAGGCCTGACCGTCAGAGATGTCTCGGATTACACGGGTTTCCCCGAGATGTTCGATGGGCGTGTTAAAACACTGCACCCGAAGGTGCATGGTGGGCTGCTTCAGCGCCGCGACCATGACGAAGATAAACGCAATGCAGCGAAGCATGACATACCTGTCATTGATCTCGTCATCGTGAATCTTTATCCATTTGAGCAGACGGTAGCTAAAAAAGGTGTCACGCTCGAAGAGGCTATCGAAAATATCGACATCGGTGGCCCGTCCATGCTTCGCAGTGCTGCTAAAAATCATCGCTGGGTGACGGTCATTTGTGACCCCGCTGATTACAGCACGGTGTTGGCTGAGATGAATGACAACGGTGGCGATACGACGCTTGCTACTCGTGAGCGCCTGGCCTGCAAGGTTTTCCAACGCACCAGCACGTATGATGCAGCGATAGCCAGCTTCCTCAATCAAGAGCAGGTCACGCAAAAAACCTTCACGGTGAGTTTGCCGTTGCACAGTGAACTCCGCTACGGTGACAATCCGCATCAAAAAACGGCGCTCTACGGCAACTTTAGCGACTACTTTGCCCAACTGCATGGCAAGGATCTGAGCTACACGAACGTGCTCGACATTCAGTCAGCAGCCGGATTGATTCATGAGTTTCGCCGCCCGACGGTCGCAATCTTGAAGCATACGAATCCATGTGGAGTCGGCTGTGCTGAAGAAGATCTGCGTGAGGCCTGGGCCAAGGCCTTTGAGACGGACAAGCAGGCACCATTTGGTGGAGTCATCGTCATCAATCGTTCGATGCCGCTGGGGTTAGCTAAGATCATCTCTGAGATTTTCACGGATGTGATCATCGCGCCTGACTTCGATGCTGATGCGCGTGCGCTTTTGCAGAAGAAGAAGAACCTGCGTCTCATCCAGATGCTGCCAAGCGTGGCTGAAGCTCTGAGCCAGCCGATCATTCGCTCCGCTCCAGGTGGTCTCATGGTCATGGACAGCGACCCCAGAGCACTTGGACTCGAAGACCTGGAATCCAAGGTCAAAACCAAGCGTCCCCCGACGCGTGAAGAGATTGAAGCGATGCGTTTTGCTTGGCGTGTGGTGAAGCATGTGAAATCCAATGCCATCGTGTTTGCCTCTCACGATCGCACGTTAGGCATCGGTGCAGGGCAGATGAGCCGAGTGGATTCATGCCGCATCGCGGTCTGGAAGGCCAAGGAAGCCGGTCTTAGCCTCTCCGGCAGTGTGGTGGCATCAGATGCCATGTTCCCCTTTGCGGATGGCTTGATCGCATGTGCAGAGGCAGGTGCCACAGCGGCTATTCAGCCAGGGGGAAGCCTGAGAGATCAGGAGGTCATTGATGCGGCAGATGAGCGGAAACTGGCCATGATTTTCACCGGTCATCGCCACTTTTTGCATTGATGAGTAAATGGCCAATGCGTTGGCTATGCGCTGAGCTCACCTTTCTTGGTCCACCTGGCATGTTCTTCGCATCATTTTCAGTGCCCTATGACGGCTAAATCCTTCCTTTTTTCTCCTGCATGAAAATCGCACTTGATGTCATGGGTGGTGACTTTGCTCCGCAGAATCCGATTGGAGGCGTGAAACTCGCGCTGGAGACTTTGCCTCAGATCGAAAAAATCTACTTGGTCGGCGCGCCCGAAGCCATTCAACATGAAATGCAGATTCAAGGCGTTCCTGTCAGTGATCGCCTTGAGATTGTGCAGGCCATGCAGATCGTTGACATGAGTGACAGTGGTCTAGATGCTGTGCGGAAAAAAAAGGATAGCTCCATCTCACGCGCGGTAGATTTGGTGAAGGAAGGCAAAGCCGACGCAGTCGTGAGCGCTGGCCATACAGGTGCTGCGGTGACCGCAAGCCTGATCAAGCTCCGAACTTTGCCGCACATCGAACGGCCAGCGATTGCCGCCATCATGCCGAGCATGACGCAGCCTTGGGTGCTGATTGATGCTGGAGCAAACCCTGATAGCCTGCCTGAGCATTTGGTGCAAAACGCCATCATGGGCAGTGCCTACGCGCGACATGTGCTCGGACGCCCCGATCCTCGTGTAGGTCTCATGTCCAACGGTACGGAAGAGGAAAAAGGCAATGCCTTGTGCAAAGAGACCGGTAAGCTTTTGAAGAAAACGCCGGGTCTGAATTTCATCGGCAATGTCGAAGGACATGACCTGTGGGAAACGCCGCCCGATGTGGTCGTGTGCGATGGTTTTACTGGAAACATTATCCTCAAAACCTCCGAGGCTTTGGCTCATGCCATGTTCTCGATGATCAAAAGCGAGATCATGGCCACCACACGCACCAAGATTGGCGGCATGATGGCCAAGCCTGCCTTCAAGGCGATTCACAAGCGCACCAGTGCTGATGAGGCTGGTGGAATGCCCCTTCTGGGGCTCAATGGCATCACCATCATTTCTCATGGCAGTGCCAGTCCTTACGCCATGAAGAATGCGCTACGCATGGCTTGTGAGACCATCACCCATGGCATCAATCCGCATATCATTGATGCGGTGGATAAGCACCTCGATCAAAGGTAGAGTGAGCAATAATCCCGTTCGTGTTTGCCTCTTGGATGTGACTAGCGAAGGGTCTAGCCAACATCACTAACGCGAGTGCAGTCGTCCCAGCTTTCAGGTTGTGTCCTATGTTAAAAGATGAAAGCTTTCAGACGGTGGAGGGCTACATCATGCAGCATCACTGGCCCGAGAAGATGAAAAATGTCTCGGGAAGCTATGGCCTCAAGGTTAAGTTGCCGTCATGGATGGTGAGCGCCTCGACAAAATAAGTCTGCTCTGCTACGCCAAAGCGACGATTGTAGAGAAAGACTCAGCGAGTCAGAAGGCTAGGCTTTAGGCGCGAGCTGCAAGCTTGAGGCTGAACTTCTGGATCGCCGCTTGGATCAGGGGATCGTTTTCGAATGCCTCCTTGATGCCTTCGCTTGATTCATCCACTGCGGCTGGAGCTGAAGCGGCGGTCGTTGAAGCGGCTGAAGGTGCTTGAGGTTCTGCGCCCATAGCTAAGTTTGGGGCAGCATTGACCGGGGACATGTCCAGAAGATCAAAACCCATCTCGCTCGCCAGAGGTGGCTGCAGCGAGGGATCTACAACGAGTTCCATTTTGACGGGGAAACCCACCAATTCGCTAGCTAGAGATTCCAAGAACTTCCTCTGATTATCACGGTTCAAACTATCACGTGCGTGAACTTCGGTGCTTGGGAAACCAATCTTTATGGTGCCACGTTGGAAGCCAAGGGCAGTTCCCACTTTCAGCCAGTCCACAATCAGTGCGCGGCGATCTTGAACGATGTTCACCAAGTCTGTCCAAAACTGCACCAAGTCAATGTCTGTGGAGACTGTGGGCGTCTCTGGCGTTGGACTCAATGCAACCTGAGGCTTGGGTTGAGGTGCGAGAGCAGGTGTAGGCTCGTTGAGCTTTTCCACTTCCGCGACCTGGGCTACGGGGGGCGTCGAAGTTACTTGGCTTGCAAGGGGCGCGGTAGCTGAAGACTCAGCTGTTTTTTTTTCGACCAGGGCGGGTGTCGGCGTTGAAGATCGTGCGCTTGTGACATGCGCAGGGCGGGCTTGAACTTTTGGCAAAGGACCTGCGGGGCCATGGTCCAGAGCCTCTATGACATCGCTCAAACTGACTTCATTGAGGTGCTGAACGGCTTGGATCATTCCAAGTTCAAGATGCAGGCGCTTGTTAGTTGTCCAGCGCATCCGTGCATCGACTTCGGCAAGTCCATCAACCACACGCAGCAGCTGTTCGGTTGTCGCCATTTGGCACTGAGCTGCGACTCTTTCCGCGATTTCAGGAGCCAGATCTTCCGCTCCAGTTTCAGGGTCGGCTTGGCTGACGAGCAAAGTCCTGAAGTGCTGAATCAGGTCAGAGAGGAGTTTACCCAGATCTTTGCCTGCTTCACTGGTGTCGTGAACTTGCTGCAAAGCACCCACCGTATCACTTTCCAAAACTTGCTGTGAGAGTTGAACCACGGTTTCCATCCCGGTGAAGCCGAAGACATCGAGCACATCTTGCTCACGAATCTTATTTCCGCAAAAAGCTACGAGTTGATCTAGCATCGATTGCGCGTCTCTCATGCCGCCATCGGCTCCTTTGCCAATCGCAAAAGCTGCCTTTTCGTCCAAGTCCACACCCTCGATGCTGGCAATGTGTAGCAAATGCTTAGCGATGATGCCGAGTGGAATGCGCCTGAGATCGAAGCGCTGACAACGACTGATGATTGTGGGCAGAATCTTGTTCGCCTCTGTTGTGGCAAAGATGAATTTTACATGCGGCGGCGGTTCTTCCAAGGTCTTCAACAGCGCGTTAAAGGCAGCTGTTGAGAGCATGTGAACTTCGTCGATGTAGTAGATTTTGTAGCGGCTCTTGGCAGGTGCATATTTCACGCTCTCTCGCAAGTCGCGCACCTGATCGACGCCGTTGTTGCTGGCACCGTCGATCTCAAGCACATCTAGGCTGTTGCCCTCGGCGATTTCTTTGCAGATCGGGTCTTCGGGGTCGAAGTCGATGCTGGGCCCACCTGGGCAATTCAGCGCTTTGGCAAAGATACGTGCTGTGGAGGTTTTCCCCGTGCCACGTGGTCCGACGAAGAGGTAGGCATGGGCCAATCTCTCTTGAGCAATCGCGTTGCGCAAGGTGCGCACCACGTGCTCTTGGCCGAGCACGTCGGCGAATGTTTTGGGGCGATATTTTCGGGCAAAAACCTGGTAGCTCACCCCACGAGACTAAGCCGCGATTTGCTGCCTGCAACGGGCCATTCGTGTCGTTCATGAATCACCAGGATACTTACCATGATGCGATTACTTCGTAGGCGTAACCGGTGAGGTATTCCGTTTCAGGAATCGTTGCCAAGATGGGATGGTCTGGCCGTTGGCTGTAGGTGGCCACTCGGCGTAGGGTTTTGCGAGCATCCACAGCCGCGTCTTCAATGGAGGCGTGAAACTCACCACGGCTGACATGGTGGCTGCAGCTAAACGTTGCCAAAATACCCCCTGGTGGCAGCATTTTCATCGCGCGCAGGTGAATCTCCTTGTAGCCGCGCATGGCATCTTTCACGGAGGCTTTGGTTTTGGTGAAGGATGGTGGGTCTAGGATGATCAAATCATGGGTCACTCCTGATGACTCTTGCTGCTTGAGGTAGTCGAAGCAGTTCGCTGCCAAAAAGCGCACTTGAGCGCCTGAGATTTCTGCATTGCGGCCCGCGGTCATGATGGCACTTTCGCTAACATCAACGGCCGTCACTTCCGCTGCACCTGCCAAAGCGCAGGCTTGAGCAAAGCCACCCTGATTGGTAAAACAGTCCAGCACACGGCGTCCACGCGCGAGCGCTGCAACTTGCTGATAGTTGTCGAGTTGATCCAGATACAATCCGGTCTTTTGACCTTCCAGCAGATCCACGTGGAAAGCGCTTCCGCCATGGCGTACTACGTAAGGTTCGGGCAGTTCACCCCAGATGAGGCCTTTTACCTGATCCAGTCCTTCAGCTTTGCGCACATTGCCTTCATTGCGCTGGATGATGCCCTTAGGGGCAAGTACTTGCACCAACGCTTGCACGATCAGTTCCTGGCGCTGGGCCATTGCCAGGGTGAGGGTTTGCAGAACCAAATAGTCACCATAGCGATCCACGATGACTCCTGGCAAACCGTCGGATTCACTCCAGACCAGTCTGCATAGCTGGGTGTCCACGCCTGCTGCTTCACGAGTGCGCAAGGCTCTCTCCACGCGACGTGTGAAAAAATCCAAATCAAGGTCCTGGCGCCGATACGAAAAGAGACGAGCGCTGATCTGCGACTGGGGATTGTAGATCGCGCTGCCCAGGGGCTTTCCCCGTGCATCCTGTAGTTGCACCACATCCCCGGGCTGCGGGTTGCCAAAACGCGCCTTGATCTCTGTGGCATAGACCCACACATGACCATGAAACAAACGTGCGCGAGGTTGGATAGAAAGGGCAGGCATAAGCTAGCTGAATAACCCCCTATTCCTCGTCAAGCAAGGCCACAACGCGGGGCAGAAGGAAGATCAAAAACAAAAAGCCACGAGCTCATGAAGCTTGTGGCTTTTGCATTGGAGAGCGTCTCGACGCCTAAGCTGTGATTCGCGCCATGATTTTTTCTGTGCGGGAAACTACACGTTGGGTGTCATCAAGAAGCCCCGCACTGAGTAGGGCATTATCCAGGATTTGCTCGCTAAGGAGGGTGGCTAGGTCTGCATCTTGGCTGCGAAGCTGATGCACTTTCTTCACCAGTTCATGCCTTGGATTGATCTCTAGGATCACCTTAGGAGCTTGGATTTCATCAGGCTTCAGAGCCTTCATCATTTGACGCATCTGAGGCGTCATTTCTCCTTCCGGAGTGATGGCGAGGGCGGGTGCGCTGACGAGTCGTTTGCCAGGCCGCACATCTTCGACTCCGGCTCCCAGCGTTTCTTTGAGCCAAGTGGCCAAGGTCGTGGTATCGGCCTCACTAAGGGCATTCCCCTCGGATGCGACATCGCCGAGATCGACGTCGGGGCTGTTCACGGCTTGCAGTTTTTTACCCTCAAACTCGGGCAGCATGGAGACGACGTATTCGTCGATGCTTTCGTAAAGGAAAAGCACTTCATAGCCTTTGGATTGGAAGGCTTCAAGGTAGGGGCCGCCTTCGATGGCACTGCGGCTGGGCGCCACTTGGTAATAAATGGCCTTTTGGTCCTCCTTCATGCGCTTCACGTAGTCAGCGAGGCTGATGACTTCACCTTTCTCGGTCATGCTGGATTCGTAACGCAGCAGCTTGGCGATGGCATCCCGGTTGGCGTGATCTGTCGCGATGCCTTCTTTGAAGAATCGGCTGAATTTGGCGTAAAACTCCTGGAACTTCTTGGCGTCGTCCTGGGCTTCTTTGTCGAGGAATTTGATCAGTCGCTTGCTGACGACTTCACCGAGTTTGCGGACGAGCGCGCTGTCTTGCATCGACTCGCGTGAAATATTGAGGGGGAGATCTTCGGAGTCGATGACTCCTTTGACGAAGCGCATCCAGTCTGGCAGCAGCTTAGGCGGGCTCGGGTCGATGAGAACTTTTTTACAGTAAAGGGCGACGCCGGGCTCCATCTGACCCATGCCGAACATTTCCATGTTTTGCTCAGGCAAGAAGAGCAGGGCATTGATGACCAGCGGTGCGTCTGCTTGGAAGTGCAGGCGGTAGCTGGGTTTGTCGAAGGCCTTGGCCGTGAATTTGTAGAAGGAATCGTATTCTTCTTCCGTGACAGCGTCTTTGCTTTTCAGCCAAATGGCCTCGACTGTGTTCACTCGCTCGCCGTTGAGGGTGATGGGGAAGCCGACGAAATTCGAATACTTGCCCAGCACGCTTTTGACGTTCCAGGTTTTGGCAAAGTCTTTGGCATCTTCTTTCAGTTTGATGACAATCCGGCAGCCCCGATCTTGATCGGTTGATTCGTCGATCGTGTAGGTGCCCACTCCGGTGCTGGACCAGACGAGGTGCTCGCCCTCGCCACGCCAGGAATGGGTGTAAACCCTCACCTCTTCAGCAACCATGAAAGCGGAGTAAAATCCGACGCCGAACTGACCAATGAGGGAAGCATCGCCACCCTTACCCGCATTTTTTAAGGCGGAAGCGAAGGCTTTCGAACCGGAGTGGGCGATGGTGCCCAGGTTTTCGACAAGCTCGGCGCGGGTCATGCCAATGCCGGTGTCAGCGATAGTGAGCGTGCCTGCGGTTTCATCCGTGGTGATGCTGATTTCCAGATTCTTCTCAGCTTGGAAGATCTCGTTTTCGGTCAGTTGGGTCAGTCGCATCTTTTCTAACGCGTCAGCGGCGTTGGAAACCAACTCACGAATAAAAATTTCGCGGTCGGTGTAGAGGCTATGAATGACGATATCCAGGACCTGTTTCACCTCGGCCTGGAATTCATGGGTGGTAGGGGTGCTCATGTGGATTTCAGGAATTTCAGAGTTTGGGGGGTGTCAAAACGGGCGCGGAGAGTAGGTGGACGCCGCATTTGGTCAAGGCCTGCTCACGTCGCTAATGTAGTGTCTTGATCAACTCATGTAGATCGTCTGGCAACGGGGCCTCAATCACCGTTTTGAAGCCCGAAGCTGGATGCTTAAACTCAAGAGCGCGCGCGTGGAGTGCGAGTCGTCGAAGATGCAAGGCCTGCTTGAGGCGTCTGTTTAGTGAAAAATCGCCATAGACATCATCACCCACGAGCGGGTGATGCCGGGAGGCTGCCTGGACGCGGATTTGATGGGTTTTTCCCGTGATCAATCGGATGTCCAAAAGACTGACCCGATGCTCCTCACTCCTGCCTATCATCAGATAATGCAGCTCCGCATTGGGGGGACGACCTTTGATCACCTGCGTGCGCACACTGCCGTGAGAAGCGGATGTCATCAGATGGTCAAGCCAGACACCACGAGGAGAGGCTGGCTGGCCACGAATCACGGCGAGGTAATGCTTTTGAATGGCCTGGTCTTCGAAAAGCATTCTGGAGCGCTGTGCCGTTTGCTCATCAAAGGCTGCCAAGAGCACACCAGACGTATCCTGGTCAAGCCGATGGATGAGCCAAAGTTTGCCTGCCGCGCTATGAAAGCAGCGGGCTTCGGCATCATAGTTGCCGGTGAAGGCTGCAGCTTGTTTCCCGTTGGCCTTGCTAGTATTCGGATGCGACAGCACTCCGGCTGGCTTGTTGATCACCAAAATGAATCGATCTTGGTGCAATATGGGACACCGAGTCCAGGGAGAGGGGGGCTTCGTTTGTGGCTCCATGAAGGTCAGTGAGTGGATGCTCTTCCTCCATGTCATGACAAGTGCGATGCGTCAAAGCACAGGCCTTGCGGTCGAAGGCAGGAAAGTAGGTCAAGGATGGGTTCCAATATGAAAAACTTTCCCCATAGGCTAGAGGTGGATAGGAATCACGACAAGCAAGAGAAATGATCCAAGCCGATGAGGATTTGAATCCGTGGGTGTTCGACACAGAAACGCTTTTTCCAGCAAGTCCTGGCCACTTGCCAATAATACCCCTTATCTGGTTGCCAATTCAGGTTGGCAACTCTTCCTTGACCATCCGCAGGGGATGAACCAATCTCCGCGCCCTATATCCAGACCCTAACCAACACATGCCCGCGAAAATCTACACAGAAAAAGACGCCAGCCTTGAACCGCTCAAAGGCAAGACCTGCGCAGTCATCGGCTTCGGCTCTCAGGGCCATGCCCACGCCCTCAACCTCAAGGAAAGCGGCGTTAACGTCATCATTGGCCTCTACAAGGGCTCTAAGAGTCGCCAAGTCGCAGAGGAAAAGGGACTGAAAGTGTTCGATACCGCTGAGGCCGTCAAAAAAGCCGACGTTATCTTTGTCGCCGTGCCGGACACCAAAATCGGTGGAGTTTACAAGAACGACATCGCTCCGAATCTGACCAAGGGCAAAACGCTGCTTTTCTCTCACGGCTTCGCTATTCACTACAAGACAGTCATTCCACCGAAAGAAGTGAATGTCATCATGGTGGCTCCAAAAGGCCCAGGTCACATTGTGCGTCGTCAATACACCGAAGGAAAAGGCGTTCCTGCTTTGATTGCCATTTACCAAAACGCTGACAAGCAAGCCAAGAAGATTGCTCTGGCTTGGGCCCATGGCATCGGTGGAACGCGTGGTGGTGTGATTGAGACCACCTTCAAAGAGGAGACCGAGACGGACCTCTTCGGTGAGCAGACCGTTCTTTGTGGTGGCACCAGCGCTTTGGTTCAAGCCGGTTTTGAAGTTCTCGTGGAAGCGGGTTACAGCCCCGAGATGGCTTACTTTGAATGCCTGCACGAGCTGAAGCTCATCGTGGATCTCATGAACGAATCCGGTATCGCAGGCATGCGATTCTCGATCTCGGAGACCGCGAAGTGGGGTGATGTGAAAGTCGGTCCTAAGATCATCGACGCCTCGGTCAAGAAGCGCATGAAAGCGGCATTAAAAGATATCCAGACCGGCAAATTCGCCAAGGAGTGGATCAAGGAAACCGAAACCGGTTACAAGACATTCAACAAGCTGCTGAAAGATGGCGAGAAGCACCCGATCGAAAAAACAGGTGCTAAGCTTCGCTCGCTGATGCCTTGGATCAAAAAGCGTGACATCAAAGGCCAACAGGCAAGTTACGCTTAATCTTAGATCACTCGTTAAGAAAAGCCTAACTACAAAAAAGCGCGGATCGGCAACGGTCCGTGCTTTTTTTGTTTTTCAGCTTAGGTATCCGAAAACACTGACCTTTGAAACTCTCCCCAATGTGTCTTCATGGATTTTTGCCCTACCCATACTATTTGCGGCGAATTCGTGGTGAAAGAGAATGTGATGGTTTCCTGATCTCGGTGAGCCGCCTCATTTATGCTGCCCAGCTACTGTTATTCATGGCATGCTTCTCAAGCTGCAGCTCCTTGCGTCAGACGGTTCAGCGTCCAAGCCTAGGACTGGGACATTGGACCAGCTACGATGGGAAAGTCATGCCATATCAGAGATGGCTCCCCTCCGAAGCGCAGCGTCCTCAAGCCATAGTCATTGCTGTTCACGGTCTTAGCGGGGCATCTTCAGATTTCTGGTTCATCGCTGATACCCTGCCAAAGCAAGGCATAGGTGTCTATGCGTACGATCTTCGCGGCCAAGGCAATGATCCTGTCGGTTCACAGCGTGGAGATATTCGTTCAGCGAATCAGTGGTTGCATGACCTAGAGACGTTTCATCTTCTCGTCAAAAAAGCCCATCCTCGCCTTCCGATCTTTTGGTATGGAGAGAGTGCAGGTAGCCTTATTTGCCTACACACTGCAGCACGTCTCCTCTCAGGCCACCAAGGGCCAGCTGGTATCGTATTCGCTTCACCCGTCGCGGGCCTTCGCATGACTGTTAGCGATTTTCGACGCTGGTTGCTCGAGATGGCAGCTCGCTTAACTCCACGGACCCGATTTTCACTGGGTGAACTGGCGGGTATGGATGAATCCAAAATTCAAGTTACGAGCCAAACTACGCATGGCGAGCAGATGAGCCGAACCCCCCATCATATTTCCAGTTTTAGTCTTCGGCTGCTTGCGGAGTTAGGTCGGCTTATGGATAACAATGCTGAGTCTGCACGTCAGCTGAGGATGCCTGTGCTTTTTTTGGCTTCGCCTCATGATGTGATCAGCAGTCCTGAGCAGGTTCAATCTCTTTTTTCCCAGGTGCGCTCCACTCAGAAGCGTCTCCTGTGGTATACTCGTAGCCATCATCTGTTGCTTCATGATGTCCAACGTGCCGAGGTCAGTCGTGACCTCTATCACTGGATTTCACGGGTTCTTTCTCAGCGCAGAGCAAATCCATGATGATGCAAAAAACCTCGATGGGTAAAAAGATGCTAGCCCGTTCTTGCCAAGCCACGTGAATCCGCTAGTCTGACAATACTGATCGAAGGAAGAGTGGCTGAGTGGTTTAAGGTACCTGACTCGAAATCAGGCGTGGGGGAAACCCCACCGTGGGTTCGAATCCCACCTCTTCCGCCAGTTCTGAATCAAAAAAATCACGAGGTTAAGATACTCCAAGGCAAAAGAGCAGCCATGCTCTCCTTAGCTTTCAGCAGAAGGACAAACAGTGACGATGACACTTTTTGAGGTTGGTGTTAGGCTGATGTCCGCAAAACTATCAATCGGCACCAAGACATTTGCCTCCGGGAAATAAGCAGCACAGCTACCAGCAGGCAGATCGTATGGAATCGCCAGAAATCTTTTCGCTTCGCGCACGGTGCCTTGGAAGTGGCTTTGAATATCGACAGGACTGACAGGGCTGATGCCCCGCTCCTTCATGTCACCTGGATTCATGAACACTATACGCCTTTCGTTGCCAATGCCCCGATAACGATCATTCAATCCGTAAACTGTTGTGTTAAATTGATCGTGGCTCCGCATCGTTTGCAAAAGCAATTGACCTTGGCCTAACTGAACGCAGTTCAGGGAATGGGTGAAGAAAATTGCTCGCCCGCCTGGTACGGCCCATTCTAAATTTCTAGCAGTACTGGGTAGGTAAAATCCACCAGGTTTACGCACACGTTCATTGAAGTTTTCGAAGCCAGGTATGACGCGCTCTATGATGTCGCGGATTCGGTCATAGTCTTCGACGAGCCATAGCCAATCTACACAAGATTTTTTACCAAGCGTTTTTTCCGCTGTGCGTGCGACGATGTCAGGCTCACTCAACAGATAAGGCGATGCTGGTTCAAGTTGGCCCTGAGACTGATGAACCACACTCATGCTATTCTCGACAGTCAAGAATGCAGGTCCATCTTTTCGCCAATCGATCTCGCTTCGTCCCAAGCAGGGAAGAATGAGCCCTGTTTTGCCGGTGATTAAGTGGCTGCGGTTTAGCTTTGTGCAAACATGCACGGTGAGCGCACAGCGACGCAGCGCTTTTGCGGTGTATTCCGTGTCAGGAGTGGCTTGAAGAAAGTTGCCTCCTAGAGCGTAAAACACTTTCCCCTTACCTTCATGCATCGCCTTGATGGCTGCCACGGTATCCCAGCCATGATGTCGGGGAACTTGAAATTGAAAAACAGATTCGAGGCGATCCATGAAGGATTCAGGCATCTTTTCAAAGACACCCATGGTGCGATCTCCTTGCACATTGCTATGGCCCCGCACTGGACACAGGCCCGCGCTTTCACGCCCTATTGCGCCTAACATCAAATGAATATTGACAACTTCTTGAATGGTGGCGACTGCATTTTTGTGCTGGGTGAGGCCCATGGCCCAACACGTGATGACTTTGCGTTTCCCTGAGGCTGCCTGCCTGGCGGCTTTTTGAATCTCGGATTTTGGGATGCCACTCACACGTTCCAGCTCAGACCAATCGAGCGATTTCAGATGCTCCAGATATTGATCAAAGCCGCGCGTGTGTGTTGCGATGAAATCTGCATCGATCGTTCCATCTTCCACCAGCGTTTTGGCTATGCCTTTCAATAAAGCTTGATCTCCGTTGAGACGAACCTGGAGAAATTGCTTGGCCAGAGGCGTCGCCATCCCGATCACGCCTTTGACTTGCTGCGGATGCATGAAGCCGGTGAGGCCCGCTTCCTTCATCGGATTCACGGCGATGATGTTCGCTCCTGCTTCCACTGCCCGCTGCAAGCTGGTCAGCATTCTAGGATGATTCGTTCCTGGGTTTTGACCGATGATCAGAATCGTCTCAGCTGTCTCGAGATCGTGCAGGGTTACCGTGCCTTTACCGACTCCGATGCTTGAATTCAGTGCGGCACCGCTGCTTTCATGACACATGTTTGAGCAGTCCGGCAGGTTATTTGTGCCAAAGTTTCGCACAAACAGCTGGTACAAGAATGCGGCTTCATTGGTCGCTCGCCCTGAGGTGTAGAAGATGGCTTCGTCAGGCGTAGCCAATGCATTGAGCTCTTTCGCGATAAGGGAGAACGCTTCGTCCCAGGAAATGGGCCGGTAGTGTGTTTCGCCTGATTGTAGGACCATGGGCTGAGTAAGACGACCTGCCTGATCCATTTCATAGTCGCTCCATTCAGCCAATTCAGACACGCTATATTCTTCGAAAAACTTGGGAGTAACTCTTCTCTTGGTGGTTTCGGAGGCGATGGCTTTGGCTCCATTTTCACAAAACTCGAAGGCGCTGCGATGGTCATCTGGATCGGGCCAGGCACAGCTAGGGCAATCAAAACCTTCCCATTGATTGAGTTTCAGCATGGCTTCCGTCCCGCGCAAGAGCCCTGCATTTCCATAGACGTGCTTCAAGGAATTTGTGACCGCAGGTACTCCGGCTGCGGCTGCCTTGGTTTTTCCTAGCTGGATGCCAGTGAATTTGGCTGGCGGTTGAGGTGAGATGTGAGATGCGGGGGGCATGAAGATGGATGACAATTAAACTACGTTTCAGGTCTAGATGATGGCCATAGACTCATTCAAGGAATGATCTGTCGGCGGTATGCCTGCAGTGCTGAAAGAATGGCTGTCGCTGTCCGAAAGCATTGATTCAGAATTCAATGCTATTCGTCTCACGCCCTGTTGGGCGCAGTATCCATTTTAACCGTGGGATTCCGGAATTGCGTGGAATGCTAGAGCGGCCTTCACAAAACTACGGAAAATTGGGTGTGGATCGTTGGGCTTGCTATTGAATTCTGGATGGAATTGGCACGCGACAAAGAATGGATGACCGGGAAGTTCGATCATTTCAGCCAGGGCACCTTTTTGGGAAACTGCACTGATCCTTAGGCCTCGACTTTCCAACTGTTCCTTGTAATCTTCATTCACTTCATAGCGGTGGCGGTGACGTTCGTGAATCACGGACTGACCATAAATTTCATGTGCTTGCGTATTGGGTGAAATTTCAGTGATCCAATTTCCCAGTCGCATGGTGCCACCTAGCTGCTTTACCTTTTTTTGCTCTTCCATCATGCTGATGACTGGATGAGGGGTGGCTTTGTCGAATTCCGTGCTCGTAGCATCTTTCAGCCCACAGACATTTCGAGCGAACTCGATCACTGCGATTTGCATACCTAAGCAGATCCCAAAGAAAGGAATTCCTTTTTCTCTCGCATAACGTGTCGCTGCGATTTTACCTTCAGTACCCCGGTCGCCGAAACCGCCAGGGATTAGAATTCCTTGCAGTCCCGAAAGGTAAATGTCGGGGCCGGCTTTTTCGATGGATTCAGCATCCACTCGCACGATATCCACTTTGGCGTCTTTGTAGGCTCCTGCATGAGTCAGTGCCTCATAAATAGATTTGTAGGCGTCTTGTAGCTCAATGTATTTGCCAACAACGCCGATGCGGACTTGATG
The DNA here is from genome assembly GCA_947507875.1 of Verrucomicrobiaceae bacterium. Taxonomy (GTDB): domain Bacteria; phylum Verrucomicrobiota; class Verrucomicrobiia; order Verrucomicrobiales; family Verrucomicrobiaceae; genus Prosthecobacter. The sequence continues at coordinate 317,907 of CANNQP010000001.1, read as the reverse complement.
AGTAGGGTGAATGACGCGTTGCACAAAGTGACGCCAGCGTGTCAGATCCGGGGAAGGGGTCTGTAAATGAAGAAGATGGCAAACCGTGTCATCCAGCCGTTGTTCATGAAGTTTTAAGGGTACTTCGTAAATGCTATGCTTCACGTCTCTGACTTCGACGACTTGTTCGATCGGCACGTTACCGAATAGGGCAATCTTTTCGCGCACATCTTCATCGAGCGCATGTTCCGTACGAGCGAGGATGATTTGTGGGATGATCCCGATCTCACGCAGTTTGGCCAGGGACTGCTGAGTGGGTTTTGTTTTTAGCTCTTGCGCAGCTTTGACGTAAGGCACCAAGGCTGCATGAATGAAGAGCACATTGTCTCGACCCGCTTCAATCGCAAATTGCCGAATTGCTTCAAGAAAGGGCAAGCCTTCAATGTCTCCCACCGTGCCACCGATTTCGGTAATGATCACATCACCGACCATTTTTTCTGCGACTTCTTCGATGCGCTCTTTGATCTCATTGGTTACGTGAGGGATCACCTGCACTGTGCGTCCCTGGTATTTTCCGGCGCGCTCTTTTTCTAGAACACTCATGTAAACCTGGCCCGAAGTCAGGTTGTTCAAACGAGAAAGGTTGGTGTGGGTGAATCGCTCATAATGCCCCAAATCCAGATCGGTTTCCGCTCCGTCGTCCAATACATAGACTTCTCCATGTTCGTAGGGATTCATGGTGCCAGGATCGACATTTAGGTAAGGGTCAAACTTTTGCATAATGACCTTCAGGCCACGCAATTCCAAAAGAGTTGCGAGGGAGGAGGCTGCCAAGCCTTTGCCTAGTGAGGAGACGACGCCGCCAGTGACGAAGATGTATTTCATAATGATGACTGATTTCGCTTAATGCGGTTCAAGGTTCGAATCAAAGAGAGTGTGTAGGTTTCATGCTTTCCCCAGCAGGTGCTTTTCAATAGCGACGGCCTGTTCGGGGGTATCGACTCCAGGAGAAAGGTCGTCGGTAAGCACCACACGAAGACGGACACCGTTTTCGAGGGCGCGGAGTTGCTCAAGCGATTCGGTTTGCTCAAGTCGGGAAGGTGGCCAGGCAATGAATTGATGTAGAAAATCCCTTTGAAAACCATAGATCCCCAGGTGCCGATAATGCTGCGTGTGTGCGGCTGCATTCCGCACGTAAGGTAGGGGGGAGCGAGAGAAGTAAAGGCTATCGCCATGCACATCGAAAACGACCTTCACGACATTCGGGTCTGTGATAAGGCCTGGATCAACCAGCGGAGCTGCCGCGGTGATCATGCGAATCTTTGAATCTGCCTGAAGACTCAGAGCCAATCGGTCGATCAGGGCAGGGGAGATCAGGGGTTCATCACCCTGCACATTGATGATCGTATCGAAGTCGGACAAGGCGCGTGCAGCTTCTGCGATACGGTCAGTGCCGCTCGGATGCTCCGGTGAAGTTAGCATGGCTTTGGCACCAAAGCCACGAGCAGCCTCGACGATGCCCTCATGGTCGGTAGCGATAATGACTTCATCGACCGCCTGACATTGTTGGCAGCGCTCCCAGACGTGCTGGACGAGCGGCTTGCCTGCGATGAGGTGCAGCATTTTTCCAGGGAACCTGGTGGAACCCCAGCGGGCAGGTATGGCAACAAGAGTGCGCGATTTCACGGAAGCGACCAAAGTCAGGATGGAAGTTTTAGTTCCTTCGTGATGGCGCGGCGTCCTATCTCACGCAAGAGGAGATTGCTCCTGCACGTGCTTCATTCTCCAAGAAGCTTTTTTAAGTTTGGCTCCATGGCTTCAGCCCACTTGGCGTAGCCTTTTTCAGAAAGGTGCAGCAAGTCTGGCATGATTTCTCGAGTCAACGTTCCATCTGGCTGCAAGAAGGTCGGGCTTAAATCCAGGTAGTGCACTGCTACGCCATCGGCATATTTGGCAATCAAGGCATTCGTCGCAATGTTTTGCTGCCGCATGGCATCCGTAGGTTTTTCGCCACGGGGGAAGATGCCCAGAAGCAAGATCTTGGAGCTGGGGCATTTCTTTTTCAGGGCATCAAGAATCAGCTTCACTCCCTCCGCAGTTTGCACGGCGGTGCAATGATAAGTCGCGCCATTCAGTTCCTTCTGAGGGCGACCCTCGTGGCCTGTGTTGTTCGTGCCGATCATTAGGACGATCAATTGAGGGGATAGTCCGTCGAAGTTGCCATTTTGCAGACGCCAGAGCACATGCTCAGTACGGTCGCCACCAATGCCGAAGTTTGCAGTCTTACGTGGTGCGTAAAACTTTTCCCAGGTCGCTTTGCCTTTACCGCTCCATCCCTGTGTGATGGAGTCGCCCAGAAACACAAGATTAGCTTCTCCTTTTTTGGAGATTTCATTAAAACTCTCGTGTCTTTTTTTCCAAGCTTCGTCCCGCGGGACAGGCTGTGTTGCGTAGCTTGGGTCAGCTGCGATAGCGGCTTGAAGGAAAAATGGAAGGAGGATCAATAAGATTTTCATGGTGGCCGATCAATTTGTTGGAAACTCAAAACGAAATCAGGTGACGCAGGCAATCTCTTTTCTTCAAAAGAAATAGAGAAAGTTAGCCAACGCCGAGGCTTAAGAAAGAAACAGGCTGCATTCTCTCCGTTTTCTGCTACACGCACCGCCCTCATGCTCACCCTTCGCGACGTTTCCAAATCCTTCAATGCCCGCCCGCTTTTCACCGGTGTCAAAATGACCGTGAATTATTCTGAGCGAGTGGCTCTTGTTGGCCCCAACGGTGCAGGCAAGTCTACGCTTTTTTCGTTGATTCTTGGGCAAGATACCCCCGATACCGGCGAGATTGTCCGTGATGAGTGGACAACACTCGGCTTTTTGCCGCAGGAAAGTGAGCCTGTCGGAGAAGAGACGGTCTTGGACATCGCAACGGGGCGTGCGGGCGAGATGCAAAAATTGGAAGATATCCTCAAGGACTATGAGTCACGCGGAGATGTCTCTGCCCCTGAATACAACCAAGCTCACTCTCAGCATGAGGCTCTCAATGATCCTCAAGCGGAGGCCAAATGCAAAAAAATCCTCAAAGGTTTTGGCTTTAAGGAAGAAGACTTCAATCGCCCTGCGCGGGAGTACTCTGGAGGCTGGGTCATGAGAGCCCACTTGGCTCGCTTACTCGTGATTGAGCCTGATCTTTTGCTTCTCGATGAGCCGACGAACCATCTCGACCTGCTTTCGTTGATGTGGTTCAGGAACTACCTGAGAAACTATCCTGGAGCGATTCTATTGATTTCTCACGATCGTGACTTCATGGATGAATTGATCGAGACGGTTTACGATATTGATGAAGGCAAGTTGGTGGCTTACACCGGAAATTATTCGGAGTTTTTGAAGCAGAAAGAAGAAGCGTGGGAGCGTTCATACCAAGCTTGGAAAAACCAACAGAAAGAAATCGAGGAAATGCAGGAGTTTATCGATCGCTTTCGTTCAGTTGCTTCAAAAGCAGCACAAGCGCAGAGCCGTGAGCGTCAGTTGGAAAAGATGGAAAAATTGGATCGTCCGAGACCACTCAAAAAAGCCTTTCGATTCAACTTCCCTCAGCCTCAGCGAAGCGGTCAGCGTGTGATAGCACTCACCGACATACATCAAGCCTACGGAGAGAAGAAAATTTACCAAGGTTTGGATCTTGAGATTGAAAAAGGGGAGCGAACGGTTCTCGTCGGTCCGAACGGAGCAGGTAAGTCCACGCTCATCAAGATCATGGCTGGGGTTGTGCCTTTTCAGAAAGGCGATCGTAAATTTGGCACGAATGTGAAGATGGGCTACTTCAGCCAGCACCGCGCTGACACCTTGGATCCTGAGTGCAGCGTGCTCGAAGAAATCAAACGCTGCGCTCCTGAGCTTCGTGAAGATGACGCACGTAGCATCTTGGGTAGCTTTCTTTTCAAGCGCGAGGACGTTTATAAAAAGTGCAAAGTTTTGTCGGGGGGGGAGAAAAGTCGTTTGAACTTAGTGAAGTTCCTCGTCGATCCGCCCAACTTGCTCCTCATGGATGAGCCCACGACTCACCTCGACATCTGGGCCATTGAGGGATTGATCCTGGCCTTACAAAAGTTCGAAGGAACTCTCGTCTTCATTTCTCATGATGTTCATTTCATCCGCAGTCTAGCGACCAAGGTTTTGCACATCAATGCTGGCCAAGTCACTCCCTACTCAGGTGGCTATGATTACTACCTCCAAAAGACCGGTGCAGAAGAAAATGCTCGTGCAGCTGTCATCGCGGGTTGATCAGAGCACTTCCGCGGCTTTTCAGTTTTCTCGGCAAGGCATCATTGATTTAGCCTTCGTTTGGTAGTTCCGAAAGTTCCCATCATCTGTCGTCCTACTTCTTCACAAAGACCAACAAAAGTTCGCTCAGGAAGATTGAGGGCGCGCCCTTTCAGTCGTGATGTGACCCATCGTCGCTTGAGTTTACCTTTGGGCATGGGCACAACCACCAATTGTCCAGCTTCGATTTCTTGTCTTGCCACCCATCTTGCCGAGATAGCGACACCGATGCCGAGTTTCGCGAGCTCTTTGGTTGCTTCTGAACTCCCTAGCTCAATGAAATGATGAAGACGAACTCCCTGTTTGATAAAAAACTCCTGGATGAGAGTAAAATTGAGGCTGTTTCGGGAAGCGACAATGAAGGTTTCTTGACCCGCTTCTTTAGCTTTGGGGGCTTGTGCAGCCCATGGGTGCAATGGTGACACCAGGAACTCAAGTTCATCCTCAAAGATCGGATGACAATCCAGTCGAGAAACGTCAGCTGGTTTTAGACTCACCGCAAGATCAACGTCTCCTTTCATGAGTCGCTCAATGGTGTCTGGAGTTTCACCACAGACCACTTTGATCTCGTAGAGCGGGAAACTTTCTTTAAATTCACGAAATACGGTGGGTAAGATGAACTGTGCCGCAGCTGTGGTGCAGCCGATTCTTAGCTTGCCGCGCGGCGTCTGGTCTAGCGTGCCCAGTGTGGCACGTGCCTGACTCATGAGTTGTAGGATCTGTTCAGCGTTTGGCAAAAGCTCTCGTCCTGCATGAGTTAAATGAACGCTCTTGCCTTGTCGATGGAAGAGCGAAGTTCCGATGTCATTCTCCAAGGCCTTGATCGCATGGCTGATTGCACTTTGGGTGAGATGCATTTCACGTCCGGCTAAGGTGAAGCTAGCACTGCGTGCTAAACTGACGAAGGCGCGCAACTGACGTGTGTCGAGTGCTTGGTTCATACCACAATCATGAATGAATAACTTTCATGAATCTAGTGAAAAAGTTGCGGATCAATCAATCTTGGAATGATCCAGGATGGCACTCGGAATGCTTGTGATGCATGCCACCATGCCCAAGGTCACTCCAAGAACACAAGTCTCATCTACAGAGGCAGCTCAGCCAATTCGAGTAGGCTTCAAGCCGCTTACGGACTGTGCTCCCCTGTTGGTGGCGAAAGATAAGGAATTGTTCCGCAAGCATGGTGTTCGAGTCGAACTTAGTTGTGAAGTGGGATGGGCCACCATCCGGGAAAAGCTTCTTTACGGCCAACTTGATGCAGCACACGCCATTGCGGGACTGGCGCTAGCGATGCGTCTTGGCTTAAGTTGCCAGTCTTGCCGAGTGGTGGCTCCATTTGTTTTCAACCTTCATGGAAATGCGATTACGCTCAGCCGTGATTTGTGGGATCTAGGTGTGCGAGATGCGGTGTCTCTCAAAAAGCTGATTCGGAACACGCCCACACGTCGATTTACATTCAGCACCGTTTCCAAATTCTCTTCTCATTACTTTGTGCTTCGGCAGTGGTTGGCTTCAGGCGGAATCGATGTGAATCAAGATGTCAGAATCGTCGTGCTACCGCCTACCCAAATCGTTGGGAATCTCCAGGCTGGTCTGATTGACGGGGGGTGTGTGGGAGAACCCTACAATAGCTCTGCGGTTGTTTCTGGCGCCGGCTGGATCGCTGCGACGAGTGAGCAGTTAGCCCCCAATCATCCAGAGAAGGTTTTTCTAACGACAGAAGCATTGATCGCGAAACGGTCTGATCAGGTCACAGCCATTATCAATGCGCTCAAGGAAGCATGTGCGTTCTGTGATCAGCCAGAGAATCGACCCGAGGTTGCTGGTATCCTGATTCGCAGTGGTTTCTTCCACCATCAAAACGAGGACATTCTTCGGCGTTCTCTTTGTGGTCCCTTAGAACTCGGATGCGGTAGAGTCGTCGATAGCTCGACCTTTTATATATTTCATCGACGTGATGCCAATGAGCCAACGTGGCAACGTGGACGCTGGCTGATGGAGCAGTTTGTCGAGCATGGTCTCATCACACCGGCGGAGCGTGCCGAGGCTGCTCGGGCACTCGCTGAGTGTTGGACATCCAATGTGTTACCACTTTCCCCAAAATCAGCCGCCGCCAAGACCGCCCGAAACCAAAACAAGAACAAAAATCTGATCTAGAATGAACACCACCACTCCGCTCACACGACGCAACATTCTCCGCCACGCTGGCCTCGGCGCCCTCTTCTCCGGTCTGCCCTCGGGCTGGGTCGGTTCCGCCTATGCCGATGAATCGCCAGAAACCACCGATCTCAAATTCGGCATCATCGCCCTCACTGACTGCTCGCCCATCGTCATCGCGCACGAAAAAGGCCTCTTCAAAAAATACGGCATCAACTCCACCGTGAGCAAAGGCGCGAGTTGGGCTGCGATTCGTGATTCGCTCTCGAATGGCGACATTCATGCCACGCACATGCTTCTCGGCATGCCGATCGCCTCCTCCATGGGCCTCGGTGGTGCTCCAAAGAAGCCGATAGTCGTCCCGTGGATCATGAACCGCAACGGCCAGGCCATCTCGCTCAGCAACGCCTACAAAGGCAAGGTCACCGATGATCCGAAGGCACTGAAGCCCTTCGTTGATGATGCCAAGGCCAAAGGCATGCCGATGACCTTCGCGATGACATTCCCGCCCGGAACTCATGCGATGTGGATGCGCTACTACCTCGCTGCGGGAGGCATCAATCCCGGCGATGCTGCCGGTGCTGGCGCGGATGTTTCTCTCATCACCGTGCCGCCTCCACAGATGGTAGCCAACATGAAGGTCGGCAAGATGGACGGCTTCTGCGTCGGCGAACCTTGGAATGCGAAAACCATCGCGGAAGACATCGGTTTCACCTCCATCACCACGCAGGCGATTTGGAAGGATCACCCTGAAAAAGTCTGCGCCTTCACCGAGGAGTTCACCGCGAAGAATCCGAAGACCGTCAAAGCCGTGCTCAAGGCTCTGCACGAGGCCAGCGTGTGGCTCGACAAGATGGAGAACCGCCCCGAGCAGGCGAACATCGTCAGCGCCGCCACCTACATCAACTGCCCGCCGGAGACCATCCTCGGCCGCCTCGAAGGCAAATACCTCATGGGCGACGGACGCAAGTTCAAGGACCCGAACTACATGATCTTCAGCGATCGCAACTGCAACTACCCGCAGGCCAAATACGCCAAGTGGTGGCTCACGCAGCTCCGCCGCTGGGGCTTTGTCGAAGGCGCTCCCGACTACGAAGGCGTCGCCAAGCAGGTCATGCGCTCCGACATCTATGAAGAAGCCATGAAGGAAATCGGCTACGCCCACGCCGGAGCCGATACCAGCGCCGAAACCCTCTTCGACGGCGTCAAATTCGACCCCACTGCCGACCTCGAAGCCTACGCCGCGTCCTTCGCGGTGAAGACGATCAAGGGCTGACCGAGCCATTTATGATTTATGATTTACGATTTTTGATTTCCCAAACCGCTCCACAAGGAGCGGCGAGGGAGGTCAGATCGGAAATCATAAGTCAAAAATCATAAATCATAAATTCCGATGCATCCCCTCATCCACAAATACAAACTCGACTCCATCTTCCTGCCGTTGGTTGCCATACTGATCACCTGCGTCTTCTGGTATGCCATCGCCGGAAAGTCTGTGGTGACGGAAAAGGTCGATGATTTCGGCGACAAGGTCAAAATCACCAAGCGTGAAGGCCTCTCCGCCGATCTGCCCACGCCCGTCGAGACCTGGACAGCCAGCAAGCCCTACATCGTCGAGCCCTTCGCCAAGCGTGGTGAGCTGGACCAAGGCATTCTCCGCTTCACCTGGATGTCACTCGTGCTCGTGGCGCAGGGTTATTTCATCGCGCTCATCATCGGCACGCCGATTGGCTTCTTCCTCGGCCTCTCCAAACCGTTCACGAAAGCCTTTGATCCCATCATTCAGGTGCTTCGGCCCGTTTCACCGCTCGCCTGGCTGCCACTGGGCATGATTCTTTTCAGCGGCGTCAAAATCATGGATGGCGATGGTCGCACGACCTTCGGTGCCTCCGATGCCGCCGCGCTCTTCACCATCGCCATCTGCGCCATGTGGCCCACCGTGATGAACACCGCCGTCGGTGTCCGCGCCGTGCCGGTGGACTACTTGAATGTCGCCAAGGTGCTCAAACTCTCGAAATGGAAGACGCTCTGGAAGGTCCTCGTGCCCGCCACGCTGCCTTACATGTTCACCGGCTTCCGTCTGAGCCTCGGCATCGCCTGGCTCGTCATCGTCGCCGTGGAGATGCTCACCGGTCGCCCAGGTGTCGGCGGCTTCCTCTGGCAGCAATACAACGCCAACAGCTACGCCCACATCATCCTCTGCATCCTCACCATTGGCCTCATCGGCTACCTCCTCGACCGACTCATGAGTGTCGTCGAAAGCCGGTTCAAAACTGCCTGAGCATCATTTATGATTTACGACTTACGACTTATGATTTCGGGCCGTGCGGCGCTTGGTCGTTGCTCGCGTGGCGTTGAAGATTTTCGTGAGTTCCTCGGCTTCTTGAAGAAGGGCCTTCAGACGCTTGCTGGGCAGCAACTTGGCTTTTTTGGCCAGTTCGATCCAAAACCCGCTTTCGTCGGCCTCTTCGAGTACAATCGTGATCTTGTTGATGAAATCAGCATCCGACTTGGCCCTCAAAGCAGCCCGATAATTCGCCGCCACCGAGGTTCCGCTTCTCGCGATCTGATTTCCGACCGTTTTGCCAGCCGTCGTCTTCGGCAGCGCATCCACCATCGTGAGGACTCGCACCGCAAAGTCCATGGTCCGTTCTTTGAGCTCTTAGTTCGTCATAGGAACGCCATTCCAAATCATAAGTCATAAATCGTAAATCATAAGTTTCGTATGCCGCTTATCGAAATCAAAGGTGCCTCCAAAGGCTACGGTCACAACGGTTCGCGAACCGAAGTCCTCAAGGACATCAACCTCAGTGTCGAAGAAGGCGAGTTCGTCGTCATCGTCGGCTACTCGGGCTCTGGGAAGAGCACGCTGATCAATTTGATCTCCGGTCTCGTGAAGCCGGACACGGGCGAAGCGCTCATCGAAGGCAAAAAGATCACCGAACCAGGCCCGGATCGCGGATTGGTCTTCCAGAACTACTCGCTGCTTCCATGGCTCACTGTCGAAGAAAACATCGCGCTCGCGGTGGATGAGGTTTTCAAGGATTGGACGCCAGAACAGCGCAAGGCGTACATCTCCAAATACATCGCGATGGTCAAACTGACGCCTGCGGCACACAAACTGCCCAAAGAGCTCTCCGGCGGCATGCGTCAGCGGGTGTCCGTCGCTCGCACGCTGGCGATGAATCCGAAGGTGCTGCTCATGGACGAGCCTTTGAGCGCTTTGGACGCTTTGACACGTGCCACGCTTCAGGATGAGATCAGCGAGATCTGGATGAAAAACAAAACCACCGTCATCTGGATCACCAACGACCCCGATGAAGCCATCCTCGTCGCCGACAAGGTCATCCCGCTGCTGCCCACCGCGCCCGCTACGCTCGGCGAGCCGATGATCATCGACCTCGACCGGCCGCGTGACCGCCGAACGATCAATCACGATCCCCAATTCAAAAAACTGCGCACGCAGCTCATCACCACGCTGCTCGATGCCAAAGGCCGCTCGAAAGCGAAGACCAACCTCAAGCTCACGCTGCCGGACATCCTGCCTGAAGACCTCACCACCGTGAACAGCCTGCAATTCCTTAACCGCACCGGTCCGAAACGCCGCACCGCCGACAAACGCGAAGAAGTGGAGGTGGCTGCATGAGCACGCACAAGCTCCCCATGCTCGAACTGGATCGCCTTTGGAAGATCTACGACACGCCCAAAGGTCCGGCCACCATTGTCAAAGACTTCAATCTCAAGCTCAAGGAGGGCGAGTTCACCACGCTGATCGGCCACAGCGGTTGCGGCAAAAGCACCGTCCTCATGATGGTCGCCGGTTTGAGCGATCTCTCGAAGGGCAACATGATCCTTGCCGGCAAAGAAGCCGTCGGCCCGGGGCCGGATCGCGGCATCGTTTTTCAGTCGCCTTGCCTGCTGCCTTGGATGAGCGCGTTTGAAAACGTCATGCTCGGCGTGAACCAGGTCTATTTCACCGCCAGCAAGGCCGAGCGCCGCCAGATGGTCGAGTACTACCTCAGCATCGTTGGACTCGCCGATGCCATGCACAAATATCCCGGCGAGCTCTCCCAGGGCATGCGCCAGCGCGTCGGCATCGCACGCGCCTTTGCCTTGCAGCCGAAAATGCTGCTGCTCGATGAGCCCTTTGGCATGCTCGACTCCCTCACGCGCTACGAGCTTCAAGAAGTGCTGCTCGACCTCTGGCGTCGCAATCGCATCACCACGCTCATGGTCACGCACGATGTCGATGAAGCCATCTTCCTTTCCGACCGCGTCATCATGATGACCGACGGCCCCGAAGCTGAGGTTGGCGATATCTTAAAGATCCCTTTCGAGCGTCCACGCAGTCGCAAGGAGATCATGGAAGACCCGCGTTACTACGAGCTGCGCGAGCACCTCATCACCTTCCTCAACGACAAATCCCACATCCGTCCCAGCCTTGAGCCAGAGTTCAAGCCTTCCCCCGACATGGCCACCGAGATGAACATTTCGAAGAGGTTTGTTAGAGTCTGAGGTGCTTCTCTCGATGGACGATCAGTCTTTTGTAGCGAAAGGCTTCACAAGCTAAATTCTATCGTGAGCGTCTAATCGGAATTTAAGTATGCGCCTCAAGTTCACGAAGCATTTCATGGTGATGGTGTCTAATGATTCGTTGATGGCTTTTGAATCGCAATCGGACACTTGAGCTCATGTTTTGAAGTTACTCTGATCTTACTCTTTTGATGTGTGTCATGAAGTGGCAAAAGAGTTGTTTAACCTGGATGCATGAGGGCATCATAAGGGCAATGATGCAGTTTTGATGGTGATACGACGCCACTCCATAGAAGTGATAAGAGGTCCTTTGGTTAGCCTTGCTCACAGGTGTGAATGTGATGAGATGCTATTCTGCGAAACATGATCTATCTTCCGCCAAGTGCCATGTGAGGACACTGGCTGTAAGGAGGCTTCGTGGCTTTCATACCTTCCATCCTTAATGCTGAAGTATGCTTAAGCGGAAAATGTTATGTTTTGTTCATCCGGCATTCTCTCCAAAAGGGAGATCGTATGTATCATGCCGATGAATTCAAAATGTAGATTAAAGAGTCGATGATGATTCAGTTAGAGATCGGTTAAGGGTAAAGAATGCCTAATTCATCGGCTTAGCTTAGGGTTTTTGGCGAAAATGCGCATGCATTGTGTATGAACAATATTCATCGAAAACACGAATAGGATTCAAGAAGCTTTCGATCTCAGAGCCTGGCTTTGGCACAAACGTGGCTGTTCTTGGCATTAACCTGGGCCTCAAACCACAGGTTTTCCCTTCAAGCCGCCGCAAAGTCAAAGTTCGATATAATCAACAATAACTCCAAGATGAAAGTCTCCTCACTACTATTGCTGGCATCAGCATCTCACGCCTTTGCGGGCTCACCCTTAGCATCAATCCCAAGCTCGAAGCCGGCTGCGCCTCCCGGCTATGCACCCATCACTTTTTTCGAAGGCAAACTCACCGTCGATGTGCAGGAAAAGATGCGCTTTGAGGCTCGTGAAAACAACTTTGATTTCAACAGCGCTATCAATGGTCCTCAGGATGCGACATGGCTTCTCCAAAGATTTCGTTTAGGTCTAGGCTACCAAATGACAGACTGGATGAAGTTTTATGTCCAGGGGCAAGATGTTCGTGAATTGGGGGGGAGTCGGCCAAACATACCAGGCCAACTCGCTGCTGAAGGGGATGATTACTTTGACATCCTCAAGGCTTATGTGCAGATGGGAGACATCAAGAAAGGGCTCAGCGCCACTGTTGGTCGGCAGTTTTTGAGTTATGGTGATCAACGCCTCGTCGGTCCTCTTGAATGGCTAAACCAAGCGCGAACCTTTGATGCGATTAAGCTCCGTTACGCGTCTGATAAATGGCAGTTCGATCTTTTCACTTCCAGTCCGGTTGTTTTTAACACCACGCAAATGAACAAGAGCCAGTTCTTCGACACCGAAGAAACCTCGCAGACACTCTTCAGCGGTGCCTATCTTTCCACGCAGCTCGTCCCGTTCAACCTCACCACAGATCTCTATGTGTTTCACAAAAAGGATCAGGGTAACGGTGATTTTGGTGCTGTGCTGGATAATGGAGATACCGACTTCTGGACCATTGGCACTCTTTGGAAGGGTGATCCCAAAAAACTACGCGGTTTCGACTATGAGATGGAGATGGCTTTCCAAGTTGGCGAGGTTTCAGGCCGTGATTTGACCGCCTTTGCCGGTCATTGGGGCGTTGGTTACAATTTCACCCACGCATGGAAGCCCCGGATTGGCCTGCAATACAATTGGAGCCCTGGTGATAGTGATGCTGCTGACGGCGATCTGGGCACTTTCCAGAATCTCTATCCCACGAACCACCTTTTCTATGGTTACATGGACACCACGGGTTGGATCAACATGCACAATCCCCAGCTCAACATCAGCTTTCAGCCCACCAAGAAGCTAAAGGTGATGATCGACTACCACCTCTATTGGAATGACGACAATTCCGACGTCTGGCGTCGTGTGAACGGCGTCACTGCCGTGGCCCGCAATGCCGCTGCTGCTCAGAATGCCAGCACCTTTCGCGGTCAGGAAATCGACCTCACTGCGGTCTATAAATTCAATCCCCATGTCGCATTACAGGCTGGCTACTCCTACTTCTTGCCCGGCGACTATCTCACCGAAACTCAGACCGCCACTCGTGGCGATGACAGTGCTCACTTTGCCTACCTGCAGTTGCAGTTCGACTTTTGATCGAACTCCACACGCATCTCTCAAGCCGCTCTGACAGATGAAAATCGTTCCCCTTATTCCTGACAATGCACCATTCAGCGCTGAGCAGCGCGCATGGCTCAATGGCTTCCTCGCTGGAGTCTTGAATCGCGGCGCATCGGTAGCTGGTGATGCCTCTATGGAATCGAAACGATCCCTGCTCATCGCCTTCGGCAGTCAGAGCGGCAATGCGGAAAGTTTGGCCAAGCGGCTGGCCAGGGAAGCAACGAGTCGGGGTTTCGCGGCGCGAGCCGCGGGCCTCGATTCGTTGCAACCAGCCGATCTCATCAAAGACAAGAACGTCCTTCTCATCACCTCGACATGGGGGGAGGGCGATATGCCGGACAACGCCGTCTCCTTCTGGGACGCCATCAATCAAAACGGCAGCAGTCCGAAATTCGACGGCGTGAACTACTCCGTCCTCGCCCTCGGTGACAAAAACTACGCCGACACCTTCTGCCTCGCCGGTAAGAAACTCGATCAACGCCTCGCCGAACTCGGCGCCACCCGCGTCGTGGACCGCGTGGACTGCGACGTCGATTTCGACGACCTCGCCAAAGAGTGGTCCAAGAATGCTTTCACCATCTTCGGAGCCTCCAAATCGTCCGACGTGTCCGACACGTCAGACCCGTCCGACAAAGCCTGGTCCAAAAAGAATCCCTTCCCCGCGAAACTCATCGCCAACGACACCCTAAACGCCCCCGGCAGTGCCAAAGACACGCACCACATCGCCTTCGCACTCACCGGCAGCGGCCTTACCTACGAAGTGGGAGATGCCCTCGGCGTCTTCGTCCAAAACTGCCCCGAAGTCGTCGATGCCGTCATCGCCGCCCACGGCTTCGATCCGAATGCCAAAGTCGGCACCAAAACACTCCGCGAGGCTCTCCTCACCGATTACGAAATCCGCAGCCTCCTCGGCAAAATACCCGAAGCCGGCCTCACGCTCGATTCCTTCCTCGAAAACCTCCGCAAGCTCCAGCCGCGTCTCTACTCCATCGCCAGCAGCATCAAGGCGCATCCCGATGAAGTGCATCTCTGCGTCGGCGCGGTGCGCTACACCACGGATGGCATCGCTCACAAAGGCGTCGCCAGCACCTTCCTCGCCGATCGCCTTGCGCTTGGCGAGACCACCGGCATCTACTTCCACGCCGCGAATCACTTCCGCCTGCCCACCGATCTCACCAAGCCTGTGATCATGGTCGGCCCCGGCACGGGCATCGCGCCCTTCCGTGCCTTCCTCGAAGAACGTGAAGCCACCCAGGCCCCCGGCAAAAACTGGCTCTTCTTTGGCGATCAAAAACGCGCCACCGACTTCCTTTACCACGATCAAATCATCGCTTGGGTACAAAGCGGCCATCTCACCCGCCTCGACACCGCCTTCAGTCGCGATCAGGAGGAAAAAATCTACGTCCAGACCCGCATGCTTCAGGCCGCCAGCGAACTCTGGCAATGGCTCGAAGAAGGCGCCCACTTCTACGTCTGCGGCGACGCCAAACGCATGGCCAAAGACGTCGATGATGCCCTCCACAAGGTCATCGAGACCCAAGGCAACAAAACCGCCGACGAAGCCGCCGCCTACGTCGCGCAAATGAAGAAGGAAAAACGTTATGCCCGCGATGTCTATTGATGCACCACGTGTGACCGGCGCTCCGATCGCTGAGGACTTCTCCAACGAGCAGAAGCGTTATCTTGAAGGCTTCTTCGCTGGCATCGCCGCGGGTGGCGTGAGCTTCGGCGACATCTCATCCCCCCCATCCGTCGCATCAGCCCCATCCGGCCCATCTTTGGACGACCTCACCAAGGAAGAGCGCATCAAACGCGAGCTGCATCCCTTCGATGCCATCGAGCAACTTGTGCTCGATGCTCGTTGGAACGCCAAACCGGAGCCTGAATCCGTCTTCCGCTACAAATGGAACGGCCTCTTCTGGCTGAATCCCGTCAAAGACGGCTACATGTGCCGTCTGCGCATTCCGGGCGGCGTGGTGAAGAGTTACCAACTTCGTGAATTGGCCTCGATCACCAGCGAACTGACCTCCGGTTACATCCAGATCACCACGCGGAACAATTTTCAAATCCGCCTCATCGAGCCGAAAAACTGCCCGGAGGTGCTTCGCCGCATCCAAGGCTGCGGTTTGCATTCGAAGGGCGCGGGAGCCGACAACATCCGCAACATCACGATGAACCCCTGCGCGGGTTACGATCCGCATGAGCTCATCGACGTGCGACCGCTGGTGAACGAGCTCGCCACGCTCATCATTGGCTCGAAGGAGTTCTACGACCTACCGCGCAAGTTCAACATCGCCTACGACGGCGGCGGGCTCATCTCGTCGGTCGAGGACACGAACGACATCGGTGCCAGCGCGGTAAAAATCACCGAAAACAGCGAAGGCATCGAGCCCGGCGTCTATTTCCGCATCGCACTCGGCGGCGTCACCGGCCACCAGACCTTCGCCAGCGACTGGGGCGTCCTGGTGAAGCCCGAGCAGCTCAACGACGTCATGGTCGCGCTGCTGCGCGTCTTCATCCAGTTCGGCGACCGCACAAACCGCAAGAAGGCCCGCTTCAAGTATGTCGTGGAGGACAAAGGCCTCGATGGCGTGCTTGTGGAGACCGAGAAGCACCTCAAATTCAAACTCACGCGGCTCGCACCCGATTCAACGATCCAGGCTAAGCGCGAGTTCTCGCAGCAAGGCCACTCCCACGTCGGCACTTACCCGCAAAAGCAGGAAGGACTCGTTTATGTTGGAGCCAGCGTCCCCGTCGGCCAGATGACCGCGAAGCAAATGGAGCGCATCGCCGACCTCGCCGACAGCTATGGCAGCGGCGAGGTGCGCTTGACCGTGTGGCAGAATTTCATCATTCCGAACGTGAAGACGGCCTATGCCGCTACTCTCGCCAAATCGCTCAAAAAGCTCGGTTTCCCCTGCGAGCAGTCCAATCTGAAAAGCGGCTTCGTCGCCTGCACGGGCAACAAATACTGCAAGTTCGCCGCCACCGACACCAAGGGCCACGCTATCGCCATGATGGAGCATCTCGACAAGCTCGTGAAGCTCGACAAACCCGTGAACATCCACTTCACCGGCTGCGCCCACTCCTGCGCCCAGCACTTCATGGGCGATATCGGCCTGCTCGGCACCAAAGTGAAAACCGAAAGCGGCGAAGGCTACCACATCACCGTCGGCGGTGGATTCGGCGAGAATCGCAAGATCGGCCGCCAGATCTTCAGCGACGTGAGCTTTGAAGCCCTTGGTGAAACGCTCGAAGGCATGCTGAAAGGCTATCTCAAAGGCCGCAGCGGACCGGAGGAGAGCTTTCACAGCTACTGCAACCGGCACTCGGTGAACGAGCTGCAAGTGGCGTTCGATCCGGCGGCCTAATTTATGATTTACGATTTATGATTTATGATTTGGCAAATGATCAAGAGGCGGGCGGAGGCGCTCCTTCTGAAATCGTAAATCATAAATCAAAAATCATAAGTGAAGCCCTCCGTGACCAGCAAACCCTCCGCACACCCGTCGCACTCTTCTCCGAAGAGTTTGATTCACGAACGGTCAAAGACCGCTTCACCCACCTGATCCCGCTTTCGAAGCCGAATCCGGGCGAGCAATATGCCTTCCACGTCAATCTGGATGCCTGTACCGGCTGCAAAGCCTGCGTCGCGGCCTGTCACTCGCTCAACGGGCTCGATGACGATGAATCGTGGCGGGATGTGGGCTTGTTGGTGGGTTTGGAAAAGAAGCCATATGTGCAGACCGTCACCACGGCCTGTCATCATTGCGAAGACCCCGCATGCTCGAATGGCTGCCCGGTGCTCGCGTATGACAAAGATCCCTTCACAGGCATCGTGCGGCATCTGGATGATCAATGCATTGGCTGCAGCTACTGCATTCTGAAATGCCCGTATGACGTGCCGAAGTTCAACCTCAAGCGCGGGATCGTGCGGAAGTGCGACATGTGCCATGGCCGCCTCGCCGAAGGCGAAGCACCCGCCTGCGTGCAAGCCTGCCCGAACGAGGCGATCAAGATTCAGGTCGTGAAAGTCGGTGCCGCCAAATCGGAGCGCCTGCTGCCCGGCACTTTTGATTCAAGCTACACGCAGCCCACCACGACCTACGTCTCCGCCAAGCCGCTGCCGGAGGCCAAACCGGCGGATGAAGGGCAGCTACGCCTCGATCAGGCTCATCCACCGCTGACCTGGATGCTCGTGCTTACGCAGATGAGCGCGGGGACGTTTTTGGTGACTGCATTGACCTCTTTGGCTGGATTGACCGGGCAACGCGAGGCTTGGGTTTGCTCGTGGGTGGGTTTCATCATGGGTGTCGTCGGCATCGCGCTGAGCGTTTTGCATCTCGGGCAGCCTTTGAAGGCCTGGCGGGCGTTTTTGGGCTGGCGGAAATCCTGGCTTTCGCGCGAAATCATCGCTTTCGGGCTCTTTGCGAAGCTGGGAGCTGTTTCGCTGCTTTTTCCATCGAAGCTCACGCTGAGCCTTGCGGCGCTCGCGGGCGTTTTGGCCGTTTACAGCTCCGTCATGGTCTATGTGGACACGCGGCGTCCGTTTTGGTCGATGAAGCTCACCGGCAGCAAATTCTTCGGCACGATGCTTTTGCTCGGCACGGCCATTCCCGGCGTGATCTGGGCCTGGATGGGCCATCCGCTCGCGCAAATCGCCATTCCGACAGCTCTCGTGCTGCGCTGGTCTGTTTCGCTGTTTGAGATGCGGGAGATCAAGCTGGCACGTCGCGATGCATCGAGCCCGTGGCACATGTCTGCCCGCATTTTGACGGAAAAACTGCCGCATCTGCTTCGCGCTCGGAAAATCATGCTCGCCATCGTCGGCATCGTTTTGCCCACGGTCATTGTCACGCAGTTTCAAGTCGCCGCTGTCTTCACCTTGTCCGTTGCCATCACGCTGTGCAGCCAGTTGATCGAGCGACACTACTTCTTCACCGCCTGCCACGGGCCGAAAATGCCAGGAAACTGAGATGCTCACCGCACCTGCCATGACCTTCCGCGAATGGACCGGCCCGCTGACGGCCGATCTGGTGCGTGAACCGGCGAAGTTCGGGCTCGGGCAGGTTCCATCGCGATTGCTGCCAGATGCGACGACCAAAGCCGTGTGCGGCTTCTGCTCCACCGGCTGCGGATTGAACATTCACCTCAAGGACGGCGCGGCGATCAATCTCACGCCTGATCCCGATTACCCCGTGAACCTCGGCACCGCCTGTCCAAAGGGCTGGGAGGCGCTGAGTGTGCTCGATGCACCGGATCGCGCTCGCATGCCGCTGCTGCATGGCAAAGAAGTCGATTGGGACACCGCGCTGCGCTACTTCTGCGATCAGATGAAGCGCATCCTCGACCAGCACGGTCCCGAGGCCGCCGCGTTTCTCAGCACGGGGCAGATCATGTTCGAGGAGATGGCCTTTCTCGGCGCTTTAGCGAAGTTCGGCATGGGCATGATTCATGGCGATGGCAACACGCGCCAGTGCATGGCCACCGCCGTCACCGCCTACAAAGAAAGCTTCGGCTTCGATGCGCCACCCTTCACTTACGCCGACTTTGAGGAGAGCGATGTGCTTGTCTTCATCGGCGCGAACCCCTGCATCGCGCATCCGATCATGTGGCAGCGTGTTTTGAAGAACAAACGCCAGCCCGAGATCATCGTCGTCGATCCCCGCACGACGGAAACGGCAATGGCGGCCTCGCAGCACTACGCCATCAAGCCGAAGAGCGATTTGACGCTGCTCTATGGTCTCGCGCATCTGCTGATTCGTGATGGAGGTGTGGATCAAAGCTTCGTCGAGGCCCACACGAACGGATTTGATGCTTTCGCGGCTTTTGTGGCGGCTTTTACGCCAGAACGTGTCTCCGCAGAATCGGGCATCAGCATCGAAAGACTGCTTCGTTTTGCTAAAATCATCCGGGAAGGCAAAGCGGTCAGTTTCTGGTGGACGATGGGCGTGAATCAAGGCCACCAAGCCACGCGCACGGCACAGGCGATCATCAATCTGGCGTTGATGACAGGAAACATCGGCAAACCGGGCACGGGAGCGAATTCCATCACCGGCCAGTGCAATGCGATGGGATCACGCTTGTTCTCAAACACGACGAACTTGTTTGGTGGGCATGATTTCAAGAATCCGAAACACCGAGAGAAGATCTCGCTGGCGATGGGCATTCCCGTCGACCGTATCCCGGACCGTCCGAGTCTGGCCTATGATCAAATCATCGCGGCGGCGGATGCAGGCACGGTGAAGGCCATTTGGTTTGTCGCGACGAATCCGAGTCATTCGTGGATCGACCAGAACGAGATGAACCGCATCCTCGACAAGCTCGATTTCCTCGTCGTGCAGGACATGTACTGCAGCACCGAGACGGCAAAACGAGCCCACCTCGTGCTACCCGCGGCCGGTTGGGGCGAAAAAGAAGGCTGCTTCATCAATTCCGAGCGTCGCATCGGCTACAGCCCGAAGGTGCGTCGCGCCCCCGGCCAATCGCTGGCCGATTTCCACATCTTCCGGCTCATCGCTCACTATTGGGGATGCGGGGAGAAGTTCCGCGAGTGGCAGACGCCGGAGGCGGTGTTTCGCGTGCTGCAACGCTGCTCCGAAGGGCAGCCGTGTGAGATCACGGGTATCGAAGGCTACGACATGATCCGCCAGCACGGCGGCGTGCAGTGGCCAGCTAAAATGACGAATGACGAATGGCGAATGACGAATGAACGGCGGCTGTTTGAGGATGGAAAGTTCTTCACCGAGGATCAGCGGGCGAAGTTTTGCTTTGATGAGCCTGTCGTGCCGCCGGAGCAGCGTTGTGCGGAGTTTCCGCTCATTTTGATGACGGGCCGCGGCACGAGTGCGCAGTGGCACACGGAGACGCGGACGGGGAAGTCGGCGGTGCTGGCGAAGATGGTGCCGGAGGAGTTGATGCTGGATCTGAATCCCGAGGATGCGGCGAAACTGGGTGTTCGGGATGGGCAGCGGGTGCGTGTGATCTCGAAGCGGGCGGAATTGACGGCATTGACCCGATTGACGGGCTGTGTGAAGCCCGGCGAGGTGTATTTGCCGATGCATGATGCGCAGGTGAACCAACTCACGCATGCTTCGTTTGATCCGCTGAGCCGTCAGCCGAGTTACAAGTACTCGACGGTGCGGGTTGAGTGGGAGAAAGAGTCGATTCCACTTTTTTGAGCTGACATCATCGACATGAGGTTCGTTGTTGTTCATGTTGTTCGACGATGCGTTGCTTGGCATTTTTTCATCTTTTGATCGGTAGTTTTGCGACTGCTGGAGACCTTTTGCATCGATACGACTTTTCTGGTTCAGGCATGGCCACCACGTTTCGCATTTCGTGTTATTGCGAAGAGCAAGGGAAGGCGAGTCGTGCGGTGCAAAAGTGTTATGAACGAATCGCAGAGCTGAATGCGAGGTTCACGGATTATGACCCTGCCAGTGAGTTGATGCGTCTTTGTGCGCCAGATGCTTCGATGCCGTATGCGGTTAGTGAACCTTTGTATGCAATTTTGAAAAAATCAGTGGCCCTAGCGAACATGACCCATGGAGCTTTTGATCCAACGTGTGGCCATCTGAGCCACCTTTGGAGAAGAACCAAACGCACGGGCCGATTGCCTCCGCAGGATCGTTTGGCGTTGGCGATTGCAGCAACAGATTGGAAACGTATTCGAGTTCAAGAGGATGCTCGAATGGTTCTGCTTTCTCCGGGAACCCTGATTGATCTTGGCGGCATTGCCAAGGGGTGGGCGGCTGATGAGTGTTTGAGGATTTTGAAACAAGAGGGCATTCCAAAGGCGATTGTGCAAGCTGGTGGTGATACCGTGGCAGGTGAAGCTCCACCTGATCAAAAGGGGTGGGAGGTCATGTTGACGGCTGACAAGCTCAGCAAAACTCGAATCCTACTTTGTCAGCGGGCCGTCTCGACCTCAGGAGATCTTTATCAGTACGTGGAGATCGACGGCGTGCGCTACTCTCACATCATCTCTCCGCGAACGGGTTTGGGTTTAAGAGAGCGAATTGCATGTAGCGTGATTGCTCCAGATGGTGCGACAACTGACGCCTTGGCAACTGCCCTGTGTGTCATGGGGAAAGAGGCTGGTCAAAAGTGGGCGCGTCAGTTTCCCGAGGTTGAGGTCAGATTTACAAAAGTGAACGCTAGTCCATAGTTGTGCATGCTGACACCGCTTGATTTGAAATTGCTGCGCGATTTGGGCCGCATGAAGGGCCAAGTGCTAGCGGTGTCACTGGTCATGGCCTGTGGATTAGCCATGATGATCATGACTCGAAGTCTGCTGCTAACCTTGGAGCAGACTCGAGATGATTATTATCAATCACATCGAATGGCTGATGTGTTTGGAACGCTGAAGCGTGCGCCTTTGTCTCTCAAAGATCGAATCATGCAAATCCCAGGGATTGCCGCCCTTGAGCTTCGAGTGGTTCAAGCTGCGGTGTTGGATTTGCCCGGTGTTTCCGTGCCGTGTTCGGGGCAGTTGGTTTCTTTGCCTGAAAGCGGATCGCAACCCGTGTTGAACCAAGTGTTTCTGCGTCGAGGGAGAATGCCCCAGCCAGATGCGAGGCGTGAAGCTTTGGTCAGTGAGGCGTTTGCTGAGGCGAATGGATTGCAGCCTGGCGATCGGGTTCAGGCCATCATCAATGGTCGTTCAGATGTGTTGCAGATTACAGGGATTGGCTTGTCTCCCGAATATGTTTTTGAGGCGAGGGCAGGGGAGAGTTTGCCAGACAACAAGCGTTTCGGTGTGTTCTGGATGAACTACAGGGCGCTGTCTGCTGCTTATGACATGGATGGGGCTTTCAATGACTTTTGTGTGGATTTGGCTCCTGGAGTTGAGTCGGGGCCGATCCTTGCAGAGTTGGATCGGATGTTGAGCACTTATGGGGTGGCTGGTGCCATCACGCGCAGTGATCATGGCAGTGCGAAACGGCTGAATGATGAATTGATGGTGTTGCGAGCGCTTTCCGTCGCTTACCCCTTGGTCTTCTTGAGTGTTGCTGCTTTCATGGTGAATGCGGTTCTCGCACGTCTGGTGAGGTTGCAACGTGAGCAAATTGCTCAGCTGAAAGCCTTGGGCTATTCTTCATGGCAGGTAGGCAGACACTACTTGGGTTTTGCCATGGTGATTGTCGTGTTGGGGTCATGCCTAGGTGGTCTTGCTGGTCGGTTCATGGGCGGTGGTCTCTTGTCTTTGTATCGGTTGTTCTTTCGATTTCCGTCTTTGGATTTTGTAATGGATTACAGTTCTGTCGCAGTGGCTTTGATCGTGAGTGCACTGGCCTCGTTGGTCGGGGTGTTGAGTGTAGTTTGGATGGCTGTGAAGTTACCGCCCGCCGAGGCCATGCGCCCTGAGCCGCCAGCTAGCTACAAACCAAGTTTTCTTGAGCGCGTCGGTCTGGCGAATTGGATGAGTCCGGCTTGGCGCATGGCGCTTCGAAACATAGAGCGTCGTCCATGGCAATCCGCCTTCACGGTCGCTGGGCTTTCTTTGGCTACTGGGCTTATGGTGTTGCCAGGAAGCATGGCTGACAGCATCGATTATCTCCTGACCTACCAATGGAATGATGCGCAGAGGCAAGATGTGGTCACTTTTCTTATCGAACCAGGTTCCGCCAAGGCTCTGCATGACCTGGAGCATCTGCCGGGAGTAACGCTGGCTGAACCGATAAGAGCGGTTCAGGCCCGCTTTGAACATGGGGCCTTTTCGCGGCGATTGGCGTTAACAGGGCTCCCTGAGAATGCGGTTTTGAATCGATTGCTCGATGCTCAAGGCCGGCGCATAGTCCTGCCCAAGGACGGACTCGTGATGTCAAAGGCATTGGCAGAAGCTCTGGGGATCACTACAGGACAGCTCGTGAGGGTCGTGGTTTTAGAAGGAAAGCGTCCTGTTCTGCAATTGCCTGTTCGAGGTCTGATCGAAGATTTCTCGGGTGTCTCTGCTTTCATGGACATTGAGGCGCTACGTCGTGTCATGAAGGAAGGTGAAAGTGTGAGTGGTGCCTATCTCCGAGTGGATCAAAATCGCTGGGAAGCTTTCATGAAAGAGGTGAAAGCCACACCAAGGTTAGCCACCACCTTGGTCAAAAAAGATCAGTTAGCTGCCTTTCGAAGCACGACAGGCGAAAGCATTAGTATCTTGCAAAGGCTTTATTTTTCACTGGCGGTCATCGTTGCGTTTGGCGTTGTTTACAACAGCGCTCGCATTGCACTTAGTGAACGCGGAAGAGACCTCGCCACGCTTCGGGTTGTCGGGTTCACTCAGCGAGAGGTCGCTGCGGTTTTACTGGGGGAACTCACCATGCTTGTCGTGATTGCATTGCCACTTGGGTTGCTTTTTGGCAAAGGCCTAGCCATGTGGATCATCACTCAGGTGAGGACTGAAACGGTTCGCTTACCCCTGATCATTAGTGATCAAACTTATAGCGTGGCGATACTGGTCGTGTCCGGCGCGGCTTTGGCTTGCTTTGCCGTGGTGGGAAGAATGCTCCGACAACTGGACATGGTCGGTGTGCTCAAGGCGAGAGATTGAGGCGAAAACTCAAGCTGCTTCCTCTTTTTCCTCAGGCAAAAGCAGAGCAATCGCGGCAGCGGGGATGAAAAGCCAACCGGCGAGATACAACGCTTGATGATAGTCACCCACGGGGACATAAAGCTTAAAAACTACCGTGCCGATGGCTGCCACAATGCGGCCGATGTTGTAGCAAAATCCTGCCCCTGTGGTGCGCAGCAAGGTGGGGAAAAGGGGAGGCAAGCACATCGTGAAGAGTCCAAAGACACCCTGGCATAGACCGATGACAGCATACCAGATCAGCATCTGCTCATGCGTCCACGCAGATACGCTGTGAAAGGCAGTTAGCATGGCAGCTGCGTAACCCAAGAGCATGATGACGATGGCGAATCGATATCCCCAGATTTTGGCCAGGAAACCTGCCACATAATTGCCCAAAATGGAGCCACTCATGATCCACACCAAGGCTTCAACCACGGCGCGAGTCTGTTCGATACCCGGTAGCGCTTTCACTTCTGGTAAAGCACGGATGAGACTTTGCTGCCAAAACATGAAAGCCCAGTGGGCGGTCAGGGAGACGGCGCAGATCACGAGCACTCTCCACGTCGTGCTTGCCACCTGAGGACCAAATAACTCACGAATTTGAGGTGGTTTCCGCTTTGTGGCTGCGGCAGACCATTCCTCCGTTTCGGGAACCGCTTTGCGAATCCACAGCGTGATTAAGGCGGGGAGGATCCCCACCAAAAAGACGATGCGATGACTCATGGCTTCGGTCATCCAGCCTTGGCTTACGATCCAGGCAAAGGTAGCACCCGCAGCACAGGCCAAAAGAACCCCCATGTTTACTGCTGTCTGAAGAGTCGCGGCAATCCAGGGGCGCCACTTTTTAGGCCAGGTTTCGGACAACAAAGAAGCACCCACTGCCCATTCACCACCGATGCCAAGAGCGGAAAGAAAGCGACAGATCAGGAGGTGCCACCACTCGGTGCAAAAAGCCGATAAGCCAGTGAAGCCTGCATAAAACAGGATGGTCAAAACAAGCGTGCGGCTGCGGCCTAGCACATCGCCAAGCCTGCCAAAAAAACCTCCGCCCAGTGCCCAACCCACGAGAAAGGCTGCCTGAATGATGGAGGCCTTTGTGTCCACATCCTTAGGGTCTGGCATCAGTCCATCATGCATCAGCAAGGCGGCCACGAACGGCGTGGCGACCAGCGTGTAGATGTGCATGTCGAGGCCATCAAACAGCCAGCCTAACCAAGCAGCGATGCCAGAACGGCGTTGGTGCGGGCTTAGCTCACTCAGTTTTGTGATTTCAGGAGGCGAAGTAGGCTGTGACATCGTGGGCTAACGCTCGGAAGAAAGGTGCAGTGCTTTTGGATAGGACTCTGCCGGCTATCCTTATCGATTTCGGCTGAGTCCGCGCCTGCTGCTTGAGGACAGTCGATTATTTTTTTCCCATCCATTCCGTGATGGGTTTCACGGCATGGGCGGGTGGGGGTTCACCTGGAGCAAAAGCAATGCTAATCGTCTGGGGCCCTTTTCCTTCAGCTACATTCACTTTGAGGACGTGTATGCCAGTCAGCTTTTTCATTTGTTCGTTTGCGGGTTCAGGCGGCTCCGTGGTGCTGAAGGTCGCGTTGGCAGGTGAAAGAATCACTGCATGAAGTTTTTGTTCTTTGTCGGTTAAGGTGGCCGATTTTCCATCCACGCTAATTTCAGCACGGGTATGCATTTTCCAAGTCACCGGGGTGTTGTTTTTGATCACCAAGTCATCCTGAAGAATGACATAAGGTTTAGGGCCACGAACCAGCATGATGCCTCGGATCGCTTCTTTGGTGGCCTTGGAGTAAGCTTCTTTGAGATCGAAAGCAGCCATTCCTACTTCTGCCGTGCTTTTGATAAACAGGGTTTGTGCTTTGGCATCGAAGGATTGATTCGTGCTGATCACAGGGTTTGGAGTCGGTGACCCTTTCTTGGCCGCAGGTGCGTCTTCTTCTTGGCCAATTTCCAGTGTGTTCTGGCCAGGTGTACCTTCGACATAAAGCTGATAGCGTTTGGAACGGTCGGTGGCTTTGGGATCAAAGCCTGGGGCTCGATCACTTTCGGCTCCGAGTTCGATAGCCCACCTTTTTCCAGCGGCATCTAAGATAAAGCTGCCCAGGTCCAATTGTGCTGTCGAGATGTTGTTATCGCCGCCTTTCATGGCAACGTAAAGTGCGTTTCGATCCCATGCTGTGCGCAGAGTGGCAAGCTGACCTCCGACAAAACCATAGTCTAAGGTGTCCGCTTTGCCATCTCCTGCAGCGTGCTCATTGTAATACATGACATGTCCAGCGAGGTTCAAGAAGGCGCTTTCTGCTCCGGGAGCAGATCCTGCTGTGAGCGCTTTTTGGCCAAAGTTTCCGTGCTGTCCTGCCAGCCAAGTGCTAACCCATGGACGAGATAGATTGGTGGCCGCTGAATCACCATAGTTGAACAAAGCCCCGGTGGGGCCGACCAGATGCAAGCGAGCCAGGCCCGCCTGAGGAATACCCTCGAGTAGGCTAAAGCCGAAGTCTCCACCCATGTTGCTTTTTAAGGTTTGCAAAACCATGATGGCGTAATCCAAGACTTCTTCTCCAGCTTCCATGCCTTCAGGCCAGATGCCGGCAGGTGCAAAATGAGTCATGCCTTTGCCGAAGATTTTCGCGGCACCATCAATCGCTTGGCGGGCTGCTGAAGGATCGTCATCGGCCAGACAAATGGCTGACATGATCAAGGCCGAAGCCATGATCATGTGCTCAGCGTCTGCTTCAGCATCGTCCTGTTTCTTGCTATTGGGTTTCGCCGGTGCTGCTTTGGGTTTAGGCGCAGATTCTGTGCCTGCCGATTGTCCCCGCGCCGTTTGTGGGATGGGGTCTCCTTTGAGGCGAGCCGCCAAGGCATCAATGCCTTTTTGTACCATGTAGAGTTTCACATCGCTGAGCTGTTTCGCGGTGAAAGCATTGCGGAAGTAGTCGTAACCCAACGAGGCTGCGATGAGAAAGTCAGCCGTTACCTCAGGCTCATCGACATACCAGTTCTGGAAAGTGGCTGGATCCGTGATGGCGATCATTTCACGCACAGCTCTTTCTTCCCAGCGTGGATCACCATCCAAGAATTTGAGAGCCCCGAGCGTGGCTATACGATACATGGCTTTTGACCCTGGGGTGACGGTGCCTCGCTGCTCACCAAAGACACGAGTAAGTTCAGGCGTTTCGAGTAGCTTTTCACCGGCGGCTTTCAGGTTGGCCATCATCTTTGCAAACACAGGGTCTGAGGCGTTGTAGCCTTTCAGCCTGGCCCAACCTGGGTCAGCATGAATGAGGCGTGGCCGTGTTTTAAGAACTTTCGACAGGTAATCTGCGCTATTGGGAGCCTTGAAGCTTTTCGCAGGAAGAATCGTCAGGGCAGGGCGGGGTGGGGCAGGGCGTCCAGGCACTGCTGCGGCAGGAGCGGTAGGTGTAGCTGCAGGTTGGGCTGTGGTTGTCGGTGTGGTGGCCGGCGCAGGGGTGCCTGCTGTGGCTGGCGCAGCTTGCATTTTTTTCCATTCCGCAGCAGCGAAGGCTTTGTCTGAATCCGAAAGTGCATCAATCGGGATGGTCAATGGGGTGCCATCCGCTTTTTTTAGCGTGATGGTTCGTGCCGCGATATCTACGCCTGTCATTTCTGCTTCCAGAGAAGTCCCAGCCTTGCTTGTCCATTTGCGGACTTCTGCCTGAATGGTGAGTGGCACCGAAAAAAACAGTACAGGGTAGAGGATGGAATTCAGTGTCAGGTTCATGGCCACAATGGTTAGGAGTGAAGGTTGAGTCTGCTGATGGATGCCTCTAACGACAAGGCTAAAATCAACTTTGGAGTTGCATTTTAGGATCAAAATCTCCGGTTCCCCAACAGACAAATTTGCGCTTAAGAATCGCCTTCGTTAGGGTGATCTGGAGGCGGCTCGATCGGGCTTGAGATATCACGCAAACGCGAGCGCGTGAGCCAGGCCCTGCGCATGTCCCTCTCTTCTGCATTGAGTTCGATTTCCGCCCGCAGCTGCAAATGCGCCGGTTGAATTTCCATCAGCAGGAGATCAAGCACACTGCGGTCACAGTCTGGCAGGATATCCAAGTCGGCTCCGAGACGGAGAAGTGAGAGCAAATTAAGTGCTTCCTTGGAACTGAGGATATGAGCATGGCGGAGAATCGCATAGGCTCTTCCGACTTGGTCTCGAAGCATAATCGGATTGTCTTCCAAGAGCTTCTGACGCGCATTCAGTTCGGAGCTGACGACCCGCTCAATGACTCGCTCAATGGAAGCAATGATGTCATGTTCCTTCTCTCCAAGCGTGTGTTGATTTGAGATCTGAAAAAGATTGCCCAATGCATCCGTCCCCTCACCATACAGGCCTCGTACTGCCAGTCCGATTTTGCCGACTGCTTTGATCACGGGATTGATTTGCTCAGTTAAAGCAAGTGCAGGCAGGTGCAGCATGACGGAGGCTCTCATGCCGGTGCCTACATTGGTTGGGCAGGCCGTCAGATAGCCGAGTTTTGGGTCATACGCATAGGGCAAATGGGCTTCCAGTTCGCTATCGACCCGATCCACGAGGCTCCAGGCATTCAGCAGATCCAATCCAGCACGGATGCCTTGAATTCGAAAATGATCTTCCTCGTTGATCATGATGGAGAGATTTTGCCTGGCATCAACGACCACGGCACAACCTGCCGATCGAGCCGCATGTTCACGACTGATGAGATGTCGTTCAACCAACACCTGCTTGTGGATCTTGGTGAGGCTGACGTAGTCTTCGCTGTAGGCATCTCCCATTTCAGAAAGCGCCTCGACCACAGGTTTGGCTAGGTTTAGCAGTTCTAGGCGCTGTTTTTCTTGGCTGTAGCCTGGGAAAGGAAAGCCACGAAGGTTACGTGCAAGCCGAACCCGCGAGGTCATGACCACGTCCGAATGAGGGCCGCTGCCCTGCATCCAGTCGGCGGGATGGTTGATCAATGAGGTAAATTGCATGGGATGAGCGGTGAGAGGCTGATGCTACACGCTGGTCTTTAAGCTTGATCGGTCTCTTGGATGCGGTCGATTTCTCGTTTGATGATCGCGGCTTCTTCATAGCGCTCCTCGCGCACGGCAGTTTCGAGCTCTTTTTTCAATTTAGCCAAGCTAGGCCCTGATTCTTCAGACTCGGAAACCGAGGGATTTTTTTTCTCACTTAGGGGGGGAGTTTCCTCATCAAGCCGCTCATGACTGGATTCGGGCGCTGTGGTTTGCCATTTAGCGGGGATTTTGCCAACGTGTCGTGTGCCTTTGTGCATGGCCTTCAATAGGTTATCCAGGCCCTCCCTGAAGGTGCTGTAACAATCCGGACAGCCCATGCGGCCGATTTTTTTCAATTGAGAGGCGGTGAAACCACAAGTTGGGCAGACTGCTTCGCTGGCGTTTGGTGTTTCAGGGATGCCGCCGCTGAGGAAGGCCTCAGCCAATCCAAAGCCTGTTTCATCAGTCACACCTTTGGCTTTGGAGCACGCGTCACACAGGTTCACGGTGGTCATCTGCCCATTGATGATTTGGGTCAGGAAAACCGTGGCCTCGCTCGCACAGACGTCGCACTTCATGGGGGATGGGGTCAAAAGGATTCTAGCTCAGGTGGGATTTGTCCTGATGCTGTTATTGAATGTACGTTTAGGTGCCCGCAAGGGTAGCGTCAATGAAAGGGCAACTGCAAATCGACACAAAAAAGGGAGCGGACGCAAATGGCCCGCTCCCTGTCAATGGATCGGTAACTCAGGTTTAGATTTCTTCGCCCACCGCGTAACGAACGAAGCGGCGAATGACCAAGTTTTCTCCCAGCTCAGCGATTTTGCTCTTCACGAGATCACGGATCGTAAGATCCGGATTCTTGATGAAGGCTTGGTCGAGAAGGCACTGTTCAGCGAAGATCTTGTCGATCTTGCCACTGACAATTTTCTCCACGATCTCGGCGGGCTTGCCTTTCACTTGTTCAGCGGCGATTTCGCGTTCTTTGGCGATCAAGGCCTCTGGCACGTCTTCACGCTGAATGTATTTGGGGGAGGCGGCAGCAATGTGAAGCGACACATCGCGAACGAAAGATTGGAAGTTTTCGTTCTTCGCAACAAAGTCGGTTTCGCAGTTTACTTCGATCAGCACGCCAATGCGGCCAGCCATGTGAATGTAGCTAGCTACGATGCCTTCTTTGGTCTGGCGGTCAGCTTTCTTTTCAGCCTTGGTGATGCCCTTCTTGCGAAGGATCGTCTCGGCTTTCTCGAGGTCGCCATCCGCTTCCTTGAGCGCGGCTTTGCACTCCATCATTCCCGCATTGGTTTTTTCGCGGAGAGTTTGGACGAGTTTTGCGGTGATTTCTGCCATGGTAAATGAGGGGGATAAGAAATTACTTCTGAGCGGAAGCGGCGATCACTGGGTCGATCAGCTTCTGGAGAATGATGCGGATCGAGCGAATGGCGTCATCGTTGGCAGCGATGGGGTAGTCGATCAAATCTGGATCAGCATTGGTATCCACCAGGGCCACGATTGGAATGCGCAGGCGGCGAGCTTCATTGACCGCGATGTGCTCCCGAGCGCTATCGACGATGATCACAGCGTCGGGGAATTTTTCCATGCCACGCACGCCACGAAGGTTGCGTTCCAGTTTGATGCGCTCGCGGTTCAGGGATGCCAGTTCCTTCTTGGACATGGCCTTGAACTCAGGCTTCTTCTCGATTTCCTCAAGGTAGTTGAGGCGAGCCACGCTCTTGCGGATCGTTTCCAGGTTGGTGAGGGTGCCACCCAGCCAGCGATGATTGACATAGAATTGACCACAGGCTTCAGCAGCCTCACGGATGGCTTCCTGAGCTTGGCGTTTGCAGCCCACGAAGAGCATGCGGCGGCCTTTGCGTGCCAGTTCGGAAAGGAACGCAGCAGCGACTTCCACTTGTTTCACGGTCTCTTCCACATTGAGGATGTGGATTTGATTGCGGGAATCTAGGATGAATTGCTTCATCTTTGGGTTCCAGCGTTTGGTTTGGTGACCGAAATGGACACCTGCTTCGACGAGTTCGGCGAGGATTTGGGACATGTAGTTGAGTAGGGGGTGCTGGAGTTCCGCACATGCGCTCAGCGGATGCATGCTCAAGACATGAGTCTTGATCCGGAAAACCTGCGGGTTGAGGTTAGCTGAAGATCTTCCTTCCAGCATAGCCGGACGGAAGGGCGCGCATGGTAGGAGTGATGTGAGGGGCAGCAAGCAGTTTTTCCGTCACTTCACACCTTCATGTTCTAGCTTCACCCGCAGGGTTGGCGGGGTGTTTTTGGTGTTTTCTCGGCTGGCGAAGGCATGCGCGAGACCATTTCGAGCCATTTCATCGGTTTGGCGGCAGATGATGAAGGTTACCATCCCATTGCTGTCTTGGCGGAGCACTTCGGTGAGCATTTTTCCGCCTACGATGAAGGCACCCCGGGTCGTGCCCTGCGGAACCATGAACTTTCCGATAAGGGCCGTCTGCGAGGCTATTGGTGCGGTTCGACATTGAGGTGTTGCATCGTGCGCGGGCGCCTGCTTCCAGGAGAGTCCGTCTTCAGGCCATTGATCTTGGCTTTCATCGATCAAGGCGTGGATGACAAAGGTGGCATCAGGAACCAGGGAAGCAAAGCCTAGCTCGGAGGGCTCAATGTGCAGTTCTAGTTCAGCATCAAGGATCTGGCGCCCTTTGAAGCGCTGCAAGTCGAAGGCGATGTAGGCCTTGCGGTCCAGTCTCCCATCATGGCTACTGTGCTTGACGCGCAGGAAGGATTCACGCCCAGTTGCCTGAATGGAGGCATTCGACTGAATCCAAGTGTCTCTGCCTTCTCCATAGCCGGTGGTCACAGCCTGCCAACCATCTCCGAGATCGCGCAATGGGTCAGGCAGCCAGCGGCCTGGCTCCGGCTGCTCATCGCGATCTGCATCGGGATTTGTCGCACCTGCCATGAAGCCCCCGTAGTCCACTCGCTGGCCAGCGCGCAGTTCCTTCGATGCTTTTTCGCCATGTCGCTGCACCTCAACCAGGCCCTCAATGACGTGGACCAAGCACTTGCCATCCTCTGCGGCACTGACGCCAAAACGCGTGCCCCAGTCCACGATGCGTGTCTCGGGGGTGACGATTGTAAAACCCTTGGCCTGAGGTGGAACATCAGCCACGACCGTGCCTTTCTTCACCTGACACTCCATGCTAGAGAGCACCTCTAAACAAACCGGAGCCTCTAGGATGACTTCAGCTCCACTGTTAAAGTGCAGCGTGGCCATGCCCTCCAGCAGATCGAGCGTGCCTGGCAGCAGATTGGACCCCTCGAGCGTCGGCAGGGCACTGCTGCCCCACTTGCAGTTCTTGGCTTTGGCCAGGGTCGCTACAGGGGCTGGGCTTTGGTCAAAAAGCGTCAGAGCCGCTATCGCAATCGCCGCAGCCAGGGCTCCTGTCACGAGGTGCCACCGCCAGGATGTAGTCGGCGATTCTTTTCGAGCTGACGTGGCCACTGGCTGCGTCAGCTCGCGTGCGTCCAGATGCTGGATTTCGGCATCTAAAAGAGCCGCATGAGCAAGCAAGCGAAGCGCTTCAGGCTCATCTTGGATGATCTGGCTCAGTTTGTTGGAATTGTCTTCAGATAGCGTGCCTTCCCGGGCTTGCTCCCAGAGTTCGATCAATTGCCATTTTTCTTTTGAATTCATAAAAGTTGATTCCTAGCATGGTTCATGAGTGGCTCGCGGCCATAAGCTGCCTTTGCACGCATTCCATCAGCGTCATCCGCACGCGACTGAGAGCGCGATAGACGGCGGCTGGGGTGCGCTTCAGTCGTTCGGCGACTTGGTCGATCTCGAGATCGTCGAAATACCTCAGTTGGATGAGCTGCCTGTGCTCGATCGGCAGACGGCCTAGACAGCTGCGCAGAGCTTCGCGGCGTTCGGAGATGTCTGCCGAGAGTTCTGAGACTGCAGCAGCTAAACTTTCGAGTGCGACTTCGTCCAGGGGCAGATGCCCACGTTTCTTTTGGCGGCGGTGCGTTAAAATCTGGTGAAAAGCGGTTTTTCGCGCCCAGGCAAGGAAATGAGTCCCGAGTTCGAAATCATCGAAATGTTTCCATAGGATCATCTTCGTCTGCTGCAAAATGTCCTCAGCCGCCGCGTCACCTGGGACCAAACTATGCACGTACAGCGAGAGAGCCCTCTCATGCTGGGTCAAAAGTTCCAAAAAGACAGTGGTGCGGTCGGGGGAATTCATGCGCACAGATCATAGGTTGTGGTGAACGGTTCTTGGACAAAAAACAGCAGCATGTGGTTGGTAACATGATTTGAGACCTTGCAGAAGATTGGGATTTTCCATGCTTTGTCAGCGTTCCGTCCATTCGTTTCAGCGCGTGTGCTGAAGGCGCTCCGAGATAACGTTCCGTCGCTAAGGGGGGCTTTATCTCGGATTCCCGTAGATTTTCCCAGACTTGAGGGACTTTTTCAGCAGCTTTTCACAAGTTATTCACAATGCTTTTTGTGATTCTACCTATCAAGCTCATGCCCTGAATAGCGCGTAGATCATCACCAGCTCAAAAACAGGCATAAGCCACTGTGGAACAGTGTAAAATCCATTGGGGAACATTTCAACTTTGTCACTTTGGGATGGGTTAATCAGGTTTTTCTTTCGCTAGGAAGAGAGTTTGTTTACCCCTAAAGGGCTTGGTTAAGATGCTTGAAGTGAGCGTTTTGTGACTTGATTCGCTGTTCTATGCTACCCGTATGCCCGTTTCAGAATCGGGCTATGCGCAAAGACTTCGTGTGAAAAACTGGCTCTTGTGATGACGCTTCTGCCATTTCTCCCGCTATGCTAGCGAGTAGGATTCATGAAAGCGGCAAATGGCATTGCGGCGGACTTCAGCGAGGGATCAAACTCAGCTTGATATGAAAAAACCGGAGCCCTGTTCTTCACAGTGGCTCCGGTTTGCAGGTTTTTGCTCGTTTGGGAAGGGGTTTAGACCGTTCCAAAGATGGTTTTGCCAGTGCTCAGGAGATCGTTGCAGGCTTCCTTCATCCGGTCGCATAGACCCTGTTCACCTTTTTTCAGGTAGGCGCGTGGATCATAGGCTTTCTTATCGCCAATTTCGCCGTCAATTTTTAGGACGCCGTCATAATTTTTCAGCATGTGGCCCACGATGGGGCGGGTAAAGGCATACTGGGTGTCGGTGTCGATGTTCATTTTGATGACGCCATAGTCCAAGGTCTCACGAATCTCTTCCAACGGGGTTCCAGACCCCCCGTGGAAGACAAGGTCCATCTCCGCCTGTGGACCGTATTTGCCAGTCACAGCGGCTTGGCCATCACGCAAAATGGTGGGCTTGAGTTTCACTGCCCCTGGCTTGTAGGAGCCGTGAACGTTACCAAACGTCGCGGCGAACATGAAACGTCCGATGCCGTTCAGTGCCTCATAGACCGCAAGCATGTCTTCTGGAGTGGTGTAGAGCTTATCATTCGAAACACCGGAAGTGTCGTGGCCGTCTTCTTCACCCCCGACGACACCAGCCTCGACTTCCAGGATGATATCTAAAGCGGCGCACTCTTTGAGGAGTTCTTTGGATACCTTGATGTTTTCTTCCAGGCTCAGTTCAGAGCCATCGAACATGTGGGAGTTGAAAAGATTGCCTTTGCCTGCTTCGCGGCGCGCTTTGGTGGCAGCCAGCAGGGGTTTCAGGAACTTCTCGACGTTTTTGGGGTGGCAGTGGTCGGTGTGAAGCGCCACGAGCACGTCATATTTTGCTGCCAAAGTATGCACAGCCTCCGCTAGCACGATGGCTCCCAGTGCCATGTCTTTCACCGCTGTGCCTGAGGCGAATTCACCGCCACCCGTAGAAATCTGAATGATGCCGTCCGACTTGCTTTCTGCGAAAGCTTTGAGCGCGCCATTGATCGTAGGCAGTGAGGTCACATTGATGGCCGGGTAGGCATAGCCACCTTTTTGGGCGGCGTCTAGCATGGCACGATATTGAGCGGGAGTTGCGACTGGCATGGGCTTTTGTAGAGGTTTGGTTACGGAGAGAATTTGAGATGAGCAAGAATAGGGCCGGGTGCAACTTGGTTAAGTCATCTCGACCTTCTCCGAGGTAGATTTCACGCTTTGTGACTCACTGCTTTTGAGCAGCGCTTGTTCCATTCAGCAGCCTGCCAAGCCAGGTCGGGCGCACGAGAAATTCGTAGCTAAGCAGTAGAACGGCTATGCTGCCTGTGGTGATCACGGCAAATTTCAACCCAGCGGACATGTTTATAGCTTTGAATTGCTGCTGTGCTGCTACCACCAGCGGTAGATGTGCCAGATACATCCAGTAGGAAGCGTCAGAGAGATAGCGCAGCCAGGGTCTTCCCTTCGATAAAAACGCTCGAAAAAGACCCATCAAGCCGAAGCACATGAGCCAAGCATAGAGAACCTGCAAAAAAACCGCCAAGAGGGAAGGGGACGCATCCCGATAGGTCAAAGCTAGGCCCGCGGGGAACACCAAAAGCAGCGCGATGGGCAGGCTCAGCCACCAGTGTCTGCCTAACTCCCCCTGAGAATCCTCAGCATCGAAGTACAAAACTCCCAGGCTGAAAAAGACGGCATAATAGCCCAATAAAGGAAGAGGTGGCACGAGACTGGAGCTCGTCTCGGGTCCGAAATGAGGCATTCCGCGGCTCATGATCCAGGCGGGCATCAGCGTCAAAGGCACCAGCCATAGCCAACGCCAGTTAGACGTGATCCAGCGTTTTTCTCCAGGCTGCCAACCTGTGCGCTTCGCAAGCCAGGTCCAGAAGACGAAGCCGCCTGCCATCCAACACAGAAACCACAGAAACCATAGGTGGCAAAAAAGCGGCACGCGTGTGCAAAAAAACCACAACTTGAGCAGTGGCTGGCTCTTCGCTGCGGCGGATCGATCAGCACCGAAAAGCTGCCGCACCTGCTGCCGCCCCGTCGTTAGCGCGGTGTGATTTAGGTGAACATGCATCATTTGCGTGATCATTCGGGTCAATGCCTCATCCAGAAGGGTGACATCGATGGCAGTCTCGCCCCGCACGTTCTTCAGGTCGGGTGTGGCTCCTGCGCGTAGCAAATGCTCGCTAATTTTCGCCCGACCCAAAAAGGCCGCAAGGTGTAGAGCCGTGCCTCCGTCGCGGTTTCGTCCTCGTGCATCTGCTCCTCTTGCTAGCAGTAACCGAACGACATCCTCGTGTCCATGCAATGTGGCATGGCTCAGGGGAGTCATGCCGAGCACTGGGTCAGTTTCGTTCAGTGGCTTTCCTTGCTCCAAAAGCTCTTTCACCTGTTCCAATTCGCCATGGGCAGAGGCTTTCCAAAGATTTGAGCTAGTGGCGGAGATCGCCTGTTGGACTGATTTTGCTTCCTCAAGGCTGAACCCGTGCATCAGCGGCACGACGGTGATCATACCTAGCAGCATGGGCAAAAACACTCGATGAAAGCGATTCTTGATGACCACCCTTAGCCCACGTCGCCGCCACAACATGGCTGTGAAAAAGCCGCTCATTAAAAAAAACAAGGGCATCCGGAAGCCATGAATTGCGCTGATCAAGACGTGAAATGCCGGATGCGTTACAGAATCCTGCACGATCCAGGGGCCACCCGAGAAAGCTAGCGCGGCATGGAGGGCGACGCCCAGCAACATGGCTATCGCGCGCAGGGCATCAAGATCGTTGCGGCGGCTTTGAGGTAGCAGAAGATTCATGAACGGAGCCCAGCTAAACGCTTTTTACAGAAGCGGGTTGCGCGGCGTTTGCAGTACTTCGTGCATGTCGGCCATCGCGCACTTGCCTTAGCCTGATTGGCTTGAGGTTCTGACTTCGACTTTTCTCAGAATCACCTCACGGCCGTCTTCGCATGAGTAGGCATAACCGACACGGCAGGTTTGTACGACTCGTGCCTTTCCTTCTCCAGGAATGCTATCCACGATGCTAATGCAAGGCCTCATCTGCGGATCCACTTCGGTGCCAGTTGCGAAGTTGATCTGACGGACGCCGTAGTGGAACAACAGGTCCTCAAACGAGGCCTTCACGGTCAGAAGCTGAGCGACGACATCACCACGGTTCTCACCGGCGTGGTGAGAGGCGAGTGTGTCGATGCCATCCATGCGTTTGATAAGGTCGTGAGCCAACGCAATGAGGGTGCCTTCATGCAAAGGTAAGCACCGGCGCATGATTTCGTGCTTCTCTTCCAGTTCATGCAGTTGGCTTCGCATCCGGCATTCAATCTCTTGCCAATGCTTGATCTGAGATTCAGCCAGCGCGAATTCGGCTCGTCGCTGTCTCAGCATGGCTATCTCGTTTTTTAGCCGCTCACTCTGGGCGAGCTGATCTTGAATTTGGCGATTGAGGCTAGCGAGACGATGGTGGGGCTCTTCGGTCACGGGGTGGCCAACAGGGCTTCCGAGACGCTGGCCATCCTTGCGGATTTGTTCCAGGCGATGCTGTTCTCGAGCGCAGGTTTCCTGAAGAGCGCTGATCTTAATTTGAAGCGCTAGTTCCCGTTCGGTTGCCTCACTCACGCTGCGTGAGATTTCATTGTAGCGCGTTTCGAGTCTGGCTAGTGAGTCACCAAGGCTCAAGATCTGGCCACCTACCTGGGTGTAGTCGCTGAGGCGTTTTTCTTCGAGGCAGATTTTGCCCTGAATCTCATCCAGTAGGGGCTTGGCCGCATGGATATCCGTACTATGAGATTGAGAGAGGTGGAAAAGTCTTGCCTCTTCGAGCTTCAGGGTTTCGATTTGATCCAGGCGGGCTTTAAGGTCAGCATCAAGTAGGGTGACTTGTGTGCGGCTGCTGTCGGCACGGCTGCGGCTTTCCCTTAGCTCTTTTTCGATCGTGTTCAGCACGGTTTCGGCCTCAGCCGTTTTTTCTTGTACCGTTTTCAGTCGGGTGGCCTCGGCATCGACATCCGCCTGAGCTTTCATGAGACGTTCTTCTCGCAGTCGCTGAGCTTCTTCGAGTTGAGAAATCTGCTGCTGAAGAAGGGTGATCTTCTTCTGAGATTCGTCGCTGCCTAGATTCAGGCGCGTCACGTATTGGGAGGCTTCATCGTGTTCATGCGTTAGCTTCGTCAGTGCCGCTTGCAGCTCTGCCATTTCGATGCGCATGGCTGGGATCGATTTACGCAAGGTTTTGTCTTCCTCTCGAGCGTTTGCAGCTGCTGTTTCCGCTTCGTTGCGACGCATCTCAGCCAAACTAAGGGCGGCCGTTGCTTTGTGAAGATTTGCCCTAACCTCGGCTGCTCGGATTTCCTCAGCGTTGACCTGATTGGCTAGCTCATGGATTTGCGCATTGCCCGCAAGAATGCGTTCTTCCAGCGTGGTGAGTTCACTTTTTAAAGCTTCTTTCTGCTTCTCTAGCCCCTCCAGGGCATGGGCTGCATCTTGGCGGAGTTTCTCGGTTTCTTTGCACTGGGCGCTGACTTCGCTGAGTTGTTTTTGCCTTTCGGCCAGTTCTTGGATGCAATGGTCTGCTAGAGCGGCTTTGGCGGTCAGTTCCTTTAGGCGTGCTTCGGCTTCATCAGCCTGCATTTGCTGGACTTTCAGCGCTGCCTCTTGGTCTCGTTGCGTTTCGCTGAAGCTCTTTTGTAGGGTATTGTATTCGGCGCGTAGTTTGTCCAGTTGGGCGCTGGCTGTAT
Organism: Verrucomicrobiaceae bacterium; assembly: GCA_947507875.1. Lineage (GTDB taxonomy): Bacteria > Verrucomicrobiota > Verrucomicrobiia > Verrucomicrobiales > Verrucomicrobiaceae > Prosthecobacter. The sequence continues at coordinate 279,457 of CANNQP010000001.1, read as the reverse complement.
TGCGATCCCCCTGCACTCGTTCGAGTGCGGCGGAGGTAGCTAGCTTGTCTTGGCTGAGCGATTGCAGTTCCTTTTTCAGTTCTAGGATCTCAGACCTCAAGCGATTCAGATGTTCCTCACTTTCTCGACATGGGCTGGAGGCCGATTCGTTAGGAGCGCAGGCTCCATCACGATCATGGCTAAAGGCCTGAATTTGCGTTTTTCTCTCTGCTGGCAGGTCCTGCACGGGAATACTCTCTGTATCACCACGACGACCAGCGCTAGGTGCCTGCGTGTTTTTGCTGTCGAGCCCATGCTGTGGCAAACTCACGGGCAAGTCGTCCTTGGACGCGTGTTCCCGAAACTGAGCATCAAGCTGGCCGAACCGAATCTTGTCACCAAAGCGCACTTCGCAGCGCTCAATTCGCTGGCCGTTCACAAAAGTGCCGTTAGCGGATTGGAGATCGACAACTTCGTACTTGCCCTCCGACTTCCATATCAACTCGGCGTGAAAGCTGGAGATGTAGGTGTTGTCGATGACGAGTTCGTTGTTTGAATCTCTGCCTATGGAAAGACGCTTTTCGAGGATATCGAAAACGAACTCATTACCGTCATAGAGATTGAAGGCCAGATACGGCATGGGGACGAACAGCGAGGAGGTGACGCAAGGGGGACCAAACGCTTACTTTGTGACGATTCTCGAATCCATCTTAAAACGAATCAGTGTGATCTCGTGACTTCTAAAACCTCTGGCAGTCTGGCTTTGGTGGGGATTCAGTCATGGTCTTAGGGGCATGCGCCTCTTATCATGGACTCAATTGACAACGTGAATTGGCCGACCTGCCAAAAAGGCGTGCAGATTTTCCGCTACGGCGGCAATCAGACGAATCCTGGCCTCTCGGCTAGCCCAGCCGATGTGTGGGGTGATTAGGCAATTCGGTGCCGTGAAAAGTGGATGCCCTGGCTGAGGTGGCTCAAGGCTGAGGACGTCTAGCCCAGCTCCAGCAATACGACCTTCATTGAGGGCACATGCCAGAGCGACTTCATCGACCAGGGGACCGCGTCCGGTATTGATGAGAAACGCTGTAGGTTTCATCAGCTCAAGTGTACGGTTATTGATCAGGTGCTTGGTGGCCTCTGTCAGTGGACAGTGCAACGTGATGGCATCACTTTGTGAGAAAACTTCATCCAGGCTTGCTGGGGTGACCCCTTCAGGAGGTGGGGTCTTCCACTCGCGGCGGCTAGCCAGAACCTTCATGCCAAACGCCGTCGCGATACGTGCGACAGCGCTGCCGATATCGCCATAACCAATGATACCCAACGTTCGTCCACGAAGTTCAATCACGGGATGATCCCAGTAGCAAAAATCTGGGCACTCGGCCCAGCGACCGGACCTTACCGTAGCGGCATGGTGGCCAACATGATTCGTAAGCTCAAGCAGGAGAGAAAAGACGAGCTGAGCAACAGCTGGCGTGCTGTAGCCTGGCACATTGGTAACGGTGATGCCCAGTTCTCTAGCGGCCACGGTATCGACAATGTTATACCCGGTGGCCGTGACGCCAATGTAGCGTAAGCGGGGTAGAGCGGTGAGAAGGTCGCGGGTTAAAGGAGCTTTGTTGGTGATGATGATTTCCGCATCTTGGCAACGTGCGACCGTCTCTGCCAGAGGGGTTCGTGGATAGATGTCGCAAGGAGCAATGGCTTCTAACGGGGCCCAGGAAAGGTCTCCAGGATTGGCGGTGTGGGCGTCGAGTAGGACAATTTTCATGACGAATCTCCATGCTTGCCAGGCTTGGTTTTGCCAAGAAGAAATGCTGTGATGCGTTCAAATGAGCATTCATTGTTAACGTCCAATTACTTTAGTGAGGTTAAATGATTGAACAGGACGCGTTTTGGATGCATCGAAGTCAGATTCTTTCGATTCCTTTCACGCCTCTTTGCATGCCCCCCTGTTTTTTACGATTCTGCTCACTTGGCCTCGTCCTCGGGGCAGGTGCGCTGTGGGCGCAAGTCGTTGCGTCGAGTGTGGCGACTCAAGATGGCCAGGATTCTATCGCGGCGAGTGCGGGTGAATTCATCGCAAGGCCAGTGTTTTGGACCGAGGATCAGACACCCGTGGACTTTTTGGAGATGGCGGGGCGGCACACGAAGGCCCGCTGGCGTTCGCTTTTCCGACCTAGGCTGCCGCTGACGCCAAGTTCGGATCGCTGCAAGACGGGCTTCACTTTAGGCAGCCTGATCGGAGAGAGCTTTTTGATTTGGGAGGCAGGCGATGCACAGCAGTTCCGCAACAATAATCAAGACATCGTCGCCTGTTGCCGCACCCTGGGTATGGGAGATCGGATCATGCCGCGGCTAATGGCGCAGGCCAAGATGGCAGAAATGGATGAATGGAAGGGGCTGCGCCAAGAGATCATTGATGGACATCTGGAGATGATGCGCATTTTGCGCGAGCAAATGGATGAAGATCTCGCGGTCTTGGTAAGCCTCGGTGCCTGGATACGTTCGCTGGAAATTGTGTCCAAATTGGTCGTTGAGACCCCTGAGGTGGACAAACGGCCGCTCTGCATTGGTTCACCCGCCTTGCTTGCCGAATTGAGGCATGATTTTTCGACTTTGAGTGACTTCACTCGCCGTTCGGCTTTGTTACAACCGCTGATCACACTGTTGGCTGATTTAGAGCAAACCTGGAGCAATCCTAAAGCTGGAGCACCGACTCAGCGTATGGTGGCAGGAACTCACGAGCGACTGCGCTCGGTGATGGAGGAACTCACCTTGAAGTAAGTCGCTGCTGCAAAAGTAGGCTTTTCGTTTTTCGATTCCCTGGTCTATTTCGAGATGGAATGCCAAGTCTTGATCACGAACATACCCTATTAGCCTCGGGTTTCCGCTTTGTTGCTGGCGTCGATGAAGCGGGGCGCGGGCCCCTCGCTGGTCCCGTCAGTGTCGCCGCTGTCATTTTGCCGAGAGGTTTTAGCCATCCACGCTTGAATGATTCAAAGCAGCTTAGTGAAAAGCGCCGTGAGGCCTTGTATGAGGAGCTAACGGCACACCCAGACATTCACTGGCACGCGGAAATGGTTGAGGTAGCTGAGATCGATCGAATCAACATCCTTCAGGCCACCTGGTCGGGCATGCGACGCTGTGTGCAGGCTTTGCGGCCCAAGCCGGAGGCTGCCCTCATTGATGGCAAACCTGTGCGTGACTTTCCCATTCATCAGCTGGCTTTGGTGAAAGGAGATAGTCTCAGCTACAGCATCGCGGCGGCCAGCATCATCGCCAAGGTGCGTCGAGATCGTCTCATGTTGGCCATGGCAGATCGCTACCCAGGCTATGGTTTTGAGATTCACAAAGGTTATCCGACGCTAGCGCATCGTCAGGCGTTGAAGCGTTTGGGACCCTGTCCCGAGCACCGCCGCAGCTTTGCCCCGGTGGCCCAACTCGAGCTGGAGTTGATCTGACGGATCGGTTTTGCCTCGATGAACAAGACAAGGATCAAGGCTGGTTTTCAGGGGGGCGGATCAGCATCACCACCAGCAGAGACAGTAAGGCGACCCCGGTGAAGCAGCCAAAGATCATCGTTAGCGGCACGCCTCGGTCACGCAAAATTCCGAAGCCCCAGTCGCCCAAGCCTCCACAAGAGATACTCACCAAGTTCATGAGGCCATAGCCGGTGGCACGCACTTCTGGCCGGGTGATTTGACTCAGAATGGGCATGTTGTTGCAGTCGAAAAAACCCCAGCCGATGCCGAATAGCATCAAAAAAAACACGGCGAGCGTCAACGTGCCTGGGGCGCCGAGACCGAAAAGGGCAGGAAGGAACAGCACCATGCCAAGTGCGCTGGTGTAGATGCGTCCACGCTGTGTGCGGCGCATCCAGCGATCCGCCAGAATGCCGCCAGTCAGGGCACCCACGATTGAGGCGATTTGAACATACAAAACAGCCACTTTTCCTGCTTCGCCCTGGGTGAGATGAAACTGATTTTTTAAAATCACGGGCATCCAGTCTTTGATCACCCAACCGGCGATAGCGGGTAGCGTGAAATACAGCACCAGAAGAATGAAATGACGGTTCTTCATCAGCTCACTGAATGCAGCCAAAGGCGTTTGTTTTGTGTCGGTGGCTTGCTGGATTTTGGGCGGGTTTTTTAGTAGAATGAAAAGCGGCCAGGCATAGGCGATGCCAATAAGCCCAGCTGCATCAAAGGCCCAGCGCCAGCCCAACGTTGGTGAGTCAGCTACGAAACCGGCGTAGCCACCCAAAATGAGCCCAAAATAAATGCCCGTTTGATGCAACCCGACGGCACGAGAGCGGGTGCTGCCCATGTGATAATCTGAGATCAAGGCCAGAGCAGCAGGAATGTAGAATGCCTCGCTGATGCCCATCAGTGCCCGTGTGGTCACGAGTCCCTCATAGTGGGTGACATGGCCTGTCATCCAAGTGACCACGGACCATGCAAAAAGACTGACAGAGATCACATGCCTCCGGCTAAAGCGGTCAGCGATGTAGCCTCCTACTGGGCTCAGGACGGCATAAACCCATTTGAACGAAGCGAGAACCAGTCCCCACTGTGCATCGGTGCTCAGGCCTTCGATCTCAGCCACCATGGAGCTTTTCATGGTCGCCAACATCTGACGATCCAGGTAATTCAACAGGGCGACAGGAAACAGCAAGACCACAGCAAACCAGGCCGTGCGATGAGTAGGAGACATGCGTGAGAAGAGGAGTTCAGGGCAGAGCAAAAGCCAAGCAGACTGCGCTTAGTAACGATCTGACGAGTGGCCTGCAATCAAGGAAGCCACGACTTCTTCACGATGGCATCGGTTCGTTATGCGACAAGCTTAGGAAGCTTTTTGGAATCCCGTCAGTCGGGTTGTTACGTTTTGTCGCACAGGAATGGTTTTCCCCTGAATCTCGAGTTGGATTTCTGAACGAAAGACAGCCTCAGAAACCATGCCGCGGTCTATATCAAAAAACACCTGACCAGACATGCGCGAGCCCTTGCCGATGGTGACCTTACGCGTGCCCACGGCTTCATCAGCACGTCGCATCTCACCTTCAAAGGTGATTTTTGCATGGCGTCTGCCTTGATGATCCACAACGGATTCGAGATGGGCTCGTAGTTCGATGTTCACCTTGCCAGCGCTAGGAAAGTTCAGTGTTTCCTGAGTCGTCCAGCGATCCCCAGTTTTTACGGGAACCTTGGGAAGTCCCATCTCCAACGAGCGTCGGTACAATTCAGCGACATCATGAGCTTCGGCGATGGTTTCCAGAGAAGGCGCCGTTGGGTTCTTGTCGGCTAGACTCGATGAATCACGAATGTCCAAAAACCGATCGTCAGCATCATAATGCAATTCAAAGGAACGCCCGACGCTTTGGCCCAGTGACGCTTGAATCATCGGGCTCGCCTCAGCCATCTTAGAAGAATCAAAGGTGTGCTTGACTCCACGCAGCATCACATCGCCCTTCAGCGACTTGAACGTCACACGGGCTGCTTTGCCAGCGTTGGGGGATGGCTTGACGCTGATTTCTGTCGTCTGGACCACCTTCATCTTTTGGTCTTCAGACGCGCCCGCCACCGTCAGCGCGGTGAGTGTATCTGTGATGGTTTCCTGAGTGTAAACGTGACCAACGGACCAGCGAATGATGAGGGGAAAGCTTTCCTCTTGAGCGAAAACTCCGCCTAGAGGATGGGCGGCAATGGCCAAAAGCATGGCCAGTCGCTTCGCACGGCATGGTGAAATCAGAATCATGCATTACCTAAAGAAGAGAAGCTCTGCTTTTCAACCCGAGCCTCCCTGCTAAAAAAGAAACGCATAAAAAAGATTCATGCAGAGACTTGGCACGCTTCTCGCTGTAGCATTATTGCGAGCAACAGCCTCGGGAAAATCACCCCTGATCTCCTCAAGTCGTTGCAAACCGCCAAACCACACATCTATTGCCTCAGCCATGAAAAAAGTCGAAGCGATCATCAAGCCCTTCAAACTCGAGGACGTCAAAGAAGCTCTCTCCGAAGTCGGAGTGGAGGGCATGACCGTCGTCGAAGTCAAAGGATTCGGCCGTCAAAAAGGCCACACTGAAATCTACCGCGGATCGGAATACACCGTGGACTTTTTGCCCAAGGTAAAAATTGAGGTCGTTGTGGAAGATTCACGCAGTGAGACTGTCGTGGATGCCATCGTCAAAGCCGCCAACACTGGCAAAATCGGTGATGGTAAAGTCTTCGTCAGCGATGTGCTCGAAGCGGTTCGTATCCGCACGGGAGAGCGCGGTGCTGACGCTGTTTCGGGCTCATGATGCATTCCATTCTTTAACTTTCTCTCAAAGCCCGCTGGACTCTCCAGCGGGCTTTTTCATGGTCGACAAACATCTTTTACCTCGATGGCCAGTTCGGATCAACAGCACGACATTGATATTGCCAAAGTCACCCAGCGTGCGGATGAAATCGAGAGCAAGCTGCCTCGTTTGAAGCAGTGGATGGGGCAGGCCAAACTTATCCTTGAGATGGTGAAGGATTACGGGTCGGGTCGCTACCGCGAAGTGCCCTATTGGGCGCTGAGTGCAGGGGCGCTCGCTTTGCTCTACGTGCTCAATCCGGCCGATGTCATTCCTGATGTGATCATCGGGGTCGGTTACATCGATGATGCCACCGTGATCGCCTTTTGTTTGAAGCTGATTGAGCGAGAATTGGAGAGCTACAAAAGCTGGAAAGCGGGCCTCCGTAACGCCAACGATTCATCCGCGTCAATCTGAGGTCGGCTGCGCAGGAAGGGAAGCGAGCGGTGAAACAATGTTGACTGGCCAAGGCCTGAACCTTTCAAAAACGCCTGGAGCAAGTTCACGTGAGTTTTCATAGCCCCTCCTGAGCATTTCCATCTTGGCATCTATGTTATCCACGTAGTGCAACATGATGGCTTCAGGTGTTTTGGGAAGTACAGGAGAACCATACTGAAGCTCACCGTGGTGTGAGGCGATCAAATGCAAGAGATGTAACCGAACCTGATCATTGGCAGGTTCTAGCAGGGACCAGTCGGCAGATTCCGGGCGTTCCTGAAGTTCGCGCCATAGCTTATTGACCAGTTCCAAGCCAAGCGTGATGTGCCCCAGCATCTCTCCATGAATATGATACGGCATGGTGAAGCCTTGCTCTGGGTAGGCGTTTTCCCATAGCTTGCCGCTGTCGTGAAATAAAACACCTGCGATGAGAAGATCGCGATTGAGATCCGGATAAACTGACGCCAAGGCCATCGCGCTCCGCATCATTTGGGCGACGTGCTCTACCAATCCACCACGCCGCGCATGGTGATTTTCACGGGCGGCAGCCGTGCGTTTAAAGCGCTCACCATGGCGTTCCAAAAACAGAGCGCAGATGCCTCGAAGCCGTGGATCCCTGAGAGCCTGAGTCGCCGCTTTGATGTCTGCAAAATCTTGGTTTTGTCTTGCCACCAAAGCAGGGTCTCCTGCGAGCAAACTCACTTTCTCTGAATCATTCAGCAGCTTCAGATGCGCTTGCCGGGGTTCGATGCCGTATTTTCCTGTGTTCAGCCACTGGGCAGTTAGCTCCAGAAAGAGCCCCGATTTTAATGCTCCAACGTCGTGGAACAAAGGGTTGTTGTCGAAAACGCGCCAAATCATCGAGTCTCCCGCATCCACTAGCTTCAATTCGTAAAACGGACTGCCCGCTGAGGTGTTCTTTTCCAGCCTAGACTCGATCTGTGCATGAATCCGATAAGGCTGAGGCACCTGGCCGGTGACCTGCTTGAGTTGGCTCAGCGTGATCAGATCAGGCAGGTCGTTGGGATCAGTTTCCATGCTAGGGATTCAAACCGCGATGCCTAGGGCCATGCAAGGCGAACCTTTGACTGATTGCTAAACGGGTCGCTTCTTGCGGAGGAGATGATCTTGCTCAGGGCTTCCTCAGAGATAGACAGAGACGGTCCTGCGCGTTAGAAAATCCTTCCCACTCCATCTTATGAAGTCCAACCGCCTGCTTACCTTTCTTTTTGCGACTCTTTGCCTGACCTGCTCAGAGGCGCAAGTTTCTGCTCAGACTGCCAATGCCTCCTCGGAAGTCACGTTATTCAATGGCGTCGATCTCAAAGGCTGGGAAGGCAACATGAACCTCTGGAGTGTCCAGGATGGAGCCATCACCGGCATCACGCCACCTGACCCCGCCAATCCAGCCAAGGGCATCATCAAGCACAATACCTTCTTGGTTTGGAAAGGCGGCACCGTTGGTGATTTTGAACTGACCTTTCAATACCGCATCGAGAAAGGCAATTCAGGGGTTCAATACCGGAGCAAAGAACTGCCAGCCGGTGAATTTGGTCCCATCATCAGTGGTTACCAAGCTGACTTCGAAGCCGGGGACAAATACAGCGGGATTCTCTATGAAGAGCGTGGTCGTGGCATTTTGGCTCTTCGCGGTGAAAAAACCGTGATCAAGCCAAGCACGAATGCGAAAAAGCCAGTCATCGAAAAAGGTCAGCCAGTGGGTGACAGCGCAGCCATTCAGGCGAGCATCAAGAAAGAGGAATGGAATGAGTACAAGATCGTGGCCAAAGGAAACCATGTGCAGCATTTCATCAATGGCTTGCAGACCATTGATGTGACCGATGAAGATGCGGCGAATGCACCCAAGAAAGGCCTGATCGCCCTGCAAATCCATCAGGGGCCCCCGATGAAAGTGCAGTTCAAGAACTTCAAGTTAATCTCCAACGACTGAGTAGGCATCAAGCCTGCTGACCCTCAAGCATGTTAAGGGCTGACATGATGCTTCGCGTTCTTTTCTTTCTAACGGTTCTAGGCTTACTCGTGCCACAGGCCACGGCGGCTGAGGTTACGGAATACATCGTCTGTTCCGGAGGGCCTGCCTTGCGCAAATGGGAGGATCTCCGCCAACCCGTGATGCGTCACGACCGTTGGTGGGGGAATTTCGTTCGCACCGCTCGAGTGAGGATGCAGGAGCTACGAAAAACGCAACCTCAAGGCACGATCATCACTTGGCTCGTCTATCGAGACGGCTACGTGCGTCGTGCGGAAGAGGATCGCGATCCACTCACCACCCACTGTGAATCTGTCCGAGATACCTACAAGGTGAATCTCGTTTGGTTTCGCTCTGGCGACGAAGTGATCGAATACATCAACCAAGGCAGTGCGCAGGTTCCCAGGACGCGTCATCGAATTAGCGGCTTCGAGTACTTCGGTCACTCGAACAAGCATTGCTTCCTGTTCGACTACAGCAGTGACGTTTATGCAGCTTCTACGGCTTGGCTGCATGAGGCCGATCTGCCTCGACTCAATCGGAGTGCTTTTGCCCGCAAAGCGACGTGTCAGAGTTGGGGGTGTCACACCGGAGAAAGCATGAGCAAAGCCTGGAAAAAAGCCACCGGCGTGCGCATGATTGGAGCCGTCGGAAAGACCGATTACTCCTTCATGCACTTGCGTAACTGGACCGTCGCGCTTGCGCGTGGTGCGCGCTGGGCACGCTGAGCTTAGCCGTTTTGAGCTAGCGGATACCTTTGCTGTCTGAGTCAGGACTTCTGAGACGTAAATCTACTCACCATGATCCGAGCCACCCTCGCCTTTCTACTTTTTCTCACGGCTACGATTTTGCCTGAGATCGCCTTGTCACAGCTCCCCGGCCGTGGTTCCGTTGATGAACTTGAATCCTGGGCCAAGAAGGGGGATGCCGATGCACAGTTTGAGCTGGGACTGCGCTTGCTGACGGGAGAAGGTGGCAAAAAGGACGAAAAATCAGGAACCCAGTGGATCGAGAAAGCCGCTCAGCAGAAGCATCTGCGTGCCCAGTTTGTCATGGGGTCTCTCCACGAAGACGGGGTGGGAGTGCAAAAGAATGAGGCTAAGGCGGTGGAATGGTATCAAAAAGCTGCGCACAATGGTTTTGCTCCAGCCCAGTTTGCAGTGGCTATGGCTTATGACTTGGGCCGAGGGATCAAACAAGACCCTGTGAAGGCGACCGAATGGCTGGAAAAGGCAGCTGAGCAAAATCACCCTCAGGCTCAGACCGCCTTGGCTTCCAAGTACGAGAGAGGCGTGGGGGCTGCCAAAAATCCGTCAAAAGCAGCCCTGCTTTACTTGAAGGCAGCTAAGCAAGACTTTGTTCAGGCGATGAGTCGGCTCGCCAATTTGTATTACACAGGCAATGGCGTGCCTCTCGACTATCGAAGAGCTGGAGCCTGGTATCAGCGAGCCGCGAAGAGCGAGGATCCTTGGGCCTCCAACAATCTAGCGTGGTTTTTGGCTACCTGCCCGGATGAGTCTTTGCAAAATGGAGAGCAGGCCGTGTTGTTCGCGAGCCGTGCTCTTCGCATGATGGATGAGGCCGGCGAAGAGCAAAGGTATGAAATGCTGGATACAAAAGCGGCTTGTTTAGCCAGGAATGGTGAATTTTTAGAAGCGATCCTCTGGCAAAAGCGGTCCCTATCCCTCTTGGCTGAAGATCAGGAAATAACCGATGAGGAGCGCAAGCAGCTCAAAACAGAATTTGAAACCCGGCTGAAGTTGTATCAGCAGGAAAGTCCCTACAACGAGAGTGAGCCCAAGATCGAAAGCGAAGCGGCCCCACTACCTCAAGACACGATTCTTCAAGATGAAGGCGTTCCTGGTTCGGATGTGCGTCCCAAGAAAAAGAAAGGTTCAGGGAAAGGAACCGTGGTGTGAATCGCGTCAGCGCTTGTTGGAAATAGGCATGACGATCGGACGGTGGTCGCTAGCCTTGAGAAAATCGGGCTGATGATAGACTTGGGACGCGTCCTCATTCAGATGAGGACGGAGCGCGCGGCTGCTGAAGACGTAATCCAAGCGTGCGTAGCTGTCGGCCGCATCCCAGAAATGCGTCCAAACTTGGCCATTCACGTCCTTCGGGACGATTTCTAGCATGTGCTTATCCGTGCTGCGTTTTCCCATGATGATGGAAATGGCAGGCTCATTTCGATGCTCGTTGAAATCGCCATAACAGAGGATCTTGGTCTTGGGGGCGATGAGTAAAATTTGATCAAGGTGTGCGCGCAGCAGGGTTGCCTCATGGCGACGCATCACGGCTTGGTCGGCTTCCACAACTTCCCGCATGGACTTCAGGTGGACACCGATAAAACGAACCTGGAACCCTTGGCTGAGCTCGATCGTAGCATCCAGAAGCCCCCGTTGAAGGTGAAAAGGCATGGCAACACCACGGATCATGTAACCTAAATCGGATCGTGAATTTCTCGCCACGATGGGATAACGAGAAAGCAAAGCGAGGCTGCGTACAGGGTCACTGCCTTGGACCCTCTCCACGTGCGGCAGATCGACGGCTGCTTGCTTGAGCCTTTTTTGTAGATCGGCGACATCCTGGTCATCCCCCACTTCACACAGCCCGAGAACGTCAGGCGAGATGTCTTTGAGAATCTGGATGACTGCTTTTTTCTCTTCCTCCGGTTTGTCGGAGAGGGTTCGCTGGCCACCGACGAAACGCTCCATCTTGAGCCAGTTCCTCACATTGTAGCTGCAGAAAACAAACGTTCCGGCGTCTTCACCCCTGGCTGATGAGAGCCAGACAAAAAAGAAGGCGGACACGAGTGTCCGCCTTATCGAGATACTTGCTCGCATGCTCACGCCTGCAATCTCCACATCAGATGTTTTGGCTGGGGCTGACTGGCTGGCGCTTTTCGGCAGTCTGAGGAATGCTAGGCCTTTCGGCTTGGTCTTGCGCAGCGTGGAGCTCTTGCTCGAACTCATCGCGTGCCTTTTTGAATTCCCCCATGCTTTTGCCCAGGCTGCGAGCAAAGGTCGGGAGCTTCTTGGCGCCGAAAAGCACAAGAACAAGGATGGCAATGATGATGAGCTCAGGGGTGCCAAGCGGACCGATGGCTAAGATGGCGGAGTGATTCATAGTGGTTGGTGCAGGTTAAGGTACTCAACGAAACGATTCAAGGCTCGCTTTCGATAGAAATTAAGCCTGGGTGCCCGATGCCGTGACTTCTTCTTTCTTCTTTTCCTTCCAAGTGCTCTGCACATAGAGCTCCCGGAGCTGCTTGAAATCTACCGTGGTCGGCGAGTCCGTCATGAGGTCGCAGGCCTTGTTGTTTTTGGGGAAGGCAATGACTTCACGGATGCTTTCCTCTCCGGCGACGAGCATGGCGATGCGGTCGAGGCCCAGCGCGAGGCCACCGTGAGGAGGTGCACCGAACTTGAAGGCTTCGAGGATGTGGCGGAATTTGATCTGCTGCTCTTCCGGCGTGACCCCGAGGACGCTGAACATCTTGGACTGGAGGTCGCTTTCGTGGATTCGGATGGAGCCGCCGCCCAACTCGTAGCCATTGAGAACCACATCGTAGGCTTCGGCGCGCACCTTGCCGTACTCACCAGCGTCCAGCAGGGGCACGTCCTCGGCTTTGGGGCGGGTGAAAGGATGGTGAACGGCGACCCAACTCTGGTCTTCGGGGCTGTAGGCCAGCAGCGGGAAGTCCACGACCCAGAGGAAGTTCAGGGCGGTGCTGCCCTTGGTGGTTTCCTGCATCTCGGCGATTTCCAGACGAACTCGACCGAGGATGTTGCACGCCTCGTCCCAAGTGCCGGCATAGAAGAAAACAATGTCGTTTTCCTCGACGCCCAGCTTGGCGATGAGGGCGGCCTTTTCTTCTTCGCCGAAGAACTTCCACAACGGGCTCTTGTATTCGAGCACGCCGGCTTCGTTGCGCTCCACCTTGATGAAGGCGAGTTGCTTGACCTTCATGCCCGCCTGGATGGCGATCTCATTCAGGCGGATCATCTGGCCGGTGGTGATGCCGGCAAAACCCTTGGCGTTGATGGCACGTACAACACCGCCATTTTCCAGCGTGGTGCGGAAGATCTTGAACTCGGACTTCGCAAAGACATCGGCCATGTCCACGATCTCGTTGCCGAAGCGCGTGTCGGGCTTGTCGGAGCCAAATCGATCCATGGCCTCCTGATAGGTCATGCGCGGGAAGGGCAGGGGAATGTCGATGCCTTGTCCAGCCTTGAACATGGAGGCAAGCAAGCCTTCAACGAGCGAGATGATGTCGTTTTGCTGAATGAAGCTCGCCTCAATGTCGATCTGGGTGAACTCGGGCTGGCGGTCGGCTCGCAGGTCTTCATCACGGAAGCAGCGTGCGATTTGGAAATAGCGTTCCAGGCCAGCGACCATGAGGAGCTGCTTGTACTGCTGCGGAGCCTGAGGCAGAGCAAAGAACTTGCTGGGGCTCAACCGAGCGGGAACGAGGAAGTCGCGAGCGCCTTCGGGCGTGGGGTTGGAGAGGATGGGCGTTTCGACCTCAATGAAGCCTTCCGCGTCGAGGTAATTGCGCGCCGCGTTGGTGATCTTGTGGCGCTGGCGGATGTTTTTGTTCATCCGCTCGCGGCGCAGGTCGAGGTAGCGGTATTTCATCCGCATGTCCTCATTGGAAAGCTCTCGGTCGAGCTGGAAGGGAAGGACGTCCGCCTTATTCAGGATGCTGAAGGTGGTGACGACGACTTCGACTGCACCCGTGTCGAGTTTGGTGTTTTCCGTGCCGGTGAGGCGCTGTTCCACACGGCCTGTCACTTGAATGACATCCTCTTCGCGCAGGTCGTGACTTTTCGCCGCCACGTCCGCGTTTTCTTCCGGGCGGAAAACCACCTGGGTGAGGCCTTCGCGGTCACGCAGATCGACAAAGATCACACCACCGTGGTCACGGGCCGAATTGACCCAGCCCGCGAGCGTCACGTTCTGGCCGATGTGTTCGGCACGGATGGCGTTGCAGTGGAGGGAGCGATAGGCGTTTGGAATCATGGCAGGTTTGCGAAAGGGGCGCGATATTCGGGGGAATTGCCCAGAGTGCAAGCGCACAAAGTCGTGAGCCCCCTTCGTGTCGCCCCCAATCGCCCCTGGCTAAGCCGTCTTTCTTTCGTAGTAGCGAAATTCTAGCGCCTCGGTGCGGTCGATGATCTCCTTCAAATCAAAAAAGGCCTCAAACTCTGGGAAAAAGGTGTCGCCCTCGTGATTTGCCTTGATCCAGGTGAGGTAAAGCCCAGCGCATTGGGGCAAAAGCGCCTCATAAACTTGGGCTCCGCCTATGACGAAAACCGTGCTGTCTTCAGGACACACCCGCGGCAAATCTTCGATGTTTCGAATCACTGAAAGGCGATCTTGCTCAGGCAGAGTGCGGCTCAGCACGACGTTTTGCCTGCCCGGCAAAGGCCGTCCGATCGATTCAAAGGTGGTCCGCCCCATCAAAATGGGGTGCCCAAGTGTGGTGCGTTTGAAAAACTGCAAATCTTCTGGGTAGTGCCACGGGAGCTGACCTGCGCGCCCAATCACGCGGTTGGATGACATGGCTGCAATGGCGATAAGTCGTGGCATGGATGGCTGTCGTTCAGGATTTACTCTTCGCCCTGGAAGTAATCGACTTCCTTCATCTCAAAGATTTTTTTCTGGGGTTTGATCAGCCATTTCCCGGAGTTGGGGTAGTGGATGACATCCGCCTGCGGTTGGTTGGCGATCACCAGATAAACCAGGTCTTCTCGGGTGGTGTTGATCAGTTGATGCGGTTCATCCGGCGGACAGACCAGATAGTCTCCTTGGCGAATGTCATACAAGCCCGCAGGCGTCTTCATTTGGCCGCTTCCGCTCAGGATATAGTAGGCCTCCCACTGGGCAGAATGGGCATGGTAAGGGAAATTCATCTTCCCCGGAGGCAAGCGGTGAGCTTCGAGATCAAACGGATGACCTCCCCCCCAGGTGCCGATGTCTTTTTTGCCACCCGCCTCCTGGCTGAGTGTTCGGCGTTGCAGGGAGTACTTGCCACTGGGGGAGGACTGCCCCTGCCAAGGGTGATCGTCGAGGTGCGTGCGGGTCATGGGTCAGGAATCGATGCGGCGTCTTCTATGATCTTGAAACGCAGGGGTTGCAATCCCGGCGGCATCAAGAAAGCCATGCATCGAGATGCTCCGCGACAAAAGCGTCGTCATTCAGGTGGGGGTAGGCGGCATAAACTCGATCGATTTCCTCCCGCTGCCCTGGGCTGAGAGCCTCTTGTTCATCCAGGCACCAGATGCCATCCAGCAGCCCCTGCCGCCGCAGGACCTCATGCAGTCCTGCGATACAGCCCGAGAAGGCGTTGGCCGCATCAAAAAAGGCGGCATTGCAGTCCGTGACCTCGATGGCTAGCCTGAGCAGCTCTTGGGGAATGGCTTCTTCAGCCCGGCTCAAGGCCCGACAGCGCTGGTGAAGATCCACCGCCTGGCGTGTCCACACCGACCAGTGGCCCAGAAGACCACCCACGATGCGTTTTTCCACATGGCCGAAACGGTATGGCGTCAGCAGGTCCATCACGATAGCGTCATCGTTTCCTGTGTACAGCGCCACGTCGTCTCGGCCTACCTCAGCAAAGGCACGAATCACATCCAGCGTTTGATAGCGATTGAACGGTGCGATTTTCACCGCCACCACCGCCGGGATTTGGGCGAGCTGTCTCCAAAAACTGACCGGCAGCAGCCGCCCTCCCACCGCTGGCTGTAGGTAAAAGCCAATCACGGGCAGGACGTCGGCCACCGCACGCACATGGCGAATCAGTTCAGCTTCGGATGCCGCCTTCAGCGCACCCAGGCTCAGCAGGCCTGCATCGTAGCCCAGGCTGGCCAGCCAGGTCGCCTCCCCCACGGCTTGAGCGGTCGGACCGCAGAGGCCGCCGATGCGCAGATGCCTTCGCCCATGCTTCGCATCGGCTCTTTTTAGCTCATCGATGGCAAGTTCCGTCACCGGCTGAAACAAACCATGCTGGGGATCTCGAATCGAAAACTGGGTCGTGTGAACGCCGACCGCGACTCCACCGGCCCCAGCGGCAGCGTAGTAGCGCAGCAAGGCGCGTTGATGCCTCTCATCGAGCTTACGGGAGGAATCCAGAGCGAGAGGGCAGGCAGGAATCGCCTGACCTGCGAGGAGGCATTCGTTCAGTTGAAACATAAGCAGTTGCTTCTCTACGCCCGTAGGCTTCTCAAATTGCGCCATAAGTCAGCAAAGTCTCCCCATGGATCGCAGAGCCACAGGGGCATCGTGCCGCCTCAGGATCCCGCTCGCGCAGTGGATGAAACCTTGCTCTCCAGGCTCGTCGGCCTGGCACCTTCGGTCCCCGCATGGCCACCAGCGGGCGCTATCGCCTCGCCTTGGCAGAACGCGGGCCAGGCTTCGGCCGAGGATGTGGAGACAGCTGTTGCTTTTACTTGCTGGCTTCGCTGCCCAGAGGCATCGCTCCGCTCGATGGAGTTATCCTTATTCGCCTATTACCTGCATGACATCAGCCCCCAGTTGCTGCGTTTGGGGGACCGCTTCGCTATCCATTGGTATGGCTTGGCCTATGTCCTTGGCTTTTATCTGACCTATTTGGTGATGGTCAGGCTGGCTCGGCGCGGGCTTTCGGAAATTCCAGAGGCCAAAGTGGCGGACTTCATCACCCTGGTGGCAGTGTTTGGCGTCGTGCTCGGCGGTCGCGTGGGCTACATGCTGCTGTACGATTGGGAAAGCTTTGTCCAGGCTCCTTGGCGTCTTTTGATGATTCACCAGGGCGGCATGGCCAGTCATGGCGGCATTGCGGGCGTGGCTCTGTTTTGTCTTTGGTATGCACGCCGGCATCGCATTTCCTGGACTGGCATCGGGGACACCCTCGTCTGTGGAGCGCCGCTCGGCGTTTTCTGTGGGCGCCTCGCGAATTTCATCAATGGCGAGTTGTTTGGTCGCGTCACCACGGTGCCTTGGGCAGTGCAGTTTCCGACAGAACTGCTGCACGAGGATTTCATCCACCAAGGAGGCAAGTGGGTCTCGCTGCCGGCGGGACTTCAGCATAGCCCCGAGATCATCACTTGGTTCGAGCAACATGGCGGCGGGCGGGCCGAGCTGGCCTCCATCTTGCATCCCCGGCATCCTTCCCAGCTTTACGAGGCCCTGGGGGAAGGCTTGCTGTTGAGCGCTGTCTTGCTGGCGATCAGAGTCCGCTGGCCGCGTCTGCCCCATGGCCTTTTGACGGGCTTGTTTTTCCTCCTCTACGCCATCGTCAGGATCGCCCTGGAGTGCGTGCGCCAGCCTGATTCGGGGGCGGATGCCATCCTGGGCATGACGCGGGGCCAGTTTTTCTCTCTGTTCATGATCGTGACCGGCTTGGCTTTCCTTTTGCATGCAGTCCTCCGAGGCAAGAAGCCGCCTCAAGCCTCCTGAAGTTTTTTGACCTTGGTTCACATTCCTCGGTTGCAAAAGCTTCTCATCCCGCCATCATCCGCGTCCCCAGCCGGGCAATCTTTGCCCCGCGAAAAGGTCGGGCCGTAGTTCAGCCTGGTAGAACGCTTGCATGGGGTGCAAGAGGTCGTGAGTTCGAATCTCGCCGGCCCGACCACGACAACCCCCTTCCAGGGAGGTTTCCGTCCCACACGGTGGATCAACACCGCGGCACCTTCAGGCGAAGCCAGGCACCGCCAGGTTGAGGGCAGGGAAGGCGGCGCGCTCTAGCTAGGCACATCGAAGTGGCGACTAAATCCGTCAAACCCCTGAACCCCGACAGCGCCGCGCTGGCATTCCCGCAGAGATTGGATGGGGTTCATCGCAGAAACCCAAGCTGACCCAAAGCCGCACAAAGCACTGCATGGCAAGCGGTTCGGGCTTTTTGAGTCCACTTGGAAGCGGAACCTGCGCCTGATCTCAGACCCTTTGGAGATGGCTGGGATCGGAGGGGCTGCGTTTGATGAGTCGAGGAAGAAGATTTTGCCGTCAAAGAACCTCCGCTGAAGGAAGACCTTAAACCCAATGCGCACACAGCAGTTCCGCCTGTTGCAGTACCGTCTTCACCGCTGCCTCCTGAAGGTCCGGTGGATAGCCATACTTGTTCAGGATGCGCTTCACCATCACGCGAATCTTCGCCCGCGCACCTTCGCGCAGCGTCCAATCGATCGTCACGCTCTTGCGCACCTGGGTGATGAGTTCGGCGGCGATGACCTTGAGCTTGTCGTCGCCCATGGCCTTCACGGCGGACTCGTTCGCGGCGAGCGCGTCGTAGAACGCGACTTCATCATCCGTCAGCCCGAGGTCTTCGCCGCGTTTGGTGGCGGCATCCATCTCCTTGGCGAGGCGGATGAGTTCCTCGATCACCTCCATCGTGCTGATGGCACGGTTGTGGTAGGCGTTGAGGGTCTTCTTGAGCTTTTCGGAAAAGACCTGGCTCTGCACGAGGTTGCGCTTCGAGCGCACCTTGAGTTCATCCTTCAGCAGTTTCTCCAGCAGCTCGGCGGCGACGTTCTTGTGCTTCAGGCCGCGCACTTCGGCGAGGAAGCCGTCGCTCAGGATGGAAATGTCCGGTTTGGGCAATCCGGCGGCGGTGAAGACGTCGATCACCTGACCGTCGGTCGTGATGGCCTTGCTCACGAGCTGACGGATGGCCGCGTCAATCTGCCCGGGTGTCTTGCGGTTGCCGCTGTGCTGCTTGTTCAGCGCGGCCTGGATGGCTTGGAAAAGTGCCACGTCATCGCGGATGTCGGTGGCTTCATCGCTGGCGGCGCAGAGGGCGAAGGCACGGGACAGGTCGGTGATGACCTGATTCCAGCGGGTCTTGCCGTCTTCGAGTTCCAGAAGGTGCTCTTGCAGCGCCGGCAGGGCAAAGAGCGTCTTCTTGCCATCGCCCACGGCTTGCCGCCAATCCGAACCGTGCAGCAGGTCGCAGGCGATGCCGTGCTTTTCCAGCATGATCGCGATGGCCTGCTTGGTGTCGTAGGTCGGATCGCCTTTGCCGCCGCTCTCGGTGTAGTTGGCGAGGGCGTGCTTCAGTTGATCGGCGAGGCCGAGGTAATCCACCACCAAGCCGCCGGGCTTGTCGCGGAAGACGCGGTTCACGCGGGCGATGGCCTGCATGAGGCCGTGGCCCTGCATCGGCTTGTCGGCATACATCGTGTGCAGGCACGGCGCGTCAAAGCCGGTCAACCACATGTCGCGCACAATGACGATGCGGAAGGGGTCCTTGCTGTCCTTGAAGCGGTTCGCCAGCTTGCGGCGCTTCTCTTTGTTGCGGATGTGCGGCTGCCAATCGGGGCCGTCATCGGCGCTGCCGGTCATGATGACTTTGGCCACGCAGGCCTTGCCTTTCTCGGCTTCGGCGTCGTCATCCTTCACGCTCGCCCACTCGGGCCGCAGCTTGATGAGCGCCTCGTAAAGGTCCACGCAGATGCGGCGGCTCATGCAGACCACCATCGCCTTGCCGTCCATCGCCTCCGTGCGCTTCTCGAAGTGCGCCACCAGATCGGCGGCGATGAGCGCGATGCGTTTCGGGTCGCCCACCAGCGCCTCCAGCGCGGCCCACTTGGTTTTGAGCTTCTCCTTCTTCGTCAGCTCCTCGCCTTCGGTGATCTCCTCAAACTCCGCATCCAGCTTCGGCAGCTCGCTGGCGTTCAGGCCCAGCTTGGCGATGCGGCTCTCGTAGTAGATCGGCACCGTGGCCTTGTCGGCGACAGCGCGCTGGATGTCGTAGATGGAAATGTAATCACCGAAGACCGCCCGCGTGTTCGCGTCTGTCTTCTCGATGGGCGTGCCGGTGAAGCCTATGAAGGTTGCATTCGGAAGTGTGTCCCTCATGTGGCGCGCCAATCCGTCGATCAGGTCGTATTGGCTGCGGTGAGCCTCATCCGCTACGACGATGATGTTTCGCCTGAGGGAAATGGCCTTGCCACCTTCACCCTCACCCCCGCCCCCTCTCCCAGAGGTAGAGGGGAGATACGCGGCGATCTCTTCCAGGACTACCTCCGGCTCGGCGAGCACTCGCTTGTTCTCAAAGCACAAGACCGTTAGTCCTTGGGATTTCAGGTAGGCGTCCCTCTTCTGATCAATCTTCTGTCGTTCAGGCGTGCCGTGTGGTGCCCCATCGCATTCGACAACCAGCTTCGCCTCGTCGCAGAAGAAGTCGGTAATGTATTCCCCAAACTGGTGCTGCCTGCGGAACTTTGCCCCGGCGAGTTTCCGATTCCTCAGCAGCTCCCAGAGCAGCGCTTCCGCTTCCGTCTGCTTTGCTCTCAGATCACGAGCTTCAGCCTTCAGACCGGAGAAGTCGAAGCCTCCTCGGTATTGTTCACTCCCTCTTCTGCTGGGAGAGGGCCGGGGTGAGGGTTCAAGCGGCGCGAATTTCTGCAACGTCGTGAAGATCACGCCGCCACTCGCCCGGTTCAAAAGCTCCCTCAAATGGGCCCGGTCAGCCGCTTGAATAGGTGTCTGGCCGAGGATGTCCGCGCAGCGTTGGAACTGGCCGAAAAGCTGGTCGTCGAGGTCGTTGCGGTCGGTCAGCACCACCAGCGTCGGGTTCTGCATCGCGGCCTCGCGGATGACGCGGGCGGCGAAGAAGAGCATGGTGAAGCTCTTGCCGCTGCCCTGCGTGTGCCAGACCACGCCCGCGCGTCGGTCGCCCGGCTTGCCGCCGCTCATCTTGCCGGCCCAGTGACGGCCCAACGGTGGCTCTCCGATGCCGACGCCTTCCGTCCCGCTCGCCCGCACCGTTTCCTCGATGGCCGCGTTCACCGCGTGGAACTGATGGTAGCCCGCGATGATCTTGTGGATGGCTCCGGTGTCCGGGTTCTCCTCGAAGACGATGAAATGCTGGAGCAGGTCGAGGAAGCGCTGCCGCTCAAACACCCCGCGCACCAGCACCTCCAGTTCCAGCGCTGTCTTCGGCGCGTCGCCCTCGCCGTCGATGGTGCGCCAGACTTTGAACCACTCTTGGTTTGCCGTCAGCGAGCCCATCCGGGCTTGCAGGCCATCGCTCACCACCAGGGCGGCGTTGTAGGCGAGCAGGCTGGGCACCTCCGCCTTGTAGGTTTGCAGTTGGGCGTAGGCGCTCCAGATCGTCGCTTCCTCATCGGCGGCGTTTTTGAGCTCGATCAAGGCCAGCGGCAGGCCGTTGACGAAGATCACGATGTCTGGCCGCCGGTTGTGCTGGCCCTCGATCACCGTGAACTGGTTCACCGCCAGCCAATCGTTCGCCCGCACATCGGAGAAATCTATCAGCCGGACGATTTCCCATCGCCGCTGACCCTCACCCTCCGCTTCGCTCCTCCCTCTCCCACTGGGAGAGGGCCGGGGTGAGGGTTCCTGTCGGATGCATTCGAAAGGAATGCCATCGCGCAGCAGCCGGTGAAAGGCCCGGTTCGTCTGCACCAACGACGGCGTCGCCACGCGCAGCACCTTGCGCAAGGCCTCCTCCCGCGCTTCCTCGGGCAGGGTGGGATTCAACTGCCGCAACGCCTCACGCAGCCGCCCCACCAGCACCACCTGGCCATAAGACTCCCTCTCCCCGTGGGAGAGGGCTGGGGTGAGGGCTTCTGCCCCAAGGCAGGAGTAGCCCAGCTCCCCGAACCACGTCAGGGCGGCGTCTTCGACGATGGATTCGGTGAGGCTCATTCCCCAGGGGTTGAGTTGGGCGTTACTTCCTCACCTGCTCGTTCAGCGTCTCGGAGCGTTCTGTAGTGCGCCTTTCCGCCCAGCGAGCCAAGGATAGCGCCACACTCGTGAAAAACGACCTGAGTAGCCGCCGCTTGGTTGAATTCTTCGGGGTCGCCCGCAGCTCCGCGCAAGCGCACAGCCATGATGCTTCGCATATCATCAAACTCATCGCGTTCTACCGTTGCCATCCATAGGTAATCGACGAAGAGTCCGTCGATGCGTTTGGGATAGCGCATCGCCTTGAGCTTGCACAGCGGGATGAAATTGAGATGGCCTATTGGCTGTTTCACAGCCGCCCGCACCTCGGCAGTAATCAAACTGCTTTCCACCAAAAGCCTCATTCCTTTAAACCCGGATTTCTCCACGGCAATCGCCTCCAACAACGGTTTGCTGTAAAGGTTGAGTTCAATGCTTTTCAGCTTCCCCGAGAATGTGGTCGATGTTCTCAGCGCATCTTGTCCATCGAGGCTTACTATGCAGCCTCGCAGCCAGACGCGGCCGTGCTTGCGGCGGAAAGCCGCAGAATAAAGTGCTTTTGCTGCCTCCAGCGCGGGGAGAAGACTCGAAAACGTCAAAGCAGCAGAGTCCGATTCAACCACGCCGCGAACGAGCGAGTCGGACACAGTCCCCTTCATAGAAGCAGCAATCAGGGTTCGGAACTCCTGAAATGCCGCTTCCGCGGCGGGCTGCCCGCCGCTGAGCCACTTGGACCGCACACCAAGAACGTCCACGAAGAGAATAACGGGTTTCTTATCAGCGCTCATTTCTTGGTGCCCTCCTTAGCTCCAGTTGGTTTTCCGAATGACTCAGCGCACTCCGCCAGACGTTCAGCATACGCATCAGCCGGAACGCGGACCCAATCGGCATTAAAACGGAAGAGCCAGAGCAGTAGCATGATTGCCGCGAATGCCGCCGCACCACCTAAAGCCTCGTCAATCTTGCCACTCGTGGAGTGAACGAAGTAAAGCCGGACCCCGCAGGCAACTAAGCTGAGAAGGGATAGTATGATGCCGAGGGCACGCAGGCCCCAAACGTTGCGCCGATAGCCGTAGGCCACGTTTTCCTGAAACAGCAGCCCAAACTTCTTCGTGTTTCGCGTGTTCACGCGAAGGTAGTTCGACCAGCCTGCATAGACCGCATCGGCGGCGGCTGGGTCCGCCTGCTCTTGCTCAGGCGTTGGAGCTTTTGCCTCCTTTACGAGTCCAGCCAGCTTTTTGTGGTAGCGGGCTTTGGTGATGGCATCGAGTCGAACGTCGCGATGCCTGAAAATAGCGATGGACGGCAATCCTCCCCACTTCACGAACAATGAGGCTTCGTGCTTCTTGCCAGAGTCGCGCGCGAGTTGTGTCAGAAGGAACGCACCGCCGCACCCGACTACCCCCGCCGCTAATGATTGAAGTCCTGTAAACTTCGCGGTGAGCATGGCAACCGCCATTCCAACGACAGGTGCAATCAACAGGAGCGCGGGGTATAGCCGCGCCTTTCGCTCGTAGCCGTCTGTCATGATCTTAATCGGAGTCATCTTCTTCTACGTTGGTATGCAGCGGCATTGGTTCGACAGTCCCCCAACCTGGACGAAGGGGAACTCCGTTAGAGTGAAAATATTTAATGCCCCCCTTTGTCTCTACAACCTTGCCACCCCGGCGAGTGAACGCATTGCAGACGCGCTTCGATGGGTGCTTTGGCTCTCCCTTTTTCGGAACTGAAACGTAGGCAAAGAATCTCTTTGTGCCCTCGGCCACCGGAACGCCAACAAGCTTGTTCAGAACACTGGGGCCTACGTTGCGTTTGCTGCCGTGGTGCGGAATCTGAACGAGTTTGAATGAGGCGAGGGGAATTTTCAGGATCTCGGCTACTGCGCAACTCAGTTCCAGTGTCGGAACACCTGCGTCTGCTGTAAACAGAAAGCGATCGTCACCAAACGACAACAAGGTGACTACGCTTGAATTATTCTCGGCGTTAGTGCCTTCAACCGGCTCAACGAGGCTTTCAGTGTTCCAATTCTCTTTCGCCCATTGCACAGTCTTCTGCGCCTTCTTCATCATGGCCTCGTAGATTGATTCCAACGTTGGAGCCTTTGGCGTAGCGGTGAACTCCAACAAAAGCTTCTGGTAGTATTCTACCGTCGGACTGAGGAACTGGATATACGGCGAGGGCTGGTTCCCCTCAGCAAAGGGTTCAATGATAGGTATCCGCTTCTTCGTCGCCAGTTCATGGAGGTCGTGGGCGTGCTGCAAAGCATTCCGCACGCGCTCATCGATACTTCTTGAAGTAATCCGCCCGTCTTGAAAGACGTTCTTCAAAGCAACCGCATGGTCCCACGGCTTGTGCATCATGAGGAGTTGCACATCGAGCTTCTCAACAACCGTGTAGAGCCCCGACGTGTGGTCAGCGTGCGGATGGGTGTTAATGACAACGTCCACGCGCTTCGTGCCGTAGTATTTCTGAACATGGTTGACGAGCGCCTCTCCTGCGTCTGCAGTCCCGCCATCGATGATGCCCACAAATTGAGGAGTCGTGGCGTCCCAATAACGGAAGCAAATTGCGTCGCCGCCTTTCGACTCCTCTCCAACTGGTAAAAAATCGATTTCGTATTCCATGCTCAGTTTATTGGGTTTGGTTGCAACTCCCCGCTAAGCAGCTTCGGCAGCAGCGTGTCGCGCAGGTTGGCTAGGGTGCGGGATTGGTGGAGGTTGGCGGTGATTTGGGCGTAGAACGGGGCGACTTTGGCGGTAAAGGCGGCCATGAGTTCTTTCGGCGGCAGCACGACGCGGATGGGGCGGAAGTTCTGTTTGCTGATTTCGGCGAAGGTGGTGCCGGTGGCGCGGCTTTTGATCTCGGCCATGTTCGTCTGGCACCAGTTCAGCATGAAGAAGTTTGAGGCGCGGTCGTTGCACGTCAGCGCGATGAAACCCTGGTTGATGGCGACGGGCATGGCGGCGATGGCGAGGTAGCCGACGGGGGCGCGAGAGGAAAGCAGCAGCGCCCCGGCGGGTAGCAAGCCGGAGGAAATCTTGGCAATGCCGGCGTCGGTGAGCTTGCGGTCGGTGTCGAGGAGGATGGGCGCTTGGAGCGAGGAGAAGTCCTTCGGTGTCGTCCAATGGTGCGTGCCGCCTTCCCAATACTTTGGCTCGGCGGTGCTCGGCGTTCCGCCGCCGACGCAATCGACGACCTCGCCGACGGGCTGGATGCTCCACCCCTTCGGGATGTGGCCGAGTTCGGAGTCTTGGAAGGAGGCGGGGAAGAGGGCGGCGGTGGCGGGGTCAAGGCCGACAGGCGGGCGGCCGTCGAGCAAACCTGCGGTTCCCTCACCCCCAGACCCTCTCCCACGGGGAGAGGGTGGCCGAAGGCCGGGTGAGGGTTGATATTGATTCCGGTCCAGGTTTTGCCGGACCGGATCAAAATCAATAAACCAGCCCTGGAACAGCGCCCGCGCCATCGCCTCCAGCGTCGCGTTCATCCGCCGGTTCAACTCGATCTTGTCGTCCAGCGCCCCAAGCACCGCCGCGATGGCTTTTTGCTCGGCGAGGGGTGGGAGTGGAACTGCCAATTCCTCAATCATCAACTTGGTGAGAGCGGGCCGTGTCGCTCCAGCAGAAGCCAAAGCCAAAAGTCGCGATTGGTATTCTTGCGAAACCAAGACGTAACGGAGGAAGCGCGCATCGAGCGCCTTCGGTTCAGGCCGGATTATCGCAACGTGCTGATTCACCCGAGCGGGCAAAACGTCTGCTGCAACTTGGCAGCAACGCGCCACCGAATCTCCGGTGATGTTCAGTAAGACATCGTTCTCCTTCACCTCGACGTTGCGCAGTTCAGCCGATTGGTCGTCGTCGATGTAAACCAAGCCGTCGCGATGGAAGCCTTCGTTGTAAACGTTCTGGCTTCGGATGAGCGATGTGTCGCCGCCTTTGTAAGCCTCTTTGCCGCCGCGAGGCGTCGCCCCGCTCCCAATCTTCACGCATACGTCGCGAAGCTGAACGATTTCTTCACCCGCCATAACCCAGCCCCCTCAGGTTTGTTTGGATGGCCTGCTCCAGTTTCGCGGACTCGGCGAACTGGGCGTGTAGTTCGGCAACGAGGCGCGGCATCTTCAATGTGGATCGTGAAATCATGCCTGGGAGGAAGTGGAAAGGTTTGCCGTCGCCTCCGGGCTGAGTTGCAGGAAGGTGATGTATTCGCTCATCACATCGAGCGCGAGGGTCTGGCCGGTCTGCATGGCGCTGAGGTGCTCCAGCGACAGTCGGAAGACAGCGCCGCCCCAACGATGGCCAAAAGGCGTCTCGATGCCATTGGTGGCGCTCAACGGGGTCGGTAGGATCTCGATGAGGCCGGGCTTGGCTGGCACGGTGGTGGCTGCGGGCCAATGGCGGCGCAATTTTTCCAGCCAGGGCTTCAAACCGCCTGCACGGACAGCCTTAAAGCGATCCAGCGCCTCGGCCATCTGCCGCAAAGCCGGGCTGATCCAGCCGATGACCTCCAACAGTCGCTCGTGACGCACGTCCAGGTCCTGCCAGTGGACGATGCGCTCGTGATGAAACACGCGGTTGCGAAGCTGGCGGATGTTTTCGAGATCGTTTTTCCGATCTTTGCGGTGATGAAGGCTTTTGGGGAGATGCCGGAACACGGCCTTGATGCCTCCGGGGAGAAAGCGGGTGCGCTGCTCGTAGTGCGCCTCGAAGAGGCTGGTCCAAAAGCCAAACTGCAGCTCGGCCACGACTCGCCCGGCAGTGACGGGCTTGCGGGTCTTGGTGATTTTGGCTTTGGCCTTGCCAACCTCATCCGCCGCCCAAACGGTGAGCTGGAAGCTCGGGTCATCATACCAATCCTCGCGGCCAAACAGGTGGGTGAGGTGCTGGTGGATGGCGTTTCGCAGGGCGACCTCTGCAATCTGGAGAGGGGAATACAAACTCTCACAAAGCGCCATGTTCAGCAGGTAACGGGCAAGCGTGGCGCAGGGATCGGGAGCCGCGCCTCCCTGTGAAACCGCATAGGCCGCCAGCCGCTCCGAGGAGAAGAGCGCTTCAACTTGATGATAAAACAAGTGTTGCATCGGCTGTGGGTCTATTGCAAGTTTGCAATGTAAGCCTCGGACCTCCCTCTCCCGCCCTTCGCGACGGTGACTGGAGCCGGGGTTTCTTTTTGTCCGCGATCAAAGGGCATAACCAAGTCCTTTCAAATTGGCGCGGATGGCGGCTTCGAGGTTCGCGGACTCCATGAACTGGCCCGCCAGCTCGGCGACGAGGCGCGGCATCTTTTCCTCGAAGGGGTCGCCGTCGTCTTCGATTTCCTCGGCACCGACGTAGCGGCCGGGCGTGAGGACGTGGCCGTGCGCGGCGATCTCGGCGGTGGTGGCGGATTTGCAGAAGCCGGGGATGTCGGTGTAGATCCAAGCGGGATTGGGATCGACGAGCGCGTGCTCAATGGTTCCGTCCCTGCGGGTGCGGGTGACTTCCCCCATTTCGATTTCCAAGCGCCAACTGTGGTAGGTGCGGACGATCTTTTCGATGTCGGCGTCGGTGAGCTCGCGATGCACGCGGTCAATCAGCGTGCCCATCTTGCGGGCGTCTATAAACAGCGTCTCGCCCCTGCGGTCTCGAAGCTGTTTACCCTCACCCCCAGCCCCTCTCCCACTGGGAGAGGGTGGCCGAAGGCCGGGTGAGGGTTTCCCGCCCGACTTGTCGCGGGAAATAAACCAGAGGCAGACGGGGATCTGCGTGCTGTAGAAGAGCTGGCCGGGGAGGGCGACCATGCAGTCCACGAGATCGGCCTCGATGAGGGCTTTGCGAATCTCTCCCTCGCCGGACTGGTTCGACGACATGCTGCCATTGGCGAGGACGAAGCCGGC
The DNA here is from genome assembly GCA_947507875.1 of Verrucomicrobiaceae bacterium. Classification (GTDB taxonomy): domain Bacteria; phylum Verrucomicrobiota; class Verrucomicrobiia; order Verrucomicrobiales; family Verrucomicrobiaceae; genus Prosthecobacter. Next base: position 252,172 of record CANNQP010000001.1, on the reverse strand, counting down.
CATGCCTTGCGGGGCGAGGTGGTGGATGAAGTGCTGCACCCAGGCGAAGTTGGCATTCCCCTTCGGCGGGACGCCGAACTGCCAGCGCACGTCGTCGTCCTTCCGGAACCAGTCGCTGTCATTGAAAGGCGGATTCGCGAGGACGTAGTCGGCGCGGAGGTCGGGGTGCTGATCCACGCGGAAGGTGTCGGCATGCTCCTTGCCAAAGTCCGCCTCGATGCCGCGCAGGGCGAGGTTCATGATGGCGAGGCGGCGGGTGGTGGGATTGCTCTCCTGTCCGTAGATGGATATGTCCCCGAGCTTGCCACCGTGGCTTTCCACGAACTTTTCCGACTGCACGAACATGCCGCCGGAGCCGCAGGCGGGGTCGTAGATGCGCCCTTTGTAAGGCGCGAGCATCTCCACCAGCAGGCGCACGACGCAGGAGGGCGTGTAGAACTGCCCACCGTTCTTCCCCTCCGCGCTGGCGAACTGGGTGAGGAAGTATTCGAACACGCGGCCCAGCACGTCCTTGGACCGGCTGGCGACATCGGCCAACTGGATGCTGCCGATGAGGTCGATCAGCTCGCCGAGGCGGTGCTTGTCGAGGTCCGGGCGGCCATAGTTTTTGTTCAGCGCGCCTTTGAGGCGGGGATTGTCCCGCTCCAGCGCATCCATGGCATCATCCACGATCTTGCCGATGGTGGGCAGCTTCGCGTTGGCCTGAAGGTGCGACCAGCGGGCATTGGCGGGCACCCAGAAGACGTTTTTCTGCCGGTATTCATCGGGTTCCTCCGGGCTGGCGTATTCGTCGCCTTCATCCACGGGCTTCACTTTACCGGCGATCACATCCAGTAGGTATTGGTGACGCTCCTCGAAGCTGTCGGAGATGTATTTGAGGAAGATGAGCCCGAGGACGACGTGCTTATATTCCGCCGCATCCATGTTGTTCCGCAACTTGTCCGCTGCGAGCCAGAGCTTGGCCTCAAACCCCAGGTTGGCGGTGGAGTCGGCGGGTTTGCTGGATGCTTGGCGGGCCATTCAGGGATGGGTTTGGATTGCAACAGGCTAATTCGATCGAGGTGCTAGCGGGCCTTGGGTTTCCTAAGTTGTCTAAGGATTGAGGTGGGTAAAATAAGTGATGAAAAAGCGAGATGCTTATTTTTCTGCAAACGCTGAGTCGATTTAAGTGAAGGAAGATGGTCGAAAATGCAAACCAAACTAATCTTGCGTAGGGGACAAGGCTGTCTTTTGCCGAATGGAGTTCTTTTCGGCCTAAAAAGAAAAACAACTCAAGGTCTCACGATTTGTACAAAGAAGAAGAGCGATCCCGAAATGCACGCATGGCGATGGCCGAGGTGACGATGGCCCTGAGGCAAACGCTGATGTCCTCCCCGTCCAGGTCATGGGTTCACCTCGCCTGCTGCCAATGCCTGGTGTTGCGCCCGTCCTGCCCCGTCTTCCAGGCCTCGGGTCGGTTGGCTTGCGAGGCGGGATTCAGCTGGCTAGGCCCTGGCCCCTTGGTCCGATGGCGTTCAGTCCAGCCGTTCCTGTTCGAAGAGTGACAGGGCCATGCTTGGCCAACGGTCGTGCTCGAAACGCGTTCTGCGTGCAACGGAGATCAAAGCGAGGGCCCGATGACGTATCACACTCTCTGCATGCCCCGCCGTCTCTCCTTACTCTTCCTTTTTTTGCCATGGGTTCTTCTCGCTGCCGAGCCGGCGATGCCGGGAAAACACCGCGCCTTGTTCAAAGAGCACTGCGTGAGCTGTCACGGGCCGGAACAGCAGAAAGGCAAGTTTCGGGTCGATGATCTGCCGCTTTCGATCACGACGGTCGAAATCGCCGAGAAGTGGCAGAAGGTGCTGAATGCGATGAATTCGGGCGACATGCCGCCGGAGGACGAGAAGCAGCCTCCCAGTGCTGCGAAGGCCGATTTACTCGATGATCTGGCGAATGTGATGGTCGCCGCCCGGCGGAGTCTTGGCGATCAAAAGGGCGTCATCACGATGCGGCGGCTGAATCGTCGCGAATACAAAAACACGCTGCGGGAACTGCTCGGTGTGGAGATCAACGTGGCGGAGTTGCCGCCGGATGGTGGCTCGGGGGCCTTTGATACCGTCGGTTCGAACCTCTTCATGTCAGCGAACCAGATCGAGCAGTATCAGGCGCTCGGTCGTGAGGCGCTGGAGGAGGCGTTTGCGTGGCAAACGGCGGCGAGCGTGACGAAGACGCTGCATTACGAAGGCGAGACGACCACGCCGAAGGTGCGCGACTTTGTGAAGTATCAAATCGATGCCCGCGAACGGGCGCAGAAGTGGGTGAAGGCCGTCGATGACGCTGCCGCGAAGCCGGAGAACAAGGAGATCGTCGCGAAGCTGCGAGCGGAGTTCCCGAATGTGTCGCGCTTCCGCCGCGAGTGGGCCCGCATCCCGGGGGCGCCGAATCCCCGCACGTTTGGCTTTGATAAAAAAGGCGAGAACGATGCCGACCTCGCCAACGATTCGCTCGGCGCGGGCTGGCTGAAGTATCACGAGTATTACATCGGCATGCCCGATGTGGATCGCGGCGCCTACCTGGGCGTGCAGACGCGGCATCCGGCGGAGCTGAACGTGAACTACATCGAGTTGCTCGTGCCTTTTGATTGGCCGGTGGGCGATTACGTCGTCCGCGTGCGAGCCGCGGCGGTGAAGGACGCGCCCGCGGAGCGTCGCTTCCTCGATTTCGGCATTCATGCCCGCACAGGCAAGGTGCTGAATACTTATGAGATCACCGGCACGATGGAAAATCCGCAAACCATCGAGATCCCGCTCACACTCACGCGAGCAAATCTGAGCCGCGACAATCGCTCGCTCTTCTTCCGCGAAAAAGGCAGTTGGGACACCAACGAAGAAGGCGGACGCAAGCGTGCCGAGGCCGTGAAGCGCAATGGCATCGGCCCCGAGCTCGTGCTGTGGGTGGACTGGATCGAGGTCGAACGCGTGCCGAATGCCACGAAGCCCGTGCCGCCCGGCTTTGCCGCGCTGAAGCTGCCGCTCGATGACAAATCGCCCGCGCCCGCCGCCACCGAACTGCGTGCAGCCTTCGAGCGCTTCGCCACCGAGGCCTTTCGCGGCACCGCGCCGCCTGCGGATTATGTGGATCGCTTGATGCGCCTCTACGACGTACGCCGGAAAGCCGGTGACAAGCCCGTGGCCGCGCTGAAGGAGACGCTGTCCGTCGTGCTGGCCTCGCCGATGTTTCTCTACCTCGCCGAGCCTTCACCCGATGAGAAACGCCGCGCTTTGACGAGCGCGGAACTCGCCACGCGGCTCTCGTATTTCCTCTGGAGCGCCCCGCCGGATGCCGAACTGCGAAAGAGTGATCTCTCGAAGCCCGACGTGCTCGCTGCGCAAACCAACCGTCTGCTCGATGATCCGCGCTCGGAGGGCTTTTTGACCGCGTTTGTGCATCAATGGCTCGGACTGGATCGCATCGACTTCTTTGAGGTGAATCGCGCGCTGTATCCGCGCTTTGACACCGGCACGAAGGTCGCCGCCAAAGGCGAGATCCACGAGACCATCGCGCACATCCTCAAGCACAACGCCAGCCTGCGCGATCTGCTCAACGCCGATTACGTCATCCTCAATCGCGTGCTCGCCCACTACTACGGCATTTCGGGTGTGAAGGGCGACGGCTACGAAAAGGTGTCGTTGCCGAAGGACTCGCCCCGAGGCGGCCTGCTCGGCATGGCGGCCATTCATTTCATGGGCGGCAACGGCGAGCGCACCAGCCCCGTCGAACGCGGCGCGTGGGTGCTGCGCAAGCTCCTGCACGATCCACCTCCGCCCGCGCCGGCCAACGTGCCCGCCATCACCCGACTCGCGGGCAAAGTGCTCACGACGCAGGAGCGCTTGCTCGCGCATCAAGAGGAGCCGCAGTGCGCCAGTTGCCATCGCAAGATCGATCCCATCGGCTTCGGTTTGGAAAACTTCGATGCCGCCGGCCAATGGCGCACCGAGGACAGCTACACCGCCCTCGACGCCAACGGCAAACCCAACCCCAAGAGCACCAAGCGCTGGCCCATCCAGCCCGCCGCCGCTTTCTTCAAAGGCCCAGAGTTCACTGACTTCTTCGCCCTCCGCAACCTCATCGCCAGCCATTCCAACGCCTTCGCCCGCAGCTTCAGCGAGGCCTTGATCGAGTTCGCGCTCGGTCGCCCGATTGGTTTCCGCGACGAGCCGCTGATCGACGACATGATCACCCAAGCCGGAAAGAAGGATCTCGCGATGCGCGAGTTCATTCACGCGCTGGTCGCGACCCGGGAGTTTGGGACGAAGTGATGAATGTTTTTTCCCGCAGATTGAGAAAACCCACCGATTTTTTCACCTTGGTCTGAACATCAAAACAATCTGCGGGTTCTCTGAATCGGTGGGATATCAAAAGCATGATCAAAGACCCCTTCACTCATCAAATCACTGGCTTGGCGATGGAGGCGCATCGTGCGCTGGTCGCGAGCCGGGAGTTTGGGACGAAGTGATGAATGTTTTTTTCCCGCAGATTCAGAAAACCCGCCGATTTCTTTTCACCTTGGTCAGAACATCAAAAACAATCTGCGGGTTCTCTGAATCGGTGGGACATCAAAAGCATGATCAAAGATCCGTTCACTCATCAAATCACTGGCTTAGCGATGGAGGCGCATCGTGCGCTGGTCGGCAGCCGAGAGTACAGAACGAAGTGATGAATGTTTTTTCCCGCAGATTCAGAAAACCCACCGATTTCTTTTCACCTTGTCTGAACATCAAAACAATCTGCGGGTTCTCTGAATCGGTGGGACATCAAAAGCATGATCAAAGATCCCTTCACTCATGAAATCATTGGCCTGGCGATGGAGGCGCATCGTGCGCTGGTCGGTAGCCGGGAGTTTGGGACGAAGTGATGAATGTTTTTTTCCGCAGATTCAGAAAACCCACCGATTTCTTTTCACCTTGGTCTGAACATCAAAATAATCTGCGGGTTTTCTGAATCGGTGGGACATCAAAAGCATGATCAAAGATCCGTTCACTCATGAAATCATTGGCCTGGCGATGGAGACGCATCGTGCGCTGGGTCCCGGTTTGGTGGAGGAGTTTTATCACCAAGACTTGGTCGCTCGGCTGGTGAAGTCTGGCATCGAGCACCTGTCGAAGCCTCGGCGTGATTTGATGTATCGTGGTTTTGTGGCGGACACCTTCGAAGCGGATCTTGTATTCGAGCAAAAGCTCATCCCTGAACTGAAGGCGCTACGCGGTGAGTTTGCGCCGGAGCATTTCACTCAATTGCTGAGCTATTCAAAGTTCTGGCGCATCCGCACAGGCATGTTGCTCGACTTTGGCAAACCAAGCCTTGTTCCGAAGCGTGTGATCTACACCTCCAAGACGGGCAACTTCCCTGAAGTCACCATGCCTGAATTTGTCACGGACGCGGAACTTGCCAGCGAGCTTATTCGAATCGCTGGTCAGTGCCTCGCTGACATCGGGTTTGGCTACCGGGAAACAACCTGGACGGGACTGATGAGCGCGGCCTTGAGGGCGGAGCAGATTCCATTCGTTGTCAGCCCAATCGTTGTCGTGCCGAATGTTGGGACGACTTCGTTGCGTTGTTTGGTCATCAACAATCAAGCCGCCATCACTGTCACTGCCCTCGGTCACGAAGTCACCGCAGTGGATCGTGCCTGTCTCCAGACTTACCTGCGTTTGCTCGGATTGCCTTGGGGCCTCAGCTTCCATTTTGGCAGAGCCCAAGCGGACTTGAAGTTTGTGTCAGCGCCCATATCGAAACTCGCCACAGCCCCAACTTTTCCCGCAGATTCAGAAAACCTGCCGATTGAAATCCTCCAGAAAAACAATCTGCGGCCTCTCTGAATCTGCGAAAAACACCTCTTCTCTTTTCCATGAAAACCCGCCGTCACTTTCTCCAGTCCAGCACCTCGCTCATCGCTCTGCCCGCGCTTGAGTCGCTGGGGTTTCGTCGATTTGCTTCCGCGGCGACTCCGGCGGCACCGCCGAAGCGGCTGGTGTTCCTGGGCTTTGGCTGGGGGATCACGACGGAGACGTGGTTTCCGGACATCAAGCAGATGGGGAAGGATTACACGCTGCCGGAGGGCTTGAAGCCGTTGGCGAGGCACAAGGCGGACTTTTCCATCGTGCAGGGGCTTTGGAACAAATACTCGAACGAAGGGCACTGGGGCAGCACGATGTGGCTCACGGGTGCGAACCGTTTCGCGGAGCCGGGGCAGACGTTTCACAACAGCATCTCGGCGGATCAGGTCGCGGCGGCGAAGCTGGGCATGGACACGCGGTTTGCGTCGCTGCAGCTCAATGGCAGCGAGAACGCGGAGGCTTCGGGGCATGGGCCGGGGCTTTCGATGGCTTGGGACGTGAGCGGCAAGCCCATCGGCGGTCACAAAGGCCCGGTGGAGGCGTTTCATCGGTTGTTTTCCAAGGACACGACGCCCATCGAGCAGCAGAAGGCGATGCTCGCGCAGAAGCGCAGCGTGCTCGACACGGTGATGGAGAACGCGAAGGCGATGCAGCGCGGTCTTGGCAAAAACGACCGGGCCAAGCTCGATGAATACTTCCAGGGCATCCGCGACATCGAGACGCGGCTCGCGAAGGACGAGCAATGGATCGGCGTGCCGCAACCGAAGGCGCCGATTCCGCAGCCGCAGGAGGGATTGGCGGGCAAGGAAGAGATCAAGATCATGTATGACATCATCCTCGCCGCGATGCAGACGGACAGCACCCGCGTGCTGACCTACCGCCAGCCGGTGAGCACGCTGCTGACGAGCATCGGCATCAAAGTCGCGCCGCATGACATGAGCCACTACCACTCCACGATGGGCGAAAAGCTCGCCGCCTCGCAGCAGCGCGATCTCGTGCAGAGCGAGTTGCTCGCCGGACTCATCGACAAACTCAAAGCGACCAAAGAAGCCGATGGTTCGCGTTTGTTCGACCACGTCGCCCTTGCTTACGGCAGCAACATCCGCACCGAGCACAACCTCGACAACTGCCCCACGCTCCTCACCGGCGGCGGTGCCGGGATCAAGCTCGGCCACAACCTCGTCGCACCAAAGGACACGCCGCTGTGCAATGCGTGGCTGACCTTGCTCCACGGCATCGGCGTGAAGGCCGAGCGCCATGGCGACAGCTCCGGCGTGCTGAAGGAAATCGTGGCCTGAGCCGGTGAGGTGGTTGGCCGAGACGAGGGGCTACCTCAGTGACAGCGTGGCCCTGCCGTTCATGGTTTAACGCATGATCAAAACCATCTCCAAGATTGGTCACTCCTGGGGCATCCTCGTTGATTCCGCCTTACGATAACTCGCACGCCGTCAAGTCGGCGACGCGGTGAATCTGGAGGTGCATGCCCAGGTGATGGCTCCATGGGGTGGATCAGACGGCTTGCGTGACCGGACGCTGCTTGAATCCGCAAAAGCTGCCGGTCTGAATCCTCAGGACTAGCGTTCATCTCGCCTCGTTTGGCTGATGGCGCTCATGGCTTGGGGATAAAAAAGGCGCATTCCTGGGGGAATGCGCCTTGTGGGGAAAGGGAACCAACGGGGGCTTATTCGCCGTCGCTACCGATGGCTTCTACGGGGCAACCGCTGAGGGCTTCTTCGCAGAGCTTCAGTTCTTCATCATTTTCGGGCTGCTTGAAGACGTAGGAGTGGCCACCGTCATCATCACGCTTGAAATTGGCAGGGGCGGTCTCGCGGCAAAGGTCGCAGTCGATGCATTGATCGTCCACGTAGAAGGAGCCGGAGATGTTTTGGGAGTATTTGTTTGCTGCGTCAGCCATGTCAGGGATGGAGTTTGGAGGGATTTGGAGGGGAAGAATAGTTCCCAGCAGGGGGGCTTCAACCGTTTTTTCCCCGCAGGGGAGAAGGGAAGCAGAAAGGTTGCCAAGCTGCTCAGGGGATCATCCAGGAAGTTGTTTCTTGAGTTGGCTTGCGATGTCATGAAACACCTGTGAGGCCTTGGAGCGCGCAGTGTCTTCAAGGGCAATGGGGTGGCCTTCATCGCCTGCCTCGCGCACGCTCATCTCAATCGGAACTTGTCCTAACAACGGCACACCAAGACGCTTGGCTTCGTGTTCCCCGCCGCCTTGGCCAAAGAGATGATATTTTTGACCATCACTCGGGCATAGGAAGTAGCTCATGTTTTCGATGATGCCGAGGATGGGGACATTGACTTTTTGGAACATCGAGCAGGCCTTGCGAGCATCAATGAGCGCGACTTCTTGGGGCGTGGTGACGATCACGGCTCCATCGAGAGCCACCGTCTGGACGATGGTGAGCTGAATGTCTCCTGTGCCGGGGGGCAGATCGAGGATCAGGTAATCCAAGTCATCCCACGCGCATTGCCGAAGAAACTGCTGCGTGTAACGGGTGGCGACCGGGCCACGCACGATCACGGGACTGTCATCTTCCAGCAGGAAGCCCATGCTGATGAGCTGAAGGCCATAGCGCTCGACCGGGACGATTTGCTGCTCATCGTTCTGGTAGGGGCGTTCGTTGCTGCCGAACATGTGGGCGATGCTAGGGCCGTAGAGGTCACAGTCGCAAAGTCCAACCCGTGCGCCTGATTGGGCGAGGGCGACGGCGAGATTGCTGGCGACAGTGCTTTTGCCGACACCGCCTTTGCCTGAAGCCACAGCGATGATCTTTTTCACGCCGGGGATGCTGGACTTGGGCAGCTTGTCGGCACTGCCTTGATGGGGCGTGGGGGGCTCTTTGATGTCAAAGTTCAGCCGAGGTTCCGTGACACCGGGCACTTGGCGGATGGCCTCCATGGCCTGCTCATGGATCAGCCTGGGGATGTTTGGGTCACGGGTCGCCACGGAGATCTCGACCGTCACCTGGCCTTGCTGAACTTGAATGCTTTTCACCAGTCCAAAGGACAGGATGTCACGGCTAAAGCCGGGATAACGGACGGTGGCGAGAGCGGCACGGATGTCTGATTCAGTAGGCATGGGGTGGGGAAGGGTCGGGGAAGGGGCGGGGATCGTGAAGGCTACGCTTGCGGTCGTGCGAAGGGCGTGACTGGTCAAGCGGTGCGTCAGACTTCGCTTCCAATCTCAGCAGAAAAGAAGCAAGCCAATGAGCAGGCTGATCCCCGCACAGACCAGCACGGCAGCAGCGGCCACATCTTTGATGCGTCGTACGCCTTCATCGAGCTCAGGGATGACTCGGTCGCAGAGCATTTCGATCGCGGTATTGAGCAGTTCAGCCGCAACCACAAGCCCTAGGCAGCCCGCCAGAACACACCATTTCCAAACGCTCAGCTCGGCCAGTAGCCCCGCGAGGACGGCCAAGAAGCTAGCGGCGACATGGAGACGGAGGTTGCGTTGAGTTTGGAAAGCCCAAGCCAAGCCAGTCAAGGCGCAGCGAAAGCTGGAAAGCAGGCTGCGGGGATGGCGCATGTTGGCGGTCAATTGTTCGTGGATTCGGTCTGCGTGCTCGTCGTTGGCTCAGGGGCCGATGCGTTGACGAATTCACGCAGGTTATCGACCCAGCTGGGCGCGTCGGCATGGGATGGGTGCTCTTTGATGACCTTCAGCATGTCTGCCATCGCTGTGACAGGCGAGGGGCCTTTTTCATAAAGATAAACAGCCCGCTGCCAGCGCAGCGCAGGTAGATCATCCTGCCGCCAAAGTTCATACTCGGGGGCTGGCATCTGCTCTTTGCGAAAGGCGGCCTCGTAATTGAGTCGGGTATCCCAGAGCCCTGGCAGCGTGTCTTTGGCATCTTTTTCTGCCAAGAAGAAGAGGGTCTGCTGGAACATGCCGCCGATGTCTGTGGGACTGCGGCTCCAGTGTTCTGAGCCGAGAAAGCGGTCTAGCTGAAAGGCTTCGATGACGGGGCTGCCGCCGCCACAGACGCGTCCCAACATCCCGAGTGCACGGCCTTTGAGCTTGGGGGCTGCGGCGGTCATCTCTTGGATGTAGCTGGACAGTTTGGGGCCCATTTTTTTGAAGTCTTCTTCCTTGGCTTCATGAGCCTCTAGCGTCAAAATCAAGTAACGCAGGCCGAGCTGAAGCGCGGTTCCGATGTCGCCTTCCTCTTCCGCAGCGGCTCCTCCGCCACCGCCTTTGCTTTTGCTGCGGTCCATGCTGCGTTCCATCATCTCTTGGCGCTGACGTGCCTCGGTTTTGGAGGCTTCCTTGCGTTCGCTGTTCACCAGTACATCACAGTCCGTGTAAAATTTGATGGCGGACTGCTCGCTTGCAATGGCAGCATTCAGCTTGGCGAGCACGGTGCTCAGGTTGGATGCACGCTGGCTCAGGATGGTCTTTTCCAGTTCTTGCAGCTGACTCAGCACGTTCGAGACCTGAGCATCCGTCAGTTTCGGAGCCGCCGCCGGGGTGGGCGCGGGCTGGGTCTGGGCGCAGAGGCTCGTGACCGTAGCCAGGAGCAGGAAGGGCAGGGGGCGCGTGAATCTCATGAGGAGGAAGGTCGGCGGGTTGAACAAGAGGTGACTTTTTAACGATTCAGCCTGTCATTTGCTAGTCAGATCCTCAGGTTGTTTATAGAAACGACCTTTTGCTTGCCATTCTAGGCTGGCTTTTAAGAATCGACGGTCGTTTTCTGCGACCCCCAAACCTCATTCCCAAAAACACCAAACCAATTCATCACATGGGCAGACCCGTCACACTCTTCACCGGCCAGTGGGCCGACCTTCCCTTCGATACCATTGTGCAGAAGGCCAAATCCTTTGGCTATGATGGCGTCGAGCTCGGCTGCTGGGGCGACCACTTTGAGGTCGATCAGGCTGACCAAGCGTATTGCGATGCCAAACGCGCCAAGCTCGATGCAGCTGGCATGAAGTGCTTTGCTATCTCCACCCATCTCGTCGGGCAGGCGGTGTGCGACAACATCGACGCCCGTCATGCCCAGATCCTACCCGCCTCCATTTATGGCGATGGAGATCCCGAAGGCGTGCGTCAACGCGCGGCGGCTGAAGTGAAAAAGACAGCTCTTGCCGCCAAGCGCTTCGGCGTCAGCGTGGTCAATGGGTTCACTGGCAGCAGCATCTGGCACTTGTGCTACTCGTTTCCACCAAACCTGCCTGGTCAGATTGAGGCGGGTTACCAAGATTTCGCCAACCGCTGGGGGCCGATTTTCGACGAGTACAAAAATCAGGGCGTGAAGTTCGCTCTCGAAGTTCACCCGACCGAGATCGCTTTTGACATCGCCAGTGCGGAGCGTGCTCTGCAGGCTGTGGATTACCATCCTGCGTTTGGTTTCAACTACGACCCGAGTCACTTCGGCTACCAGGGCGTGAACTACGAGAAATTCATCCGCAAGTTCCCAGACCGCATTTTCCACGTTCACATGAAGGACGTGGCCTGGAATCTGGGTGACGAAGCTGGTGTCTTCGGGGGCCATGTCGATTTCCACAAGCCACAGCGCTACTGGGACTTCAAGTCCGTGGGGCGTGGCGACATCAAGTTCGAGCGCATCATCCGTGCTCTGAACGACATCGGCTACAACGGCCCGCTGTCTGTGGAGTGGGAAGATGGCGCCATGGATCGCGAGTTCGGTGCAGCGGAGTCCTGCGCTTTCGTCAAGAAGCTCGACTTCCCGCCGAGCAAAATCGTTTTCGACGCGCAGTTCGCCGAGAACAGCAAGTGATCCCTGCCGCTGATTGGGCGGCACCCTTCGAGGAATCTACCAACACCCGCATCATGAAAGTGATGCGGGTCTTTTTTCTCGTCGCTTCCCCATGAACGAAACCTGCATCGGCCTCATGCTCCCCCGCCCAGAGTGGCAGGACCTTCAGCGTGCTCATGCCGCTCGAGTTGTTGCCTTGGCCACTGCCTTCATTGACCGCCGCAGTCGGGGCACGACGCATCCCGTTCACGATTTTCTTTTCACATACTACAACTTTTCGCCCTCTAAACTAATCCGCTGGTTACCTGCGCTGGGGCAGGGGATCGAAGTGATAGAGGAAGATTTACAAAATCAACCTTGGCTGGCTGCGGAACCCATGCGGCACGTGCCGGGGCAGAGCCATCTCGATGCCCGCTTGCTGCCGGCCAAGGTGCGTGATCTGGCCACCTGGGTGCATTCGCTTTGCGAGGCTGTCATGCAGCGGCCTCCTCGCCTGCGTTGCTATGGCCTGCACGAGTGGGCGATGGTCTATCGACAGCCACGAGAGCAGGTGCGCCACCAGGGGCATGAGCTGCGCCTCTCCCCCGAGTCACTGGCTGCGTTTGTCGAGTCGCAGACCGTGTGTTGTTCTCATTACGATGCCTTTCGCTTCTTCACCGCCGAGGCGCGACCTTTGAATGTATTCCAACCAGTGCTCGAGACGCGGATCGAGATGGAGCAGGGCGGCTGCCTGCACACGAATATGGACCTTTACAAATGGGCGGCGAAACTCTGGCCCTGGATTGGCAGCGATCTGGTGGGGGAATGCTTTGAACTCGCTTGCCAGGGCCGCGATTTAGACATGCGTGCTAGCCCTTACGATTTGCAGCATCTAGGCTACGAACCGCTGCTGATCGAGACCCCAGAAGGCCGTGCTCAGTATGAAAGGGAGCAACGGCAGTTAGCCGAAAAAGCCGCCCCCCTACGCCAGAGGCTTGCGTCAGCGGCAGCGGGTCTCGTGAAGGGAAGCGCAAACCAGGCTCGTTAAATCGCAAGCTCCCGTCCTTGCCATTCATGCACATACCGCTACCTTTGGTTGAAATAGCGTCTCAATTGCGAACAACCATGCATCGCCCATCCACTCTGGCTCAGCTGCCCGTAGGCGGCACTGCGCTTATTCACAGCATGCCCACCGGCCGTGTCGGCCTGACGCGTCTTCGTGAACTCGGGTTGACGCCAGGCGTGAAGGTCGAAGTCATCCGCCGTGCGCCTTTGGGGGAACCTCTCCAGGTCTGTGTCCGTGGCTCTCAGATCGCCATGCGCAGCCATGAAGCGGCGCACATCCTTGTGACTCCGGCCGAAGCATGAGTGCGCCTCATTCCCCGTTGCTCGCCATCGTCGGCAATCCGAATTCGGGCAAAACCACGCTCTTCAATCTCCTCACGGGCCTGCGCCAAAAAGTCGCCAATTACCCTGGTGTCACCGTGGAAAAAAAGATTGGCGAATGCTGGAGTCAGCATGGCCACAAGCTGCGCCTGATCGACCTACCGGGAGCGTACAGCCTGAATGCGCGTAGCCCTGATGAAGCGGTGCTGCGTGATGTGCTGCTCGGTCGCCGCGACGATACGCCGCGTCCAGATCGGGTCGTCATTGTGCTGGATGCAGCGAATCTGGAGCGCAACCTTTACCTCGCCTCGCAGATCCTGGAGCTCGGTTTGCCGACCATCGTGGTGCTGAACATGATGGACATCGCCGCCGCGAAGCAGTGGCGTATCCATGTCGCCCAGCTTTCTGAAGAGCTGGGAGTGCCTGTCATCCCCATGCAGGCCACCACCGGGCAGGGATTGCATGAACTCAAGGCCGCCATGAGCCAGCAGGACCTGCCGCAGCCTCGTTGGCATTCTGCACCTTTGCCCGAGGATATCCTCGCTTCGTTGCAAGCCACCCAGGCACAACTCATCGCTGCGGGAGCCGTGCCGGAGCGCGCTTCGCTGTTGGAGCCGCTTTACCTGCTGTCCGACCACGATCCACTGCATGCGGGGATTGCTGATGCCCAACTCACCCAGATCGTTGCGGGTCGGGATGCCTTGGAAAAAGCCCATCCCGGCTGGGAAGATCAGCTCGTTCAAGATCGCTACACACGCATTGAAGCGCTGTGTTCGCACATTCTCACCCGGCCCGATCGTGAGCCGGTGACGATGACCCAGAAACTCGACCGCTGGCTGCTGCATCCGATCTACGGTGGCCTGTTCGTTCTTAGCTTTTTGATCTTTCTCTTCTACCTGATCTTCAAGGTCGCTGAGGGGCCCATGGGATGGATTGAGGATGCTTTCGCCGTTTTGGGGTCCTGGGTGACGGCGGCGATGCCGCCTGGGGATCTGCGTGATTTGATCGTGGATGGGGCCATCAATGGTGTGTCTGGCGTCGTTGTCTTCTTGCCGCAGATCCTGATCCTGTTCTTTTTCATCGGCATCATGGAGGACACGGGCTACATGGCTCGGCTGGCCTTCATCATGGATCGGCTCATGAGCGTCGTCGGGCTGAATGGCAAAGCTTTCCTGCCTTTCTTGAGCAGTTACGCCTGCGCTGTCCCTGGCGTCATGGCCGCTCGCACCATCGATAGCCCCAAGGATCGCCTCATCACGATCCTGATTTCACCGCTGGCTAGCTGTTCCGCCAGGTTGCCAGTTTACCTGCTGCTCATCAGCGCGCTGATGCCAGACAGTGTCTCACCCTGGGCACGTGCGGGCATCATGATCGCGCTTTATGCGCTGGGGACCTTGGGGGCATTCGGTTTTGCTTGGGTGTTCAACAAAGGCATCCTGCGCGGAGCGAATGCGCCAATGATCTTGGAAATGCCAAACTACAAGCTGCCTTCGGTGAAGGCAATCTTGCTGCAGGTGTCACAGCGCGCCAAAGCGTTTCTCGTGCGCGCTGGCACGGTCATCTTTGGCATGTCCATCCTGATTTGGGCCGCCTCGACCTACCCGAAAGACAGAGCCTTGATTGCTGAAGCGGAAGGTCTGGTGGCCAAGCAGGAAAGTCTGATCGCTCACGGAAATCTAGCCGGCGCTGCGGCTGCTGAAGCGCAGCTGGCTGGCGTGAAATCCCAGCAGTTGGCGCGAAGCCTAGCCGGGCGTGCTGGGCATCTGATCGAGCCAGTCATCCAGCCGCTGGGCTACGATTGGAAGATCGGCATCGGCCTGATCGGCAGTTTCGCGGCGCGTGAACTTTTCGTCAATACGATGGCCGTGGTGTATGCGGTGGGTTCAGGCGCGGAGGAGGACATGACCCCGCTGCGTGATCGCATTCAACAGGAGATACGTCCAGATGGTCGGCCCGTCTATAGCCCGTTGGTTTGCCTGAGCTTGCTGGTGTTTTATGTCTTCGCCATGCAGTGCGTCAGTACCATGGCCATCGTGAAGCGCGAGACTGGTTCCTACGGGTGGATGTGGTTCCAGCTCGCCTACATGAGTGGTACGGCTTACCTCCTGGCTCTCGGCATTTATCAGATCGGCACAGCCATGGGTTACTGAAGACGCTTGGGTTTCTGCCCTTGCCTCAAAGCGCACGAGCCCAGACGACCTTTAGGTAACGGCTCTCCGGGCAGTTTGACATGACCGGGTGGTCCAGTCCAGGGCCCGTGCGATCTAGGATCTGTAGCTTTCTCCCATGGCGATGGGCGGTGCCGATGACGAGTTCTTCGAACTCATCCGTGCCCAGCAGGCCTGAGCAGGAACAGGTGACAAAAAGCCCGCCCTTTTTCAGCAATTGCAGCGCCAATGCATTCAGATCGCGGTATTTGAAGATGCCTTCCTCTTTCTTGTCGCGGTGATGAATGAGCTTGGGCGGATCGAGCACAAGCGTGTCCCACTGCGCGCCGTTTTTTAGCATCTGACGAGCCCAGGTGAAGGCATCGGCATGAATCCAGTCGATGCGGGTTTGGTTGAGATTGGCATTCTGCTTCGCCTGAGCGATGGCCTTTTCATCCAAATCCACCGCAGTCACCTCCTCGCAGCCTGCGAGAACTCGGGCAGCCAGGGCAAACCCACCCGTGTACGTGCACAGGTCGAGCACTTTGCCGCTCGCCAAGCGTCCGAGCTTCAGCCGGTTGTCGCGCTGGTCGCAAAAGAAGCCCGTTTTGTGCCCAGCTTCAAAGTTCACCAGATAGCGAACGCCATGCTCACGCACTTTCACGCTTCGTGGGCCGGCCTGGGTGGCCTCAGGCACATCCGCGATGCGAATGCCCTCCATCAGACCGATATCTGGATCGACGCGGATCACCTGTTCACGGGTGCCGAGTTCCTCGTGTAGAATAGGCAACCAGCGCCGCAAGCGCCGCCAAGCCCCAAGGGTCGTGATCTCGATGGACAATGCATCCGCGTAGCGATCCACGATGAGGCCGCTCAGGCCATCGGCATCCGAATGCACAACACGCCAGCTATCGGAGTCCGCATTCAGCTTGAGCACATCGCGCCGCAGGCGGATGGCTTGGCGTAGGAGCGCATCGAGATCATCCTCGCCAAAAGCTTGCTCACCATGGTGCAGCACTCGCAGCGGCACGCGTGCTTTGGGGTTGAAGTAACCTGCGCCAAAACGACGGCCTTCTTTGTCGAAGATATGCACCAGATCGCCCGCGCCTGCGTCCTTCGAGACCGCGCCCACCATGTTGGGGAAAATGGCGGGGTGGTAGGTGTAGTATTTCATCTGGGCCCAGGGGCGCGGCCAGGATTCGCTGCCTGGGGGAGTGGGCTTCGGTATCGGGGGGGGGGTGCGTCTGGCAGGTGGGCGTGGCATGTGCTAGGTAGATGCATAAGCAGCATCCTCGCGTGCGGAAAGTGGTTTCGTGTTTGGCGTGAGCGGCAGGTACGATTGACCTTCAAGGCTCAGCTTGCTCCATGAGTACAAACCGATACTTGGCATCGAATTGGCCACGATTGTAGGTTTCGCAGCACTTCCGGCAGGCGGTTCCGCGCGCGAATTTGCGCACGCGATGGACCACGAGCCCGCAGTGCGCGCAAGTGTAGCTGTATTTGCGGCTCATTTTCCGCCGTGGCAAGGGAAGTGTGTGCCGCGCGGATTCATCGGGAATGCCCAGATCGGCACAGGCGCGTCGCCATTCGGGCCCATGGGGCTCGATCCGCCGTCGGCCTGCCCGGTGGTAAGCCACGAGATGAGCTAGCTCATGCTTTAGCGTGCGCTCAGTTTGCCCCTCAAAGTCACGCAGCTTGGGGTTGAGCTCGATGCGCCAGCTCGGGTAGGATGCGTAGCCGGCGGTGCTTCTCATGCGTGGGTTCCAAAAGACACGCACGATTTTGGCCATGCCTGGCATTTCCAGTTGCTGCAACAGCTGCTGACACAGTTGGGTCAGATCCTCTGCTTCCGTTGAGTCGCGGTTGTCTGCTGGTGGCTTCTGGCTTGGCTCACTCGGCTCCATGCCTTCAAAAGGCGAGCCTTTCGCTGCTTTCCATGGAGGGGCCGTGCCAAAGTCGAAAAAGAGCTGGGAAATTCTACGCGCTAGGCTCATGCGATGCCGATGGAAGGCTCCTTCCTGACGGGTTCCTGTTTTTTGCGGCCGCGGATTCGGTGCTCTTGATCTCCGAGGGCATAGACCATGTCCGGCGCGACACTTTCCATCAAAAACACATTCGCCCCGATGACGCTGCGCGCTCCGATGATGGTGTCGCCGCCGACGATGGTAGCCCCAGCGTAGATGGTGACATGGTCTTCCAGGGTGGGATGGCGTTTCTTGCCGGCTAGCGCTTGGCCTGCTGCCAAGGATTTGGCGACGAGACCGACGCCTTGGTAAAGCTTCACATGCGCGCCTATTTCAGACGTTTCACCAATGACGACACCGGTGCCGTGATCGATGAAGAAATGGCTGCCAATCTTGGCACCCGGGTGGATGTCGATCCCCGTGCGGCTGTGTGCCCATTCGGTCATCATGCGCGGCAGCAAAGGCACGCCCGCTTGGTAGAGATGGTGCGCACTGCGTTGGATGGCAATGGCTTCCAGGCCTGGATAGGCAAGGATGATTTCTTCAAAGCTTCGAGCGGCCGGGTCGCCATCGAAGGCAGCCTGAACATCCGTTTGCAGCAATTGGCGAACCGCAGGGAGGTTAGCCATGAACTCATCGACGAGTTTCATGGCTGCTTCGTCTAGGTTTTCACCCTGACTGTCGCGCAGTCGCAAGCTGCGGCGGACTTCGATATTCAGCCTCTCCCGGATGCCTGCTACCCGCTCATGAGTTAGCAGCTCTAGGTCCTGAGAGGTCAGGGCATCTTCTGAGAAAAAGCCAGGAAAAAGCACCTGAAGCAGGTCTCCGCATAGCACGGCGATGGCCTTTTTGGACGGCAGATTACCGCTGTCCACATGATTGATGCCTCCGACCTCGCAATAGGAGGTCATGAGGCGCTGTACGATCTCTTCCTGGCGGCGGTCCATGATTCTGACCTGATCTAAAGCAGGTCTTTGGGCGATGGCAAATGTGGACGCTGTGAACAAGTGCAATGTTAGCAGGGCCTGTGCCTGTCTTTGCCCATCTAGTGATGTGGTAAAGCCAAGTTTTGACACTTTCCGGCTCTTGCGTTACAGCCGCCACCTTATGTCTGAAAAGCGCCAGTTCTTCGGCACCGACGGCGTCCGCGCCGTGGCCAATCGCCATCCAATGACCCCAGAGTTTGTCATGCGTCTGGGCCAGTCGGCTGCTGCCGTCCTTGGGAAAACCAAGGGTTCTGATGGGCGTGCCCGCTGCGTGATCGGTCGTGATACCCGTGCTTCCGGTGAGATGTTTGAGGCAGCGCTGATCGCGGGGCTGAATTCAGCTGGGGTCGATGTGGTTCTGGCAGGCATGGTGCCGACACCGGCGGTCGCTATGCTCGCGGCGCAGATAGGTGCTGACTTTGGCATCATCGTCAGCGCTTCCCACAATCCGTTTCACGACAACGGCATCAAGTTTGTGCATGGCAATGGCCGCAAATTGAGTGACCGTACCGAGATTGAGATCGAGAAGTGGGTGCTTGGCAACCGTGAGGAGCCGCTGCGGCCCGAGGGGCGTGGTATCGGTCGGGTCAGTCATTTGGCCGATGCCGTGGATCGCTATGTAGCTCATGCCGTGTCGAGCATGGAGGGCGTGCGGCTGGATGGCATGCGTGTCGCCTTGGACAATGCTCACGGAGCTGCAGCCTTCACGAGTGCCTTGGCGCTAGAACAACTCGGTGCTGACGTGCAGGTCTTTCACAGCGAGCCAGATGGATTTAACATCAACGAGGAGTGTGGCTGTACGCACAGCGAGGAGCTGGAGCGTTTGGTGCGGCAAAGTCAAGCTCAGGCGGGCATCGCCCACGATGGAGACGCCGACCGCATCGCGCTCTGTGATGAGGAAGCCATCGCATTGGACGGTGATGAATTGATGGCCGTTGCCGTGGAATCGATGCTTCGCAAAGGCACCCTGAAGCACAATACGCTGGCAGTGACCATCATGAGTAACTACGGGCTGGATGATCTGGTCTCTCGTCTTGGCGGGCGTGTGATCCGCACGAACGTGGGTGATCGCTACGTGCTGGAGGAAATGCATGCCCGAGGGCTTAACTTCGGTGGTGAACAGAGTGGTCACATCATTTTTGGTGATTGGGCCACCACGGGAGATGGTCTGATCGCGGGGCTGCAAGTGCTAAGGATCATGAAGGAGACGGGGGAGCCTCTGAGTCAGTTGCGCCGGTGTTTGAAAAAGTTTCCTCAAGCCGCCCGCAATCTGCGTGTTCGCTCCAAGCCGCCGATGGCCGATCTGAAGGATGCGGATCGTATCATCAAGGAGACCGAGAAGAAGCTTGGCGACTACGGTCGTGTGCTGCTGCGCTACTCCGGCACCGAACCGCTGATCCGCCTTTTGATCGAAGGTCGCGATATTGAATACCTAGAAGCTCAGGCGGATAAGATAGCTTCGGCCATCTTGGCTCAGATCGGCTAAAACTGCTGTCGAAGGTGCCAGGCCTATTCTGGCGAAGCGTTATCGTCGCGGTCTCAAGGCAATGCGCACCATCAGCAGCTCGCCAATGTTTTCAGAAGTGAGCAGGCCAACGATGCGACCCGTCGTCGTGTCCATGACAGGTAGAGCAGGGCAGGCGGCGGCATCAAGCGCGGCTAAGGCACGGCTGAGATCCATCATGGCTGGGATGTGCGTTTCGCAGCTTTCCGTCACGAGTCGGGCTGGGTGTTCGGGGCCGTGCTCCGACAGCGCGCTGATGAGTCTTTGTCGAGAAAGCATACCCACTAGGCTGCCGTGGGCATCGACCATGGGGAAGTCATGCTGGCTGCCAGAAAGAAGAATGTCCACGACATCACGAAGCGTCGCCTGCTCGGAGACGCTGTGAAAGTCAGTGATCATGGCATCCCGGGCCTGCAAGCCCTGAATGATCTGCCTTTGACTCAATGCGGTGGCTTCCTGACCTGCTGCCATGAAGACAAAGAAGGCGATGAGCAAAAGCACGGGGCTGAAGTGACCCGTGAGCAGCATCCAGAGTCCAGCCACTGTGGCGATGCCCTGGCCGAGATTAGCCGCCCAACGGGTAGCTTTTTCATAGTCCACGACAAAGCCGAGCAGGGCTCTCAGTACACGGCCTCCATCCATCGGAAAGGCAGGGATGAGGTTAAAGGCCACCATCAGAAGGTTCCATACCATGAGTTTTTCCCAGAACCGGCCACTTTGTTCAAAATGGAAATCGGGATTCAGTGCCATGCCAAGCCCCAGACAGGTAGAGATGGCAGCTGCAATCGCCACATTCACCAGGGGGCCACAAAGAGCGACGACGAGTTCCTGGGCGGGTTTTTCTGGCATTCGTTCCAGACGCGCGACTCCGCCGATGGGCAGCAGGGTGATGTCGGGTGTGCGAATGCCGTAACCGCGGGCGGCGCTGACATGGCCGAACTCATGCAGCAGCACACAGACAAAAGCTGCCGAGACAAAAAGCAGGGCATCTACTGCGCCAGCGATTCCCCGATTATCAGAAGTCCCCTGCAAGGCTACAAAGGCCAGCAGAATGAAGAAGGTGAGGTGAATACGCACCTCCGTGCCTGCGACCGTGCCGAGTTTGAAGGACCATTTCATAGAATTCGAACACGTTGACGAATGACATCACCCTTTACCCTAACGTTTCTCAAGAGACCCCGCCGTGAAGGAGGACTTGGTCTCACAGAGAGATACGCTGGGTAGCGTCGAGAAATGCAGACAGTTACTTATTTAGCATCGCAGCCACCTGCTTCACAGGCCAGGTGATGACGACGATGATGGCGCCGACGAGCGAGGCAAAGAGCTGCATGGGCAGCATGATGATGCGAAGAATCGGAGTCAGCAACGTCTGCATCCAGGGCTTTTGTGACCAAAGAATGGTTAGCGCCGTGATGAGGATGATGCCGACAAATTTCAGCAGTTTCACCTTCGTCGGTCCGAGGTCGTGGAAGAAATCAGGGAACTGGAGCTCAGTGAGCAATAGCAAACCCACGTAACCGATAAGAACAAAGGCAGTGTGCTCGAGCACGGGATACTTGGCGATCATTTTCAGAGCGACTCCGGCAACGAGACGAAGGCTAATGATACCAATGGTGACACCGACGTAAACAGGCCAAAGGTCCTTGGGGCTCAGCGCGATAGCCGCGACCACGTTGTCCACACTTAGGCTGAGGTCCATGAGGGCAATCATGGTCACGGTTCCCGCAAAGGTGCGGTGATGCACGTTGACTGCCTCACCTTCATCATCAGCTAGACCCTTTTGACTGGCAAAATGAGCGCACATCAACCAAACCAGATACAGGGCACCAAAGAACATGATCCAGTGGTTGGAGATGATCCAGGAGGCAAAGAGCAGGGCGACTAGCCGGAAGCCGTAGGCACCGATGTAGCCGATGTTCATGGCCTTGGCCCGGCTCTTGTCATCCAAGTGGGCCGCCATCGCCGCGATAGCGAGGGCATTGTCCACGGAGAGAAGTCCTTCGATGAGCACAAGGCCGAGAATGACCGGGAGTGCTTGAACAAACTGGTCCCAGATTCCTGGGGAGGCGGCGGCAGCTAGGAGGGAAGCAATCATCAGTATGAGACGGCAGTGAATACGAGTCTAGACGCATCATGCAAAGAGCATTTCTGGTTCTTCTGTGACGCCCATTGGCAAACTTCCGCCTGAGCAGAGCAAGGCTTTGGCGGTCTGTGCGTTCTTCTCCACTCACCTCATGCCTGTTTCTTCACGCCTTGTCTCCCTGGATGCCTTTCGCGGTTTCGTCATGCTTTTGATGGCCTCTTCAGGCTTTGGCTTGGCTCAGATGGCCAAAACTCAGCCTGATTCTTGGCTTTGGCAGCAGGTGGCGTTTCACGTTTCCCACGTGCCCTGGGCGGGCTGCGCGCTTTGGGATCTGATTCAGCCGAGCTTCATGTTCATGGTAGGCGTGGCGGTGCCGCTGTCTGTGCGTCGTCGCCGAGAGGAAGGTCAGGGCTTTTTCGGTCTCGGAGCCCATGCGCTGCTTAGAGCGGTTTTGCTGATCCTTTTAGCGGTGCTGCTGACGACACGTGCCGGAGATGGAATGACGCGCTGGGAGTTTCCGAATGTTTTGGCCCAGATCGGTCTAGGCTACGTGTTCTTGGTTCTGATTGCAGGCCTTGGCTGGGAATACTGCCTGGCCGCCATTCTGGTGATCCTCTCGGGCTATTGGGTTTGGTTTTTTCAGCATCCGCTGCCCACGGTGGAGCAGATGGCTGCCTTCCAAGGGGCTAAACCTCCGGCGGAAGGTCTCCTGCAGGGCTTTTTTGCCCACTGGAACATTCATACCAATGCGGCGGCGGACTTGGATCGCTGGTTGCTGAATCTTTTCCCGCGATCTGAACCTTTTGTTTTCAATGCGGGAGGTTATCAGACGCTGAATTTTGTGCCCTCGCTCGCCACGATGCTGGCGGGTGCCATCACGGGCAGCTTTCTGCTTACCAGTCGGATGACTCCGCGTGAAAAGTGCGCGCGCCTTTGGATCTTCGGCATTGTTTGTCTCCTCATCGGCACCATCTTGGGTTTCGTCGCCTGCCCGATCGTGAAGCGCATTTGGACACCCTCGTGGGTGGTCTTTAGCACGGGTTGGGTACTGTTGATGCTTGGCTTTTTCTACACGGTGGTTGAGGTGCTTGGTGCCAGACGCTTGGTGTTCCCTCTGGTCGTGGTCGGCATGAATAGCATTTTCATTTACGTGATGCACAGCCTGTCTGCTGGGTGGATTCGCGATCAGCTGGCGAAGCACGGCATGGCCTCACTTTTTGCCTCGCCCTGGGGGCCTGTGTTCGAGCGCTGTGGAGTGCTGGCTGTGTTGTGGTTGCTTTGCTACTGGTTGTATCGTCAGCGGGCGTTTTTGCGGCTATAAAAAAGGCGAAAGCGGCAGATGCACGCCTTCGCCCCGCCTGGGATTGATCCATGAGGCCTCTCAGGAAAGAGGTTGGGTGTCGTACACGATGACCTTATCAAACATCGGTTTGCAGGCATCGACGAAGCGTTTGTGGTCCAGGCAATCGGTTTGGTAAAAATCATGATCCTGCATGGTTTTGAAGTGCAGGCTCAGGCTGTAATCGAAACTGTGATCGGTGACAGGCCGCTCCGCCGTGGCTGCGGGTTTCCCCCAGGAACCGCTGGCTAAATAGCTGATCTTCGGCACCCGATTGAGCTCTGCTTCAAAGTGAGCGCGTTGTTCCGCGCTGAGATCCTTTTTAAGCCAAAAATAGACGTTGTGATGCATAGGCCGCGGAGTCTGAAGGGCTGAAGAAACTGCGCAATAAGTTATCTACCCAGATGGCACAAGTTCTCAGCCAACCCAAAGCTCGTCTCTGCCCAATCAGGGCAGCCGATCATCGGCCACAGGCAGGCCCAAGCACTCCGCAGAACTCGTGTGCCTGAAAGCAGGATGCGTCCCGACAGCGGCCCTGGCCACAAGCGCCGGAAGGTGCAGCCGTATCGCTTCATGGGCTGTCCTGGTTGGGCGAGGCTAGCGCAGAGTTCGTGGGACGAAGACCCATGCCATGCCGGCTGCCTTGGCCGCGTCAATGCCTGATTGGCCATCTTCGACGACCAGACAGACTTCCGGAGGCACTCCCATGCGTTCTGCGGCCAGCAGGAACATGTCCGGGGCAGGCTTGCCACGGGCAACAAGGCGTGGGGTGATGATGATGTCGTTAAACAAGTGCAGCAAATGATTGGCCGAAAGACAACCGCGAACGATGTGCTCCTCAGACCCAGATGCCACGCTCATGGGCATTTTTCCATGCATCGAGCGTGCAAAATCAGCCACAGGACGGACCTCCGCCACTTGGGGGATGAGCTTTTCAAAAAGCTCTGCTTTGTATTCAGCAACAGCATCGGGATGGATCGAGGTTTGGTGCTCCAGATTCAGTTCCTTGACCACGTCTTGCTCCCGCACGCCAGCTCTGGAGTAAAAGTAGTCCTCGGTGAACGGAAAGGGAGCTTGGTGGTGATTCAGCGAAGCGACCCATGCCTGATAATGCAGCGGCATGGAGTCCACGAGCGTGCCATCGCAGTCGAAAATGATGGCTTGGAATGGAATGTTAGGAATGGGCAGCATGGCGGAGGAATGAACCAGACGGAATAGGTGCTTTTCAAGGCGCAGTCCGCCCAAGGCTGCAAGAAAAGCTTGAAATTGTAATAGCTTGCCGCCCACTGAAAAGGCTACAAGCCGCCCGCTTCCCTCCCGCAAGCTCATGAAAAATCTCCCGACTGTGTTTCAAAGGAATGTGATGTGGACTGCCCTCACGGCTTTTTCCTTCACGGTGATTGGTGCTCTTGCCGTTGGGCTCATTTATCTAGGCACCCAGGTCCTGGGCTTTCTTCAGCCCATCTTGGTGCCGTTCGCCGTGGCAGGCGTTCTGGCCTACCTGCTGGAGCCAGGGGTGGTTTGGCTGGAGCGCCGCGGACTGAGCCGACAGCCGGCGGTGATGTTGGTCTTTGCCATCTTTTCCTTGGCCATCGGCGGGCTTGGCTGGTGGATCGTGCCGAAGCTTGGGGATCAGACGGCGAACCTCGCCAAGCGTGTTCCCGGCTACACTGCCAAGGCCCGCACGGCTGTGCTGGAGTTCAATGCCCGTCTCGAACGTGAGTATGGTATCGCCTTTTTGCCACATCTAGCTGTCGAGTCGGCTAGCCCTGCTCCAATCGCACCCAAAATACCGACTGTGCCGAGTGTAGATCCAGCGGGGGGCGGCGCACCTGCTGGGGGCAGTGCTGCTTCGTCAGCGATGGTCAATTCGGCTCATGAGGAAAGCGGCTTTGATATCGATTTGAAGGCGTTGCTGACCGGCGAATGGGTGCAAACCACACTGCCCACCGTGCTGCGTCGCATCGGCAGTGTGATCACGACGAGCGTTGGCGGATTCCTCGGGGTTTTCGGCTTTCTCCTGAGTCTGATCATTGTGCCACTCTACCTTTATTACTTTTTGATCGAGAGCGCGAAGATCAAAGCGCAGTGGTCAGACTACCTTCCGCTTCGTGCCAGTGCCTTCAAAGACGAGGTGGTTGGCTGCCTGATGGAGATCAATAGCTACCTCATC
This sequence comes from Verrucomicrobiaceae bacterium, assembly GCA_947507875.1. Taxonomy (GTDB): domain Bacteria; phylum Verrucomicrobiota; class Verrucomicrobiia; order Verrucomicrobiales; family Verrucomicrobiaceae; genus Prosthecobacter. The sequence goes on along the minus strand of CANNQP010000001.1, from coordinate 227,003 downwards.
GCATTTTTCCGTGGGCAGCTTTTTGTCAGTGTCATCAATGGCCTTGCGACAGGACTCGGTCTGATGATCCTTGGTCTTGATTTTGGTTTATTGATCGGCTTGGCCCTTTGTGTGGCGGGTATCATTCCCTACATGGGCATCGCGATTTGTTGGATTCCCGCAGTCGTGATCGGTGCAGTGCAGGGCGGCAGTGCCTTGATTCCTGCGAATCCCTGGTGGGCGATGCCTTTGGCAGTGACGATGATTTTCGCGGTGGTTCAGCAGATCGATGGTCTGTTCATCACCCCTCGGGTAGTGGGTGAGGCCGTGGGGTTGCACCCTCTGACAGTCATCGCCAGCGTGCTTGTCTGGGGTTTTTTGTTCGGTGGCCTCTTGGGGGCGATCGTGGCAGTGCCCATGACCGCGAGCGTGAAGGTGCTTTTTCAGCGTTACATCTGGAGGGCGCGGCTAGCCCCACAAACAGTGGGTGGAGCTAGGCAGACGACCTGACGTTGAAGCACATTCACTCACCAGCGCAGACGACCACCTGCACGGAAGCTGCGGTTTTGATTGCCAAAATCAGCTCCAAGGTTCAGATCGAACATGGGGAAGACCCGGAAGTAACCGCTGAAGTCGAGGATTTTAGAGTCGTAGTCATCTGTGCTTGCCACCGTCACACCTGCTTGTAACTCAAGCCATTCCAGCACCAGGTAGCGTAGGCTCGGGCGAAGATAGATGCCGCCGTCCGTGTAGCTTTTGTTCACGCCATCGGCCTGAAAGTTGGCATAAATCAAACCTGCCTCGGCCACAAAGTGTAGTTTTGGTGTGATCGCCATGTAGGCACCGCCGCCCACGGTGATCGTGGATAGATCGTAGTCAGCATTGGCTGCGGCCTTGGCGCTTCGCTCGCCACTACCACTGTTCCAGGCAAAGGTGCCTTTTAGGAAGAAAATAGTGGGTAGATCCATCACGAGTGCCAATCCCAAACCATGACTACCATTCATGCCATTCTCTTTGGGATCGGTGAATTTGTAGAACGCCTCGACATATTTATAATTCAACATCGAAGGCCCAGAACCCATGCTTTGCTGAATGGATCCCGCCCAGCTATTCGTCTGCGCTGGCTGCTGGTAATCGTAGCCTTGAGTGTCTTGGCCTGTGGGGTCCGCCATGGTTTGTTGAGCCCAAGGCGAGCCTAACGTCGGTGCCTGAACCGTTGGAGAAACCTGATAAGACCCTGCAGATGCATCCGCATAGCCAGCGGGAGGGGTTGGCGGAACTGGGGGCACCGGCGGTTGCATGAGCCCGACATCTCCCGCTGGGGTATAAGCCCCCAGAATGGAAGGGAGAAAAAAGCTATGACCCAAGAATAAGGTGAGGATCAGTGAGTGAGCTTTCATGGCAATTATTACTTTTTTCTGATTATACAGATAGCTTAATAATTGCTCTCGGTTGCGGATTCGGCAAGCCTTTTTGGAAAATGTGGTTCACGATGGCTCTTTGACTACGTTGTTCTAGTCCACCCAATTCAGGCCAATGCCGCCACTGCTGACACGCAGACACAGCAGGCTGTGGCCATTGACTGGGAAAGCTGCACCTCCTTCTGTTGGGGTTAAGTGTTCAGCAGGGAAGGCAGGTTGTTCCCCTGTGTCAAAAACCAGGGTCCACTGAGTTTCTGCAGTTCCTGGCAGGATGAAGTCGGTCGCCAAGGGCCCTCGGTTGAAAATGAGAATCTGTGGAGGCTGACCCGAAACCAGAGCTCCAAAGCAGGCTCGCGCGGGATCGTGCCATTGATCATGGCTCAGCAGGTTTCCTGTGCCGTCGAGCCAGGCTACATCGGGTAATCCTGTGACTGGGTTCCATTGCCCATGAAAAAAATCAGAGCGGCGGAACTCAGGATGTTTTTTGCGGAAGGCGATGATTTGTTGCGTGAAGGATAGCATTTCCTCATCGCACTCAGCCCAGTTGAGCCAGCTGATTTCATTATCTTGGCAGTAGGCATTGTTATTGCCGTGCTGAGTTCGGCCTCGTTCGTCCCCAGCCGTGATGAAGGGGACGCCGATGGAGGTGAACAGTGTTGCCATCAGGCTCCGGCGCAGCCGATTGCGCAGACGATTCACGCGAGCATCGGTGGTGGCACCCTCTACGCCACAGCTCATGCTGTGGTTCTGATTGTCACCATCGCGATTTTCCTCGCCATTCGCTTCATTGTGCTTGCTCGCGTAGCTTACCAGATCCTGCAGGGTGAATCCGTCATGGCTGGTGATGAAATTCACACTGCTGAGTGCCGGTCGCTTGCTACCACCGTAGATGTCCTGGCTACCACAGATGCGTTTGGCGAATTCCGCTGTGCTGCCGTCTTGCCCTGACCAGAAGCGACGAACCGTGTCGCGATACTTCCCATTCAACTCTCGCCAGGGTTCAGGAAAAGCACCGACCTGATAGCTGTCGAAGCGCATGATGTCCCAAGGTTCCGCGATCAGCTTTACCCCGGAAAGTACTGGGTCTTGAGCAAGAGCTGACAGGAATTGGCAGCGGTCATCAAAGGCATGCTTATCATCGCGTGCCACCGTCACAGCCAAATCAAAACGGAAACCATCCACATGCATTTCGGTCACCCAGTAGCGCAGGCTGTCCATGATCAGCCTCAGTGCAGGTGGGCTTGAGGAGTCAACCGCATTGCCGCAGCCGGTGATGTTGATGTAGTTGGCGCCGTGCTCGTCGAATTCGTGGCGGTAATAGAGTCGGTCATCCAGCCCGCGCAGCATGAGCATGGGGCCATTTTCATCACCTTCGCAGGTGTGGTTGTAAACCACGTCCAAGATCACCTCGATACCCGCTGCATGCAGCGCTTTCACCATATCCTTAAATTCGCGCACGATGCCCTCCGGCGTTGGATCGTGAGCATACTCATTGTGCGGAGCAGAAAATGCCGCAGTGTTGTAGCCCCAGTAGTTGGTTAGGTCTTTTTCGAGCAGAAACTGATCATCTAGGTGTTGATGCACTGGCAGTAATTGCAGTGCGGTCACGCCTAGTTTTTTCAAGTACTGGATCACCGCAGGATGAGCCAGGCCCGCATAAGTGCCGCGTAGCTCGGGCGGTAGTTCGGGGTGCTGGCGCGTGAACCCTTTCACATGAAGCTCGTAAATCACCGAATCGCGCCACGACGTGAGAGGCGGACGATCGTCCCCCCAATCGTAGGTTCCTGCCACCACCGCCGCTTTCAGGGCCTCTGGGCCATTGTCATGAGTGCCGGGGAATCGGCTAGGGCCTTCGGGGCTGAGCATGGTGACCTTGCCATCAGGGCGACCCACCACCGCTTTCGCGTAAGGGTCCAAGAGCAGCTTATTCGCATTGAAGCGCAGGGCGTGGTTCGGCACCCACGGGCCATGTGCCCGATAACCATAGAGCTGGCCGGGGCCGATGCCTGGAACAAAGACTTGCCATAGATCCCGCTCACCACGCGCCATCGGTATCCTCTGGGTTTCTCGTGAGGAGTCAGCCGCGTCAAAAAGGCACAGATCTAGGGCCGTCGCATGACGAGAATAGACCGTGAAACAAACCCCTTCGGAGGTTGGGTGGGCGCCGGGGCGAGTGACTAAACTGGCAGTTTCGAGAGACATTGGGGGTGAGTTCTCTGAAGCAGAAGATACGCCGTTGCACGTTTGAATCCCTGCAGGTTGAGCCAAATCTAGTCCTAAAATGCAGATGCGATGGCCTCTAGGCCAGCTTAAATGAGCCCATAGTGGCCAAATTGACCGACTTTTTTGCAGTTTTCCGTTTTCAGATGTCGATTTTCGGGCGTTTGCAAAACAGTCTCAAAGGCTGCCCTGCCAGCGTCGTATCCTACACCCCCACATGATTGCCCTTTTCCTCCGGCATCCTGCACGTCAGGTTATCCCTTGTTTCCCTCTTTTCCTCCTGTTGAGCTCTTGTGATCGAGTCTCGTCGAGGATGGAGATCACCCACTCGCGGGACATTTCTCAGTATGAGCCCAAGCCCAAGGTAGGGGCTTACCCCCAGGAACGCTTTGGCGACGAGCGTCTGATCTGGCAAACACCCGATGGCTGGTCCCAGGCCGAACGCAGCCAGATGCGACCTGTCAATCTCGCCTTTGGCCCGAACAAAGAAGGAGAATGCTATCTCTCCCTGCTACCAGGCGGGGGGGGCGGCGTGCTCGCGAATGTGAACCGCTGGCGCAAGCAGATGGCACAGCCGGAAATCACCGAGGAAGAACTGGCCAAGATGCCCAAAAAGACCTTGATGGGCATTGAGGGTGCTTTTGTTAGCATTGAGGGGGCTTACACCAGCGTCGGAGCCACAGAGTCAAAAGCTGACTACAAAATGCTAGGGATTGTCGCCGCCATGGGCGAGGCTGGTCTCTTTGTGAAAATGGTGGGTCCAAAGGCCCTCGTCGAAGCGAATAGCCAAGCATTCGATCAATTCGTCACCTCCCTCCGCCTTCGCATGCCCCAGGGCCAATAACCATTTCGAGCCACCATGTCTGCCTCTTCCAAAAGCCTGCCAGCCAAGATTTTCGATCTCTTGTCTTCTTATGGGCTCGCCATCATCGTTCTGAGTTTTTTGCTCATCATCACCTACTTCGGCACCCTTTCTCAGAAGGACATCGGTCTTCTGGACAGCCAGGCGAAGTACTTTGAGTCCTGGTTTCTGATTCACGAATGGAATCTTTGGGGCATGATTGTCCCTATTCCGCTGCCTGGTGGTGCACTGCTCATGGTGCTGCTCTTCATCAACATGCTCTGCGGTGCCGTCATTCGCATCCGCAAAGGCTGGCGCACCATCGGTGTGCTGATCTCCCACATCGCCATCATGTTCATGCTAGCCGCAGGTTTCGTGAGCTTTATCTACAAGACCGAAGGCGCGATGCCCTTGTTCGAAGGTCAAGCCAGCGACCAGTACCAAAGTTACCACGAGCGTATCATCGAAATTCGTCAGTGGGGTGCCGATGGCAAAGGGACCAGTACGGCCAGGGTGATCCCCATGAAGCATTTCAGTGACCTAGAACCTGGACGGGCGCGCACCTTTTTCGCCAAAGACCTGCCCTTTGAGCTGCAAGTGACGGCTTATCGTCGCAATGCCAACATCGTCCAAGCTGGTGAGGATGAAAAGTCAGCCATTGATGGCTATCGCATCCAACCGGTGGCAAATGCTAAGGAAGACGAAGCAAACACCGCCGCGGTCGAGGTTAGCGTGAAGTTTCAGGATGGAACGGAGCAGCGTGGCATCCTCTGGGAACGAGAGTTTGAACCCTTCACCGTTAAAGTCGGAGGCATGAGCTACACCTTGGCGCTCAGTCGCATGAAGTGGAAGCTGCCCTTTGCGATTCGCTTGAATGACTTCCAGCGCGAGTTGCACCCGGGCACGATGAAGGCCAAAAAATACACCAGCCATGTCACCAAGATCACCGATGGGCGTGAGGAGCCCAAGGTAGTGACCATGAACGTGCCAGTCCGAGATCAGGGCTACGTCGTTTATCAGGCCAGCTTTAGCCAGGGCACCAGCGGCGAGCAGTCGGTGTTCACCGTGGCCAGCAACCCTTCAGATCAATGGCCGCTCTGGAGTTGCGTCGCCGTGGCCATCGGTCTGGTCATTCATTTCATGATGCACCTCGTGCGCTTCCTCAGCCGTGCCTTGAAGCCCAAGGTCGCTTAACTTTTTTTGACAGTTCCCATGAGACACCTTCTCCTCACGTTCTTTTTGCTACTCGGCTCCTTGGCTGGAGCTCAGCAACTTCCCGAAGTTTCGACCATTCTGGACAAAGAGGTCGTCGCGACTTTCCAATCTCTGCCCATTCAAGAGGGCGGACGCATCAAGCCACTGGATACGTATGCCCGCTTTCTTCTGCTGCGCATGCATGGCAAGCAAAGCATCGCGGTGAAGCATGACCAACTCCCTAACCACAAGAAGCTCAAGGCCGTGGAGTGGTTGCTGCTCTCCTGGTTCCGCCCCGACATCGCCCGCGACCTACCGCTTTTCGTCGTCGATAACTCCCAAGCGGTGGGAGAGATCGGCGTGGATCCGAAAGACCTGCGCGACCGCTATTCCTGGAATGAGATCGTCAAAGGTCGTGAGGAACTCATCAAGCGCGCGCAGGCCTACAATGATATCGACAGCGCTCAACAGACCGGCGTGCAACGCAACGTCATCAACCTCGCGCGCAACTTCTTCGATTATGATGCGACGAGCGACTTCATGACGGCGGCCCGTACCGATTGGAAAAAGGAGATCAATAGCATTCTCTCTCCTGCTTTGGCCAAGGAGATTAGCGGTGATGCCGCCAATCTGTCCGTGTGGGATCTCGCATTGAAGTTGGGAACCATGATTCGCGAAAACAAGATCCAGGGTGGCTCGGAGGAGAGTCAGAAGATTTTAAATCTCTTCATCGATACCACGCTGCGCCCAGGCAAGACACTGGCCTTCATCCCTCCCGACGATGCCAAGGAAGAAGCCTGGCTTCAGGTCGAGCAGACCGTCACGAATCTCATGCGTGAAGGCAAAATTTCCGAAGGTGAGCTCGCCGTCTCCAAAGCACGCGATGGTCTCTATCCAGCCAGCCTGAAAGCTGAGACCTTCAAGACAGCCGTGAAGGCCTTCGTCGCCGATATCCGTGCACGTGCAGAGAAGCGCAACGAGCTGAGCCAGATCGACCGCGAGGTCAGCTACCATCGCACGGATTACTTCACCAATGCCCTCGTCTGGTACATGCTTGGCTTCCTCGTTGCCACCCTGGGCCTTGTCGCGCCGCAGAGCAAGCTGTCACGCTGGACCACTCGCATCGCGTGGATCACTGTCCTGCTCGGGGTAGGCTACAATGTGTGGGGCATCACTCAGCGCTGCATCATCATGGGCCGCCCACCCATCGCGACGCTTTACGAGACGATCATCTTCATCGCGGCCTCCTGTGCGCTCGTCGGCCTCTTCATTGAGAAAGTCACACGCAAGGGCGTCGTGCTTGCTGTGGTCGGTTTTGTGGGGGCTCTGGGCATGTTTCTTTCCAATCGCTTCATGGCGCTGGATGGTCAGGACACCATGCCTACGCTAGAAGCTGTGTTGATCACGAACTTCTGGCTCGCGACGCATGTCACTTGCATCAACATTGGTTATGCGGGTGCTCTTCTCGGCTCCATTACCTCCATGGTGTATGTCATCTTTCGTTTCTTGACCAAAGGTGAGCCATCGGTGGAGTTTCGTCGTTTGCTGACGCGCATCACCTACGGCATCATGTGCTTCGGCCTGCTTTTTGCCCTTGTTGGCACCGTCTTGGGTGGCATCTGGGCCAATGACAGCTGGGGGCGGTTTTGGGGCTGGGACCCTAAGGAAAACGGTGCCCTCATGATCGTGCTCATGGGCTTGGTCATTCTCCACGCCCGTCTGGGCGGCTACATTCGGGAGATCGGCCTACACGCCCTTTCGCTGCTTTTGGGGGCCATCACCCTGTTCAGTTGGTTCGGCGTGAACCAGCTCAGCATCGGCCTGCACAGCTATGGTTTCACGGCGGGGATCACGCTGGCATTGAACATCGGTTACAGCACGAAGTTTGCCTTCATGCTGGCTTGCGGTTGGTTCTGGCTGCAAGAGCGCGCGGCGAAGAAAGTTGCGGCCTGAGTCCTGTGACTCGCGTCTCATTGATTCAGCGCGACGCCAAAGGCGGTGACTTCATTCTTGTTCGCGCAGAGGCGTGACAGACGGAAGTCAGTGCATCGTGGCGGGCATTGCTGCTTCAGCTGATCCAGCAGCGAGTACTCATCGTTGCCCTTGAACTTGATGGTGACGATAAATGCTCTCATGCGCTCTTCCGTAAGCCATTCCAGCAGCAGGTCGATGCTACGCTGCGGCGCGGCGATGATGTCGCAGATCAGCCAGTCCACGGTCTGCTCCGGCTTGAACTTGAAGGCGTCACCTTGATGAAAAAGTAGCTTCGGATGCCGCATCAAATCTTCCCGAAGAGGTGAGCGATCCACGGCGATCACGCGAGCGCTTCGTTGAAGACCGACATAGCTCCAGCTGCCAGGGGAGGCGCCTAGATCCACGCACGATTGCCCGCGTTGAATGCGCTGGTCCAGCCTCAATTCCGCTTCCACCACTTTGGCAAAGGCCCGGGAAGGGGCGGCTTTGTCTTCCGCGTGGGGGATTTCACCTGCTTGAAAGTCTGACAGAACTGCGCGCAGGTCTTGACGCTGAGCGTCGGAGGCTAGGGAAACGCAGCCCGCATCGGGTGCCGTCAGCACCACCTGCAGCAAAGCGCACGCCCTGGAAAGGGTTGGCTGCTCGTGCCGAAGACGCACTCGGCGGCGTTTTTTGAGCCGTTCCACGAACGCCTCGCGGATTAACCCGCAGCGATGTAAACCTGCGCGTCCCTCGCCATAAGCTGGCCAAAGGTGCAGGTGCCAGGGATCGTCATCCCCCAGCTTCGTCAGCAGCGCCTCGATCATCGCATCGGCCCAGCCGTTGATGGACGCTGCGTTCAGCGTTTGTGCTTCGGGTAGCGTCTGTCGGGCAAAAGCTAGCAGAGCAGGGGAGGGCAGTGTCTCAGTCCAGATCAGTGGCGAGTTTTCTGCTACCTGGGCACGCATGCCCATCCGCTGGAATTCATCCACTAGGAAGGTGGAGCAACCTTCGGCTGCAAGGAAGGCGTGCATGGATGCAGTTTAGGTGAAAAGGGGCAACAGCGAGGCTAGCTCAGGCGCTTCGTCGCAGACCAGGGAAAGATTCCGCACACCGGCGGGGATGTGTTGCTCGAAGTGAGTTTTACCCTGATTGCGATACAGGTTCGCGTAAGCACCCAGCGCCTGCATCAGCCGCTGCGCTGCACAGAGGTAAACGATTTCTCGGAGTTCTACCAGGTTCAGTCCACGCAGGTTCGCGTAAAAGCTCAGCAAATCATGCCGCTCACTGCGGCTCATCACCACGTAGGGGTCAAATAGCAAAGAGGCGAGATCATACTCCGCTAAGCCGGGGCGCAGCCCTTGGTAATCCACCAGCCAGGCCGCTTGGTTGCGAATCAGCACATTTTGACTCTGAAAGTCACGGTGTACTAGGCAGCGAGGCAGGTCTGCCAGCCGCTGGCGCAGTGACTTCAGCGCTGGTTCTGCCGCGTGATTCAGAGGCGTTTCGCGGCCCAAGTGACCACGCACAAAATGCTCGAGGAAGTAGTTCTGCTCCCACTCATACATGCCCTCCGTGAACTCGGGCTCCATGGCATCGATTTCTTCCGGGCTCAGGCTGGCGGCGCTGACGCCATGAATCAGGGCGGCTTGGCGCAAAGTCGCCTCATAGAGCGGGCGACGCTCCTGCCAGGGCTCATCCTTATGTGCATGCAGGTCATCGCGGCCTAGGTCCTGCAGCCAGACAAAGAGACGTTCCTCATCAAAGGCATAAATGGCGGGTACGTTCACGCCCAAGGCAGCCAGGCGATGGGTGGCTGGCACAAACTTCGGGTTGTCTCGGCGGGCTAGGGTATAGACCATGAGAACCATCGGTGGGTGTCGATCCTCGGCCCACTCAAAGCGGTAGTAACGGCGGTCTGAGCCCCCTTTCAGGATCGGCTCCACCACGCACTCCACGTCCTCCAGTTCGGGGAATTGCCGACGGGTAAGGATGAGAAGTGCTTCTTGTTCGGGAGGCATGACAGCGGGCCAGGAAAACGGAGTGGAAGGCTATGACCGCAGAAACACACGAGGCAAGAGCGGATTCATGGCTGCGCAAAGAGATGGCATCGCGTGGAGGGGATTGATTCAAAAGGGCGCCGCTGACGTGAAGGTTAGCCTTTCCTGCTGCCTCGGGTGCGTGAAACTCAACTGAGTCGCGTGGAGGCACATTGGCTGAGCATCCACCCGCAGCGTCTGCGTATCACCGAGCAAGCCGCCAAGCAGGTAGGCAGGATCACCCACGATAGGATGCCCAAGTTGCCACAGATGAACACGAATCTGATTCGTGCGTCCAGTGAGGGGGCGAGCCTCGATTCGGGCCGTGCCGTCGGGATCACGGCACAGCACCTTGAATTCTGTTCGTGCCGCATCGCCTGAAATTTCATCCACGTCGCGTGACCCCAGATCACTGGCCTCGCTGCCAATCGGAAGTTCGCAGCAGCACTCTTCCCAAGTCGGGTGCCCCTGCACGCGCGCCACGTAGATCTTTTCCACCGTCCCCTCGGCGAACTGTGCCTGTACCAAGCGGGCGACATGCCGTGTGCGCGCCAGCAGCACCAGACCGCTTGTATTCGCATCGAGCCGATGGCAGGCGCGTGGCTTCTGCGGCGCATACGCCAAGTGCATCAGGTACTGGAGGGTATTGCGGTTGAAGCGTCCGCAGGCATGCATCGGCAGCGGTGCGGGTTTTTCCAAGACGATCACCGCCTCGTCCTCATGCAGCAGGCGGATGTCCGCATTCACGTCCGGTTCCGTGAGGCCAGGCATCTTTTGGTAAAGCCGCTCTCCGGCACGCATGACCCGATCCGGTGCAATCGGCTGCTGATCATCATTCACCATGCGCTCGGCCTGAAAAAACATCAGCCACTCACTGCGGGCCACGTGGGGAAAGAGCGTGACCAATGTATCCAAGACGGCCAGACCATCACAGCGCTCTGGCACGGAGATGGGGCGGTAGTTGTCATACGGCACACTGCCAGGAAGCGGCACCGCCACACGTCGCAGTGCCTGCTGCCGCTGCTCCAGGCTTTCCCGCTGTTTCTCCACCGTCGTCTTGTAGCAGTAGGGGCAGGATACCCCTTGCTGGAAGCGTGGATCCTGCTGTTCCTCTGCGGTCAGTGGTGCCTGGCAGGCATAGCACTGGTCCGACTCCGTCTCGCGCAGCGCAGGGTCCACGCCCACGCGTTGATCAAAGACAAAGCACTCCCCCTCCCAGTGATCTCCCCCCACTTCCTCAAAGTACTTGAGGATGCCACCATCCAGCTGCCAAACCTGCTCAAAGCCTTCTTTTTCCAAAAAAGGTGCCGCTTTTTCGCAGCGAATGCCTCCCGTGCAAAAGCTGACCACCGGCTGCTTCTTCAGCGCTCCGGGCAGTCGCTGTACCGCCTCTGGAAATTCGCGAAAATGATCGACCCCGATGACCGTGGCATTTTTGAAGGTGCCTAACTTCACTTCGTAATCGTTGCGTGTGTCTAGCAGAACCACGGGGCGCCCTTCGTCCAGCCAGCGCTTCAGTTCCGCAGGCTTGAGTTTGGGCGAGGTGTAGCGCGCCGGTTCGATTCCCTCCACGCCGAAGGCGATGATCTCTTTTTTGATCCGCACCAGCATCCGGTTGAAGGGCTGCTTCTCGTTGTAGCTGTACTTCGGCGCTAGCGATTCCAGCCCCGGCACCCGGCGCAGTTCCTCCACCAACTCGTCCACGGACACGCGTGGACCCGCGATGAAAAAATTCACCCCTTCCGTGCTCAGCAGGATGGTTCCCTTCAGTTCTCGTGCCTTACAAAAGGCCAGCAGATGTTCACGCAGCTCCTTCAGGCCACTCAGAGAGGCAAAGAGATAGCAGGAGATGTTCGCGACAGGTAATCCGACAGAAGAAAGCATGGTCTTTGTTTGATGGTAGTCGCGCAGGATGCAAGTGCCAGCGCGGGTCTCTTGGTAAACTTCGCCCGCTTAACGTTTCAGCACCGGTGGGGCAAAAATGGCCGTCCCCGCCTCAGCCTTGGACGCTACTGGATTCAAGGTCAGGATGTAGCCCACCACGTTTTTCATGGCCTGCTCGTCTTGGATGAACTGCGTGGCCATTTGCACCATCTTGGCCCCTTTGTCATCACCCCGGGCGGCGCCTCGGTGTAGGTTCTTGAATTTGTGCAGCTGTTCCTGCAGATACCAGCCTTGCCGACCGATCAGCGGCGGACTGCCAAAGGCCATCTCACCACTCGCATTGTAGCGATGGCACTCCATGCACCGCTCATCGAACAGTTCCTGCCCCCGTTGCACATCAGCTCCCGCGATCTCTCGCTCGCTCGGCACGACCAGCGGCAGGTTTTCTACAAAGGCTGCCACGGCCTCCATCTCCCCAGGCTTCAGTGACTTCGCGATGCCTGCCATAAGCGCCCCCTGCGGATCGTTTGCCGCATCTTGCCCCCGTCGCCCCTCGTGAAAATTCATCAGCTGCCTCATCACATACCAGCGCGGCGCATTCGCGATGGAGGGCGTTTTCAATTCCGTCTTGCCCTCTCCGCGTCCGCCATGGCAGGACGCACACACTTTTTCAAAAACAGCAGCACCGACTGCCCCAGCCAGCACCGGGCAGAGTGGCAGAGTTAGGGTCACGAACAAAAGCAGGTCCAAACGCACAGCCCAAAAAACGTCGCTTGCGTATCGCTTTTCCCACCATGAGCAAGGCTGGCGGAAAAAACACCAAAGCACAGCCAGTCACCGCCTGCCCAAGCCAAACTTTACCCCACAAATCCCCAGACAGGACAGCCTCCCTCGGCACGTTCCTTGCCGCCATGTCATCACCCGTTCGCTTTGCCCTGGCCGGCTTTGGGGCCTGGGGCCGCTTTCACGCCCAATCCATCGCTGGCCATCCCGAGGCCCAGCTCGTCGCCATTAGCGCTCCTTCCGAGGCCTCGCGTCAGCTCGCCCGCCAGCTTTATCCCCAAGCCCAGGTTTTTGCCGACAGCCTTGAGCTCATCGCTCAGGCTGACTTCGACATCCTCGACGTCGTCACCCCCAGCCACACGCATCGTGAGATCGCCCTCGCCGCCATCGAAAAGGGCAAGCATCTCCTCCTCGAAAAACCCATGGCCATCACGCTGGAGGATTGCCGTGCCATCGTCACCGCCGCCCAGGCCCGGGGCGTGCACCTCGCGGTTGGCCACGAGCTCAGGCTTTCCAGCCAGTGGGGGGAAATCAAAAACATCATCGAGCGCGGCACCATTGGCCAACCTCAGTACGTCCTGGTGGAACTCTCTCGCAAACCCTACCGCAACGGGGCCGAAGGCTGGCGTTACGACCCCGAACGCGTCGGCAGCTGGGTGCTGGAAGAGCCCATCCACTTCTTCGATCTTGCCCGTTGGTACCTCGAGTCCAGTGGCAACCCCATTGAGCTTCAGGCCTATGCCAACTCGCGCGATCCTCAGCGCCCCACTCTCTACGACAATTTCAGTGCCATGTTCCGTTACGCGAACGGCAGTTACGCCGTCGTCTCCCAGACCCTCGCTGCCTTTGAGCATCATCAGACGGTCAAAGTCAGCGGCACTCAAGGCGCCCTGTGGGCAGGCTGGAGCGGAGCCCTGGATCGCACGCTCGAACCCACCGCCTTTCTCAAAGTGTTCGATGGCAACACCCTAGAGACCGTACCGCTCGCCCGCCAGAGTGGCGAAGTGTTCGAACTACGGGAAGAGATCGCTCAATGCATCGACATGGTTCGTCACGGCACCCGCCCCATCGCCACCGGGCAGGATGGCCTCTGGTCTGCCGGCCTCTGCCTCCTCGCTGAATCCTCCATCCGCCAACACCGCCCACTGCCCCTCCACGACTTGCACCTTCCTTAGCATGCTGGCGTTTTCCGGACCTCAACCCGAAACAGAAAACTATCATTGCCGGGTTAGGGGCCACGAGCTATTCGCGTTTACTTTTTCAGAAACCCCGAAGGCGCGCCACCTCGAATCGTGGTTTTTCGTTCACCAAACACGTTGGGCTGAGGACTGGAGCTGGTGCCCGTCGGACGGCCTGCGGCATCGCGGAAGGTGGTGCGGGTTTCTCCGAACACGTTGGGTTTCGTCGTCGTGCCGGTGCCGGTCATGCGGCCGGATTCATCTCGAAATGTGGTGCGGGTCTCGCCAAAGACGTTGGGCTTGGTGGCTGTGGCGGATCCGGTGACGCGGCCTGCCTCATCGCGGATCACGGTTTTTTGTTCCCCGAACACATTGGGCTTCGTGGTCGTGGCAGTGCCCGTGACTCGACCTGATGAATCACGAATCACGGTTTTCTGCTCACCAAAGACGTTCGGCTTGCTCGTGGTGGCGGTGCCGGTCACTCGACCCGATCCGTCCCGAATCACTGTCTTTGTTTCCCCAAACACGTTAGGCTTGCCGGTGGTGGCGGTCGCGGCAGGCGTTTGAGCCTTGAGATAGGGGGTGATGAACAACATCAGGGCGAGGCTGCGGAGCTTGATCATGGCTTTGATTCGAGCAGATCGCCCCACTGCCATCAAGGCATTTTGCCATCCCCAAAGGTGGGGCAAACGGCGCGACACGCGCAGTCACGGTGACGAGGCCAGGAGGCGGTCCGCATGGGCCGCCTTCCATCCCTCAACACCATGAGCAAGAAAGCATTCATCGAACAACTCCGCCTCCGACTCGTCAGCAACGACCGCTGGGCTCTGCGCGCTCTTCTGGGCATCTATAAGAACCAGATTGCCGACGAACAGACGCGGGACGCCACCCTGGAGTGCAATGGCATCGGGTTCACCGGTCCCGATGCTGAAATCCTCTCCAGCTTTGCCCGGCAGTATCAAAGGCGCGGATGCCTGAGTCCCAAGCAGATGGCCATTCTGCACCGCCGCATCCTGGCCTACGCACGCCAAATCGTGCAACACGGGGACACAATGCGGCTCGAATCCGCTCTCTCTACTCATGCCTGAGCACTTTTCTCAACACAAATAAACCCAACACCCAAACCAAGCCGCGAACCACCGCCAGATTCTCATAGAAACTGGCTCAAACTCTCGAGGCTGATTCGACTTCCATGCCTGGATCTGCATCCAGGCCCGCCGAACTTGCGGATCCGAAACAGGTTCAAGCATCTTGATGAATACCTCCAGACCATCATCGGATGTCTCAAGCCTCTTGATCCAGGATTCAATCATCCTATGTCGTTGCTGACCCAGGATCTCTTCTGTCCAATTCTGCAAAGCAAGGATCAACGGCTGGGCCAGAGCGGAGGGGACATGCAGCTTTTGCTCCAGGAGCTTTTTCAGGGCGGCCGACCATGGGGCTGAATTCATGGATTCGGCAATAGTCTTAGCCCCCCCCCACTCAGCGTCGTCTACCAAACGGCGCAAATACTTGTATTTCGCCGAATCAACTGTAATCTGAGCTAGCATACGCTCGCTTACCTTTTTTGTGCTAAAATTGTATGCCGACTTATCAAGGGTAGGCTGATCAACATTACACTCAAATAGGCTACGCTTGTTTTCACTTTTTGTGCTAAAATTGTATGCCGACATATCGAGGGCAGGCTGAACCACTTCAATTTTGGCAACCGCCGTTTTGGCCGTCTCGTCCCAGGCCAGAAAGGAAGCCCCCTTGCACACAAGGTTGTGATGAATCGCCAGTTCGACAGCTTCAGCGCAGCACCCAGCCTGCTCCAGATGTTTGATACGGCGCTTCACCCAAGCGAGCCGTGCAGCTTCACTCTCTGGTGCAGCCTCCAGATCCCACTCCATGGACCAGGGGCGTCCGTCAGGCTGTTGCGCGGTCACTTTGACCCGACCTGAGCCCTGCACACGCACCGGCAGCAGCAAGACTTCACCGGCATGGACATCTGGAAGGCCTTGGCTTGGGGATGGCATTTCCACGTCTGCAGCCAGCTTCAGGTTATTCAACACCGGACTCCGCAATGTGACGGCCAGTTTTCTCACGGCCGCCGGGATGTCATCCTGCGGTGTCATCAAGGTGCAGCGCCCGCCCGATTGCGCCGCCATCTGCTGCAGAAAGGCGTCATTGACCGCCCTGTCGATGCCAAAGGTGTGCACCGGCATCCGGGCCGCCTGAGGACCACTCATCAGTTCCAGGATTTCCGGCTCATTGCCCACCTGGCCGTCGGTGATCAGGATCAGGCGTGATAGAGCCTCGATGCTATGCCTGGCGCGAATCTGCAGCACATGCTCCAGAGCTGGAAGCAGTTCAGTTCCACCACACGTCCCGACCTGTTCGAAGTTTTGGAACGCCGCGTCACTGAGCAGCTCATCCCGCAGCATCGGCGAATCGGAAAAGTCCTGGTAATTGCTTTCAAAGCATGTGATCCAGATCCGGTCACGCGTGCCCAGCTCATGTACGAAGGCGTGCAAGGCCTTGGTGCACTGCTGCCAGTTTTCACCGCTCATGCTGCCGGAGCGGTCGAGCAGGAAATAAATGTCCTGAGGACGCTCTTCAGACACCGCCGACTGCTGCGGGGCGCGCAGCTGCACGAGCCCGTAACGCCACTGTTCCTGACGGCAGCTCCAGGCCATCGCCCTGGCCTCGTTCACCGTCGGCTCCTGCCAGCGAAGAACCAGGTCACGGTCCGGCACAAGCTCCTCACCCGCAAGCTCCACCTCCACGCGATTCTCGCAGACGTCCACACGCACCGAATGGCTCGGGCTGATCAGGCTTCCGGCCTTCAGTTCACCCGCATCAAGGTCACCACGCACATAAAGGGTGGCTGCCCCAGGATGATCGGGACTGATGCGAGGAGGGCTGATGCATGAAGCGTCAGGCACCTGGTCAGTGTCATCGCAGACACCCGATCCTCGATCGGAACGCAGCAACGGCCTGCCGGGAATGTAGCGCACGCCAAGATTGAAAGGCAGGCGCAGGCTGAGCTGATCCCCTAGGCGCTCCAGAGGCTGCAGATAGGCGAACCGAATCAAGATCCGGTCACCCGGTGCCACATTGCCAAGTTCAAGGGTGAAAACGTTGTCGCGGTTGAACTCCACGAGGGCGGTGCGATGCCCCTCCGCGATCTTTTGCTGCACAAAGCGCCTCGCCTCCTTCTCCTCCTTCACAACGGCGCGAATGACGCGGTCATTGACGTGCATTTCGCAGCGAAACACCGAGGCCTCGCCGGGAAGCGGAAAGGTGTAGGTGACGTTGAGCGCCTCGCGGGCGTTCTGCTCGAAAATCTGATCCATCTCGACACTGGCGAGATCTCCGATGACGCGGAAGCGGGCTTCGACATGGGTGAGGGGCAGGGAGATCTGGGATTTTTCCAGTTCGGCAATGAGGCCGAAATTCAGAGGGCGTTCGATGGTTTGAGTGAGCATGGCAGTGGAATTCAGTTGGCGTTGAGGATGTGTAGAATGGCGCTGATCTTGGCCTCGCTGAGGCGGAGCTGGGGCCGTCGGCTGACGAGCAGGAAATCTGGCCCCAAGGCCAGAGTTTGAAGAGCTGGCGCGGAATGGCCTTCGGCTGCTGGCGGCAGCTCTGGAGGCGCTTGCGACTCCGCCGCCTGCAGAATGCTGTGAAGCTCATCGTCTGAGCGCCCGAAGAGCATCGAGTGAATGCGGGACAGGGGAAGCCCCTGTGCCTGCATAACACGTACCGCACAGGCCTGAAGATAGTGACGTTCAGCGAAGCCCCCGCCCGCAGGAGAATCCATCAATCCCAGCGTGCGGTAGTAACGCAAGGTACGCGGCTGGGTGTCGGTGGCGACCTGCCCATTGGCTGGCACGACTTTGTGCAGGTCACACCAGGCTGTGACCTTGGCCGCTAGTTGCTCAATAGAAAGTGTTGTCATGTCTATGACAGTGTTACTGTCAATTTTTTACACAGCAAGGTTTTTCTGCTATTTTAGAAATTAAAAAAACCTTGGTCGCGCCAAACCAACAGACCTGTTGGGGTAGGTGACAAACGAACGCTAGCGTGTGCTATTGCTGCATGTAGCTCCACCATAAACCCAAAAGGCACTCAATCCCCAAAGGTGGGGCAAACGGTGCGACACACGCAGTCACGGTGACGAGGCCAGGAGGCGGTCCGCATGGGCCGCCTTCCATCCCTCAACACCATGAGCAAGAAAGCACTCGTCGAACAACTCCGCCTCCGACTCGCAAGCAACGACCGCAGGGCTCTGCGCGCTCTTCTGCGCATCTACCAGAACCAGACTGCCGACGAACAGACGCGGGACGCCACCCTGGAGTGCAATGGCATCGGATTCACTGGGCTGATGCTTTTTCATCCTTTCTGGTGTTGGCTAGCCTTATCCAAGAAATCCGGGACCCATTTTTCCGCAGAACATGCTGTTGCCACAGAGGCATGGGTTCAATGCTGTCGGTTGTTCGGGGATTCCTTTTCCGAAAGATGCCCGCCGCGAAACATCCAGGAGGCACTCTGGTACCAGGCGATGGTGCGGTCCAGAATGTCTTGATGATTTTCATGAATGCCCGGTCTGAAGACGAGATTTCGAGAATCAAAAGCGCCGACCGAAAATTCTTTTTTCGGTTTTAGAATGGCCATTTGATCTTCCTGGATAAAAGCAATTTTTTGATAGTTGGAGATCCATGCTCGTGCAGGGTGCGAGGCGTAGCCAGGTGCAAGCACATCTTCCCCAAAAAAACTGCTAGTGTGGCTCCAGTTCAGCAGGCCGAGAAGAGTGGGAGCCAGATCAATCTGGCTGACGAGCCTGCCCATCACCCGCGGTGATACAAGGCTGGGATTCCATAGGATGCAAGGGATGCGGTATTTGGACGGGTCGAGCTCCACCTTCCCGGCGCTGCCATCGCAATGATCGGCGATGATGACGATCAATGTTTCTGCGAACCATGGCTTGTTCCTGATTGCGGCGATGAATTGGCCGATGGCATAATCTGTGTATTTTACGCCTGCTTTGCGTCCTCCAGAATGAGAGGGTAGATCAATTCGTCCGTCTGGGAAGGTGAAAGGCCTGTGGTTGGACGTGGTCATGGCATGGAGAAAGAAGTTCTTGTGTGCGGCATAGTCGGCATCTGCTTCCTGGCTCACCCACCTCAATAGATCCTCATCACAGGCACCCCAGGCATTTTCAAAGGTGATCTCGGCAGCGCTTTTTCGTTGACGGTCCACCACCCGGTAGTCGTTGTGGGAAAAGAAGGCGTTCATGTTATCAAACATGGCATCACCGCCATACACGTAGGCCGTGTCGTAGCCGCGTCGCTGAAAGTGCGTGCCTAGAGTGAGCAGGTGTTCATGCTTTGGTCTCCAGATGATGGACTGGCCCGGCGTGGGCGGGACGGAAAGCGTGATTGCTTCCAGGCCACGCACTGTCCGAGTGCCTGTGGCGAGCATGTTTTCAAACAAGATGCCCTCACGGGCTATCTGGTTCAAATGAGGTGTTAGCTGTGACTTCGTATTGAAGTGGTTCAAAAAATGAGCGCTGAGGCTTTCCACCGTGATCAGGATGACATTCCAGCGTTTCTCCAGTCCGGTATGGTGCGTGACCCTGTGTAACTCACCTGCGTCGTCACGCATGAATTCTACGCCCGGTGTTTGCAGCGCCTGACGGGTGCGTGACAGGGCGTCGTCCAGCGGAAGCGTTCGGTAGAAGCGGTCGAAATCGATTTCGCTCTCCCAAAACGCGGCGCAGAAAGCGTAAATGCCGTTTTTGGAGAGCTCTCGGTTAAACTCATTGGTAAAATTAGGCAACTGCCCCTGATTGAAACCAAAAGTGATGCCTGTGACCAGTCCCGAGTAGGCGAGCGTCTGCGACAGGCGTGGCCACCAGCGGTTGTCTCCTGCTACCACCCAGGCTATGATCTTGAGACGCCAGCAGAGCGCGGCTATGCCACCGGCAGCTGCTGCAAGGCTTGCATAGATGATCGGCATGGGGTAGGACTGGCGGATGTTGTTGATCACCTCCTGAGTGAAGACTAGGTAATCCACTGCGATGAAATTGAAGCGCACTTGGAACTCATCCCAAAACAGCACCTCGGCCACGCTGATGAAAATGAAGACCATGCTATAAAGACCGGTCAGCAGCGCGGTGATCAGTATGCCCCAGCTTGACTGTAGCAACTTGCGCGGCAGTAGCATCACCAGCAGCCACCAAATCACGCCCGTGTAACATGCGGCCAGCAGGTCAAACCAAAGCCCCCAGGCAAATAGAGGCACTAGGGAGCCATCCATGGAGATTTGGCCACGCCCAAACCAGAGTAAGAAGAGACGAGTCAAAAAGGCTACACTCAGTTGGAGCAGGACGATGACGCTGAGGCCACGAACCAGTAGGCTGGAGAAACTTGTGGAGACATATTTGGCAAGTGCAGAAAGGCTTTTCATAAAAATCGAGGACTCGAAAAAGAGGGGGAAGAGAGCTGACGAAGGACTGCTTAAACCTTCAGCTCTGGGCGCATGTGCAGTTCAGGGGATTGGGAAGCGGAGGTCGTACTCCGCCTCGGTTTTAGACCTGGCGTCTCACGGAGGTCTGTAGCTCGGGCGGCCATGTTCGCAGCGTTGTGCCCGACGGCCAGGTGGCTAAGAAGCATCCCCCCCTTCGGGAGAGCATTGGGACTGGCATAAACACCAGCGACAGGCAGTCCTGGCGTAAACACCGGCATCCCTAGCGAAGAACTGCCTATGGGCAGGTGTTCGTTGAAAGCGTCGCCGCAGGTGATCGACACCGATTTGAGTGTGTGATCTCCTTCCCGGGAGTACTCAAAGAGGCTCACTAGCATCCGATCCGGCGCCGTGCCCTCATCCATCAAGGCAGAAGTGGAACTTCCCACTCCGTGGTGCAGCACCAGCTCATGTCCCGAGGCTAAACGATGAACCAATGGCACCTGAGCGCCATTCAGGAGTGCAGGGGGCACCTCAATCCAAGGCTTCAAAGCCGTCAAAGTGCAGACATTTGCGCCTAAGAATACCGTCGCGATGGGGTTGAATAGGAATGCGCGTGGGTTGATCATGGCTGGATACGAATTGGCACTGGATGACTTCAAATTTCCATCCCCTCTAGATAGTATATTGCTACCCCGCAGAAGGGTTGAAGTTCACTCCGCACCAGGCATGATCTGCTGATTGAGCCGCAGCTATTTGAAATCATGGATGGTGTGCGCTTTGGCAAGCAGAACAGCGAATATCCCGGCTAGGTGGCTGAACACAGCGTGGGTCCTAGCTTTGACACGGACGGCTGTCCTCCTGGTATGCCTCATGACCATCTTGGGACTACGACAATTCACTCATTGATGGAGTCACTGGTAACCAAAAAGGCATGGCCTTGTTGGTCATGAAAAGAAAGCAAGGCGCTGCAAACGGTGTGATACACAAGGTCAAGGTGATGATAAGGCGGGAGACATGTACAAGCCTCGCAGAGGCCGTTCGCCTCTTCCGTCGTCCATCCGCGAACCGCTGTTCGCATGGCTTACGCAAGTGATTGGGGAAACGGAGCTTTTTTCCCTTGGCTTTGTCCTTTGCTGAGATGCGTGACGTCTCAAATTGCCGCTGGCATTGTCTGCCTGGAGAGCAGGGCAGGGGGCTGAGGCTGAGTCGGAGTGTGCAAAGCGTGGAATTCGTCTTGAAAAGGTCGAGATGCCGCGCTGGTTTCGGTTCCTGACCATGACTTCGTTTCACGTCTCTCTTCTCTCCTCGCTCTGCCTCGGCAGTGTTTTTGTTTCGGCTCAGCAGCCTGAAAAGCCTTCGCCCGTCGGGTATTCGGACACGCCGGTGATTCCAGGCAGCTCATGGAAGGTGCATGACATCGCTCGTCCTCGGCCTGCGGCGGTGACGCCGGGCGCGAAGCTGGGAGAGGCTCCGGCCGATGCGATCGTGATTTTCGATGGGACGAGCACGGAGGCGCTTCAGTCCAAGAAAAAGGATGAGAAGGGCAAGCCGACGGCGGAATGGGCTCCCTGTGCATGGAAAGTGGAAAACGGTGAGCTGCTGGTGGACGGTGGCGACGCCTGGACAAAGCAATCTTTCGCCAGCTGCCAGCTGCACTTGGAGTGGAAGAGTACTCCTGACACCAAGGGGAATTCCCAGAAGAAGGGCAATGGTGGGGTTTTCTTGATGGATCTCTACGAATCACAAATCTTGGACTGTGACAACAACCCAACGTATGCAGATGGCATGGCTGGCGCGATCTATGGCCAGACGCCGCCGATGGTGAATGCGGTGAAAAAGGCAGGTGAATGGCAGACTTATGACATTGTGTTCACGGCCCCGAAGCTAGAGAAGGGCAAGGTCGTGGAGCCAGCCTACATCACGACTTTCATCAATGGAGTGTGCGTGCAGAATCACACGAAGATCATGGGTCCGACCAAGCACAAGAACATCACGGACTACAGCGGGCAGTTTCCTGAGGCGGCACCGCTTCGCTTTCAGGATCACAAGAATGAGCCGCCCGTGCGCCTGAGAAACATTTGGGTGCGCCAGTTGCCCTGAGGATTTGGGTGGATGGTTTTCTCAAAAAGGCTGCTCTGAACAGGGGTAGCCTTTTTTTGCGTGGTTTGGCGGAATTCAAGAGCGCTCTACAGGCTTCGGCGGTGGTGGGCGGCGCGGGAGGGCTGAGGCCGCTTAAAACTGTGCCTCGATGACATCGCCGCCACTGGGATCCACCAGTTGGCTTTTCACGAGGTCGAAGGCGTAGCCGCGTTGGTAAGGCTGGATGTAGAGCTTTTGGCCGCGTCGCTTGAGGTTTTCCCGGACAATTTCCACTTGGGTGAAGTCGGCGTTGTCCTGGAAGTCGGAAAACCAATACAGGGCATCGGCTTGGCGGACATGATCGCTGAGCAGAGCGATCCAGGTGTAACCGATGCCGACGTAGTGGACAAAGTAGGTCTGCGGACGGCGGGAGAGGATCTTGAAGATGCTTTCGTTGGGGATGGGGTCGTTTGAGGAAAACTTAAACTTCCGAGCATCATCGTAGGAAGTCATGCCGCCGGATCGCCAAAATCGCTCGAACTCTTGGCCGCTGGTGCGGAAGATGTCTTTGCCAGGAATGCCACGTGGCGGAGGGGCGTCGAGCCCGCAGCCGGGGAAGAGGATGATGACACTGCCTTTGGCGACTTTATCCACCTCCTCAATGACGCGGGGAAGATAGGGGGCCATGGAGCTGGAGACATCGAGCACTAGGGCGAGGCGCTTGGCTTTGATCTCGCGCCCGAACATAGAAAGAGGCTGGAAAACCATGCCGCTCTTGGCACCGAGGCCCATGCCTTTGCCAAAACCACTGCCAGCAAGAGCGGAACCACCGAGTTTGCCAGAGGAAAGAAGCTCGTTCGAGCTGGGAAGATCGAGCAGGTCGGGCACTTCATCGGGCAAAACGATGTCGGAGAGGGAACCCACGGCTGCGATCTTGCGGATGGGGACGGGTTTGCGCAGCCAGGGATTTTTCTTTTGCTGAATCTTGTGCTCGAGCGCTTGGGAGGCTTCTTGGCCTTTCCGAGTGCCGCCGGGAAGGAAGTCCACTTCACTGTCGAGCATGACTTGGCTGACGACGAAAAAGCCGCCTCCCAGTAGGATGAGGGCGTGAATGCCCAAGCTGAGGGAAAGGGAGGCACCTCCCCACTGTACCCATTTTTGCCGAAACAAGGCGATCCATAGGCTACGGTCACGCCAGGAGAAAGCGGGTGATTCCGCGTTGGCTTCCGCGGGTTTCGTCTCAGCTTGGTCGGTGGCAGCCTCTGCGGGTGCGGCTTGACCTCCTTGGGGAGAGGTTTGTTCGCTGGATGACTTGGAAGGGTCTGCCGATTCCGTGGGGGGGGTAGCCCTGGCAGGTGGATCGGGATCGACCGCGGTGGCGACTCGTGGCTCTGGCGTGGGGTCTGCGCTAGATGTCGGTGATGATGATGCCTCGGTGCCGTCAGCTCCCGGGGCTTCGTAGAGTGGCTGGCTTGTCGGAGAATCCTCGTCGGCCGGGCGACGGCTACGGATGACACTGCGTCTCCGCGCTGGCTGCGCTGGGATGGTGGGAAGCGTCAAATCGGGCAGGCCGTACGAACCGTGTAGCTCTTCCAGCGGGGTAGCGAGCAGTTCTCCCCAGCCTTGGCTAGACGTGGCATGAGCGGTGGTGCCTGGCGCGTTTTCTGGCGAGGCTGTGTCCGGTGGATCCGTAGCTATGGCTGCCTCTTCCGCCACACGAGCCGCTTTTTTCTTGGCGGCGATTTCCCGCCAAAGCGCTGCCTTCGCAGCTCTGGGATCGATCTGACCCTCGTCTGCCTTGGGCAGGTGGTTGAGATCGTCAGGAGGCAGAGCTTCGGTCATGGAGGTCTTCGGTTCAGGAGAGGAACGTTAGGGAGATCTTTTGCGGCTCAGTGCAACGTTCAAGACCCCATTGAACATAGCGACTTCTGCCAAGGCGATAAAAAAATGGCCGCCAGGGTTTCTGGCGGCCACGAAAGTTGAAGGGAACAATCGGCTTACTTCTCGATCTTCAGGAGCTCGACTTCGAACACCAGGGTTTCACCGGGGCCGATGTCTGGGCCTGCGCCGTTGTCGCCGTAGGCGAGTTCGGAAGGGATGAAGAACTTGAACTTCGAACCGACGGACATGAGCTGAAGGCCTTCGGTCCAGCCTTTGATGACTTCTTGAACGCCAAAGGTGATGGGCTCGCCACGCTGAACGCTGCTGTCGAAGACCTTGCCATTGATGAGGGTGCCGTGGTAATGCACGTTCACTTTGTCGGTAGGCACAGGCTTGGCTCCTTCACCCGCCTTGATGACTTCATATTGCAGACCGCTGGCGGTGGTTTTCACGCCTTCGCGCTTGCCATTTTCAGCCAGGAATTTGGTGCCTGCCGCCTTGGCTTCACCCGCTTTAGCGGAGGCTTCTTTCTGCATCTCGGCTTGGATCTCGGCCATGCGGCTCTGCATGAATTTCTCAAACACACCCATGGCGTCTTCGAGCTCCTTTTCGGAGTACTTGGCGGGTTTGCCCGAGACGGCGTCTTGGACCGCTGCGGTGAAGTTTTCGAGGTTGATGTCGAGTTTCTGCTGCTTGAACTGCCCACCGATCTGGCGGCCGATGAAGTAGCTGACTTTCTCCATGTCAGGTTTGGCAGGTTCTTGAGCGTTCATGGAAAAAGCGGCGGCAATGCCGGCTAGTGTAAGACGAAGGGTGGATTTCATGAGGGAACGAGTGAGGAGACTCGGGGGGATCATCCCGCTGGTCAACCGAAGAAAGCGTATCCTCGAAATGCTTGTGGGCAGGCTGCGGTGAAGGCCAATTCCGCATGGGGCAGGCTCTCGCTTTTGGTTTGGTGTTTGATGATTTCCCCCAGACCGAGTAGAAGGCGCTGTTATTCTTCATGCACTCTTTCGCTCCTGCACGTGCTCTCGCCCTGGTTTGCCTGGGGCTTTCTTGCTTCAATGTCCAAGCGGCGACGCCGAATGAACAGGCACGCTACTTGGCTGGTCTGGATCTCGGCGGCACGAGCCTGGAGCCGCTTTCACGCGAGGCGTCCTGGCTGCGTCATGCGGCTGATTTTCAGAAGGCATGGGTCGATGTCGAGCAGCGGCAATTGGGACCGATTCGCGGCTGGATGCCCCAGCAGCTGGGCTACATGCATGCGGACACTCGACCGCTGATCTACTTTTTCAGCGGTCCAGATATGCTCTATGCTCACGCTTTTTACCCTGATGCCCAGACCTACGTCTTGTGTGGGCGGGAGCCGGTCGGCCTCTTGCCTGATGTGGCGGCGATGCCGCCAGCGGTTCGGGCTGCGGCGCTGGGGAATCTGCGCAAATCACTCAACGCGATCCTGAGCTTCAGCTTTTTTATCACCGCCGACATGAAGAACGATCTCACGGCTACCCAGCTCAGTGGCACGCTGCCGGTGATGATGCTCTTTCTGGCCAGGTCAGGTTGTCAGATTGAGGACGTGGAGCTGGTGAAGCTCAATGCCAGTGGTGATCTGACACAGGATAAATCCAAGACGCCCGGGGTGCGCGTGGCCTTCACCGGCAGGTCTGGACGCCGACAGACGCTGTATTATTTCACCACTGATCTCTCGAACTGGGGCATCCAGGACAATCCTGCTTTCTTGGCCTTTTGTCGTAAGCAAGGCGAAGCCAACGCGCTGGTGAAGGCAGCGAGTTACCTCATGCACATGGACGAGTTCAGCGTCGCTCGGGATCACTTGCTGACGCAATCACGCAACATCATTCAGGATGATAGCGGGGTGCCCTATCGCTTCTTCAAACCCGAAGCGTGGGTGCTGAGTCTTTATGGCAACTATCCTGGTCCGATTGAGCTTTTTCAAAAGCATGATCAGTCTGATCTTCATGCTGCTTTTGTGAACCAAAAGTTAGGTGGTCTTCCCTTTGGCTTCGGTTACCAATGGCGGCCCGGCATTTCATCCTTGATTGCTGCGACCTCCATGCGTTCCGTGCCGAAAGCGGCGCCCGTGGCAGAGCCTGTGCAGGAGTAGGCACGATCAGCCTTCAAAAAGGCCCCGTGCGATGATGCGATCCACGGGGTTGAAGTCATCGGTGAATAGCGGGCCACCGGAGGGGAGTTGGTGGGGCGGAACGTAAGTGCGCACTAGGCGTTCCTGCCAACTGCCAGTCAGGTAATAGCGATCGGTGAGCAGAGGTTTCCAATCCTGACGCGAGGCAAGGATGATGACGTTTTGGGCCATCTGGCGTGAACCTATCCCAGCGAAAACTTCAACCTTGGGAAACACCGCTCGCAGCGTGGTCAGCAGTCCAGCCAGGAGCTCAGCGCGCGGGCCCTGCACGGCGGAGATCGCATTCATGACAAAAACTCCCTCGGGCGTCAGGTGGTCCGCAATCTGCTGAAAAAACTCCTGGGTGACGAGATGAGCAGGGATGGAGCGAACGCCGGCGTAGGCATCGCCAAAAATGAAATCCCAGCGCGCGTCAGCTTGTTCATGGAGAAAGCGTCGGGCATCACCTGCGTGGGCTTTGACTTGGGGATGCTCGTCTAATTTGAAAAAACGGCGACCGACCTCGACCACCTCGGGATCGATTTCAGCTACATCCACACGGGCTTGCGGAAACTCCCGAGACAGCGCTTCAGGCATGCCAAAAGCACCTGCGCCGATAAAAAGTGCGGAGCGAATCGGGGTGTTTTCTTTCAGCATGGGCAGACGCCAGTAGTGCTGATAATCCATGACGAGTGAACCATCGTCAGGGTTCATGGCCCCCTCGGCGGTGGAGTCGAGTTTCAGCAGGCGCTGCTTGTGTGGGCTGCTGCCAACTTCGGAGACTTCGATGCGGTGGTAAAAGGAATCCCTCACAAACAGCACATCTTGGCTGGATTGCTCTTGAGCGAAGGTGACGCTAAGTAGGCCAATGACTGTGGCGACGGACACCTGCGTCAGAGCTTTGCGCCCTGTTTTATCCAAGACAAACGCGAAGATGGCAAGTGCGGTAAGCAAGAGCGCGCAACCTGCGAAGATGCTGCGAACGCCAAAATGGGACAATAAAACGAAGCCCGAAAGAAAGGTGCCCGCAAAGCTGCCCAGCGAGCCGAGCATGGAGATTGTGCCTGCTGCTGCGCCTACGTGGCTGTCTTTTTCCGTCAAGCTGTAGAGACGCACGGCAGCCGGAGAAACCGCACCGAGCAGCGCTCCCGGGACGGCGAAAAGGAAGAGCGAAATCAAAATGGACCCGCCGATCATGCCTCCGCCGGCGAATTGCTTTCCAAATCCGAGGTGCAGAGCTGGGATGAAGAAGGTGAGCAGTGCCGCGCCTGCCAAAAGCCAGCCAAGCAGGCTGACCCGTGGTTGCTTATCCACGAGTCTTCCTCCAAGAAAACCACCGGCGCTGAAGGCGATGAGAATCACGCCAATGAGCGCTGTCCAAGTGTAAACACTATTACCGAAAATCGGGGCGAGTAAGCGAAAGGCACAGATCTCGATGACCATCATGGCACCTCCAGCCAGGAAGCAGGCGGCACCGAGATATAGCCTAGCTGGAGTAGAGGAAGCCGGGGGG
Source organism: Verrucomicrobiaceae bacterium (assembly GCA_947507875.1). Taxonomy (GTDB): domain Bacteria; phylum Verrucomicrobiota; class Verrucomicrobiia; order Verrucomicrobiales; family Verrucomicrobiaceae; genus Prosthecobacter. The sequence goes on along the minus strand of CANNQP010000001.1, from coordinate 199,442 downwards.
CAAGAGGGGGAAGACATGAGGTCAGCAATTCAATCGTTGTAAAACACCAGAGCAGCGATTTTCCAGCCCTGCTGTGTTCGGATGAGGGTGAAAAAATCAGTGCCTGTGACGGTTTCTTGTCCTTTGGTCAGTTTCCAACGCACTTCTGCCTGAGCCACTCGAGAATCTCCCTGGATTTTCATTTGGGTAGGCACTTCTTTCATGGGGTCGGTGGAGCGCTCATGACTAAGCTTTTGCCCATGAATGAAGTCGGTCAGACCTTGGCTGGTGGATTGACCACTGGCCTCCACAAAGGTGATGCGCGCCGTGCTGGCAAAGCAGTTTTCATAGCCCTGCATGTCCTGGCTTGACCAGGTGCTGAAGTATTGATTTAGGAATCGCTGAATCTCTGCCTGATCGGGAGGTCCTGCCTGTGTGCAGCTGAAAACAAAAAAGGTCAGCAAGAAAAGCCAGCGTGAGAATCTCATGAGAGGCGAATGCGAAGCACGGAAAGACGTAGGGGAAGGGGACTCTGGCCGTCATTCCTCCTCCACTTTTTCTTCAGGCACACCCATCAGCGATAGGAGGCGGTTCAGATCTTCGACGCTGTAGTAGTCGATTTCGATCGAGCCCTTCTTTTCACCATGTTTAATGGAAACGTGGGTGGAAAGGTGCTGCTGCAGCCGTTCCTGGCATGAGTCGATGGCGCGCAGGAAGTCTGCATCATCATACTTCGGTTTCGGTACGGGGGGGTGCAGGATGCTATCAACCAGTTTCTCGGTCGCCCTTACGGTCAGGCTTTTGCGCAGGATGTCATCAGCAGCTTGGATTTGCTGCTCGGCATCCTTTAGCATGAGCAAGACTTTGGCGTGACCATTGGTGATTCTGCCCTGAGAAACCAGGATTTGTACGGTTGGAGATAGGTCCAAAAGACGGATGGCATTGGCCACCGTGGCACGGTTTTTACCCACCCGTTTGGCGATGTCTTCCTGACGCATCTGGAATTCCTCAGCAAGTCGGTGGTACGCCCTTGCTTCTTCAATGGGATTGAGGTCTTCGCGCTGGATGTTCTCGATGAGTGCCATTTCCAGGACATCTCGGTCGCTGGCTTGGCGCACGATGATCGGCACCTCCGTGAGCCCAAGCTGGGTTGAGGCCCGGAAGCGACGCTCCCCAGCGATCAACTCGAGCTTGCCACCGACTTGACGCACGATCAGTGGTTGGATGATCCCGTGCTCACGAATCGACTCCATGAGCTCCGTGAGCTGTTCCGGGGCGAATTCTTTGCGCGGCTGCAAGGGACTTGGCACTACCTGATGCAGAGGAACTTTCTGCACCTGATCACCAGGTGCGGGTTGGTTCAATGCCGCCGGGCGCGGTAGCATTCCCGCACCTGAGGAGGGGCCGGGGATGAGGGCGACGAGTCCTTTTCCGAGAGCAGTTTTTGCCATAAGCCGTCGAGCGTAGTGAAACACAGCGGACACGCAAGAAGCCAGTGTACTTTCACAACGATAACCCAGCCAAGTTTGAGAATCCACCTAGCCAAAAAGATGCATTTTCAGGCTTGGTTTTTGCAGAACTTAGCCTTTTCCATGCCGTGAACGCAGCGAGAATGCTCTCTCGATGCCATCTCCTCAATCCTTATTGATCCCTGCTGAAAGTGCCGCTGAAGGCGAAATATTTAGCACGCTGCTGGAACGGCCTGGATTAAAAATCGAGCGCATCGAATCCCGAGGACACGCCAGTCCCGAGGGCTTCTGGTATCAACAAGTGCAAGAGGAATGGGTTCTCTTGCTGCGAGGTTGGGCCGTGCTTGCCATCGAGAATCAACCTGATGTCAGGCTAGTTGGCGGAGATTCGTGGCTGATTCCCCCCTCAGTAAGGCATCGCGTGGTTGAAGTTTCAGAAGATGCGCTTTGGCTCGCTGTCCATGTGGGATGAGTATTGGAACTAAGCTTGATTTAATTATCAAGGCTATGTTATATTTCAGGACTGTGGGCGTTTCTTTTTGCCGCTTTCCTATCCGTTATCATGATTTCAACCCTTGAGTGCACGACATGAGCCTCCCTCAGATCGCTGGACATGAGTTATTGGATCTCGTGGGAAGCGGTAGCTGTGGTGCGGTTTACCGCTCCACGGCCAAGGGCAAGGCTTGTGCCGTGAAGGTGTTTTCTTCGATGGCGATCAATCGCAAGGCTCTATCTGCAACCATGGTTGCCTTGCAGCAGATGCCGAATCATCGTGGGGTCTTGCCGGTGGAAGAGGTGAACTTTGAGCGAAGCCCCTACTACTTGGTCACCCCACTGGTGGGTACGTTAAGTCGCGATGACGAGGGGCACCGTCAATGGAAGACGACTACCCTGGAATCTTTATGCCAAGTTGGGCTGAACGCTGACAAAGCCTGGTCTTATATCTTCCAGCTTTCGGAGGCGGTGGCTTGGCTGCACAAGTTTAGCATTCCTCATGGCAATCTGCGTCCGTGTAACGTTCTGTTAGAAGATGATGCTGAATCGAGCATCCGGCTGACGGACATCGCCCAAGGTTGGGTCGGTGACGTACACCATCTCGAGTTAAAGGATCACTTCATGCACCTTTGCCCTGAACAGGCAGAGCAACCGGAAGGCGTTTTCACAGGTTATGGCTTATCTTGGGATGTCTATGCTTTCGGTGTCATTGCCTACCGATTGCTCACTGGCCAGTTTCCAAGAGGCGAGCAGGTCTGGGCCGAGCAGCTGGCTCTGTCTCAACAGAGCAGTACAGCGGGTTCGGTGAGCCGCATCGACAGTCGTGCTGTGCTTGCTGCCGTGCGTGCTCAGCCCAAGGTGAGCTGGCCCTCGGCGGCGATTTCGAAATGGGATGAACGCCGCCGTGCCATTGTCGAACGCGCGTTGGATTTGAACCCAAACGCTCGTTGGATGGACATGCGGGAAATGGTTCGTGAATTCGAAATCATCGAGTCGGATCAGGTCCTGGAACAAGTGCGCGAGCAGATGTCAAAAGAACGCCGCCGGCAATCTGCCAAGATCCGCTGGTTCCAATGCTCCTCGGTTGCTCTTGCTGCAGGTTTGATTCTATCCTGTATCTATGGCTTTAGTCAGCTGCGGATCAGCCAGAGGCAAGCGGTCGCCATCGCTGAGCAGGAGACGATATTGAATCGAGAAAAACAGGCTCGTGAAGAACGCATCACGGCCTTGGCTCAGGAAAAAGACACGGCCATTCGCCAGAAGCAATTAGCCGATGCCAATCTCCAGCATGCGCAGACTGCGGTAGATCAATTTCTCACGCAGTTGCTGCAAACACCCACGAGCAATTCGCTCGACGTCGAATTCTCTAAGACGCAGCTGAAGGATGCGCTAGCCTTCTGCACCCGGTCAATGACAGAGCTGGAATCTCAGCCCCAGCTAGGGATTGAGCGCCTGCGTGCTTATGGAAACCTGGGACAGATCTATTTCCGTCTGCGAGATGATGCGCAAGCACTACATTTTTTGGGGAAAGCTCGTGATCAGGCCGCCAAGCTTCTCCAGGCCAGCCCGAGTTCACCCCAGGCTCCGCTGTTTCAGCAGTGGATTGGGCGCTATGCGTTGTTGCTTTCCGATATTCACGAGCATCGAGGCGAGCGAGACTTGTCTCTGAAGCTTCTTCGCGATGCCACGCCTGCTCTAGCAGCTGGGCTCTTGGCAGATCCTTCCAACCGTCTTATTCGAAATGAGAGTGCCCGTGCTTTCATGGAGTTGGGCCGACGCACGCTTCAGCATGGAGACATGGCTGAGGCAGAAAAAGTGCTAACCAAGGTGCCTGAAATCCTCGATGTCAAAGCCATCGGTGCCGAACTCATCTCCGATGAAAAATTCCTCCTGGCACGCGCTCTTTTCGCTCAAGGTCAGGCTCAGCGTGAAGCCGGACGAGTTCAAGAGGCTCTCACCACGCTGATTGATGCTGTCACCGAGATGGGGGAGTTGGTGCGGAATTCTTCGCCTCGCAATCAAGATCAGGCCTTGATGCTTGCAGAGGCTTATACCGAGCTGGCAGAGCTGCTTGCGAAAGCGATTGGTATCACCGAAGCACGTGAAGCGTTTGCGCAGTCTTTACCCATCCTGCTCGAATTGAATCGCCTCTTGCCTGAATGGTCCGAGGTAAAATATTGGATCGCTCGCAACTACATCGGCCTTTCCTTACTGGATCGTGATGAAGGTCGCTCCAGCGATGCGGTCAAACGCAAACAGGATGCCGTGGAGCTCCTCAACGAGATTCTTGCCGACGAAAAAGACAACGTGCGCTATGCCTTCCTGCTCGCCCGAGCCCGGGGTGAGTACGCTGAATTGATGACTGATATGCGTAAAGAAAGTGCAGCGTTGCCGATCATCAAGCAGGCCGTGGATGCCATGCAGGCCTTGCTCGCGCGCGACGCAGATGCTGCCTTGGGGCCGGAGCGTCGTCAGTGGGAGATCCAATTCGCTCAAATGCTTGGGGTGCTGGGTCATACAAGTCAGTCTCTCGGTAAAAAAAGCGAGGCCCTAGCAGCCTTTGAAAAAGCTAAGCAGCGTTGGCAACGTCTGGGTAGCCTGATTCCTGGGGATGAAACGATCCAACAAGGCAAAGCCTGGGCTGACGAGCGACTGAGTAAATTGAAATAGAGGGTAGAGATCGCTTTGGTTTGGAGCACGTTCGTCATTGGCCAAAGCGGTCCATCATGCGGAGAGTCGCGCTTGCAGTTAGCGCTGGGCTCTTTCCTCTATGAACGAAGACCTTGTTTCTATGAGACGTCTCAGCATCCCCGAATACGCCATGGCCCTAGCCCATGTGGCCAGCCTACGCTCTGAAGATCCCTACCGGAAGGTCGGGGCGGTGGCCCTGGACTTTGACAATCGCGTTATTGGCACAGCTTACAATGGTCTCGCTCCAGGCTACAATGCACCTGAAGGCTTCTGGGATGATCGCGAAGCGCGCCGCAAGTTTATGCTCCATGCGGAGGTCAATTTGTGCAGCCTTTTCACCCGCGGGACGGTGAAGCTGGTGGCCTGCACGACAATGCCCTGCACGAGCTGCATGCAGATGCTCTGCAGCTATGGCGTCCGCGAGGTCTTCTACCGCGATGTTTATCCAGAGTCAGAAGCTCCAGTGCTTGCTGAGCATTATGGCATTCAACTCGTGCAAATGACGGATTACCCCCAACTGATCGAAGGGGGAGTAATTTAGCTGAAAAGTATGGCCCTAGAAGGGTTGCGGCCTTTTCGAGCCATGTCTTGCTGACACGCTCTTTTGCAAGATTCTCTTGGCTGGCCGCTTGATTGGATGGCGTAGCCATCCATACTGCTCCCCCCCATCTTTCCCCTTGTTCTTCAAAAAGAAAAATTCCCCTACAACCATGAACGAGCCGAGTCCCACCCCTGAGACCCAGCCCGAGGCTGCATCTCCTGTCGCTGAAGCGACCCAACCAGTGCCTGAGGCCCAAACGGCCGAAAGTTCGCCAGCCGTGGACCCTCTGGCCGAAGCGTTAGCTGAAGTCAGCCAATGGAAAGATCAAGCCTACCGCCATGCGGCTGAGCTGGATAACTTTCGCAAAAGAGCGGCTCGAGAGGCTCAAGAAACGCGCGCATACGCCAATGCGGATCTGTTGCGCTCGATCTTCCCTATCCTTGATAATTTCGAAATGGGCCTGGAAGCTGCGCGCGCAGAGTCAGAAAAGTCCATGATCTTCATGGGCATGAGCATGGTGCAGCGCCAGATCGCCGACTTCTTGCGTGACAGTGGTGTCACGGAGGTTGAAGCACAGGGAAAAACCTTTGACCCGAATTTACATGATGCGGTAGCACAAGAAATCAGGTCCGATGTGGCAGAAGGCACGGTGCTACGGGTCACACGTCGAGGCTATCGCTTGAAAGATCGTCTCCTCCGCGCGGCCAGCGTCGTTGTCTCTACTGCACCAACTCCTCCACCTACGGCAACCCCAGAGATGAAGACTGCTGATTCATCGCCCACCGTCGAGGCCTCCGCTTAATGGCATCTAGCCCTTCTTTTTGAATACTTCCCCCCATGGCTGAAAAACGCGACTACTATGAAGTTTTGGGTGTTTCCCGAGACGCCTCGACGGATGACTTGAAGAAAGCCTACAGGAAGCTAGCGGTGAAGTATCACCCCGACAAAAACCCGGGTGATAAGTCGGCTGAAGACAAGTTCAAAGAAGTCAGCGAAGCTTATGATATTCTCAATGACGATCAAAAGCGTGCTGCTTACGATCGCTATGGCCATGCCGCGTTTGCAGGGGGCATGGGAGGGCCCGCAGGTGGCAGTGGCGCAGGTGGATTCCATGATCCCTTTGATATCTTTCGGGAGGTTTTCGGTGGGCAAGGTGGTGGCATTTTCGAATCCTTCTTTGGTGGAAACAGTGCTGGTGGAGGGCGAAGCGGACGACGCAAAGATGGCCCTCAGCGTGGCAGTGACTTGCGCTATGGCATCGAGATTAGTCTAGAAGAGGCAGCCAATGGTACTGAGCGCGAGATCGAGTATGACCGCCTAAATCAATGCAAGGCCTGCTCTGGCAGTGGCTCTGCTGGCGGAGGTGGACGAAAAACCTGCCGCACCTGTGGTGGTGCTGGGCAGGTCATCGCCTCACGTGGCTTTTTTCAAGTGCAGCAAACCTGCCCAGACTGCCAAGGTGCAGGTGAGGTTATCAGCGACCCATGTAAAGTCTGTTCTGGCACAGGGCGCAGCCGTGAACATACCAAACTGCGGGTGAAAATTCCTGCTGGTATTGAAGATGGATCACGCCTGCGTTCCGGTGGCAATGGCGATTATGGTATGAACGGTGGGCCGGCAGGCGATTTGTACATCGTCGTCAGCATCAAATCTCATGACATCTTCGAACGTGAAGGGGACGACTTGCACTGCCGCATGCCATTGAGTTTTGCGACAGCCGCTTTGGGCGGTGAAACCACCGTACCGACATTAGAAGGCAAGGCTACGCTGAAGATTCCCGCGGGTACGCAAAATGACACAACGTTCCGCCTACGAGGCAAGGGCATCAAGACCTTGGGTGAAGATCGCCATGGCGATCTATATGTACACGTGCAGATCGCGGTGCCAACGAAGTTAACTTCGGAGCAGCGATCCCACTTGGAAGCTTTTTCGAAATCCGTTGGCGAGACCCATACCAGCACGATGGAGGAAAGCTTCTTTGAGAAAGCCAAGAAATTCTTCCGCTAAGGTTTCTTGTATGGACGATTACTTCCCAGGTCCAGGTTGACGCAAGCAGTGGATTTGTCTCTCTCTCCATTCCCTTTCCGTTATGGACACTCTCCGACGCCTCATCACTGCCATTGCGGTCTTCTTGGTCGCATCCGTTATCTTCAGTTTTTTTCGCGGAAGTCAGTCGGGATATGGTCTCCTTAACTTCTTGAAGGGTGAAAAGCCTGAACAGGAATCCTTTACTACACCTACTCAGGCAAAACTGAATCTTGAGGATGTAAAGGTGCTAGCCGCGATGAACGATGAGTTTGCCCGGCTTAGTGCGACGGTGCTGCCGAGTGTGGTTAGCATTACCACGAAAACGGTGCGCCGTGGCCAAACTGCGTGGCATCCTTTCTTTGGCCTTGTCGCGGGGCGACCTCAGGTGATTCCAGGTTTGGGCTCTGGGGCTTTCATCTCAAAAGAGGGTCATGTGATAACCAACTATCACGTCATCGCAGATGTGAGCGAGGTCATCATCACCACCAATGACAATAAAAAGTTTCCAGCACGTATTTTGGGAGCTCATCGCGAGCGCGACATCGCCCTGCTGAAAATTGACTCACCAGGAAAAAACTTCCCCGCTCTCACTTTTGCCAATAGTGATGAGGCTAAAGTTGGTCAGATTGTCTTCGCGGTCGGTAATCCTTTCGGCCTAAGCGGAACGGTTACACAGGGCATTATCAGTGCTCGAGATCGTCACTTGAGCGACAGTCAGATGGATTACCTTCAAACCGACACGGTGATTAATCCCGGCAACTCCGGAGGACCACTGGTGAACATTCGTGGTGAGATCATCGGTGTCAATGTGGCCATTTATCGTGGCGATGAAAATGTTCGTGCTTGGCAAGGCGTCGGTTTGGCTGTGCCTGCCAATGATGCACGCGCAGTGATTGATTCAGTGCGTAATCAAGCTCGACAAGGCACAGCCACAGAAGGAGGTTATCTCGGGCTTGAGCTGAGTACGGAACCTGTGAACATCGATCGGTCAATAGGCACCTCACGCGTGGGAGCTTATGTTACCGATCTGGATCCCAATTCACCGGCACTTGTCGCAGGAATTTCCGTTGGAGATGTGATCACGGCGCTTAACCAGAAGCCCGTTACTTCACCTCGTGAGCTTCTCGCGCAGATTCGTCTGCTATCACCCGGTTCACAGGCTACCTTGACGATTGTTCGGGAAGGTCTGGTTATGGAAGTTCCTGTAAACGTTGCACCAAGGCCTGATGCCAAGGAGTAGTTTTTGCCACGCATGATCGTTAACTGGCCACTTGTCAGAGCCATCGTTCTGCTCACTGCGTCGAACGTGTTTATGACCTTTGCTTGGTATGCTCACCTGCGAGACCTCAAGGCTAAGCCATGGTGGATCGCAGCCATTTTTAGCTGGAGTCTGGCTTTCTTTGAATACCTGCTTCAGGTGCCCGCCAACCGCATTGGCATGACCACGCTAACTTTGCCACAGTTGAAGATACTTCAGGAAGTCATTACGCTAATTGTGTTTGTGCCATTCTTGCTTTTTTACATGAAGCAGCCCTTCAAGTGGGACTTCCTTTGGGCTGGATGCTGCCTCTGCGGAGCAGTTTTTTTTATCTTCAGGAAGTAAGACTTCGTCTCCTAAACACATTTTAAACTGACTGTGAAGTGCGAGCTTAGTTAGCAAGCGAATGGCCGCAGATCCTTGTTCGTGATGAAAGCATAAAAAAGCCGCTCCACGTTTCGGAAGAGCGGCTTCGATCCGAATGATGTCTAATTTCAGCCCAGAGCAGCTGTGGGCTCCCGTCCTGAAATAACCTTGGAAGATGGCTCTTTGATGTCATGGACGATGCCCACCATCTTCAAAATGCGTAGCACGTAGTATGTTGGGTCGATTTCCCACCAGAAGAAACCCTGACGTGCGCAGTGAGGATAGTAGTGGTGATTGTTGTGCCAGCCTTCTCCAAGCGTGAGGATCGCCAAGATAAATGAGTTTTTGCTGGATTCACCAGTTTCATAGCGGCGCTTGCCGAGTAAATGACAGAAGGAGTTAATGGCAAAAGTGGTGTGATAAAGTATCACCGTGCTCACGCAGAATCCCCAAAGGAAGCCTGTCCATCCTGCGGTCAAGTAGCACACAAGAGCGAGAAATGCGGGTGGAATGAAATGATATTTGTCGATAAAGACGAGTTCTGGGAACTTGGTCAGATCTTTAACGCGCTTGGCATCATACTCATTGTAATCAGGCGCCAGAATCCAGCCCAAATGCGCCCAATAAAAGCCCTGCTGCTTCACGGAGTGAATGTCATCAGGCTGATCCGAATGCTGATGGTGATGACGGTGATGAGCTGCCCACCACAGAGCTCCTTTTTGAGCAGCCATGCCACCAAGCCATGCCAAGACGAACTGAAACCAGCGAGATGTTTTGAAGGATCGATGCGAGAAATAGCGGTGATATCCGCCTGTGATGCCGAACTTGCGAATCACAAACAAAGAAGCGCAGAGAATGACGCTTGTTATGTCCGGCTTAACAAGAAACACCGCTGAAATGGCTGCGATGTGGATGGCGAAGAAGAGCAAGGCTCCGGGGCTTGTGTAGGATGCGGTAACAGTTCTGGACACGAGATTAACTTGGCTTGGTTTAGCGAATAAGCGCCTACAACTAGCCAATCCATGAATAAAAAGCAACACCTGGATTGATCTGAGATTGAGCCAAGTTTGTCACGACGCGTGAAAGAAGTGAGGCGCTGCTCAAGCTCTCTTTTTAAGAGACTTCATCACCCAGGCGTTTATCTCCGACTAAATAGCCGCAGACATAATCGTGCACAGCCTCTACCAGTGTGTGTAGTGCTTCCGTGTAGCCAGATTGTTTGAGACGCTTGATGTCAGCACAGGTGTAATATTGATATTTTGACTTGAGGTGCTCTGGCATGGCTACGAAATCAATCACGGGTTCTTTGCCGAGTGCGGAGTAGATGGCATTGACGAGCTGTATCCAGGTGTGTGCTTGGCCAGAGCCAAGGTTATAGAGCCCGCCTGCGGTCTCGGTGCAGGCAAGGTGCAGGGTCATCTTGATGGCATCTTTCACGTAAAGAAAATCGCGCATCTGTTCGCCGTCTTTGTAATCCGGTCGGTCTGACTTAAAGAGATTTACTTTGCCTGTTTCCAAGATCTGACCGTAGGCCTTGTGGACAACGCTACGCATATCCGCTTTATGATCTTCGTTGGGGCCATAAACATTAAAATACTTTAAACCTACGATGTTTTGATCGATGCCCAATCGTTTAGCATACAGATCAAATAGATGCTTCGAGTATCCATACATATTCAGAGGACGTAGCCGGTGCAAATCCTGGAGGGTGTCATCCATGCCGAGGTTTCCGTCACCGTAAGTGGCTGCTGATGAGGCATAGACAAAGCGGCTGCGCTTTTCCAGCGCCCAAAGGGCTAGCTCCTTGGTGAGTTCGTAGTTGTTGCGCATCAAATAGTCTGCATTGCGCTCTGTCGTGGCTGAGCAAGCACCTAAATGAAAGATTATGTCAAAGCTGCCTAGTTTTGACGGGCTATTCTGAACCCACTGAAGTAGATCTCCTCCGTCCAAGTAATCATGAAACTTTAGAGGCACAAGGTTGCGCCATTTTTCATCGCTACCCAGTTTGTCGCTAATGATGATGTTTTCGCAGCCACGACGGTTCAACTCCCAAACCAAAGCGCTGCCAATAAAGCCAGCGCCGCCAGTGACTAGTATGCGCGTATCGGGGGTGAGGTTCATTCTTGGCTGTTAGCGGTTGCTGTCAGTAAATGCAACTCCACTAGCACTTTCACGGTATCGTTTAATGCTAAAACTAAGGAAGCGTGCGAAGCAAGTGGCAGCGCTTTGCGTCAGCCCATGCCCAGGATTTCAGGGAAGCCAATGCTATGCACAGAATCGCTCAGCAAGGTCTCTAGCCAACCCTGTCATCAGGCTGCCTTGTAATGTTATCCCCGAAGCCGATGAGGCGGAGTTGTGTTTGGGTGGCTTGTTGATGAGATGGGCTGGGTGGGCTTTGGTATTTTTTGGCTTAGACCGTTTTTTGCGAGCGCAAAGTGACCTTTTTGTATTGGGATACCTATCGTTCATGAACATTCGCCTGGGCTACCCTCAGTTCGAAGGACCTAGAGTGGTTCCATTCAAGAGGGGCACGATGCTCTCCTTCATTGGTAGGACTGGTTTTGAGGCACTCAAGGATTGGCCTTTGGTTCGCTCTCTTTTCTGAAGTGGATCTATTTCGCCTGAATGTTTTTCAAGGCTTGAATGCAAGCTCTAGAAGTGGTTTCAACCTTCGATGACCTTATTTATTTACGATGGATGTTCGACATGTAGAGCGGCTCTGCAATGGCTTCGTTCTCATGATGTCCAGTTCGAGATGAGAGCTATACGAGAAACACCACCTTCTGTAGAAGAATTGAATTCTATGTTGAAGGCTACAGGCGGGGATGATCGACTTCTATTCAATCGTTCAGGTCAGGAATATCGCCGTTTGGATTTGAAGTCAAAGTTGCCCCATATGGCTTTACAGGAGAGATTAGCGCTTCTGGCCAGCCATGGTCATTTGGTGAAGCGCCCCTTCTTGATTGACGCAGAAAAAGACATCCATCTCTTAGGTTTCAACGAAACGAGATGGCTCGAATCGCTATGCCGAATGAAATGATGGCGAGATTTCTTTTTCAGAAGCGATTCTTTGGTGACAAAAACATGCTGCCTGCTAGCCTCACGCCCTCATTTCCGAAAAAATTAGCCGTTCTGTTTCTGCCTGGTTGTTGATTGTGAGGAATAATTTTTGTTCCTTCATTTCAATGACCCAGTTCAAATAACGTTAATTCCAGTCTTCTGCTGCTTTCCCCATGTCTGTTCCGCGTTCCTTTCATCATCTAGCTTTGATGCTGACCTTTAGCTCTATGCAGCTTTGGGGGCAGGCTCCTGCGCCGACACCTGCCGCGCCGTCTGGAGCCTTGAACATTCAGCAAGAGACTGAAGCCCTGATGAATGCCGCTTTGGCTTCTTTTCAAGAAGCTAACTACCAAGATGCGCTATCCAAAATTTCTGAAGTCGAAAAAAAGCTAAACAACAAGCCTTTCCCCCAAGTGCTCTTTGTGAAAGGGGCTTCATACTTTAATCTTAACGATTACCCAAATGCAATAGCGTCCCTGGAGGCTTATCAGACCAATTTCGCGGATGGTGAGTACATCAATCCGGTGAAGATGGCGCTAGGTCGCAGCTACATCAACAAAGGTGATTTGGACAAGGGGATTGAAATATTGAAGGCTCTCGTATCCAGCGCTCCTGCGATGAAGGCAGAGGCTGGTTTGTTCGTTGCCGAGGCACTGAAAAAACAAAACAAAATGGATGATGCACTCGCCATTTTGACATCCGTTCTCACAGATGGCACTCGAAGCGCAGAGGGAATTCAGGCTGCAATGATGGCTGCAGATCTCTACGTAGCCAAAGGCGAACTCGATAAAGCCGGTCAGTTAATGGAGCAGGTCAAGGGCTTTGCTACAGGAGGAGATAATGTTGCACAAATGAACAACATTTATCTTAAGCTGGGTGACCAGATGTTGGAGAAGAAGAGTTTTCGCGAAGCCCTAGGTGCTTACCAGCTTGTTCGACGCAAGAGCGAGATCAGCAGGTTGCAGAAGGAGTTGATTGCTAAAATTGAGGAGAGTTTAAAAAACCCCGGCAAAGGCCTGATTCGCGGGACAAAGGAGGAGCTGGAGGAAAAACTCAAGACGAACAACAGCCTCTTGGAGGAAATCGAGAAGAGAACAGACTACGATGCCTCGCTCTACTACCGCTTGGGCCGCTGTTATTTTGAGATGGGACGGCTTTGGGAGTCTATGTTGGCCTTCGAAACGATCGTTGAGGACTACAAAGACTTTCAACAACGCGATCGCTGCATGTTTGGCATGATTATCGCCAACGCTCAGCTCAAGCGCGTCAATGCAGCTCGTAAACTATGTGAAAAATACATTTCTGAGTTCCCGGACGGTGCCGATCTCGGAACCGTTTCAGAAATGTTTGGCATGCTCGCCTACGAAAATGGTCAATTGGAAGAGGCTGTTAAGGCTTTCGACAAAGCGGAAGGTTTCCCAAAAGCCGAAAAGGAGAGACTTAGGTTCCTTCGTGGAAACGTGCTGTTTGAGATGCAGCGTTTTGATGATGCTCGCCAAACCTTTGAGTTGTTGGTCAACGAGTTCCCCAATTCAGCTTATGGCGATGACGCTTTGTACCGTGTCGCATTGAGTTATTTCTATCAGAACGATTCCATCAATACGACCAAAGCGCTGAAAAACTACATCAAGCAGAATCCGAAGGGGCAATACATTATTGATGCGCGCTACCGCTTGGCTTTCATGAAGTTCCAAGCTCGTGAGACAGACGATGCAATGGAAGATTTGGAGGAAATCGTCAAAGATGCGCCGAATGACCAAAACATCGGTCAAGTTTATGCTTTGCTTGGTGACGGCTACAATCAAAAGCAGGATTATGAAAAAGCCCTGACAAATTTTGCTCAAGCCGTCGATAAAGCAAAATCAGATGATGTGTTGTCCTACGCCATGGATCAGGCAACCGATCTCTATGCCTCAATGAATAAGTGGAAAGAGATTGGTGATATGTGGGAGAAATATCTCAAAACACACAAAGATAATGAAGAGCAAGAGTTGAAAGCCGTGCTTTGGATCTCACGCGCTAGAGTTAAAGAGGATAAAAAGGACGAAGCAATGGAGCTTTTGTCCAAAGCCATCAAACCCAAGATACCAAATCCTGCCAACGAACAGGTGGAAGGGTTGATTCAGCAGTTAGTGTCTCTGATGGCTCCCAAAAAGAGAGCAGCAAAGGCAGCTCCTGCAGCAAATGCGAGTACTCCCCCAGCTACGGGAACCTCAGCTGTAGTAGTCGCTCCTGTCGTCACTTTCGAAGAGGTGGAGAAAAAGCTCGAAACCTTGCTGACTCCTCCTGAAGCTGCCATGAATGGAACAGCGCAAATGCGTATTTTGTTTGCTAAAGCTTGGCTCGCCAAGACCATGCGTGAACCCGAAAAGGCGGAGAAGCTCTTCACGATTATCATCGAAGTCGCTAAGCCTGATGATTTAAGTCCTATGCTGCTAGCAACCGTAGGGGATAATGCTCGGAAGAAAGGCGATATGGATAAGGCCACAGCCTGTTACAACCGTTTAAATACCTTCTTCAAAGAAACGGAGTATGCCGATGGTGCTGCAGTCGGGCTTGCGGAGATTGCCTTCGAAAAAGGAGAATTTGAAAAGTCTCTCGAACTCTTCAGAAAAGCGATGGTTGATTACGCTGGTAGTTCTCGTTTGCTGGATGCGACGCGCGGCGAGGCCAAGTCACTGTACAAACTGAAAAAGTATGATGACGCCAAAAAGATTTATGAAAATGTCCTAAACACCAAGGAATGGCGCGGCGAAGCCCATGCTGAGGCACTCTTTATCCAAGGTGAGATGTTAATGGAACAAGGTAAAGTCGGTGAAGCTATTTCATTCTATCAACGTGTCATTATCGCTCATCAAAAATGGAAACCAATCTTGGCTAAGGCTTATCTACACTGCGCTAAGGCATTTTTGAAATTGAATCGCCCATTAGAACTACCTGATCGGCCCAATTCAGATCGTGAAGCAGCCAAGCTCACGCTTGTCGAAATGACAAAACGTCAGGACCTTCAGCTGTTTCCAGAGATGAAAGAGGGGCAGCAGCTCCTAGGTACACTATAAATTCGCGGATTCTTCAATTCATTGCACACCATCATGTTGCGTTTTTTGTCTGTCTTATTGTTGTTCTGCTCAATGGCGAATCTCGCTCAGGCGCAGTTTCTCATTTTGAAGGATGGAAGCCGTATTCCCTCCTCAGAGTTCCACGTTGAAAATGGCAAAATCATCCGAACGATTCTTTTGGGTGATAACAAAACGGCTACGACGGAATTGCCAAAACAGAATGTCGGTTCGTTGGATTGGCCTGAAGTGGCAGAGATCACCGAGGCGCGCAATTTAATGTCTCAAGGAAAGGCAGAAGAGGCGCTCGCCATCATGGCGAAGTCCAAAGCGAATTTTGAAATTTTCGAATCTTTTACAGGCTCCCCTTACACACAGATCTTCTTCTCTTATGTTGAGATGTTGAGCCAAGCCGGGAAATTTGAGGAAACCGTGAAGCTGATTCCTCAACTGAAAATCTTGAATTTGAGTGCAGCGCAAAAAATGCAGCTACGGATCATTCAACTCGACATTGATCGGCAAACATCTTCAGAGTATGCTTCCATCGTTGCTGAAGCGGAGAGTATTTTATCTGAAACGGATGATTCCACGGTAGGGGCATCAGTCTGGATGATGATTGCTGATATCTACTCAAGACAGAAGTTGTGGGAAAAAGCTCTGATGGCTTATCTTCGCATTCCTGTATTTTATGGCACGCAGGTGCAGCGAGTTCCAGATGCTGAATTGAAAGCTGGTCAAATGCTGGTGCAGATGAAGCGTTATGCAGATGCCCAAGCCGTTTTCAAGCGTCTGATTGAGACGTATTCTGGATCTGCAGTCGCAGATCTTGCTACTAAGGAGCAAGCAAAGATCAATGGCATGAACAACGAACCTGAAGCTATTGAAGGCCAAGAAGCAGCTGCAAAATAACGACTATTGTCTTTCCCAAACACAATCCTCATCATATCATCCTCACCTTAGTTACCATGCACCTCAGCACCTCCCTCGCCTCCGTTAATAATGTTTTCCGTGTCGCCGCTTGCGCTATGATGCTTGCAGGCAATTTGGCGGTTGTCGCTCCCGTTCTCGCACAAGAAGGTGCAGCGCCTGCCGCAGGTGGAGAAGCCGCAGCGCCTGTGAAGGTGGAACATACCTTGATGGACCGTTTCCATGAGGGCGGTTGGGTTATGTATCCGATTACAGCGTGTTCGATTGCTTTGATTTGGTTGACCGTCGATCTTTGGATGCGCACAGGTCTGAAAAAGATGGCACCGCCTTCACAGGTCGCGCAGCTTCAAGATCTCTTCCGAGCAGGTGATTACGTCGGCGCATATCAGTTCGCGAAATCCAACAACTCGGCTTTTTGTGATGTGGGTCGCGTCGCTTTAAGTTTCGTTGGAGATGGTGAAGAGGCTGTTGAAAACGCTCTCTTCACGGAGCTTAACAAGGTGAATTCAACAATCACGACCCGCATTAACTATCTTTCCGTGATCGGGGTTTGCACACCGATGATTGGTCTGACCGGAACGGTGACCGGGATGATGAGTGCTTTCGCAACGCTGGGCACGAGCGGAGTGGGTGATCCATCCAAACTTTCGGGTGCTATCGGTGAGGTGCTGATTGCTACGGCTTCAGGTCTCTTCATTGCTGTCCCTGCGTTCATGTTCTTCTACTTTCTCAGAAATCGTCTTCAATCCTCAATGACTGGTCTCCAAGACGTGGTTGGAGCACTTTTCCGTAAAATGCCATATAACCATCTCAGAGATGCTCATGTGGGTGAAGAAGAGTTCTATGCAGCTATTCCGAATTGGGTGGCTGGCGGCGGTGAATCGGGCGCTGCAAGTGCTGCCTAATTCTTTGGAGGTCATTCAATCTTAGTCACAATAACTTCAACTGAACTAACCATATGGGTGGAGGCGGCGGAGGAGGAGATGGAGAACCGGAGTTTCAGATCGCTCCGATGATTGACGTGCTGTTGGTGTTGCTCATTTTCTTCATGAGCATCACCTCCGCGCAGGTCTTGCGCATCGACAAGGATATCAAATTGCCAGTCGCGGCGGATGCCAAAAAGAAAGAGGACAAAAACACGATGTTTGAGGCAGCGATCAATGTTCGCTGGCTTTCTGGGAAGCAGGAATCCAAAATCAAACTGGATGACCGTGAGCTCACCAACGAGGAAATCGTTGAGACGCTAACTCAGCGCAAGAACAGCAATCCGACATACCGCGTTGTGATTCGTGGAGATCGTGACACACCAGCCGTGGAAATTCAAAAGGTCATGGCGTTGATAGCCCAATCTGGTATCGACGACATTTCCTTTTCAGCCCTCAACCAAGATTAACTATTATGGCCTCTCATGGTCCACATGCAAAGAAGCGCTCCATTGAGGGTGATCAGCTCAACATGGGCTTTCAGATTGCCCCGATGATTGATGTGGTTTTCGTGATCATGCTTTTCTTTATGGTCATGGCTGGGGCCGTTAAGGTTGAGCGTGAACTCAAAACACAGCTTCCAGGTATTGGAACCCCTTCGCTTAGCAATGATGACACTCCACCAGACGAAATCATTGTTACGGTAGAGGAAACGGGCATTGTGACATTGAATGAAGAAGAATTTGATTCTCCAGAGAACAAAACTCTTCCCAATTTTACAGGAACTTTGATGAAGCTGAAGCAAGAGGCTGATAGCCGTAACGCTAAAGTGATGGTTACGATCCAGGCTGAAGAACAAGCTCGTTACGAACGTGTGATTGATGTTCTGAATGCAATGGCGAAGGCTCGCATTGGAAATGTGACCTTCACTGTGGGGAGTGAAGAGTTTTGAGGCAGTAAACCGTTATATCTCTTGAGCCCGTCAGTGATCAGACTGACGGGTTTTTTGTTGGTTAGATGGCTGGCATCGGTTTGACTTCAACGTTCATTGGCTGAAACTAAAACTGTGTCCATCCATTCAGCAGCGACTTTGCCTATCGATTTGAATCCAAAGGATGCTCAGCTAGCTAGCCAGCAGCTTCATTCGTTAGTGGAAGCGCTGTCGCTAATCCTACTCGGTAAAGAGGATGCCATTAAATTAGCAGTTTGCTGCTTATTGGCACGCGGTCATCTTTTGCTTGAAGATCAACCCGGGGTTGGAAAGACTTTGCTTTCGCAAGCATTAGCACAGTCATTAGGTCTTCAGTTTCGTCGAGTTCAATTCACCAGTGATCTTCTGCCTGCGGATATTCTGGGGGCCTCGATCTATGATCGTGAGGCGGGTCGCTTTGCTTTCCACCCCGGGCCTGTTTTCACCCAGGTGCTCCTCGCTGATGAAATCAATCGGACCACGCCGAAAACACAGTCGGCTCTGCTGGAAGCCATGGAAGAGTCAAGCGTTACCTGTGATGGAGTTTCACACGCTTTACCCGTCCCATTTTTTGTGATCGCGACACAGAATCCGTCCCATCAAATTGGGACATTTATGTTGCCAGAATCTCAATTGGATCGCTTCCTCATGCGACTTGCTTTAGGCATTCCCGATCGAAGTGCCGAGAGAATGATATTGAGAGGAGCTGATCGTCGGGAGATGCTGCGTGCTATGAAACCGGTGATGGCGTGGACTGAGTTTGATGCTTTGCAGCAAATGGCACGCCAAATTCACGTATCAGGCCCTCTTCTAGATTATGTCCAGAATCTTTTGGCTGCGTCTCGTGGTTCACTTCAAGGTCTTTCGCCTCGTGGCGGGATTGCTTTGCTCGCTGCGGCCAAGGCTTGGGCTTTGATCGCAGGGAGGATCATGGTCTTGCCTGAAGATGTGCAGGCTGTTGCTGTTGCGGTCATGGGTCACCGTATCAGCGGAGGCTCTTCACACGCAGAGCTTCTTGTGGAAGAGGTTCCTATTCCCTGACGCTGCAAAGCTACTGGCACAGGGCTTCATTCTGGCCAAGATGGGCATATGCTGCGGTTCACTTTATTTGATTTTCCTGTCATCATACATTGGTTTTTTTGGGTCAATGTTGCGTTGCTCGGAGGTGCCCTCAATGCGTCATCACCTCGGCAAATTCAGATGTTAGCTGGTTGGGTCTTGGCTGCTTTTTTGTCGGTGCTCATTCATGAATTAGGGCATGGTTTTGCAATGCGACGCTTTGGCGATCGCCGCGTAGATATCTTGCTGTATGCGTTTGGCGGTGTTGCTCGAGGGGGGCGCTGGTTGTCGCGACGAGAAGATATGGCAGTCAGCGCTGCTGGTCCTCTGCTCCAGTTGGTGGCAGGATTCGTTATGGAGATCCTTTTTGGTGGCACTCGAGTTAATTCTTTCTTCTTGGCTTCATTTGCCCAATCTTTCATTCACATCAGCTTTTGGTGGGCTCTTCTGAATCTGCTGCCCATTTTGCCCTTGGATGGCGGGCATATCACTCGAGCTTTTTTGGGTGAATCGCGCCTACGACTTTCTCTCACCATCAGCCTCATCTGCGCGGTAGGCATGGCCCTGTATAGCTTTCAGGGCGGTGGACTGTTCGTTGCAGTTTTCTTTGGTATGATGGCTTTCAACAACTGGCGTGAGTTACAAGGGCAACCTCAGGTGCCCTGGATGGAGGGTCGTTGATTAAAAAACGCGCGGTGACCGAGCGGGTTTGGACGTGCACTACGATTCGATGGACTTAGCCAAACAAAGCTGTGATGGGCTTGCCTTTGTCACTGACTGTGAAGGGGCGCTTCGATGGGGAATAGAGCACTTGGTCAAGGGGCAGCCCGAGCGCGTAGGCGATCGTCGCGTTGAAGTCCGGTATCGAAACGGGGTTCTCAATGACTTTGTCGCCTCGATCATCCGTTGCTCCGTAGACCTGGCCGCCACGAATACCACCTCCTGCCATTAGGCAGCTAAAGCCTGGCGCGTGATGATCACGGCCATCGTTGGCATTGATCTCCGGCGTGCGTCCAAATTCTGTGGCCAAAACGACAAGTGTTTCTTGGAGCATCCCACGCGAATGCAGGTCTTGGAGCAGAGTGCTCAAGGCGCTATCGAGTTCATCACAGAGTTCAGGCACCCGGGTAAAGTTGGCGTTGTGCGTGTCCCAATTGCCAAAAGTTACTTCGACGAATCGCACACCATGTTCCACGAGTCGGCGAGCGAGCAAGCAGCCTTGGCCGAAGCGATCGCGGCCATAGTTGTCGCGAAGTTTACCATCTTCAGCATCAAGATCGAAGGCTTTGAGCTCTTCGCTCTTCATCATCTTCACGGCGTCGTCATACATGTCACTGTAGGCGCGGACATTTTTGACATTGTAGGTCGCAGCGAACTGGGCATCGAGGCGCTTGGCTGCCTGCAGCCGGTTGAGCATGCGTTCCTCAGTGAACCAAGAGCTAGGGGTCACGTTGGCAATGCCGTTTTCCGGTGCATTGATCATGAGCGGTGAAAACTTTGCTTCAAAAAAGCCAGCTCCTGGATGGCGGCTGTCATTGCCGATCATGACACTGCCAGGCAGGGTCGGATTGCCGCGTCCCTGAAATTTCTCCAACCAAGCGCCCATCGATGGATGCTTGATGCTGCTGCGTTGGGTGTAGCTGGTGTGTTGGTAGTACTGTCCCTGCTCGTGTGCGCCCTGGGTGGACATCATGCTGCGCACCACAGCGATTTTATCGGCCTGCCTGGCCATCAGGGGCAAATTTTCGCTCAGGCGGATGCCATCCACGTTCGTGCGGATCGTTTGCGTGAGCCCCATGATGTCCTTGTTGTCAGGCTTAGGATCCCAGGTGTCGAGGTGGCTCATGCCTCCGGTCATGTAGAGGTAGATCACGTTCCGAGCGGTGGGCACCTGCTTCAGAGGGCTGGTGTTTTCACCCGGTGCGGAGAAGGCCTGCTTGACCCCAAGTTGGCTCAGCGCAGAGACGCCCAGAAACGACTGCGCTGCCTGGGTCACAAAGACGCGGCGAGAAAGATCGGAATGCAAAGACATAGGCGGGGGAATAAGACTCGCCCGCTCAAACGATGCCGAATGAGCTAGCTTGCAGGTTTTTTAAAAGCACTCGACCAGATCAATGCCGAAGCCTCGCCACATCGATGATGTGAACGGCATCTCGATCAGGCAGGGTACTGCCAAGGCGCCCGATACTCTCGACGCAGCAGTTTCGAGGCTTCAGGATCGTCTAGAATCTGTTCGGTTTCGGGGTCCCAGCGCAGACTGCGACCAACTCGCCACGAGATCATGCCGAGCAGGGGCAGGCAGCTGGAGCGGTGCGCGCTTTCGATGTCCGCCACGGGCGGGCGCTTTTTCTCGATGGCCTCGACAAAGTCCGCCCACAGCGCGCCGATGTTGTGGCTGTCGCCCTCCGGCTCCTGCAGCTGGCTGTCGCCATGTTCGATCGGCGCTTTGCTATCAGCAGGGTAAAAGGTCCATCCATCTTTCCAGCCAATGTGCAGGGTGCCTTTGTCACCGTAAAAATACGCCCCCACCGGGTGTTTTTCGGGACCATTGCCAGCGAACTTGCGGTGCTCCCAGACGGCGGTGAAGCCTTCAAACTCGAAGGTGGCGACCTGGTGATCCGGCGCGTCAGTCGTCTGCTCCTTCTCGTTCAGGACGGGCGGGCCAAAGACGGGCCTGCCGCCGGTGCAGAAGACCTTTTTCGGCCCCTTCTGGCCGCTCCACCAAAGCACCTGGTCCAGCCAGTGCACGCCCCAGTCGCCCATGGTGCCGTTAGCATAGTCCAGGAAGTTTCGCCAGCCACCGGGGTGCATTTTGCTGTTGAAGGGACGCAGCGGGGCAGGGCCACACCACAGGTCCCAGTTCAGGCTCTCGGGAACCTTGCCGTTCGGTTTCGGCTGCTCGACTCCGCCTCGGCTGTGGGCAAAGAGGCGCACCATACCGACTTTGCCGACCTTGCCTGACTTCAGGAAGTTCATCGCCTCGACATGATGTGGCCCGATGCGGCGATGCAGTCCTACCTGCACGGTGACTCCCGCTTTCTTCGCGGCATTCACCATCGCTCGGCTCTCTGCAATGGTGTGTCCGGTGGGTTTTTCCACATACACATGAGCCCCAGCTTGGCAGGCGGCGATGGTCTGAAGGGCGTGCCAGTGGTCGGGTGTGCCGATGATGACGATCTCCGGCTTGGCCTCTGCCAACAGTTCACGATAGTCCAGGTAGCCCTTGGGGTCGGTGCCGGTTTCACTTTCGATGTCGGCCACGCCGTTTTCCAGCACCGTGGCATCCACATCACACAGCGCCACCACTTGGCAGTGACCGTGGGCGATAGCTTCGCGGAGGATGTTCATGCCCCACCAGCCGCTTCCAATCAGCGCCGTACGGTAGATTTTATCCCCGGCGGCTAGGAGGGGCAAAGTGGTCGCAGAGATACTTGCGGCAGTGGCTTGGGAGAGAAAAGTGCGGCGCGTGGTGGCTGACATGGCATGCTTTTCAACGAATCATCCCCGCTTGGTCAATCAGATTACGAGGGGCCAGAGCAGGGGAGGGCATCTCGCTCTTGCAATCCTTGCGACGTTGCCCTCTGGTAAACTCTAGAACTTTCATCTTATTCGAATCATGGGAGCACAATGGAAACAAAAATGGCGTGAGCTAGCTGCTGATCAAAAAGGCAAGCTCGTGGGTAAACTGACGCGTGAAATTCAGGTCGCTGCCAAGTTGGGTGGGCCTGACCCTGACCTGAACGCACGGCTTTACGCGGCCATCGCCGCGGCTAGGAAACAAAGCGTGACGCGCGATGCGATCGAGCGTGCGATTGCCAAGGGCAGTGGCGTTGGTGGAGAGCCGGTGACGTATCAAACGGTCATTTTCGAGGGCTTTGCCCCGCATCGGGTGCCCGTGATGGTGGAGTGCCTGACGGACAACAACAACCGCACCTCCTCGGAGATCAAAGTGCTGTTCAAGGCAGGCAGCATGGGCACGCCGGGCTCGGTGGGCTGGATGTTTGAGCACTGCGGGCTGATCGAGGCCCAGCACAAGGACAAGAGTCTGGACATCGAGGTGGCTGCACTGGAGGCAGAAGCGGACAACGTGGAACCTTTGGAGCTGGATGAAGAAGATGCGGCAGGCCATGTGGGAGCCCGGTTTTATTGCCAAACCACGAGCCTAGACACGGTGACGAAAGCACTGAAAGCCGCAGGCTGGAACGTCACGACCTCCGAATTGCATTATCACCCCAAAGATTACCCCGCCCTCAATGACACGCAGCGCGGGGAGGTGACGCAATTCCTCCAGAGCCTGGACGGGCACGCTGACGTGCATCGAGTTTACGCAGCCATGAAGTAAGACCGGAAAGCCATGGACTTAGCCGACGTCATCGCCCTTTGCCTGAGCTTGCCGGGGGCGGAGGAGTCGCAGCCTTTTGGGCCTGAGGTGTTGGTTTACAAAGTCGGCGGCAAAGTGTTTGCGATCGCTTCCCCGGATGACTTTCCCCCTCGCATCAACCTGAAGTGCGATCCAGATCGTGCGATGGAGCTTCGAGATGAGTACGAGGCCATCATTCCCGGCTTTCACATGAACAAAAAGCACTGGAATACCGTGATGTTGGATGGCTCTCTGCCCAAGGGCGTGGTGCCTGAGTTGGTCCGGCACTCCCATGACATGGTGATGGCGTCTTTGCCAGCGAAACTCAGGCCTCGCGTGAGCACATGACCATGACGGCCTTTTGAGCGTGCAATCTGTTTTCGGCCTGATCGAAGATGACATCAGCGTGCTGTTCGAGCACCTCTTCGGTGATTTCCTTTCCCCGATAAGCGGGCAAGCAGTGCATGACGATGGCGTCCTGCTTGGCGTGCTTCATGAGGTCCGCTCCGATCTGCCAGGGGCGTAGGATCTCGATGCGTTCGGCACCTTCGGCTTCTTTGCCCATGCTGACCCAAACATCCGTATAAATGGCATCCATGCCCTCGACGGCCGCCTTGGGATCATCCGTGATGGTCACGGTGCTGCCTGGCACGCGGGCCATGAAGTCAGCAGCAGGCTGAAAGGCTTGGGGGGCACCAATGACGAGTTCAAAGCCCAAGCGAGCAGAGGCCCAGATCCAAGAGCGTGCGACATTGCAGTCCCCATCCCCGAGAAAGGCGACCTTGCGGCCCTTCCACGAGCCGAAGCGTTCATTCAGGGTCTGCAGGTCCGCCAGGATTTGGCAGGGGTGTTCATCATCCGTCAATGCATTGATGGTCGGGATGCCGCTGTATTGAGCGAACTCGACGACGTCTTGTTGGGCAAAGGTGCGGATCACAGCCCCGTGAATCATGCGGCCCATGACCCGTGCGGTGTCTTTGATGGGCTCCCCACGTCCTAGTTGAATGTCAGCTCCCGAAAGAAACATCACCTGTCCTCCTAGCTCACGAACCCCGACTTCGAAGCTGACGCGTGTGCGAGTCGATGACTTGGTGAAGATGAGCGCCCACTGCTGCCCGGAGAGCACCTGGGGCGAGGCCTTGCGATCCTTCTTTAGGTCAGCAGCCAGGGTCAGGATAGTCTCAATCTCCTCGGCGGAGAGTTCTTCGATGGATAGAAGGTGCTTCATGAAAACGGAAGAGGGGGAAGCGCTCAACCTGTGCCTTTCCGCCTAAAAGTGCAAGAAACAGTCGATTTGTTCAGGACTTTTGGGGCTGATGCGGACAAGCTAGCGGATCCAGAAGCAGACTTGAGCTTCGCCTTTTCGTCAAAAACGACGACGGTCTGGTTTTAGGTCGTGCTCGATTTCCAGGCGATCTTCTCGGTTGCGCGCCTTGATCTTGTGTTCGCGTTTGTGGATTCGTTCCACGGTCATCTGGCGTTTTTTTTGCCGCCGCTTCAATTCAGCAATTTCGTCCTCAAGTCGCACATAGCCTTCGAGTCGAGCTGCATCCAACCTTCCCTCTGCCAGCGCTGTGCGCAAAGCACAGCCCGCATCTTTGCCATGTTTGCAGTCGTGAAAACGACATTGAGACGCAAGGTCTTCGATGTCGGCAAAGGCTTCGCGCAGCGTCCTTTCATCCGTCCACATCTGCACTTCTTTGATGCCAGGATTATCCACCAAGATGCCCCCGCGAGGCAGCAAGACTAGTTCGCGTGCGGTGGTGGTGTGTCGGCCCTTGCCAGTGGTTTCATTCACATCGCCGACCCACTGCCATTCGTCGCCGACGAGTTCATTCACCATCGCGGATTTGCCGACGCCACTGGAGCCGATGAGCGCTACCGTGATCCCTTTCTTGAGGTAACTTTTCACCTCCTTGAGACCTCGACCTTCAAGTACGCTGGTGATGTGAACGCAACATTCGGGGTTTAGCTCACGGATGTCAGATGCTGCTTTGGCGCATTCGACTTTGCTGAAAAGATCAGCTTTGTTCACCACCACGACGGGACGTGCCCCACTTCGCTGAATGAGGGTAAAGTAGCGCTCCAGCCGCCGCAGGCTGTAGTCTGAGCCCGGATCGGTGATGACGATCACGACATCAACGTTTGCCACCAGCACCTGCTCCTCACTAGTCGCGCCGGGTGCTTTGCGGGAAAAACAAGTTTGGCGCGGCAATCGTGCGCGGATCACCGCATCCTCGCCAGAGACATCAAGGGCAACCCAATCACCTACAGCGGGCAACTCTGCATCGGTCGCGGCTTCATGAAAAACGCGCCCACTCAGAATGCAGTCACGCTCATCAAAGTCGGTCTCGTCAAACACCAGGCAACCATAGCTAATTTTGTTATCCCTCAGCAAGCGAGCAGGTTTCCAGCCTTCGCTAGCATAGGGGGCGAAACTTTGAGCAAAGTGTTCGTTCCAGCCGAGGTCTTCACGAGTGATTTTGCGTGGCATGGCAAGTGGGGGGAGGGCGCACTCGGCTTTCCGAATCAGGCATTCGTAGCCAATAGACTCTCGTAGAGAGCCTTGGTGCGCTGGGCGATGCTCGCCCAGCTGAAGTGATCAACTGCGCGTTGCCGCCCAGCCAAGGCCATGCGACGACGCTTGTCAGGATCGGCCATCAGTTGGTTGATCGCGTCTGCGAGATCACTGGCAAAGGCTTCTGGATTGATGGCCTCGAAGGGGCTTTGGTTCTGCTGATCTAGTGGCACGAGAAGGCCAGTTTGTTCGTGAACGACAACTTCTTTGATCCCACCCACGGCGCTGGCAACCACGGCAGTTTCGCAGGCCATGGCTTCAAGGTTGATGATGCCAAAGGGCTCGTAGATTGAAGGGCAGCAGAACACGTCTGCGTGAGAATACATGGCGATCTTTTCTGGCACAGGCAGCATGGATTGAATCCAGATGATACCTTCCCGCTTGGCTTGCTGGGCAGTGACAGCGGCTTCCATCTCTGCTTTGATTTCTGGGGTGTCAGGCGCTCCGGCGCAGAGGACGATTTGGAAGCCAGGAGCCATGCTTTCGATGGCGCGCACGAGGTGCACGATACCCTTTTGGCGAGTGATCCTCCCCACGAACAAAACGTAAGGCTGATCGGGATTGATGCCGTGTTTTCGGAGGATGTCAGGAGCTTCGACTCGGTGATATTCATCGGGGTCGATGCCATTGTGGATGACGTGAATTTTGTGAGGATCGACTTGGAATAATCTCAGAAGGTCGGCCTTGGTCTCCTCTGAGACGGCGATGACCGCATCTGCCATTTCAATGGCGGTTTTTTCCAACCAGCAGGTAAAATCGTAGCCGCCGCCGAGTTGCTCACGCTTCCAAGGCCGAAGAGGCTCCAAGGAGTGCACCGTCAAAACCATGGGCACGTTATAATTCAGTTTGGCCAGAATGCCGCCAAAGTGTGCATACCAAGTGTGCAAATGAACGATCTGGGCATCAACATTTCGAGTGTTGAAGTTGAGGCAACGCTGCAGAGCTCCAAAGACGGATTTGAGATTGCTGGGGCAGTTCCAGGCAGAGCTGTCGAGGCTTTCTCCATGAACGATGACCCCCTTTTCTTCAGCCTGTTGATCGCCAAAGCAGCGAACTTCGACCTCCATCAGCTTAGCGAGCTCCTGCGTCAAATATTCGACATGCACGCCTGCGCCTCCGTAGATGTAAGGCGGGTATTCGTTGGTCAAAAAGAGAGACTTCATGCGGGAAGCTGCTGTGTATCGCCAGACGGCGGGGAAGGGCAAGCGAAACGAGCAGCTGCGCTTGAAGCTTGAGTTAGGCGAAGGGCTTGCCACGTTGTTCGCCCATCCATGCTGTACATTTCCACGCGCGGTCAAACCCGCCCTCACACGTTCACTGAAGCTGTCGAAGCCGGCCTCGCTGCCGACGGAGGGCTTTTTTTGCCAGAAACACTCCCACCGGTTCGGGATCGTCTGCCTGGGTGGGCTTCGTTGAGTTATGCGGAACTGGCCGCTGAATTTCTCAGTCTGTTTGCGCCTGAAATCAGCCGGGAAGAATGGGGGCAACTGACCAACGAGGCTTACCAGCGCTTTGATACCCATGAGGTCGCCCCTCTTCGAAAGCTCGATGATCGCACCTATGTTCTAGAGCTCTGGCATGGCCCGACCTTGGCCTTCAAGGATTTTGCTCTTCAGCTTTTGGGATTGCTCTACAAGAGGCAAGTGAGGATCAGTGGAAAGCGATTGGCTGTTTTGGGAGCTACTTCTGGAGATACCGGCAGTGCAGCGATCCATGGCTGCATGGGGCAAGATGGCATCCAGATCTTTATTCTCTACCCCACTGGTCGTGTCGCCCCTTTGCAAGAGCGCCAAATGGCCTGCACAGGTGCTGCAAATGTATTCGCGATCCCCGTGCCAGGAACCTTCGATGACGCACAGCGTGTCGTAAAAGATTGCTTTGGTGATCCTGCCTTTGTGCGTGAGGTCAATCTCTCTGCTGTGAATAGCATCAACATCGCCAGAGTGCTTGCGCAGTGTATTTATTACCTTTGGGCATGGCTACGTCTTCCTGAGGCAGATCGGGCAACGGTGGAGTTTGTGGTTCCTACAGGAAACTTTGGCAATGTCCTAGCAGGATGGCTTTGTCAGCAGATGGGCATGTCGTGCGGCTCGTTCCGCGTAGCGACTAACCAAAATGATATTCTCCACCGCTTCTTTAGCAGTGGAGACTACCAGCAAGGTGCTGTTCTTCCTAGCCATGCGCCAAGCATGGACATTCAGGCGGCCTCAAATTTCGAGCGTTACCTTTATTATCTTCTAGAGAAGGACCAAGCTAAGGTTAGCCAGCTTATGCAATCCATGAAGCGTGGAGAACGTGTCAGCTTCCCCCCCGCAGTGAATAGTTTTCGCAGCAGTCGCATGAGCGATGAAGAGATCCCCGACGCAATTCGCAAGGTCTGGGATAACTACCGTTACATCATCGACCCACACACCGCTTGTGGCTTCACCGACATGGCAAAGGATCGGGTCAGTGTGGTGCTTAGCACCGCGAGTCCTGCAAAATTTCCAGAGATAGTGCATGTGGCCACAGGTTCTGAGCCCCTGCATCCCTCGCTGGAGCTTCTCAAAAACCGTTCGCTGAAAACCCATCCGCAGGACGCAACGGATGTTGCGATCAAATTCTTCATTCGCTCCAAGCTGTCCTGATCGATCATGTGGAGTGAAAGCACCAGTCTCTGGCAATCGCTTGGAGAGGCGGAGTATCTTCACCTTCTCTTAGAGACTTTGCCGCTTTATGGGCTGGGCTTGGGTCTTTTACTTTTGTTAATAACTGCGTTTTCCAAAGAGAAAATCTGTCGTCTTGTGGCCATCGTTTTGTTGGGTGCATCTTGCCTGAGTGTGGTGCCTTATTTGAGTTGCCGTCATGCAGCGACACCACGAATTTTGGCAACAAGACCCGTCTCGTTAGGGGCAGCGATTGAAGCCCAGACTCGCCTCCGAGAACATACTGCCTGGACTTATCATCTGGGTGCAGTGCTGTCCGTTTTCACCATGGCCATGATGGGGAATCGATATCTGACACGGGTTCTTATTGCTCTGGGAGTCTATGCAGTTTTCCTTTTCGGGCTAAGCCTATGGTTGCACAAAAAGGAGTGCGAACTCTATCATCCCAACATTCTCCGCCATACCGCTGGCGAGTGAGTCCGGCGAAAGGATTGTGAAAAACTCAAAATTATCGTTGCGCGATAGGGGGGCTGTGATACGACTCCGGCCCCCTTGCCCCAGAGGTAAGGTTCATCCCCCTGTCTATCGTATCTATGCGAGTTCGTCCGTCCGTTAAACCCCTTTGTGAGCTTTGCCGCATTATCCGCCGCAACGGCATTGTCCGTGTCGTCTGCAAAAATCCGCGTCACAAGCAGCGCCAAGGCTAATCTCCTTTGTAACCAACTATCCGCACCTTCCTTTATGGCACGCCTACTTGGAGTTGAAATCCCGAACGAAAAAAAGATCGAATACTCGCTGCCCTATATTTTCGGCATCGGTCTTCCTCTGAGCCGCAAAATCTTGGCTCACACCAACATTGATCCGAACACGCGCACGGGAGAACTGACGGATGATCAGCTCGCGCAAATTGCTCAGACAGCGCAGGCCTTGAAGATTGTGATCGAAGGTGACCTTCGCCGTGAGCAGCAGATGCACATGAAGCGTCTTCTCGGCATCAACTGCTATCGCGCAACCCGCCACCGTCGTGGCCTGCCTGTTCGCGGTCAGCGCACACACACCAATGCACGTACACGCAAGGGCCCACGCAAGACCGTTGGTGCACAGCGTAACCCAGGTGCCAAAAAGGGTAAGGTCTAATCACTTTAAAGAGCTAGTAACATTACCATTATGGCAGAAGAAACGATTCCAACGACGCCAGCACCAGAAGCTGCCGCTCCCGTCGCAGCCCCAGCCCCAGCATCGGCTGTCCCAGGTCAAGATAAACAACCTACTTCCGGTGACCGCGCCGTGTCTCAGAGCGTTTGGCTTGAGATCGGTGGTGGTGATGGCTCGGAAACCCCGAAAGTCATTAAGGCTAAGGGTGCAAAAAATGTTAACGCCGGTATCGTGCATGTGCAGGCTACATTCAACAACACCATGGTTTCCATTACGGATCGCGTGGGCAATGTGATTGGTTGGTCCACCGCAGGCAAGATGGGCTTCCGTGGCTCACGCAAAGGCACTGCTTACGCAGCCCAAGTCGTGGCCCAGGATGCTTGCCGTCAGGCCATGGGTCATGGTCTTCGTGAAGTTGAAGTTCGCCTTCGCGGACCTGGTTCCGGTCGTGAATCTGCCGTTCGTGCCATTCAGGCAATGGGTGTTGAAGTCACTCTTGTGAAAGATGTCACGCCCATCCCTCACAATGGCTGCCGCCCCCCCAAAGCTCGTCGCGTTTAATTTCTTGGATCTTTTCATTATTTCATAGCATATGGCACGTTACACTGGTCCCCGCGAAAAGATCGCTCGCCGTTTCGGCATCGCCCTCTTTGGTCCTTCCAAAGCTCTTGAACTCCGCAACTTCCCTCCAGGACAGCATGGCGTACGTAACGCACGCCGCAAGGTCTCTGAGTATGGTGTTGCTTTGATTGAAAAGCAGAAACTGCGTTTCCAATATGGTGTTCTAGAAAAACAATTCCGTCGCTTCTTTGCTGAAGCTCAGCGCCGTAAAGGCGTGACGGGTGAGAACCTTCTTCAAATGCTTGAATTGCGTTTAGACAATGTCGTCTATCGCATGGGGTTCGCCAACACACGCTTTGCTTCCCGTCAGCTGGTTAGCCATCGTCACATCACTGTGAATGGTCGTGTCGTGAATGTCGCTAGCTTCCAGGTGAAGGCAGGTGATAAAATTGGCGTGAAAGATAGCCCTCGTTCTCAGCAGTTAGTGGGTCGTTTCCTTGAAATGACGCTCGGCAATCCAACACCAGATTGGATGACCGTTGACCGTGACAACATGACTGCCACCGTTAACCGCGCTCCGATCCGTGATGAGATCAACCCAATCGCGAATGAGCAGTTGGTCGTTGAGCTTTACTCTCGCTAAACGTTCTGCGTTTCAGCAAATTCCAAAGGGTGCTTCCTCAAGAAGCACCCTTTTTCTTTTTTACCCTGATGGTTGACCCACAACATGAGCCCAATGCTTTTTAGGTTTCAGTTGTGATGACAACGTGCGGCCAATGAGGTTTGCTGCCATGACACAAGCCAAGCTCGCTAAGCTCGTTTCGTTTTGATAGGCTTGAAGCGATCGGGGAAAAGGGTCGAACAGATCTCACAGCGAGTGCCATCGCAGCCTCTGGCTGTACAATATTCACGACCATAAAAAATGATCTGAAGATGCAAGTCATTCCATGATGATTGTGGAAAAAGTCTTTTCAGATCACGCTCGGTTTGCAGCACGCTTTTCCCGGAGCTCAATTTCCATCGTTGAGCCAAGCGATGGATGTGGGTATCCACAGGAAAGCTAGGAACTCCAAAAGACTGTGCCATCACGACCTGTGCAGTTTTGTGACCCACGCCGGGAAGTCTTTCTAAAGCCTCCAAATCAGGGGGGACTTGTCCTTCATGTTCATCGAGAAGGATCTGAGATAGTTTTCCAATAGCTTTGGCTTTTTGAGGTCCAAGACCACAGGGCTTTACGATGGCCTCAATCTCGGCAACATTTCGTTTTGCTAAGGCTTGGGGCGTATCTCCCAGTTGGGAAAACAGTTTGGGAGTAATCTGATTCACCCGCACATCAGTACATTGTGCCGAAAGCAGGACCGCGATCAAAAGCGTGAATGGATCCTTGTGATCCAAAGGAACAGGAGGATCAGGGTAAAGCTCCGCAAGTCGTTTGCGTATGAATTCGGCTCTCTCTGTCTTGGTCACGATGGGCCTAACTGCTGCGATGAATTCGAGAAACCATGCGGCGCACATGGTTATAGGCTTGTCGATCGCGCAGGATGGCGACGCTTTTTGAAAAGGAGCCCCATTTCAGCACACGAATGTTCACATTCCTAACTCCCCATGCATTCATGTGCGCTTTGCTGGGTTGGTAAATGTCGATGGTATTCGTGCCGACCAATGCGGAGCCATAGTCATCCACTTGATAAACATACGGGCTGCCTTCGATCTGGAAAATGGTCCCCACCGGGAAGACTGACCAGTCTGCCGCTGCGCTGCGCACCTTGCCGTAACGGAGCTGAGTGCCGACCGCATTTCTAGCCCCGTAAATAATGTGATCCGACTCAGAATGGGTATAGGCAGTGGTACGGACTCCGGTGATACGAGTCGCCTTTCGGCTAATAACAAACCCCTTGCCTGAGGCACACGAAACGAGGCCTGTAGCAATCAAGAGAAGGGGAAGTAGCAGAGCGATTCGGGGCATTGTTTAGATGTCTAAATATTCAACAATGGCTCATGGCCGTGTCATCATTCGGCATCTGAGGGTGATTTGCAACGTCTGATTTCAACCCTAGAGATCCGTTTGGCCTTCCTCTTCATGGACGGTGCATGAAGTTTCACGAGGTCTTCTTTTCGCTTTTGTTTTTCCATCATTCTTGCCATTCGCGGAGACGCTCAGGGAAGGGGCAATCCTCGCATCCCGATGCAGCTTCGAGGCAAAAGTCCTCATAGATTTGCAGCAGGCCCTGCTGATGGTGCAGGTAACGCTGAAAGAGGGTTCGACGTGGGCTTTCCCCAAAAAGACGGAGGGCTGCCCGGGTCACTTTTTGATTTTCCAGCAGGGCAGGGAGCTCCAAGTACTCGGCCCATAATCGAGTGCGCTCTGGCACCAGAATGGGATAGACCACATTTGCCAATATTTCGTGAACGCGAGTCTCACCGATCAAAGCGATGGGGCGGCGAGCTGGCTCAGCTAGCAAGGTGTAGTGTCTGCTCCAAAATGCATGATGAAGGCCTTGCAGCGTGTGTTTCCAGGCGACCTGGCTCCACCGGCTGGCATCGAGCAAGGGAGAGGAGACGTTTTCCCATTTGTCGAGGATGGCTGCCAGGGCTCCCAGGCGTCGCTGTGGATGGTTGCCGGGACGCGTGGTCGCTAGATTCCACTGGGGCCGCTGGTCTTCTGCGAGCCAGCGTGAGCAGTCATCGCGCTGTTGCCACCAGTGTTCCCAAAGCTGTCGCAGATAGCCGCGTGTCTCGGGAAGCGTATCCTCATAACGCACGGAACCCATGAAGCCACTTACCCCAAACAGAAGGGCTTCTCGTGCTTCAGCTGCCAGTGGCTTCATCCGCGATAGTGGCAAACGTTGGGCGAGGAGGAGAAATGGCTGCTGGTTTCGGCGGTAACCCAGTGCTTGGGCAAGTGCTTGGAAAACCGCCTGTGCCTTGCCCTGGGCCATCATGGAGCGATGCAGACGACGTGACTTGCGTTCTAGCCGATGCTGTGCCGCAGCTTCTAGCATGGATGCCACTTGGCCGTCCGTCATGTCTCTTAGCGGCTGAGCGCAGCGACCGAGTCTTGCTGCAGCGAAGCTGAGGTTGGGCTTTGCATCCTGATCCAGCATGGACAGGCTCAGCTCCACTTGCGGGACGTTCTGATGGTCGCGAGTTCGCGTGAAGTATCGCTCCATCGGAGCACTGAGATACACATGCAAAATGACGCGCAGGTAGTCAGCATTCGCCCCATGGCCATGCCGCTCCCAGTCCCGTGCATGAGGGTCGAGCTCCACATCCCCTCGACGGGTCTGACCGCCGATTTCGATCACGCAGTTCATGAAATCAGGGCCAGGGCCATTGTTCCATTCGCCAAAGTCGATGACACGCACGCTTTCGCCATCTGAGCTCGAAAACTCGCGGCCGAAAGCACCAGCAAACCATAAACTCTGCAGTTCCAATTCGCTCAGGGGAGGGGATAACCCGGGCAAAATCGATGGCGCGGAGGATTCCGAAAGGCCAGGGTAAACGAAATCACGAAACTGCTGATAGCGTGCCGACTGGGCTAGAGCATTCGCGGGCAAGTCTTCCATTAAGAAAGACTATTAATCCCAATCCAGAGCGTCAGCCAAGGTGAAATTTTGCAGACTCTGCATCTGCCGCCAAGCGCCCTCGAAGTCCAGATGACGTGTCATCGGTCCAGGAATCACGACACAGCGCATACCGGCAGCTCGGGCAGCACGCAGTCCATTGAGGGAATCTTCAAAAATAACCACCTCGTGCGGTTGAGCGCCAAGCTTCTCGGCTGCATGCAGGAAAAGGCTCGGGTCTGGTTTGACTTTGCCAGTATCATCCACAGTCGAAAAGTGGTCAAAGTGAGGTCGGAGCGCCAGTTGCTCCATCCAAGAATCAATCCACCAGCGCGGGCTACTGCTGGCGATGGCGGTTTTCAGTCCAAGGGTTCGTGCCTCGGTCAGCCGTTCGCGTACTCCAGGCAGTGTCTCCAGGCTTGTTCTCAGCACAGATTCTCGCTCGCGGCGCTGTGATTCCATTTCATCCCAGTCAAACGTAAGGCCCGTGAGAGCTTCAAGATCTCTTCGGGGATCATAGCTGCTGGTATTAAAATCCGTACCCACCACTTGGGCATATCGTTCCACAGGAAGATCATGGCCGTGTTGAGCAAAGATTTCCTTCCAGGTTAGGTAGCCAGTGCTTTCGGTATCCACGACGAGACCGTCGAAGTCAAAAATCACCGCGCGGATGCTGGCTGCCATGATGAAATCGGTGGATGCCTGCCTCTTAGAGGATCGACAGTTTATGCAGCGTCTCTTTGAGCTCTTTCAGCTTCGCATCTTCTAGAGGGGTCAGCGGCAGGCGCAGTTCGTGATCACAGTGACCGGCGAGTGCCATGGCTGCCTTGATGGGAATCGGATTGGTGGACAGTTTCAGGAAGGCTGCGAACAAGGGGTAGTATTGGTGGTGAAGCTTGCCTGCGCTGGTGAAGTCCCCAGCAAGCGCGAACTTTACCATGTCACTGATCTGTTGAGGAATCAGATTGGATGCGACACTGACCACACCCACGCCCCCCACGGACATGAAGGGCAGGGTCAGTCCATCATCACCAGAGAGAATCTCGAAGTGAGTTGGCAAGATCTGCTTCATCTTGCTGACTCGTTCAGGGTTACCACCTGCTTCTTTGATGGCGCAAACGTTTGGGCAGGCTTCTGCTAGTCGTGCCACCACGTCGAGACCGATTTCGATGCCACAACGTCCAGGAATGCTGTAGAGCATGATGGGCAGTCGGGTGCTATCGGCAACGGCTTTGAAATGCTGGAACAGGCCTTCCGGTGTTGGCTTGTTGTAGTAAGGCGCGACCTGGAGGATCGCCGTCGCCCCAGCGCGCTCAGCTTCCTCGGTCATCTTCACGGCCTCACGCGTGCTGTTCGATCCTGTGCCAGCCATGACTAGACCACGGCCGTTGGTGTATTCGACCGTCAGTTGGATCACACGTTCGTGTTCATCATAGTCCAGCGTTGGGGACTCTCCCGTGGTTCCGCAGGGCACGACTCCAGATACACCATGATCGAATTGGAAATCGATGAGTTTTTTCAGCGCAGGTTCATCGATCTGTCCGTTGCGAAAAGGGGTGATGATGGCGGTATGGGTTCCGGCAAACATGGTAGGAGCTTGGTCAGTGTATAAAAGAGGCGGGTAATGCGGAAATGGAGGAACGGAAACTGAAAAGTTAGCAGAATGCTGCCTTCCTTTTTCAAAAAATGTAGCGGAGCTGTCATGAAGACACGGGCTTTTTTCAAGGTCTTGCAGCGCTGTGGAGACCGTGCCATGGCTTTTGAGTGGTCATTTTGATCATCCAGAGCAAGCGCAGGTGCATCCAGAATGAATGGTTTCGAAGGCGTCGATTGCTGTTGGAGATTCGTTCGCTTTATCCCTCTTCCAATTTCTTGTGAAAACTGTCTTGCGCGTATTTTCTTACCTCCGCCGTTATCCCTTCATGGCTTCGGCGCAGCTCTTCTGTGCCATCACCGGCACCCTCATGGTGGTGGTTTTCCCGGCAGTGACTCGTGAGGTTTTGGATGTCGTCGTGCCCCAGGCGCAGTGGGAGCGCCTCACGCCTTTGGCTCTTATGGCCTTGGCGGCCTACTTTGCCCAGCATCTGTTCAACAGTCTGCGCATTCAGCTGAACAATACCTTCGAGCAAAAGGTGATCTATGACCTCCGCAGTGACATCTATCAACGGCTGCAAACGCTGCCGCTGAGGTGGTTCGACAATCGTCCTACGGGCGACATCATGACCACCGTCAGTGAAGACATTCCCAGTGTCGAACGAGTTCTGATTGATGGCATTGAGCAGGGCTTGGTCGCGGTGCTTCAGATCGTCGTGGTAGGGCTTTTCATGTTTCAGGCAGATGCCCAGCTCGCCCTCTGGTCCCTCGTGCCGATTCCATTCTTGGCCGCCGGCGCAGCGAGTTACACGATGAGTTCCAGAGATCGGCACCGCGCGGTGCGCAAGGCCAGCAGCGCCATGAATAGCCTGCTGCATGACAATGTGGCAGGCATGAGGCAGATCAAGGCCTACGCCATGGAGCGGGAGGAGCATGACCGCTTCAACAAAGCTAGCGACGCCCTCAAGAAAGCCACCCTGCATGTCATGCGCATCTGGGCATTCTATCGCCCTGGCATGCATTTCCTCAGCAGCCTGGGCATGGTCATCGTGCTTTGGGTCGGTGCTCACGCGCTGAAGGAAGGCCGCATCGAGAAGGGGGATCTCGCTGCTTTTCTCCTTCTGTTGAAGTTTTTCTACGACCCCATCGAACAGCTTCACCAGCTGAACCAAATCATTCAAGGCGGACGTGCCGCGGGGGAACGTGTGTTCGAGATCTTGGATGCCGAACCAGAAAATGACACCCAAGGGGGCAAGGATCTACCAGCCGTGCTCGGCCACGTGCGCTATGACAAGGTCGGCTTCAGCTACACGGGAAAAATGCCCACCGTGCGTGACATCAGCCTGGAGGCCAAACCTGGCCAAACGATTGCCTTGGTGGGGCCAACGGGGGCAGGGAAGTCCACGCTGATCAACCTACTGACTCGCTTTTATGAATACGATGAGGGCACCATCGCTATCGACGGCATCCCTGTCCACGAGCTGAACAAAGCCTCGCTTCGCCGTCAGATCGGTTACGTCACTCAAGAGAGTTTCATGTTCAATGGCACCGTGCGCGAAAACCTCCGCATCGGACGACGCGATGCCACCGACGAACAACTCTGGGATGTGCTCAAGAGCGCGAACGCGGAAGCGTTTGTGAAGCGGCTGCCCCATCAGCTCGATACCCATGTCGGAGAGCGTGGCGTCAAACTCAGCGTCGGTGAAAAGCAGCGCCTCAGCATTGCCCGTGCTCTGCTCAGAAATCCGCCCATTCTCTTGCTCGATGAAGCCACTGCCAGTGTCGATACCGAGACGGAGCGACAGATTCAGGCTGCTCTGGATCGCTTGATGGAAGGTCGCACCAGCTTTGTGATTGCGCATCGCTTGAGTACCGTTCGTCACGCGCATCGGATTTACGTTTTGGAGCAAGGTCGGATCACCGAACAGGGAACTCATGATGAGCTTTTGGCTCATGGAGGGCTCTACGCGAATCTTTGCAAAACATCGCTCATCGAGCGGTAAGGTTAGCTCACGGAGTTGCGCGGGTCTTGCGTTCAAACTCGCGCCAGAGGCGCTCGATGGCTTCTTCGGGATCTTCGAGCATCATGCTTTCTTTGATCTTGCTGGCGTAGATGCCGAAGGAAAAAGGGCTGACCACGGGCACTTGCACCAGCTGCCACTCCAAGTGCCCGACCTCTTGCAGAAACTCCATCGCTCGAGGTAAATCGAGAAAGGTGTGTGTCGATTCGCGAACCGCTTGAATGAGCATCGGATGATCTGGCTCATGCTCAGACAGCACACGAAACAAGATCTCTGCATTCCAGCGCAGTTGCTTTAGCTTTTGTTCTTTTCCAGGTCGGTTGCGCGGCACCATGAGTCCCGTCTGGGCCACGCCTCGGAAGTTCCATTTCACCAATTCGCTTTGATTGAGTGCGGCGAGCATGTCTGCCTCTGGGTCGCCGGATTGAAACAACTCCTTCCAGGCGGCAAGTTCCAGATCTTGGTGACCTTTCACTGTCAGCAAAAAGCCGTAATCGTCGATGGTGACAAGCGTGTTACCTCCCACGGCCTCTTTGATGCGATGGGAGATGATTCTGCTCAGAGCATCGTTGGCACTGCGCCCAATCAGGCTATGAAAAAAGAAGTGAATGAGTTCTGAGTCAGCGCCCTCACGATCATCGACATAGCGTTCGATCAAAAAGGTTCTATCCGTAGGGATGCGTGAAACACGCAGTTGATGGCGACAATGTCTGAGAATGGCTTCGGCATTCGTCTGAGAAATCTCGAAGCGTTCGACAAGCCAGTCGGTGACTGCGCCTGTTTCACCGGTGGCTGGCGATTCATCCAGACGTTTCGCCAATTCGGTGCGTAGCTTAGCCACTTCTCGGGCGAGACCCGAAGATAGGGGCATTTTGTTGGCATTCCAGGCAGGAACGGTGGGAAGACGACCCGCAGCATCTTCGACACGAACCTCAGCCACGCCTGTTTCGATCAGACGCACGGTGCGACCCGCGAGCACAAAGATGTCACCTAGCTTCAGACGCTTGAGAAAAGCTTCCTCAATCTGACCCAGCCTGCGTTTGCCCAACATGACACTGACCATACCCTCGGTGTGAATCACTCCCACATTCACAAGGTAATCGCGCTCGATCCTCGCATGCGGCACCGTCAGCTTGCCATCCTGCCAGGCGATCTTGCCAAAGCTGTCTTTGTATTGCCTCTCCAAGGATTTGCCGCCGCCTTCGAGGTAGCGAAAGACAGCGTCGAGTTCGCTTTCGGGAAGATCTTGCCAGGGAAAAGCCGAACGAACCGTTTGCAAAACATCGTCGCGGCTGTGTCCACCTTGGATGGCCATGCCGACAATATGCTGTGCGAGCACATCCAGTGGACGACGCAGGGGGCGCACGGCGTCCAGCTGCACAGCTCGTGTCATCTCGGCGCAGACACAGCATTCCATGAGGTCATTGACATTCGTCGCCACGAGGATGCCATGGCTCTCGGTATGAATGCTGTGACCACTGCGCCCGATGCGCTGCAAGGCGCGGCTGATGCCTTTGGGCGTTGAGATCATGACAACGCAATCCACGCTGCCAATGTCCACGCCAAGTTCCAGGCTGGTGCTGCACACCACAGCGCGCAATTCGCCGTTTTTCAATCGATCTTCAACCTCCAGACGAACATCACGATCAAGCGACGCATGATGAGCCTCAATGCGTGCCGTTAGCTCGGGGATGGCGTGCTTCAATCGAATCGAAACGCTCTCGGTGCTGCTGCGTGTGTTGCAGAAGACGATGACATTGCGGCTTCGCTGAACGATGGCGGCAATGTCTTCCATGACTCGCTGCGCGGTGTATCCAGCCGGTGGATAAGGGTCGCGTCGCACGGGAGACAAGACCTCGACTCTGCGTCTGCGCTCCATCCTGGCTTCGACGATTTCACAAGGTCTACCAGGACCAGTTAGGAATTCAGCCAGCAGGGCCAGCGGTGCGGCTGTTGCCGAAAGACCGATGCGCGTCAGAGACGATTCGGTTGAAATCAATCGACGCGATAACCGCTCCAAACTCAGGGCTAGGTGAGCGCCGCGTTTGTTTTCAGCCATGGCGTGCAATTCATCAACAATCACATACCGCACGCCTGCCAGTGCTTCCGACCATCCTTTCTGGGGCAGCAAAATGGCTAAACTTTCTGGCGTGGTCAGCAAAATGTGCGGCGGTTTGCGGCGCAGTGCCGCTCTTTCCGAGGCAGTGCTGTCCCCGGTTCTTGAGCCGATGCGGAGCTTATCTTCTAGGCCCAGGCCACGAATGGCAGGTAGCAGATTCTTTTGAATGTCATAGGTCAGGGCGCGCAGCGGCGAAATGTAGATGCAATGAACTTGGGCCTTGAGCTTTCCCTCTTCATGCTGACGAACCAGCGAATCGAGCACGCCCAAAAAACCAGCTAGCGTTTTTCCGCTGCCCGTGGGGGAAGAAAGCAGGACCGAACGCCCCGCCAGAATGTGCGGTAGCGTCAACGATTGGGCCTGGGTCAATCGGCCAAAGGTCGCCTGCACCCAAGTCTCGAGCCTGGGGTGCAAGGTCGCCAAACCCGAGTCACTCGATAAGGTTGACGTGGGCAATGGCTTCGAAGATTTGGCTCGGCGCGGCATCTGCCGAAGCTTACGGGTCTGCCTGAGTTTGGGAAGCTGTCGTCTCAGTCCTTGCGGCGACTTACCTTGGTTTTTTTCGGGGCTGGAGTCGCATCCAACTCAAATTCTGCCTCACTGCCTGTCAGATCACTCAGCAGCCGTGAGACATAGGAGTCGTAGCGTGGGTCAGGAGCCGGTCCTTTCTTGGGCAGTTTTTTCAAATCATCGAGCATGGGTTTCACGGCATCTCCCAAATCACCCAATGCGCAGAGAGCACTCATGGCGGTGAAGACATTCACATGATTCCAGTCGGCCAGCGCCACTAGCCCTCGCATGGATTCGGCGCGCTCTTCGGCGGCGCCATGCTTCGCCAGCGTCCACAGTGCGGGGATCTTTACGTAACTGGAGGAATCAAAGCAGGCGTTTTTCACTTCTTTGTGCAGAGCATCTAGCCCTGCCTTGCCGCGCATCAGCGCCCCCATGGCGGCCCAGTGGCGCAGGGCGGCGTCTTGATCCTCAAAGGCAGCGCGCAGGGCTTCGATGTCCGCCATTTTCATGGAGGAGGCTTTGCCTGCGACGGCGAGTACTTTTTCTACAGGATAAAGCTGTTCGTCATGGCCCATGTCGTAGGGCGTGGTGCCCTCGGCGCGTGCATGGATTTCTCCCTCCGGCAGTAGGCCTATATCGCGGATCTTCAGTGCCCAGTCTTCCTGGGCCTGGCGCATCTTCAGCAGCGTCTGCGCATGCTCTGGCTTGTCGGTGAGATTGTGGACTTCATCGGGATCGGTCGAGAGATCGTAGAGCTCTTCCGCAGCTTTGGGCTCTTTCCAGAAAAGGCTCTGCTCTGGCGTGGTTTTGCCTGCATCGAAGAGCTTCTTCCAAACCTTCGTGGTAGGCGTTTGCATCTGGTAGGCGACATGCTGCGCTTGCGAGAGGTGGGGCATGAAATTACGCACATAGACGAAGCGGCCATCGGTCACACTGCGAACACAGTCGTAGCGTTCATCCATGCGACCTCGGAAGCCATACAGGTAGGGCTGCGGCTCGGTTTGAAATTTGCCTGCAAAAGCATGACCTTGCATCCAATCCGGCGGCTTCACCCCGATGATGCTCAACAAGGTGGGCGCTAGATCGACAAAGCTGACCAGCCGATCGGATTGCACTCCTGCTGCATACTCCTTGGGCGCGAGGTGTCGCCACTTGGGTGGAAAATAGACCACGAGGGGCACATGCAGTCCGCTGTTGCTCGGCCAGCGTTTGCTCCGTGGCATGCCGCTGCCGTGGTCGGCATAATAAAAAACGATGGTCTCATCCGCGAGACCTGCTTCTTCCAGCTCTTTCAACCGTTGACCCGCACTCGCATCGGCTTCGGTGACTTTGTCATAGTATTGTGCCCAGTCCTGCCGCACCTCTGGAGTGTCAGGGTGGTAGGCTGGCACTCGCACGCCTTTGGGATCATGCACCTGTGGATGTGGGCGCGTCCGGATTTGGCTTTCGTGGCTGCACGTTTCGTTAAAGATGGCAAAAAAGGGTTGGCCGTTTCCACGGTTTTTCCAGTGTGCCTTTTTGCTCGACTCATCCCAGGTGTCCTTGGGTTTGGTTAGGTTGTAGTCCTCTTTGTTGTTGTTTGTGCAATAGTAGCCTGCGGCGCGCAGAAACTGCGGATACAGCTTTTTCCCCTGGGGCAACTCTACCATGCTGCGCATGTGCTCTGCTCCCGTGGAAGGAGGATACATGCCGCTGATGATGGTGGTGCGCGCGGCAGCGCAGACAGGGCCATTCGACCAGCATTGTTTGAAAAGCATGCCCTTCGCGGCTAGGGCGTCGATGTTTGGTGTGGTGGCGTAACGATCTCCATAACAACCCATCTGAGGGCCATGATCCTCGCTGGTGAGCCAGAGAAAGTTCGGCTGATTAGCACCCCATGCGGGAACAAAGCAGGTTAGGGGTAGGCATAGAATCCAAAAAAGCAAGGTGCGCATGAGGGAAGAACTCGTGAACGGTGGCGTGGAGGCGGCTTGTTTCATCGATTTACGGGAGTTGAACGCAACTCAGGGTTCGCGAAAAAAATCGCAACTTCAGCGGCTTCAGGTCGTTTCAGCGCCGTCTTTTGCTTCTCCTTATGAAATTTCATGTCTTCGGCCTGCTCTTTCTGACCCTGAGCTTTCAGCTTCCGGCTCTGGATCAGGCTACGCCTTCGGTCGCTCCCGATGGCAATGCAAACTTCCGGATTTGGACGAACATGGCTGGCAAAAAGGTTGAGGCCACGTTCCGTGGGGTGGAGGGCGATCAGATCTTTTTGCAAACGCGCAATGGCTACGTGCATCGTCTGCCTTTGGAGAGCTTGTCTGCCCGGGATCAAGAACTGGCGCGCCAGATGAAGCCGGAAGGACTGGGGATTCCAAAAGACCCAAGTGTCGCTCAGGCCGCAGCCATCATCGACAAAGGCGTGTTGATGGGCCTCAGCCAAGCTGGACAAAAGCCCAATCCTCTTGCTAGCGACGAACAATTCATTCGGCGCGTTTACCTGGATCTTGTGGGGAGGATTCCGACTCGTGAAGAAACGTTGGCTTTCCTTGGCAATTCCAGTGCCGCCAAGCGTGGTGAGGTCATTGATCAGCTTGTCAAGAGTGACGGCTTTACCTCACGGATGTACAATTACTTTAGCGACATGCTTCGGGTGGCTGACGATGCCCAGAAGGCGAAATTCTTCACCTATGAAGAATGGCTGAAGGAGCAGTTGGCGCAAAATCGTCCCTGGAACGAAGTCGTGCGGGACATGATGGTCGCCGATGGCAAGCTGTTGGAAAATGGGGCGGCTGGTTACTTGCTGCGAGATCGGGGCATGAGGCTCGATAACTTGAGTCTGACGCTGAGCACCTTCCTGGGGGCCAATGTGTCTTGTGCCCAATGTCACGATCATCCCTTCGCCGACTGGACGCAGCGTCAATTCTATGAAATGGCCGCTTTCTTCGGCGCTTCAGAAGTCGGGCAGC
The DNA here is from genome assembly GCA_947507875.1 of Verrucomicrobiaceae bacterium. Taxonomy (GTDB): domain Bacteria; phylum Verrucomicrobiota; class Verrucomicrobiia; order Verrucomicrobiales; family Verrucomicrobiaceae; genus Prosthecobacter. The sequence goes on along the minus strand of CANNQP010000001.1, from coordinate 156,564 downwards.
GAAATCGTCAAGGGGCGGTGCTCCGTGATCTACGTGAGGAACTTGGTCAGCAGGCTTTTGCTCAAGCTCGGCGATTGTTTGATGTGAACTCGCTGGCCATTCAGGATGCGAAAGACAACGATCTGGTTCTGCCTTCCGACTACAAATACAAGGACGGCAAACCTGGTGATCCTGTGCTGCCGAAATTGGTCATGTGGAATAAGGATGACTATCGCTTACGCTGCTATCAAAAAGCTAAGGACGCCTTGGAAAAGGCGGAAGATGACAGCCAGCTTCGTGAAGTTTTTGCGCATTGGATGACCAGTCCTGATCATCCGCGCTTTGCCATGACCATCGCGAATCGCCTCTGGCGGCTGATGTTTGGCGTGGGCATCAAAGAACCCATCACAGACCTGGATGATCCCAGCGCGGCGAGCAACCCCTTGCTGCTCCAGCACATCGCCAACGAGATGGTGCGGCTGAAGTTTGATCTGCGTGCCTTCATGCGGCTCCTCTGCAACACCCAAACCTATCAGCGCGAAGCTGTGACGCGTGAGCTGGCCATGGGCGAGTCCTTTTACTTTCCTGGTCCGATGCTGCGGCGGATGACTGCGGAGCAGGCCTGGGATAGCTGCGTCACGCTGGCGATTGGTGACAAGGTGGATGGCTTCAAGATGAAGCGTGGTGAGTCTTATGCCAAGGTCATGAACGTCGGCTCTGCGGAGATTACGCCAGAGTTCATCAAAGAAAAGTTAGGTGAAATGGTCGCGATGCGTCGCGCTGTCGCTGGGGTGGGTTTTGAAGGAAAGGGAGCCGCGAAGCGGAAGCGGGCGATGGCCAAGATGCAGTCCACTTCCGAGGCCGGGGAAGAGGCAGAGGCGAGTCGCCCTGAAATGATGGGGGGGCTTGTGCTGGCAAGAGCCAGTGAGCTGCGCCAGCCCGAGCGCGATGGTCATTTCCTGCGCATGTTTGGTCAAAGTGACCGCCAGCTCGCCGACAGCAACAGCGAGGAAGGCAGTGTGCCCCAGGTGCTGATGCTGATGAATGGAGAAGCTCAAGAACTGCTGAGCAGCCGTCAGGCGCTCGCGGTAGCTACGGCCGAAAAACAAGCCACAGCGGAGGCACAGGTTGAGAGCCTTTACCTCAGCTTCTTCAGTCGCAAGCCAACGACTGAGGAACTCAAGGTCTTGTTTGCCGACATCGAAGCAGGCCTCAAGCCAGGCGATTTAGCCTGGGTTTTGTTCAATGCCCGCGAGTTTGTTTTCGTCCAGTGATGCACTCGTCTCCCCTCTTTTGATCCATGAATGCTACTTTTTTGCCTCACTCTCCCATCACTCGTCGCTACTGGGCCGAGCGTGTCGCTCAGGCAGCTCTGGGCGTGACTTTGCTGCCGCACCTCGTGCCTGCTGCGGAAGAAATAGCCTCGCCCAGCCGGGCGATTCCAGGCTTTGGCAAGGCCAAGCATGTCATCTGGCTTCAGATGATTGGCGGCATGTCGCACATTGACACGCTCGATCCGAAGACGGGAGAAAGCCAAGGAGCACGCCCTCCCATCGCCACCCCAGTGGGTTATCAATTGGGGGGCTACTTGCCTCAATTGGCCAAAGATCATTCCTCCAAATTGGCCATCATTCGCAGCATGACCTCAAAGACGGGCGTGCATGCCTCGGGTCAATACCTGATGCGCACAGGTTATGAGCAGCGCGGCACGATCAAGCATCCCGCACTTGGAGCCTGGGCGCAGGAATTGCTTGGCAAAAGCAGCCAGACCTTGCCTTCCTCCGTCTGCATCAATCGTGGACCCGATGCGGGCAATGGTTTCTTCAATGCGGGTTTCAGCCCACTGCCGATTCACGACCCCGAGGCGGGGCTGCAGTATTCGCAATTTGCGGCTGGCCAGGATGTCATGAGCCGTCGTCTGGCCTTGTTGAACAAGATTGATGCGCCTTTTCGCTCGAAGTTCCAAGACGCGAATCTGAAGGCCTACACGGATTTCTATGACGAGACGCTAAAGCTGCTCAGCAGCAAGGACCTGGATGCCTTCAAGTTGTCCGAGGAAAAGGACGCGGATCGCGATACCTATGGTCGGAACAAATTTGGCCAGGGTTGCCTTTTGGCGCGTCGCCTGATCGAGCGTGGCGTGCGTTTTGTCGAGGTCACTCAGGGAGGCTGGGACATGCACAATGACATCGACGATGGCATGGACGAAAACGGCACGATCATCGACACCGCGATTTCTGCGTTGCTGAGCGATCTTGAGCAGCGTGGTTTGCTGGCCAGCACGCTGATTGTGCTTTGTTCCGAGTTTGGGCGTGGTCCAAAGATCAACAGCCGAAGCGGACGCGACCATCACCCGAAGGTCTTTTCGACTCTGCTGGCGGGCGGGCCGGTGAAGGGCGGCACCATCTACGGCAGCAGCGACAAAGAAGGCGCGTCCGTGGCGGACAAGCAGGTCACCATCCAGGACTTCCACAGCACCGTCGGCCATGCCATGGGCATGGATGTGAGTCAGGTCGTCATGTCACCCAGCAACCGTCCCTTCACCGTGGGGGACAAGGGCGAGGTGATTGCCGACGTTTTGGCCTGATTCATCTCGTCGGCACCTAGGCGGCGCATGTTCCCGACAAGGTCGTGCTCGCAGCGGCATTGTTCCTGCTTATCAGTGCGGGGATGACCCCCACCAACCCTCTGCGGGAGCATGGCTTCCGCCTTCTCGAAGACGACCTCAAGTTCCTCATGACCGCCTTTTCTGCGGTGTTGCATCGCGTTGGCGAAGGTGCCCTGGCGGAAAAATTGCCCTGGATTGGCGAATGCTCGCAGGTCGGCCCGGAGCCCAATCGCGCGCTGGGTCAGGCTTGGTCGATCGCGTTTCAGCTGCTGAACATCGTGGAAGAGCGTGCGGCCATCCAAACCCGTCGCTTGAGAGAAAAAGAACGTGGTCCTGAGGCAGAACCCGGGCTCTGGCCTGATAACCTGCGGGCTCTCAAATCTCTGGGAATCAGCCCTGAAGAGATGCTGGACGTGCTGAAAACGGTGCGCGTGGAGCCTGTGCTGACCGCGCACCCGACGGAGGCCAAGCGCGAGTCGGTGCGCGACCTGCACCTGGAGATCTATGCGCTGATGAATCGGCACGAGAACAAGGACTACACCCCGCGGGAGCAGGATCGCATCCTTTCCCAGCTTCAGGTGCAGTTGGAAAATCTCTGGCGCACGGGGGAAATCCACGTCACACGCCCGACGATTGAAGCTGAGCTGCAAAATGCGCTGCATTACCTTCGCGAAGTCTTTCCCGAGGCGCTGTCTCGGGCGCACACGCATCTTCGTGAGGCCTGGATCGCAGCGGGCTACGATCCTGCCGGGGTGGATTCACTGCCGCCCTTGATTCGTTTTGGCACCTGGATCGGTGGTGATCGCGATGGCCACCCCTTTGTCACCGCGGATGTCACGGCCAATGCCCTGCGTGAATTGCGCAGCAACGCGCTGCGTATTCATCGTCGCGCTCTGGAGCAACTGGCGCACGACACGCCGCTCAGCTCGCTTTTCCAGCAAACGCCTACCGGTTTGCAGGACTTGACCGAACGCTTGGCCCAAGAACTGGGCGGACGCAGCCGCCCTGAGGTTGCCTACATCTTGGAGCGTAACCGCGAAGAGCCCTGGCGCGCGGCGGCTTACCTCATGCGTGCCCGCCTCATGCTTGAGGTGGAAAAACCTGGCAGCCCAGGGGCTTACCAGCGTCCAGCCCAACTCTTGGCCGACCTCAATGCTTACGCGGAAGCTTTGGAATCCGTTGGTGATCACGCTCTCGTCGTGGAGCACATCGTGCCTTTCCGTCGTCGTCTGGAGGCATTCGGATTTCACTGTGCCACGCTCGACATTCGTCAAAACTCAGCCTTCCATGAAAAGGCCCTGGATCAGCTGCTGCGCGCGGCTGGCCTGCTCGATGGGCGCTCCTGGATGGAGTGGTCTCTCAAAGAACGCCGTGCTCTCTTGGAGCGTGAGCTGCAATCGCCTCGTCCCTTCCTGGCCGCAGGCATGTCGGCGGGGCCTGAGGCGGATACCGTGCTTGCTTGCCATCGCGTCATCGCCAGCCACATCGCCCAGCATGGCACACCGGGGCTTGGTGCCTTGATCGTGTCGATGACTAGGAATGTCGAAGACCTGCTCACGGTCTATGTCCTGGCACGCGAAGCGGGGCTCATGACGTGGAGTGAGGGAGGGCTGCGCTGTCCGCTGCCGGTCACGCCGTTGTTTGAGACCATGGCCGATCTCGACGCGGGGCCCGCCATCGTGGATGCCTTCCTCCAGCATCCGGTCACACGTTGCAGTTTGTCCTCCGAGCGCCCGTCGCTTCAGATCATGGTCGGCTATTCCGACTCGAACAAAGATTGCGGTATTTTGGCCAGCCAATGGGCGCTGCATCGGGCTCAGGCTGCGCTGAGTGCCACCTGCGCCCAGCATGGTGTGCAGGCAGTGTTTTTCCACGGTCGTGGAGGAACGGTGGGCCGTGGAGCTGGCCCCACGCATTGGTTCATGGAAGCTCTGCCACAGGGCAGTCTAGGTGGCTGGATGCGCATGACAGAGCAGGGGGAAACGATCGCTCAAAAGTATGCTCACCTTGGTTCCGCTGTGTATCACACGGAGCTGCTCATGGCCTCTGCTGCGGCTGCCACGGGGCGCCATCGTCACGGCTCTCCTGCCGATCCGGCCTTGGCTCCTGTGCTGGATCGTCTCGCTGCCGACAGCCGCACCGCCTACCGTGCCTTGCTGGAACTGCCGGACTTCATGCGCTTTTACCGCCAGGCGACGCCGATCGATGCTCTGGAAAATTCCCGCATCGGCTCGCGTCCTGCCCGCCGGACTGGGCAGGCGTCACTTGATGATCTGCGTGCCATCCCGTGGGTGTTTTCGTGGACCCAGTCCCGCTTCTACCTGCCGGGTTGGTTCGGCGCGGGTTCTGCTTTGGAAAAACTCCGCGATACCGATTTGGCGGCCTTTGCGGCCATCAAATCCAGCCTGAAGGCCTCCCCTTTCATCACCTATGTGCTGACGAATATCGAAAGCAGTCTTTTCAGCGCCAATGCCGATCTGATGAAGCTCTATGGCGGACTGGTGGCTGAACCCGAGGTGCGCGACCGTTTCCTGAGCATCCTTTTGGCTGAGTTCGACCGCACGCGCATTGTGCTGGAGGACCTCTTCGATGGCACCTTTGCGGCGCGCCGTCCGCGTCTCGCCTACACGCTGAACATTCGTGAAGAGCCGCTGAAAGTCCTGCATGAGCAGCAGGTCGGGCTGCTCCGCCAGTGGCGCGCGTTAAACGCCTCAGGCCAAGCCGAGGCCGCAGAAGCGATGATGCCGGATTTGCTCATCTCCATCAATGCTCTGGCCTCAGGGTTGCGAACCACAGGTTAAGTCAGCCCAGGGTTCAATCTGCCCGCTGCGTGTGAAGGTCAGGTGCAGCGGGCCGTTTCCACTTGCGGCACTTTAGGCCAACAAGTCCTTCACGACGTGGCCGTGAATGTCCGTGAGTCGGAAATCGCGACCTTGGAAGCGATAAGTCAGACGCTCGTGATCGAACCCGAGCAAGTGCATCAGTGTTGCTTGCAGATCATGGACATGAACTTTGTTTTCCGCGATATGAAAGCCCAGTTCATCGGTGCTACCGTAGTCAAAACCAGCCTTCACGCCGCCACCCGCCATGAAAAGGCTAAAGCAATCGGGGTAATGATCGCGACCCAGCACCGGACTCGCCGCGGTGCGTCCTTCACGGAAGGGCGTGCGACCGAACTCGCCGCCCCAAATGACCAAAGTGTCATCCAGCAGACCGCGCTGCTTCAGGTCACGGATCAGAGCGGCGACCGGCTTGTCGGTAGCGGCCATTTTTTTCGTCAGACCTTCCGTGATGCCATTGTCCACGCCAGTGCCATGAAAGTCCCAGCCCCAGTCGAAAAGCTGCACAAAACGCACACCCTGCTCGACCAATCGGCGGGCTAATAGGCAGTTGTTGGCAAAGCTGGCCTGACCGGGCTGGGCGCCATAGGCCTCCAGCATCGCGGGTGTTTCGCGGGAGATGTCCATCACCTCAGGCACACTGGTCTGCATTCGGTAGGCCAGTTCATATTGAGCAATGCGCGTCACGGTCTCGGGGTGGCCGAGTTGTGCGGCTTGTTGCTCATTCAGCTCACGCAAAGCATCCAGCGTGCGGCGGCGTTGCTCGCGGCTCATGCCAGCCGGATTGGAGGTGAAAAGCACGGGGTCTCCCTGGCTGCGGCATTGCACGCCCTGATAGACGCTGGGGATGAAGCCGCTGCCCCACAGACCTTGGCCTCCGCTCGGCTGCGTGCCGCTGGAGATTAGGCAAACAAAGCCGGGCAGGTCTTGGTTCTCCGTGCCCAGGCCATAGGTGACCCAGGAACCCATCGAAGGACGGCCTTGGCGGGTGTGACCGGTGAACAGCAAAAGCTCTGCGGGCGCATGATTGAACTGGTCCGTGAACATCGACCGCACCACGCACATCTCATCGGCGATGCCATGAAAGTTTGGGCAGGCGTCGCTCATCCACAGGCCCGCCTTGCCGTATTGTTGAAAGCTGCGTGGTGTTCCCATCAGCTTGGGCACTCCGGTGGTGAAGGCAAAGGTGCGGCCTTTCAGCTCACTGTCAGGGCAGTTTTGGCCGTCGCGCTTCACCAGCTCTGGCTTGTAGTCGAAGAGATCCAGGTGCGGCGGTGCGCCAGACATGTGCAGGTAGATCACACGCTTTGCCTTGGCGGGGGCAGGGGAGTGGCGTGGGGCCAGTGGATTCACCGCGGCTGGACTGCCCGAGGCTTGTAACGCTTGGAGAGCGATGGCACCCAGGCTGAATTGCCCGGCATTGCCGAGAAATTGGCGACGTGTGCGAAGCTGAAGCTTTTCCTGGTAAACCGGATTCATCGGGAAAGATACGCGAGGAGGAAGCTTTCGTTTCAGCCACTTCGAATCTCAGTGCTAGATCAACCGAGCGCCTCGCTGAGCGTGCGGTCGATCCTGCGCAGGGTGCTTTCTTGCCCGACCAGATGCGCGATCGTCGCCACGTTCGGTCCACGAGATTGACCACTCAAGGCAGCGCGGAGCAGGGGCATTAGGGCTCCCGTTTTCACCCCAGCGTCCTTGGCCGCCGCTTCGATGGCGCCATGCACGCTGGATTCAGACCACTCGGCGGCCTGGCCGAGCGCTGTCTGGGCGGCTTTGAGCAGGTTGGCGTTTTCTGGCTTAGCCTTCAGCTTCTCCATCACATCCGTTTCAAACGGATAGTCTTCCCGGAAAAAGTAATGCACCCAGGCGGGGATTTCCTTCAGCAGGCTCACTTTTTCCTTCACGCTGTAAACGGCGGCGGCTGCCATGGCTTCATCGCCAATGACCAACCCTGCGGATGTCAGGAAAGGCAGGCTGGCATTCAGCAGTGCCTCGGGACTGAGTGCACGCAGGAACTGCGCATTGAACCACTGGCACTTTTGCAGATCAAACCGCGCATTGGCGCTGTGGATGTCGGCCGGGTTGAAGAGCTTGGCGAGTTCCTCGCGAGTCAGCACCTCTTTGTCAGCCCGTGGTGTCCAGCCGAGCATGGCCAGGTAATTGAACACCGCATCAGGCAGGAAGCCCTCGTGGATGTAGCTGTGCTCGATCGCGCTGCCCGCGTCGCGTTTGCTCATCTTGGAGCCGTCGGGGTTCAGGATGAGTGGAATGTGGGCATAAGTGGGCGGTGTGGCCCCCAGGGCGTGGAAGAGGTCAATGTGCTTCCAGGTGTTCGAGAGGTGATCCTCTCCGCGAAAGACGTGCGTCATGCGCATCTCGATGTCATCCACGACATTGACGAAATGGAAAATGTAGCTGCCATCTGGGCGACGAATCGTCATGTCGGGTTCCTCCGTCGGGGCGAAGGTCACATCGCCACAAACGAGATCGTGCACGGTGATGGCGGTGCGGCTGAACTTGAAACGCACGGCTCCGTTTTCTTCCGTATAAACGCGGCCTGCGGCCTCCAGCTTGGCCAGGTAAGCATCGTAGATCGCCTTGCGCTGACTTTGAAAGTAGGGGCCGTGAGGGCCGCCCACCTCTGGACCTTCATCCCAGTCCAGGCCCAGCCAGCGCAGGCCCTTCACGATGCCGCGCTGCGCTTCTTCGGTATTGCGTGCGCCGTCCGTATCCTCGATCCGCAGGATGAAAGTGCCGCCGGTTTGACGCGCAAAAAGCCAGTTGAACAAAGCCGTGCGGCCACCGCCGACATGCAGATCGCCAGTGGGAGAGGGAGCAAAACGAACACGAGGAGTCATGAGAAAATGTAGAGAAAAAGGACGTTTTTGCGCGCCGGAAGCGGGCAGGGGGCGGAGAGTAGAGGAACTTTTCAGAAAAGCCAGCGGCTGAAAAGGCCTCGCACTGTCTTGACGGCTCCCATGGAACCCGGCACTCATGCAGCTGTCCACGCGCCGTTCCAGACCCTTCTGCCACAGATGCCAACCATCCCGATCCTCATGCCCCAACTCGGCGAGTCCATCGCCGAAGCCACGCTTGTGAAAATCCTCGTCGAGCCCGGAGCGCACATCGAAGCCGGGGCCGATATCTTCGAGGTAGAAACCAACAAGGCCACCATGACCGTTGGCAGCCCCTGTGCGGGGCGTGTCGATCAGATTTTGGGAAAAGTGCAGACCAGTTATGCCGTCGGCAGCCAGCTCGCGGCCTTCGAGGTTTCCGACGAAGATGCTCAGGCCCTTGGCTTTGCCGAGGGGGGCACGCGTCAGGAAGCGCTCTCGGCCCCGCCTTCCATGCCGAATGCTGAGTCGCTGCACTTTCAGTTCAATGAAGAGGACAACATCGTCGGCTATCAACCCAAGGTGGAGCCTGTCGTGGGAGGATTGCCTGTGCCTGCTGGGGCGACGGGAGCCAGCTACATCTCGCCGCGCATGCGCGCTCGGATGAATGAGCTGGGCATCAATGCCTCTGACCTCGCTGGCATCGCAGGCACCGGAGCCGGAGGCCGAGTGACGGTGGAGGACTTTGAAAATTTCCTGCGCGGTCTGGAGCAGCACAAGCTCACGCCAGCCTCGCCCATGCGCATCGCGGTCGCGGACTCTATGCGTCGCAGTTGGACACGGCCCTTGGCCACCGTCGGTAGCCCGGTGATGCTGGATGCCATGCTGGCTCATCGCCGCAAGGCCGATCCCAAGCCGGGTCCGGCTCTCTATGCGATTCGTGCGCTGGCCATCGCGTTAGCGGAAAACACCGCAGTGGCGGGTCGCCTGATTGGCAACCGCATCGTTCACCCACGTGCCATCGATATCGGTTTTGCCGTGGAGGTGGAGGATGGCGTTTTTGTGCCGGTGCTGCGTGAGGTGGACAAAACGCCACTTGTAAAGCTAGTGCCGACCTACAACCGTCTCGTCGAGCAGGCACGTGCCCGGCGTCTGCCGCACGACATGAACCGTCCTGGCATCGCCACGGTCACAAACTTCGGCACCTTTGGCATCGTCTGGGCCACTCCCATTCCTCTGCCCGAACAGAATCTGATTCTCGGCCTCGGTGCCGGAAGCAAAGTGCCCCGCTGGAGCGATGAAGTGAATCAATTCATTCCTGTGGTGGAAGCTGAGATCACGCTCAGCTTTGATCACCGCGTCTGCGATGGCGGCGCAGCAGGTCGATTGCTGGCTCGTGTCGCTAAGTTGCTCCAGGAGCCCGAAAAACTCTGAGTCATGAGCTTCCGTCTCGAAATGCTGCAGGTCGCTCGCTTGGCACCCAAGCTTTTGGGGGAATCGTCCGACTTGGTTGCCGAGTTTCTCAGGTCACGCCTTGCTCCTTGTGGCGCAGGGTTTCTCGACCGCGCTGACCGTCCAGACCTCTATTACACGGTCTTCGGCATCGAGGGGCTCATGGCGTTGCAGAAAGACGTGCCGACTGCTACCTTGCAAGAATGGTTGGCAACCTATGGCGATGGGGAAGGCCTCGACTTTGTGCATCTCTCCTGCCTCGCACGCTGCTGGGCCAGTCTCGGTGGAGGGCTCACGCTGGAGCAGAAACAAACGCTTGCCGCACGGCTCGAAGCCTGGCGCACCCCTGATGGCGGTTACCATCAGTCGCCTGGCAAAAAAAACGGCAGCGCCTATGGGTGCCTGATCGCCTTCGGAGCTTACCAAGACCTTGGTCTGCTGCCGCCGGATCCCTTTCGCATTGCGCAATGCATGGACAGCCTGGAGACCCCAGATGGCGCCTGGTCCAACGAACCCAGCATGGTCCTCGGCTCCACCACGGCCACCTCAGCCATGATTTCTCTCTACCGCACGATGCAGCTGCCTGCGCCGCCTGCGTCGGTGGATTGGTTGGTCCGCCAATGCCTGCCCGCCGGTGGTTTCCTCGCCGTGCCGGGTGCGCCCATTCCCGATTTGCTTTCCACCGCTGTGGCCCTGCATGCGCTTTCGAATCAGGCCGACGCCGTCGCCAAGGTGAAAGAGCCCTGCCTGGACTTCATCGATAGCCTCTGGAGTGCTGCAGGTGGTTTCCATGGCAACTGGACCGATGACATGCTCGACCCCGAATACACCTACTACGGCCTGCTTGCGCTCGGTCACCTCGCTCTTTGACTGGAAAGGTTCAGTAAGCTTTGCGAACGCAAGCGCATGCGAGCCGCTTCGCTGTGGTTCGTAGCATTGCCTTTCGCGCCTGCATGAGTTGTGGAGCATCTTCCCCAACCAACAGCTAGACAGGCGATGCTACTTCCCGAGCAAAAACGCCAACAAATCACTCATCTGCTCTTTCGAGATCGCCGCTTCCAGACCATCCGGCATCAGCGTGCGATCCAGACTCTTCATGTCTTTGATCGCGGAGCGGGAGAGTGTTTCTTTCGCGCCGCCGGGCATGGCGAGGACGATGGCGTCGGTGGTTTCGCTTTGGATGAGGCCAGCGAGGGTGCGGCCGTCAGTAGTTTCGATCTGGTAGCCGCTCCAGCGGGCTTCGAACATGCGGTTGGGGTCCAAAATGTCGCTGAGCAGGGCTTCGGGGGGCTTCACTTTGACGTCGGAGAGTGGCGGGCCGACATCGACGCCGAGTTGGCCGTGCTTGTGGCAGGTGATGCAGATGGTGGCGAAGACTTGCTGGCCTTTTTTGGCGTCGCCGGGCTTTTTGGCGGCGTCGAGGTAGCTGGTGACGACTTTGGCGCGGTCGCTGTTGGCCTCGCCGAAGAGCTTTTTGGCGAGTTCGGCCATTTCGCCTTTGCCGCGCTGGTAAGCCCAGCGTTTTTCGACATCGACCCAAGCAGGCGGGAACTCGCCCTTTTCCATGCGCTTGAAGAGTTCGAGCGCGGTGGTGGCGTTGGCGGTGAGGAGGGTCACGAGGTCGCGTTTGAGGCCGGGACCGCCTTTGGGCAGGAGTTCATAAATGAGCGAGGAGGTGCTGGTGGCGCTGAATTTCTTCAACAAGGCCACGGTGGCCGCGGTGAGCTCCAGCGGCTGCGTGGTGGTGAGCAGGTTCCTCACCACGGGCTCGACGGCGGCCCATTTCCGCGAGGCGAGCAACGGCAGCACGGCGAGGCGTTGATCGAGCGGGGCTTTGGCATCGGCGATGATGGTGTCGATCTTCGTTTGAAGCGCGGCGATCTCTTTGGCGATGCTCTGGAATTCAGCGAGTTCAAGATCAAGCATGCCACGACTTCTGGCTTCCAAGTCTGGTGTCGGAAGTGCCATGAACGCACTGAGTGATTTAGGCTCAACGTTGTAACCCTTGGCGAAACCATTTATCACGCCTTGGAGCAGGGGAGCTTTCCACCAAAGAAGCTCAGCTTTGTTTAGTTCGAGGCATCTGAGGCATTCAGCCACGTCGGACGTGTTACCCGTGACGATGGCACCCGCTGCGAATGCCCGGATCGTGGCAGATCGTGCCGGAGAAAATCGCTCAGTGAAGTTGGGAGACTGCAAGACTGCCTTTAGCACACGACCTTCCGTGTATTCGGAGGAAGAGAGGACGGCTCTCGCGATCCACTCGTCCTCGGGATGGTCGGCGATGCAATTGGCGCGGAAGCGGATTTCCTCTGGTGAGCTGATTTGGCCATCGTCGTAGGTCTGCAAAATGCGGAAGAGAAGGGCGCGTTCGGGGTGCTCTGGGAGAGGCTTGAAGTGTGGTGCAGCCGTCCCGGCCGCTTTTGAACCAGCCGAGACGGCTGCACCACTTTTCGGAACGACTCTCCAGATGCGTCCGTGGTTTTCGCCTTGGCGCATGTCGTGGGTTTTGACGAACTCTTCGGGGAAGAAGCGGGCGTGGTCGATCCAGCGGCGGTAGATGTCGCAGATGTAGATCGCTCCGTCGGGGCCGGTGGTGAAGTTCACGGGGCGGCACCATTCGTCGCTGCTGCGGAAGAATTCCGTGCGGTCGCCGACACGCGTGGCTTTGAGCGAGGCACCGTTCGGCTCGATCTGGTAGCGGGTGACGAGCTGGCCGGTGGGATCGGGCACGAAGACGTTGTTTATGAGTTCGGGCATCAAGTGGCCGCGATAGACGCCGAGGCCGCTGCAGGCGGTGTTCGTGCCGGCGTGAGCATCGGCGGTAGTGTGGGTGATTTGCAGCGGATACACGCGGGTTTCCGCGCCGGGTGTGGCGATGTCTTCATGCACCTGCGTGATGCCGGAGTGCGGATTCCGCAGCATGGCCTCGTAAGGCATGACGGTGAACATGAGCGGGTTGCGGTTCGAGCAGTAGAAGTGGTGGCCGTAGTCGTCGAACGCGCCGCCGTATTGGCCTTTGCCGCCGGTAGGGGTGATCTCGCCGGTCTTGGGGTTCCATTTGAAATTGGAGCCGGGAATGCCGACGACCTTGGTCGGTGCATCGGCGGGATAGATTTCTTTCGCGTCGAGGCCGTTGTTGAAATGCACGCAGCCATCCGGACCCCAGCGCGGCGCGGAGACCTGGAGCTGGCTATGCTTGGGATTGAAGCCGCGGATGAGAGGCTTGATGAGGTCGGCCTTGTTGTCGCCGTCGGTGTCTTTGAGGAAGAGAATCTGGCTGCGCGTGGTGGCGATGAGGCCGCCGTCGTAAGGGAGCAGGCCCTGCACGTTGTCCATGTGGTCGGCAAAGGTCACGGCCTTGTCCATGCGGCCGTCGCCGTTCTCGTCGGTGAGGAGTTGGATGCGGGAAAGCCACGGATCGCCCGGATTCGGCGGGCCGAGCGGGTAGTCGCGCATGTCGGCGACGAACAGGCGGCCTTTGTCATCCCAAGTGGCCTCGACGGGATCGAGCACGAGCGGTTCGGCGGCGACGAGTTGCACCTCATACGGGCCGTCGAGCTGGATGCGCTTCATGCTTTCTTCGGGCGAAAGGGCTTCGCTTTGACCATCGCGCACCGCGCCGATGTCGCTGCCGCCGCTGGCCTGGATGGCGGACCATTTCTCTTTGAACTCGCCAAGCGGATACAACTCGTAGCGACGCACGATCATCTCCGCGCCTTCGGTCTGGAGGAGAATTTTGCCTTCGCTCGGTTTGCAATCGAAGGCCTCGTTCACCATCGCCCCATTGACGAAGTATTGCAGCGTGTCGCCCTTCGCGATGACTTCGAGGCGGTTCCACTCGCCGCTGGGGCTTTCGACATCGTTTTTGCCGCGAAAGCCGACGGTGTCGCTCCAGTCCTCATCGCGACCTTTCCAATTGATGCGGCCTTTGGTCACGGTTTGGCGCGGAGAGCCTGCTTTCCAAATCTTCTCCTTATCGCGATCGAGCGCGAACTCCGCAGAGAGCGAAGTCTTGAGCTCCGTTCCGTCCGCGAGCTTCGGCGAGAGCACCAAAATGTCGCCAACGCCGCCCTCGATGATCTGCGCCTCGATGCTGGCCATCCAGGTGTCGCTGTAGGCACCGTGCGGGCCGTAGGCGTGGAGGAGGATGCCGTTGTCCTTCGCCTTCTTTTCGCGAGCGCCCCAGGTCTTGGTGCCCCATTTGAATTCGAGCACGAGATGGTAGTCGCGGAAGTTGTCCTTCGTGGCGACGTAGCCATAGCCGCGACCGGAGATGTTGAAGGTACCGTCGGCGGCAAATTTCCAGATGTCCTTGGGATCATCGTGGAAATCCATTTTCGGATTCACGTGATGATCGACGTTCCCCGATTGGATGACTTCGAGGAGGTCCACCTTTTGAGTGACCGGATGGGCTGATTGGACCGATGCGACAAAGAGGACGGAGAGGAGAAATGAGCGCATGACGGAAATGCAGGGGAGCTTTGGGAAAGCATAACGGGCCGCGGAGGCCTGCACCTCATGCCCTGGGGGCGTCTTTTGGTGCTTTGGTGACAAGCAGCGAATGACGGAATAGTCCAAAGATACGGCAGAGTGGAATCATATCCTTGGGCCGTTATCGTTGCATAGTTTTCCATGCCTGTTCGCGCCTTGCTCATCGTCTTTGCCGCCCACCTTGCCCTCAGCCTGAGGGCTGAGCCGGTGCAATTCAGCCGCGATGTCCTGCCCATTCTTTCCGAGAACTGCCTGAGCTGCCATGGCCAGGATGAGGCGCACCGAAAGGCGGACCTGCGGCTGGACACGCGTGAGGGAGCGCTGGCGGTGATCCGTCCTGGCAAGCCGGAGCTTAGTGATCTGATCGCCCGTCTTGTCACGCAAGACGCGGATGAAATCATGCCGCCGCCGAAGTCTCACAAACCACCGCTCAAGCCGGGGCAGGTGGCGGTGCTTCAGCAGTGGGTGAAAGAAGGCGCGCCCTGGGGGAAACACTGGTCCTTTGAGAAGCCGGTCAAACGCGCCGTGCAGGGGCATCCGGTGGATTTTTTCGTGGAGCAGCGACTGAAAAAGGAAGGTCTGTCGCGCTCTCCGCGTGCTCCAGATCACACGCGGCATCGGCGGCTTAGCTTTGATTTGACCGGCCTGCCTCCTTTGGGGCCTTCCCAGGAGTCATGGGAGGAAGAAATCGACAGCCTGTTGGCTTCACCTCACTTTGGGGAGCGCATGGCCATGTGGTGGCTGGATGTGGCGCGCTATTCGGACACAGACGGCTTTCAATCCGATGCGACACGCACCAACTGGCCCTGGCGGGACTGGGTGGTGGAGTCCTTCAATGCCAACAAACCCTTTGATCAGTTTACCTTGGAACAGTTCGCCGGTGATCTGCTGCCGAAGGCCACGCCGGAGCAGCAGTTGGCGACCTGCTTTCACCGCAATCACATGACGAATGGTGAAGGCGGGCGCGACAAGGAGGAGTCACGTATCGATTATGTCATCGATCGTGTGAATACCGTGGGTTCTGCATGGTTAGGCCTGACGCTGGGCTGCACACAGTGTCATTCGCACAAGTTCGATCCCATCTCCCACGCCGATTACTATGCGATGAACGCTTTCTTCAACAGCATCGACGAAGACGGCGCCGCAGGTTCGGCAGCGAAGCCTTATTTGAGCTACCAGTCTCCTTACGTCGAGCGGGCGGTGCGCGAGGCTCAGGCACTGGTTGATCAGCGCAAGCCAGTGGAGGCAGCCGCGAAGTCAGCGGCAGAAAAACCTTTCCGTGAATGGTTAGCGCAACGTCAACAGCAGGTGCGCAGTGGCTTTCAGGCCTGGCATCTGTTGCGAGGCAAGGTGGAATCCCAAGAAGGAACTCAACTCGCCCAACAGGCCGATGGTGCAGTCATCGCCAGCGGAGCGAATCCTCGTCAGGATGATTACCGCCTGATCAGCCGCGTGCCAGGGCGGCGTTTGACGGGGCTGAAGCTGGAGGTGCTGCCACAAGCCGGTGCCCTTTCGCGTGGCAAGTCGGGCGAATTCATCCTCACTGACATCAAGGTGCAGGTGAGGCGAAAAGGTAGCACCCAGGTGCGTGACATCCCTTTGGCGGGAGCCGTGGCTGACTTCGAAGCCGGGGGCGGCAAGCCGCGTGAATATGGTGCGGTCAAAGGCACGCTGGATGACGATCCGCGCAATGGCTGGACCACGGTCGGCGCGCCCAAAGATAAGCCGCACCTCGCTGTGTATGAGCTGCGCGAACCCCTGGCGCTGGAGGCCGAGGAAGAACTCGTCGTCGAGCTTCGGCACCGATCTACCTTAGGCGACGCGAATCTCGCCAGCTTCCGACTTTTCTTCAGCGATCAATCTGGACCTGGTGTGCGAGGCGTAGGGAAGGCACCGCTGGAACAGCTCGCCGAGGCCCAGGGAAAGGTGGACGAAAAGCTACGCGCTCTGCTTTTCTCCCAGTTTCTGGAGGATCACGCGCCTTATCAGCAGGCGAAGGCCTCGCTGGATCGCGCGGTGACTCAGCTTGGTGAAGTGAAGGGAGCGGCCAAGAAGCTGAACGTCATGGTGCTGGCTGAACGAAAAGAGCCGCGAGATACCCACGTGCTGCTTCGTGGCGTCTGGGATAAAAAAGGCGACAAGGTGCAGCCTGGTGTGCCCGAGGCCATCGCATCCTGGCCTGCGGGTTTGCCGCGCAACCGCATCGGGCTTGCCCGCTGGATCACCTCCCGTGAGCATCCACTCACGGCCCGCGTCTTCGTGAATCATCTGTGGCAGATGTTCTTTGGGGCAGGGCTGGTGCGCACGGCGGATGACTTTGGTCTTCAGGGACAGCGGCCCACGCATCCGGAGCTGCTCGACTGGTTGGCGGTGGACTTCATGGAGCATGGCTGGGACATCAAGCACCTGATTCGCCGCATCGTCACCAGCGAGACCTACCAGCAAGACAGCGCGGCTAGCCCTGACCTACTGGCGCGTGATCCTGAAAATCGTTTGCTGGCTCGTGGCCCACGCTTCCGTCTGCCGAGCTGGATGCTGCGTGACTCTGCCCTGGCTGCATCAGGCCTGCTGAATCCCGCACTAGGCGGTCCGCCCGTGCGGCCCTATCAGCCCGAGGGCGTGTGGGAGGAGATCTTCATGGGCCGCTTTACCTATGAACCTAGCGAGGGCTCAGCGCAATATCGCCGCACGCTCTATGCTTTCTGGCGGCGAAGCATCGCGCCCACGTTTTTGTTTGATAGCGCTCAGCGCCGAGTCTGTGAGGTCGGGATGACCCGAACAAACACGCCATTGCAGGCGTTGACGCTGCTGAATGACCGCACGGTGCTGACGGCCGCGCGGGAACTATCCCATCAGATGCTCTCCCAGCCGGAGATACCCAGTGTTCTAACTTGGCTGCATGAGCGGGTGCTTTCGAGAAAGCCAACTGCACCAGAGCTAGTGGTTCTGCGTCGAGAATGGCAACGCGCCTACGACCACTATGCGAAACGGCCAAACGAGGCGGCTGCTTACCTGGAGGCGGCACCTGCCGATCCGGGCCGGCTTGCGCGCTTAGCCGCGGGTTGCCTCATCGCCACAATGCTCATGAATCTGGACGAGGCCATCACGCATGAGTGAGAGGCATGCCTCAGGCTTTAGCCTTCGCTGCCATAGCGGGCCTTCAGCGCGGTCGCGACGTGGGGAGGCACGAACTGGTTCACATGACCACCCAGGCGGGCGATTTCCTTCACCAGTCGGCTGCTGATGTAGGTCAGATCTTCTCGCGGCATGAGAAACAGTGTCTCCAGATTTGGCTCCAGCTTGCGGTTCATGAGCGCCAGTTGGAATTCAAATTCAAAGTCACTCACCGCGCGTAGGCCACGCACCAAAGCCACAGCTTTGTGTTCACGGGCAAAGTCCACCAACAGGCCTTGAAAGGGCAGCACGCGCAGATTGGGGAGGTGATCCGTGGCGGTGCGCAGCAGTTCCACGCGTTCTTCTAGAGAAAAGAGGCTGTTCTTGGCATTATCGCGCGCCACGGCCACGATGAGTTCATCGAAAAGACCGGCAGCCCGCTGGATGACATCCAGGTGGCCGTTCGTGATCGGGTCAAAGCTGCCGGGGTAAAGGGCGAGTCGCATAGCGGTCAGACTAGGGGTGGCTGGATTCAGGTGCAAGAGCGCGCATCATGAGCCTTGCATGGTGTTGGTGAGCTGAGGTCGCTGTGGGGCTTGGGGGAAGGTCTCTCAGTGCGTTGGTCTTTCGATTTGCCCAGCGACGGTCAGCGTCTAGCATAGAGGCATGACCGCTATCGAACACGCCAGCCAGATCCTTGACACCATGCTTGGTTATCTTGGATTCAATGTCAGAATCGATCTGGTGGAGGATGCTGAGGGCCAGTTGCTGCAAGTCCATACGGACGAAGGCTCCAAGCTGATCGGCAAGCACGGCTCGACCATGGAGGACATCCAATATCTGGTGAACCGTGTGCTTCAGCGCCACCTGCCGGATGCTCCGCGAATCCGTGTGGACATCGACTACTACCGGGCGATGAAGGAGGAGAAGATGGTCAATGATGCACGTGAAAGCGGAGAGCGAGTGCGGCTGACTGGCAAGTCCGAGACCCTGCCGCCCTTGAATAGCTACCACCGCCGTCTGATTCACAACCTCTTCGTCAATGATGCTGAGGTGCAGAGCATCAGTTTGGATGGCAATGCCCGCTTCAAGCGCATCCAGATCCGCAAACGTCGCCCCTGAAGTCTTTCAGCTGCGGACGCGACCAACCGTGTCTCTTGAAACGAGCCCTTGCCCGACGAGTTTTGTAGTTCCGAGTTTCTGGAAGTGGCTTCCATCTGAATTTTCGTGGCTTTCGAATTTCCGGAAGTGCCTTCCATCATGATTTTCGAGCTTTCGAATTTCCCGAAGTGCCTTCCATTAGGATTTTCGTAGCTTCCGAATATTCCGAAGTGCCTTCCATTAGGATTTTCGAGCTTTCGAGTTTCCCGGAGTGCCTTCCATCAGGATTTTCGGGCTTTCGAATTTCCCGAAGTGCCTTGCCATAGGGGTGGAGAGGCTGCTGACATTTCAGGATGAGCTTAGCGG
Organism: Verrucomicrobiaceae bacterium; assembly: GCA_947507875.1. Taxonomy (GTDB): domain Bacteria; phylum Verrucomicrobiota; class Verrucomicrobiia; order Verrucomicrobiales; family Verrucomicrobiaceae; genus Prosthecobacter. The sequence continues at coordinate 137,776 of CANNQP010000001.1, read as the reverse complement.
AAGACCATGTAGGCCTTCATGGGGCGTGTTTCATCAAAGACGATAGGAAGCTGGATCGCCTCGTGCAGCAGTTTCATGTACTGGCTGTTGGGGATTTCATGCCCACCAAACATGGCCAAGTGCGGGGTCGTCCACTGCGTGTCATGCAGGACAAAGCCACGGTCACGCAGCCGCCACTGGAGGTGCGTCAGAGCCACCTTGGAGGCCTGGGTCTCTCGGCTGAACATGCTTTCGCCAAAAAACGCGCCGCCGATGGCCACGCCATAGACCCCGCCGACCAAACGTCCAGCGCGCCAGACCTCGGCGCTATGGGCGTAGCCGAGTTCGTGAAGGGCTTGGTAGCTGTCCAGGATCATGTCATTGATCCAAGTCTCCTGTCGGTCCGCGCAGGCGCGCATGACATCGCCAAAAGCAGTGTTCCAACGCAGTTCGAAGGGATGGTCCCGTAGGTAGCGAGCGAAGCGGCGCGGTACATGAAAATCCTGAACAGGGAGGATGCCGCGATGCTTGGGGCGAAACCAGGACAGCGTTCCGTCTTCATTTCCCATGGGGAAGGCACCATCGCAGTAAGCGCTGAGCAGCTGAAGCGGGTCGATCATAGCAGGCAGCGGGGCAGGGGCGTCATGCCGGGGCTATCACTTGCGGGCGTTCTTGCCTGGGTTCAACTGCCAGCCCTTCCAGAGATATTGGGCAAGGATCAACGCCTTGCGGAAAGGATGAAGTTTCATGCGCCTTTCAAAGACAGGGTAGCGTGCGGCGCGCAGTTTTTCCAAAATCTCTGAGTAGATCTGCCCCATCATGCGGGAGGCCAGGAGATTGTTGGCATCTTCCGCAGGGAGCAATCGGGCGGCTTCATGGTAAAATGCCCGCGCCCGGCTGTATTGAAACTCCATCAGTTCTACAAAACGTGGGCTGTGTCTGCCATTCAGGATCTCTTGCTCGGTCACACCATAGCGGCGGAGGTCTTCCAAGGGCAGATAAATGCGCCCGTAATCACGCGCGTCTTCCCCCACATCCCGAATGATATTGGTCAGCTGCAGGGCATAGCCCAGCTGGATGGCGTGTTCTCGCGTGGAGGGTTGGCTATGACCGAAGATGTGTATGCTGCAGAGTCCGACGACGGAAGCGACCTGGTAGCAGTAACCTAGCAGGTCCTGGTAGGTCTCGTAGCGTAGGGTGGTGATGTCAGAGGCGACGCCGTCAATGATCTCTGCGAGCCAAGCCCGCGGGAAGCCATACTTACTTGGTAGGTTCACCACCTCATCCAGCACCGGGTGGCCCGTGGCCTCCGCGCTGAGGACGCATTTTTTCCAGTAGGCCAGCTCGGTCTCCTTTTCCAGTTCACTCAGCGTGGTGGATTCGGCGATGTCGTCAGCCACTCGGCAAAAAGCATAGAAGCTGGTCATGTCCCGCTTTCGCTCCTGGGGTAGGCAGGCGAGCGCGAAGGCCAGGTTGGATTTGGCACGGCGGGCGATCTCTGCCGTAGAGAGCTGACTAGCAGGAGAAGGGGAAGACATCAGGAAAAGAAAAGGGGAGCTACACCGCGGGCACCGACGAACGGCGCACGAATCCAGGCCACGGCATGAGGCAGGTGCTGCTCTAAAACACCCGCTTTCCCGTGGCAAGCTAGGAGATGGCACGATCTGTGAAGTGCGTGATGGGGCTGATGCCTCGCTTGACCAAACGCTCTAGCGGCTCACGTATGCTGCACGTTCTGTTTTGAACAGAATCTCCCCCATCCCATGAGCCAAATCGTTCCTACCATCTCTTCCGGCATCGCCGGACCTCTCGGCGTGTTGCACCTGCCACGCCTTTGGCAGAAAGCCTCCCTCGCTGCGGCGGGCAAGTTGCACCCTGACTATCCGGGCTGTGGCAAAGGCTACGACGGCATGACCCTGGCTGCCCTAGGCATCAAGGAAGAGGACTTCCTCGCCTTCATCCAGACGAAGCCCACCTACACGCAACTGGAAGCCTGGGTGAAAGCCTACCCCGGCGTGAAGCTGACGCCGTCGGACATCTACAAGCACAATCAGAGCATCCTGGGCTACATTCATGGCGACGACGTGCGCAAGGGCATCCTGGCTGCGGTGGGGCTGCCTGATGATGGCAGCGTGAACCCAGGCGCGGTCGATCTGAACAACCTGGATGACTGGCAGACCTTCTGGTCGAGCGAGATCAAGTAAGCTCTGTCACCTTCGTTGGCCGCAGAGCCCGCCTGCGCGGATTCTGCGGCCTTGCTTTTTCCCATGAGCCTCACCCACATCGACGACCAAGGCCGCGCTAGCATGGTGGACATCTCGGCCAAGCCTCCGCTTCATCGGGAGGCCACTGCCCAGGCCTTCATTGTGCTCCAGCCTGAAACCTTGGCGCTGATCCAGGCCAACGGGCTGAAAAAAGGCGACGTGCTGGCCGTGGCCCGTGTCGCCGGCATCCAGGCCGCGAAGCAGACCCAGCTGCTCATCCCGCTTTGTCACCAGATCGCGCTGAGCAAGGTGGCGGTGGACTTTCAGCCTGAGCCCGATGGCATTCGCATCATCACCACCGCACGCACCACGGCCCAGACGGGGGTAGAGATGGAGGCGCTGACGGCGGCCAGTCTCGCTGCCTTGACGATCTACGACATGTGCAAGGCCGTGGACAAAACCATGCGCATCACAGACGTGGTGCTGCTCTCGAAAACCAAGACCGAATCCTGAACTGAACTTTTTCCATGATCCAGACCGGCATCATCACCATCTCTGACCGCGCCAGCCAGGGCATCTACGAAGACCTCGGCGGTCCGGCTGTGCGGACAGCTGCAGAAGGCCATGGCTGGCTGGTTCATGCTGAGGTCATCGTGCCCGATGATTTGCAAGCCATTCAGACCGCCATTCGCTCTCTGGAGGCTCAGGGCTGCGGCCTCATCCTCTCCACCGGCGGCACGGGTATCGCGGAGCGTGATGTGACCCCTGAGGCCATCCGTGGCATCATGCGCGTGGAGCTACCTGGCTTTGGTGAGGTGATGCGCCAGCGTTCCCTGGAGATCACCCCGAATGCGATCCTTTCCCGCTGCCTCGCAGCCGTGGTGGGACGCGCCCTCGTCATCGCCCTGCCGGGTAAACCGCAAGGTGCCGTGGACTGCTTGGGTTTCGTACTCGGAGCTATCCCCCACGCGGTCAAACTGGCTCAGCGCGTGCCGACGAGTTGTTAGGTCGTCTTGCCTGGCCATCGTGAATCAGGCAGAGGCAGAGCCTGCTGCTAACTCCCTGCAAGTAGGGCGCGGGCGTGTTCGCGGGCGGATTCCAATTTGCCGCCGAGCATTCTTGCTAATTCTTCCACGCGCTCGCTTTCGGCGACTTCGCGGATACTCGACTTGGTGCGGCTGCCTTCGATGTCTTTGGTGACGACAAAGTGACTCTGCGCCAGTGAGGCCACCTGCGGGAAATGAGTGATGGCGATGACTTGGTGTGTGGTTCCGAGCGAGGCCATTTTGCGCCCGACGGCTTCGGCAATGTTCCCGCCGACGTTGGCGTCGATCTCATCGAAGACCATGAGCGGCACGATGTCCTGCCGAGCGAGAGCGCTTTTCACCGCCAGTAGCACGCGGGACATTTCCCCACTGGAGGCTGTCAAACGCAGCGGCTTCAGCGGCTCGCCAGGGTTTGGGGCGAACTGGAAATCCACTTCCTCGAAACCATGCCGTCCAGGCTCTGGCTGGGCCGTCAAACGCACCTCGAAGACGCTTTGTTTGAATCCTAGGTCCGCGAGGTGGCTGGCGACTTCTTTGGCCAGCTTTGGGGCGGCTTTGGCGCGTTTATCGCCGAGTTGTTTGCCTAGCTTGTCCACCTGACTTCGGCGTTCATGAACCAGCTTGCCCAATCGCTCCAGCTCATCGCCTCGGTTTTCGATCTTGGCCAGCCGGGCTTCCGCTTCGGCTTGAAAGTCCAAGATGGCCGTCACGCTGGGGCCATACTTGCGCTTCAGGGTCTGTAGGGTGGCGATGCGTTGGTCCAGCTGCGCTAGCTCTGCGGCGTCGATGTCTAGCCCTTCTGCATATTCCTGCACGCTATTGTCCAGTTCGGTTAGCTCGATCAAGGCAGAGGAAAAGCCTGCAAACAAGGCCGTGGTGCCGGGGTCGATTTTTTCTAGCTCGTGGATGCTGCGGCTGATCTCGCGCAAGGTATCCAGCACGCCGCCTTCCTCACCGCTGAGTCGGCCGGTGATAGCCGCGCACAACTCGGCTAAGCGGGCTCCATTCGCCGCAATGCGGTGCCGAGATTCGATTTCTTCCTCCTCGCCTGCTTTGAGCTGGGCATTCGCGATTTCATTCACCTGGAAGCGCAGCATGTCGAGCTGCTGGGAGCCGGTACGTTCGCTGTTTTCCAGATCGTCGAGTTCCGTCACTGCCTCGCGCCAGGCTTTCCAGGCGATCTGGTAGGCGTCAAGGGCATCAGCAGCACCGGAGGATTGGTCTAGCATCTCCATCTGGCGTTCCTGGGAATGCAGGGACTGGTGATCGTGTGGTCCATGCAGGTCCACGAGCAGTTCTCCGAGTGACTTCAGTACTTGGATGGTGACAGGTGAACAGTTCACGAATTGCTTGTTGGCGCCGCCGGTGCTGATGGTGCGCTTGATCAGCAGTTCGCCTTCCTGGCAGGGGTCCAGCCCAGCTTCTTCCAGGATGGCATCGACCGCGCCTGTGTTTTTCAGATGAAAACTCGCCTCGACTGTACAGGTCTCTTGTCCGGTGCGGATCAGGCTGCGGTCCGCGCGCTCGCCGAGGATGAGTTTGAGCGCACCGACAATGATGGACTTACCCGCACCGGTCTCTCCGGTAACGCCAACTAATCCCGAGCCAAGCTCCCAGGTCACGTCTTCGACGAGGGCGAGGTTGCGTATTTTTAGAAAGGAAAGCATGGGGAGAAGGGAGAGCTGTTCGGGTGAGTATGAAGGGGCGGGCTTCACTTTGCAAGGCTAGCTCCGTTGAAATCCAGCCATTGGCCGCGTTCTCCGCGACTCGGAAGGTCGCCTGATCCCTCTTTTTCCTCATGCCCTAGTCATGTTGAAAAAGGCTGCCTGCTTCCTTCAGATGTCAAAGCTGACCGTGTCTCTGCGCTCTCTTTCCAGCACCTGAGCTAGCGAGATATTAGCCATCCAGTCATCGACCTGTTGACGCAGCTGGGCAAAGGCCTGTCCGAGACCGCAGCCGCCTGGAATGCCGCAGTCGCAGCCTGCACTGCGCTTTTCGGCATTGGCGCAGGCAATGGGCTCGAAGGGGCCATCAATGAGGGTAATGATTTCGCGCAGCGTGATGCGTGCGGGTGCTTTTTGAAACTGGTAGCCGCCACCAACGCCACGCTTGCTCCGTAGCAGGCCGCCATTTTTTAGATTCAGCAAGATCTGTTCAAGGAACTTGAGGGGGATCTTTTCCCTTGTGGCGATGTCCTGAATGCCAAAGGTCGAAGTTTCGGGGTCACGCGCCATGGCCAAGAGGGCGCGCATGGCATATTCGGCCTTTTTGGAAAGTTTCATGAGTCTGCGTAATTCATCACGGGATAGGGTTCAAGGGCAGTCTGCTCGTGTTGAATGTGCAGCTTTCGTGTTGAGTTCGCAAGGATTGTGCCGTTTTGAAAACTCTCCCCGCTGAGGGGCTTTTTGGACCAACGCATTGCATCCATGGCAAGAGCGTTCAACTTGAACCCCAGCATTCAGCTTTTATGTGGAATGATCTTCTCATCTTCGAACCCATCTACCAGCAGCGCCCCTGGGGCGGCCGAATGATGCAGTCGCTGCTCGGGCGTGAGCTGCCTGCTGATGGTGCCCGCTACGGGGAATCCTGGGAAATCTGTGATCGGGAGAATGAACAAAGCTACACCCGTCTGGCGAACGGGCAGCGGATGAGTCTGCATGAACTGTGGACCTCCCGCCGTGAGGAGGTCTTTGGCCCTGCACTCCTAGATCATCCCTCAACGCGATTTCCTTTGCTCCTGAAAATCCTGGATGCCAGTGAGGTGCTGTCCATCCAGGTGCATCCGCCACAGAGCGTGGCTGAGCTTCTCGGCAGCGAATCAAAGACTGAGATGTGGTATGTGGCGGCGGCCAAGCCTGGAGCTAAACTTTACGCTGGGTTGTGCCCCGGTGTGCAGCGTGACGATTTCGAGCAAGCGATCCACGAAGGCACTGTCGCCGAATGCGTGCAGGAACTGAGCCCGAGGGTGGGAGATACGCTGTTTATCCCCAGTGGCTTGATTCATGCCATTGGTGCCGGTTTACTGATCTATGAGCTTCAGGAAAACAGTGACACGACCTACCGCGTGTTTGATTGGAATCGCGTCATGCCCGATGGCCGACCGCGTGAGCTGCACATTGCCGAGTCCATGCAGTCCATCGACTTCAGCATGACGGCTCCGGCCCTGCGGCCTGCCCGTGAAGATCAGCCCACGATTCGCTGCCAGAGCTTCGAGGTTTGGCAGCGCTCCGATTTTCGGGGCAGTCAACTTCAGGAGGGGCAGGGGAAAAATCTGATGATCGCCGTGATTTCGGGGGGGCTGGAGCTGGAGGGACAAAGCTGCACGGCAGGCACCACGGCGCTGGTCCCTGCGGCCATGACTGTTGAACGGCGGCAGAGGTTTCATCTCCAGCCAGGTACCCGCTGGCTTGAGATGCGCATTCCAGATGCGACAGTCTGACAGATTCTAAGGCATTTTTTGACAAGAGAGGTCATCCGGGCTGTATCGTGAAGACTCGATCCCCCCGTGGAAGCCTTTCCTCCCTCCCAGCACCTCAGGCTCGCCCTGCTCTACTTCTGCACTGCCATGCCCATGGGGATCTGGAGTGTGCCGTTGGCGAATGTCTTTGCCGCTCATGGCAAAGGGCATCTCGTGCCTTGGGTGCTGGCCACCACAGCGACGGCTGCCTTTGTTTCGCCTCTCTTCGTCGGTGCCATGGCGGATCAACGCACTGCCCCGACAAGGTTGATGCGCTGGCTGGCCATCTTGACCTCCGTGACTCTCACGCTCACCTGTCTAACGTTGCATTGGCGGCTGGCGGATGGCCTTGTCCTGGTCTGCGCGCAGCTGCAATCCCTGGTGGCAACCCCTGTGTGGAGCATTGCCAGCAGCATCGTTTTTTCACGACTGACGGATCCGAAGCGTCAATTTGGCCCGCTGCGTGCCTGCGCCACCTTGGGCTGGATGGCAGGCTGCTGGCTCATCAGTTTTGTGCTGCATTCGGACAGCTCCCTGCGTGGTGGGTTTACTGCTGCGGGGCTTTGGCTGCTGGTCGCAGTGCTGACTCACCTGCTGCCCGATGTGTCGCCCGCCGATGCGGGACAGCCGCGTAGCTGGACGCAGGTCCTAGGCCTGGATGCGCTGCAGCTTCTGAAAAATCGAGACCACCGCGTGGTCTTCATCACCGCTGCGCTTTACTGCATCCCCTTGGCAGCCTTTTACCCCTACACCGCGCTGCAACTTCGGGAGCTTGGCGTGGCGAATGTCTCTGCCGTCATGTCCCTGGCCCAGACCACGGAGATCGCGGTGATGCTCCTGCTAGCTCGCGTCATGGCTCGGTTTCGGCTGAAGTGGGTCTTTGCCTCTGGCATCGCCATCTGCGTGCTGCGCTACGGTCTGAATGCGGTGAATACACCGCCCTGGATCATGGTCGGCACCACGCTGCATGGCCTAGCCTTCACTTTGTATTTCATCACCACCCAGATTTATCTGGAGGAGCGCATCGACCCACGCTGGCGTGTGCGTGCGCAAGCGCTGCTGACCCTGCTGATGAGTGGTGTCGGCAACCTGCTTGGCTATCTCGGTGGAGGCGCCTGGCACCACTTTTGCCAAAGCCCAGCCGGCACGGACTGGACACGCTTCTGGCTAGGTGAAACCGCTCTGACCGCCCTGGTCTGCCTCTTTTTCCTCATCGCTTACCGTGGCAAAACCAGCAGTGCTGAGTCCCGATAGCATTTCGCTGCGCGTCACGTTTGCTAGGTATGAAATGGGCTTTTTGGGTTCTAGGACTTTCCACGTCCGCATCATTTGCAGTAGAGATCACCGCCGAGAAAGCGGGCGCTGTCATCCACTTCGCCATCGAAGGGAAATCGATCTGTGATTACCAAATGGAGCCTGGCAAGGTGCCTGAGGGCGTGGCGGAGTCGTTTGCGCACGGGGCGCATCTGCATCCGATCTATTCGCCGAGCGGAAAGCTGGTCACGGGCAATCATCAGCCGGATCATCCGTGGCAGCGCGGTGTGTGGATTGGCTGGACGAAGACGGAGTTTGGTGATTCGCATCCGGATTTCTGGAACATGGGCAAGGATGGCAAGATCACCGCCGAAGTGCGCTTCGAGAAGCTGGAGAAGCTTTGGAATGGCTCCGCAGGTGGTTTTGTGAGCCGGCATGTGTTTCTCGATCACAGCCATACACCCGATGAAAAAGTGCTGAATGAGACTTGGGAGGTCGCGGTGTCGCAAAAGACGCTCGATGGCACGCTCGCGAACATCATCGATCTCACGAGCACGCAGACCTGCGCGGGCGAAAAGCCGCTCAAGCTGCCGAAATACCACTACGGCGGCCTCGGCGTGCGTGGGAACCCGCTCTGGAATCCGGTCGATGCCGTCACCATGCTCACCAGCGAAGGTCATGACCGCAAAGCAGGCGACAACACCAAGGCAAAGTGGGTTCATCTCGGCGGCGAGGTCGATGGATCGCCCACGGGCATCGTGGTGCTCATTCATCCGTCGAATTTCCGTTTCCCGCAGCCGCTGCGTTTGAATCCGAAGAATCCGCAGCTCTGCGTGGCCCCTTCGCAGGATGGCGATTGGGCCATCAAGCCCGGCAAGCCCTATGTCTCCAAATACCGCCTGCTCGTTTTCGATGGCAAACCAGACGCGAAGTGGATCGAAGCGCAGTGGCAGAGCTATGCGAAGTGATGGCCTACGGAACACACGGAATACACGGAAAAATGATTCTGATTGCCAAACTCCTCCTCATTTCTGCCTTCTGATTCCTTCCGCGTATTCCGTGTGTTCCGTAGGCCAAACCAATTCACCATGAGCAAACTCATCTACCCCGACGAATCCTACCGCATCCGCGGTGCGTGCTTTGAGGTCTATAAGCTCAAAGGCTGCGGCTTCACCGAACCCATCTATCAGGAGTGTCTGGAGGCCGAACTCGATCTGCTAGGCATCCCTTTTGATGCCCAAAGCCAGTTTCCGCTACTCTACAAAGGTCGGCGGCTCAAACACACCTTCATCCCGGATATCGTCTGTTTCGGCAAGATCATCCTCGAACTAAAAGCCGTCTCCCATCTCACGGATGAACATCGAGCGCAGATCATCAATTACCTGCAAGCCACTGGCATGCAGCTTGGCCTGCTCATCAACTTCGGTCACCATCCCAAAATGCAAATCGAGCGATTTGTGAATCTCGACGGCTATTGCGGTCCGGCTTGATGGCCTACGGAATACACGGAACACTCGGAAAACTGATTTTATGACTCCCAAACCTCTTCTTCGCCTTCTCTGGCTTCTGATCCTTTCCGCGTATTCCGTGTGTTCCGTAGGCCAACTCTCAGCCGCGGATCTCTTCGATAAACAAAACCTCGCGGCGTGGTGCATTGTGCCGTTTGATGCGAAGAAACGCTCGCCGGAGGCTCGCGCGGAGATGGTGGCGAAGATGGGACTCAAGAAGGTGGCCTACGACTGGCGACCGGAGCATGTGGTGGAGTTTGAGCGAGAGATCCTCGCGTATCAGAAGAACGGCATCGAGATGTTCGCGTTCTGGGGCTTCCATGACGAGGCGCTGGGGCTGTTTGAGAAGTATAAGATGCATCCGCAGCTCTGGATCATGATGAAGGGCACCGGCGATACGCAGGAAGCCCAGGTCAAATCCGCCGCGGAAGGTCTGCTGCCCATTTTGACCAAGGCGAAAGCCATTGGCAGCCAGGTGGGCATCTACAATCACGGCGGCTGGGGCGGCGAGCCGGAGAACATGGTCGCGGTGTGCGAGTATCTGAAAAAGAACCACGGCACTGACAATGTGGGCATCGTTTACAACCTGCACCACGGCCACAGCCATCTCGACCGCCTGCCGAAGGCGCTCCAAGCGATGAAGCCCTGGCTGCTTTGCCTCAACCTCAACGGCATGGATATCGCCGGCGACACGAAAGGTCGCAAGATCCTCCCGCTCGGTGTCGGCACGCAGGATGTCACGGTGCTGCGGCAGATCCGCGCCAGCGGCTACAACGGCCCGATTGGCATCCTGAATCACACCGACGAGGACGCGGAGGGGCGTCTGCTCGACAATCTCGATGGCTTGAAGTGGCTGGTGCCGCAGCTTGATGATGCCAAACCCGGCCCCAAACCGACTTACCGCACCTTCTCAGCCCAAATCATAAATCATAAGTCAAAAATCATAAATCCCCAGAAAGTGGCGTCGATGAGCGGGGAGTTTGGAAAGGCGCTGAAGGGCGGCTGGGTGCTCGATGGGGATGCGGAGTATGCGAAGGTGCCGTTCACGGTGGAGTGTCGCGCGAAGCTGGATGGCAAAAAAGGCTACAACATCCTCGTCGCTTCCGAGATGAAGTCTTCGGCGACGCATTGGGAGCTCTACACGCACGCGGGCCGCGGCACGCTGGCGCTCTACATGCCTGGACGCGGCGGCGATTTCGATTCGAAGGTCGATGTGTGCGACGGGAAGTGGCACGACTTGCTCGCGAGCGTGGATGAGAAAGGCGTCGTGCTGTGGGTGGATGGGAAGCAGGTCGCCAACGTAGAACGGACTTCCAAGTTCGTTCCCAACGAGGATCGAACGCGGAAGTTCGATCTACAACTCGCCTTCGGCCGCCTCGTCGAGGGCGGCATCGGCTGCGAGGGCATTCTCGATGATGTGCGCCTCACGCGTGGCGTGATGAAGCCGCGCAAAACCACCTCGCCGCGTCACCGCATGGACAACACGCTCGGCTTGTGGAGCTTTGACGATCTCGACTCGCTCCTGCCGCCGCCCGCGCCGAAGGCCGCCGAATTTAAGCCGGACCTGCCGCCGCTCGACAAGGCGCAAAACATCCACTGGCAGGAGTTTGTGAACCGCGAGCGCGTCTTCGACTTCTACGGCAAGCAGGCCCTGCATTTCATGAAGCAGAAGCCGCTGCCCGCGCTCATCCCGCCCTTCCCCGGACTCGACGGCGGCCAGCAAGGCCACTGGGGCAATCAAAACGACCAGGTGACGTGGAAGGATGGACGTTGGGCCGCGAGTGATGTGGGCAGTCTGTTCTGCGGCGTTTTCAAAGGCGGAGGCATCACGGTGCCGAAAGGCATCTGCGTGCGTTTTGACGACAAAGCAGCGGTTTTTGATCCCGAACGCATGGCGTGGCGCTTGGAATGGTCGGGCGGCTTCATCAAGCTTAACGATGCTCGGCACGGCTTCATGGCCGGAGCACCGATGGATGGCAAAGTGATCTCCAAAGAGGAGAAGAAGCTCTCCGGCACCTTCCGTGGCTTGTTCCGTCGTGGCCAAGAAGTCACCATCATCACCAGCGATACCGAACTACCGGAGCCAGCCGCCGCGCAGTGGCCGCAGTGGATCGAAACGAAGGGCGAACTCGGCACGCAATCGCCCTTCGCAACGGATCGCATCACGATCCCGTTCGAGAATCCGTATGGCACGCTGTTCTTCATCACGGCGCATGATTTCTTCAGCGACGGCACCGCTGCTGTCGCGACGATGACGGGTGAAGTGTGGCTCGTGAAGGGCATCGACGAAAAGCTCGAGAAGCTGCGCTGGAAGCGATTTGCGACCGGGCTGCATCAGCCGCTGGGGATGAAGGTCATCAAGGACAAGCTTTATGTGCTAGGCCGCGATCAGATCACTTGTTTGCAGGATTTGAATGGCGATGATGAAGCGGATTTTTATGAATGCGTGACGAATGCGATGCAGACTTCGCCGGGTGGGCATGATTTCATCGTCGGGCTGGAGGCGGACAAGGCGGGGCGATGGTATTTCGCATCGGGGAATCAGGGTGTTTGCCGGATTGAAGTGGGGCGGGCACTCTTGCCCGCCGAAAGCGCTTCATTGCGGGTAGGAGTGCCCGCATCACTTCAGGTGCTGGCCACCGGCTTCCGCAATCCGAATGGCCTCGGTCTCTCGGCAGATGGTCGATTTGTCACGACGAGTGTGCAGGAGGGCGATTGGACGCCGGCGACGTCAATTTGCCAGATTGAACTCGATCAGAATCTCGGGGCGCACTTTGGTGCGGGTGGTCCGAAGGATGGGAAGCCGCCGGAGCCGGTGTTGATGTATCTGCCGCGTGGCGAGGACAACTCGGCGAGCTCGCAGGTCTTCATCACGAGCGAGAAATGGGCCGCGTTGAAGGGCGACAACAATCTCATCCATCTCTCCTCGGGCGGTGGTGGTGCTTGGTTGGTCATGCGGCAGCAGGTGAACGGGCGCTGGCAGGCGGCGGCGGTCAAAATCAGCGGGAATTTTGACTCGGGGCCGCAGTGTGCGCGATTCAATCCGAAGGACGGACATCTCTATGTGAATGGTATGCAGGGCTGGGGCAGCTACACGCCGAAGGATGGCTGCTTTCAGCGTGTGCGCTTTACGGGTGGCGACAAACCGGTGCCGGTGGCGTTTGAGGCTCGCGACAACGGCGTCATCATCCGTTTCAACCAGGCGGTAAAGAACGCGGAGGCCGCGACGTGCTTCGCGCAGTGCTGGAACTACAAATACGGGCCGCAATATGGCTCGCCGGAGTATTCCGTGAAGTATGCCGACACGCCCGGCCACGATCCGCTGGAGGTGCGCAGCGTGCAGAAGCTCGATGGCGGCAAGGCGCTCTTCCTCGAAATCCCGCAAATCGTGCCCGCGAACCAAATTCATGTCCGCGTGAGCACCGGACACGACCTTTTCATGACGGCGCATGCTTTGGCGGAGCCGTTCACCGATTTTCCCGGCTACACGAAAATCGCCAAAACGAACCACGCCGCGCAAATCGGCCTCGAAGCCCCGAAACCGGCCAAATCGAACCCTTGGGCCCAAGGGGAGCCCGGACGCGAAATCATCGTCGAAGCCGCTTTGGGCCTTCAATTCGTCCAAAAGCAGCATGTGGCCAAAGCGGGCGAAAAACTCACGATTCGCTTCAAGAACCCCGATGTCGTGCCGCACAATTGGTTGCTCGCGAAGCCCGGTTCGCTGCAAAAGCTCGGCGAGAAGTGCAATCTCATGATCACCGACCCGCAAGGCATGCAGAAGCACTACGTCCCCGATAGCACTGACGTGATCGCCTACACCGACATGACGAATCCGAAGGGCGAGTTCGTGATTCACCTCACCGCGCCGAAGGAAAAAGGCGAGTATCCGTATCTCTGCACCTTCCCCGGCCACTGGATGGTCATGAATGGGGTGATGAAGGTGGAGTAGCTCTAGCTCTCAGCGCTTGTGAAAGCAGGATCTCAAAAGTTAGCCTTCGTGCGACTTCAGCCAGTTCTGCATGTCCTGAAGAGCTCTCGCACGGTGGCTGAGCTGGTTTTTGATCTCGGCAGGCAGAACACCAAACGTATCATCGAACCCATCGGGCTGGAACAGCGGGTCGTAGCCAAAACCACCGTTGCCTTGTTCATCGAGACGAAGTTGTCCTTCGACGGTGCCATGCGTGAGGTGCAGGATCTGACCCTCTTTGGCCAGGGCAAGGCAGCAACGAAAACGACCACGAAATATGCTTGGAGTTAGCTTTCCCAATTCATGCTTCAGCTTGGTTCGGTTGTCTGCGTCAGTCGCTTGGGGACCTGCATAACGTGCGGAATACACCCCTGGCTGTCCATTCAGAGCATCGACTTCGAGTCCAGAATCATCAGCCAGAACCCAGTGACCAAGAAGGGCAACACTGGCGGCTTTGGCTTTCAAAATGGCATTGGCTTCAAAGGTCGTTCCAGTCTCTTCAGGAAGTTCAACCTGAGGAAAATTAGTTAAACCTTGAACCTGCCAAGCCGGCCCAAGCATTCCTGCGACTTCTTGAACCTTATGAGCGTTGGAGGTTGCAAAGATGATGGACTGCATAAGGGCGTGTGGAACAGAATCAGGAAGGATCACTTGGAGGCTTGCGGCATCACGTTGACTCCAAGGGCGCGTGACTGCTTCAGGTATTGCTTGGCCAATTCAGTCATGTCGGCCTTGGTGATCGCGGTGAAGTCCGAGACAAGATTGAGGCTCCACTGAATTCGTTCGGGATGCTCCTGACAGTTTCTCACGACATTTTGTGCCCAGTACCGGTTGTCACGGCGCATCTGTTCCAGTTGCGATAGGATTGGTTTTTTGGCTCTGTCGAATTCGTCGTCACTGATTTCACCCGTCGCCAGTTCGTTGGCTATTTTGACGACAAGTTCGCTGATGGGCTTGGCCTGTTCAGGTTTGCACTCGATCATCGCCGTCATGTAGCCATATCCCGTGAAGGTATCGCTAGCGACATGGTAACAGGCAGGGCTGTATGTTTCTCCAAGCTCTTCACGGACTTTCACGCGCAGGCGATCATCCAAAATCGAGCCGAGGAGCGTCAGTCGGCGTGTGCGCTGAATATCGAGCATGTCACCTGTGGGCCAATAAAGAGCCGCAACAGCTTTGGGAATTTCAGTGACAAAGCTCAGTTCTTTGGTGCCTGGAGAGGGGAATGAAATCTTGCGTTCTTGAGCGTAGTTCGGCTTCTGTTCAGCTCGTGGAGGTAGCGCGCCGAGCGTTTTGGCAAGCGCTTGAAGGGCCTTGCTGGGATCAACGTCGCCCACGATCGAGACTTCTAGGTAATCGGACGCCAGAGGGATCTTCAGCCAAGCTTCCAGTTCGGCAAGATTGCGCTTTTCTAGCTCAGCTTTATCGGGAAATCCAAAGCGGAAGTCGCCGCCATGAAGATAAGACACGACCTTGTCATTCATGATGCCCTCAGCCGTATGAGCGAGCTGAATGTACATCGGATCAAGATTTTGACGGAACTGTCTTTCGGCTTCTTCTCGATAGCCAGGAGCGGTCAAGAAAGCAGTCAGCAGTTGAAGTTGTGCTTCTAGATCTGCCGGTGTCGTGCGACCGCTGAGGGTGAAGGATTCATCCCCGACGTTGAAATCCATGCCCACTGTCTTGCTAGCAAACAATCGGCGAAGGTCATCCGCGCTATGAGCTTTGAGGCCCCCTGAGATGAACGTGCTTTGGGCGAAAGGAATGAGGCCAGGCTTGTCTGAAGGAGCGGTGAGCTTGCCCCCCCCGAAGTTCAAGGTGACTCGGATCGTGCCTTTCTCGAAGGGAGTTGGTTTGATGTTGGCACGCACTTGGTTGGTAAAACGTGCTTGGGTGATGTCGAGGTCTTTGACTACCGCTTGATGCACGATTTTTCCTGGAGCACCAAAGTCAACATAACCAAAGATGCCGATTTCTTCTTTCGCGGGGGCTTCGACCGGTTTTTTGGTGCTGGCCGCGTAAGCTTCAATGATCTGTGCGGAAGCATCGCCGCCGAGCTTCAATTTGCCTCCGAGGAAGATTTGAATGTCTTGGCTCTTCCAGCTTTCGACAAACGCTTGGTGGCAATCTTCAGGGCTAAGCTTGGCCATGGCGGTTTGCACGCGTTTCAGGTCATCCGAGGGATGCGTGAAGACTTTGTTCGAAGCGATGACACTGACCAAACCGCTGGCTAGATCACGTGATTTGCGAGTGTCTGCTTGAGCAGCTCTGAGTTCGACGGCTTTGAGTAGGGAGGCCTTGGCTTCTTCGAACTCAGCCGAGGTAAAGCCATGCTGCACGGCGCGACGGACCTCTGTTTCCAGAAGTTCAAGCGCGCGATTCCAGTTTTCGGGAGCGCATTGTGCCATGGCGCCAGTCACGTTCACAAACTCCAAGTATTCGTAGCTGTAGGATTCAGCTCCAAGGATAGGAGTGTCCTTGGCTTTGGCTAGCTTGGAGAAGCGCTGGTTCAGCATGGAGTCAGCGAGGTCACGAACCATTTTTTCACGACGTGTCTCCGCTGAGTCAGGCTTATTCTTGGCGGGACGCACGATTTCCAAGGAGATGTCCACGGCACTGGCTTCCATTTCTGTGTGCAGCTTTGCAATAACTCCGCGCCCCGTGGTGATCTTCCCCAGGCTCGGATCGGCAGCGTCTGCTTCGGGAGACTTGGCATCAGCGAAGTTTTTGACGATTTCAGCCTTGACTGTGGCGAGGTCGCTGAAGTCACCCACAGCCACAATCATCGCCCTTTTGGGCGTGTACCATTTCTTGTAGAAATCGACAAACCGCTGTCTTCCCATGGTTTTGAGCGTTTTTTCAATGCCAATCGGCAAGCGCTTCGGAAGCAAGGAATCGGGAAGTGCGAATTCGTAGCCTGCAATTTGAGTCCGGTATTCGATGCTATCTCGACTGAGTTTTTCACTCAGGATGATGCCACGCTCCTTGTCGATTTCTTTTTCCCCAAGAGTCATGCCATCGAGGTAATCGCGGAAAAGCTGCATGCCCTCCGTGATCAGTTTAGGCTCCACCTTGGGCAGCTCCAGCATGTAAACGGTCTCTTTGAATGACGTGTGAGCATTCGTGTCCGCGCCGAAACCCATGCCTAGGCGCTGGAAGTATTCGATCATCTCGCCCCCGGGGAAATGACGGCTGCCATTGAAGGCCATGTGTTCCAAGAAGTGAGCCATGCCCTGCTGATCATCTTCCTCCATGAGGGAACCCACATCCATGTATAGACGAATGCTGGCTCGTCCAGGTGGCTCCTGATTGGCCAAGATGACGTAGCGCAATCCATTTTCTAACTGACCAAACTCGGCCTTGGGATCAGCCTTGAGATCACTCTGGTCTTGGGGCCAGCCAGCAAGGGCCGGGGCAAGACTGAGAAGACAGAGGAACGAGAGGGCATGCAGCAGCGACTTCATGGATGGGTCAGAAAGAAACGACGGGAGGCGGGATTCTGTCGATGGAAATATTCATCGGCCAAGACTTCTGCATGAAGGCCATGAGGGCTCTCAAGTTAGCTTTTGGCTAAGACCTCTGTGCGGCAAGCAATTGGCGCACGTATTTGCCGAGCATGTCAAATTCGACATTCATGAGGTCGCCGGTTCGTTTGCGGTGCAAATGGGTGACCTGATGCGTGTGTGGGATGATCCAGCAGGTGACGCTATCGGGCCCAACCTCTGCAGCCGTGAGTGAGATGCCATCCAGGCAGATGGAGCCTTTTGGGATCACAAGACCTTGGTTTTCAGTTGATAGCGTAACTTCTAACCGATGATCTTGGCCATGTTGACTCCAGTCAAGGATGCGTGCCGTGCTATCCACATGCCCTTGAACCAAATGGCCGCCAAAACGCGTACCAAGTGCCATGGCACGCTCCAAATTCACCAAGCTCCCCGCCTGCAAGTCACCCAGGCTAGTCACTCGCAGCGTTCGTGTGAGAAGATCAAAGCTCGCTGTCTGCTGATGCAAATCACGCTCGGTCACGGTTAGACAGCATCCATTGACGGCGACACTTTCACCCAGGGCAAGTTCGGAGGCCATCTGCCCCACACAAAGGGTGAGACGTGCGCTTTCTCCTCTGGGTTCGAGTGTTAAAACCGTGCCTGTGGATTCGACGAGACCAGTGAACATGCCGGCCCAGTAGGCGGGAGTAAGGGGGGGCGCAAGTGGCTTGAAGGAATCCTTTTCCGGCCAGGGAAGGAATCCTTGCGTAAGCCAAAGGTCTCCCCATCTTGAGATGGTTTTCACTCCCTCAACTCCCTATTCAACCATGGAAAATGTCATCATCATCGGCACTGGCTGCGCGGGTTTTACCGCCGCGATTTACACAGGCCGTGCGAATTTCTCACCGCTCATCCTTTCTGGCAGTCAGCCTGGTGGCCAACTGACCACGACGACCGAAGTGGAGAACTTTCCCGGTTTCCCAGAAGGCATCATGGGACCCCAGCTCATGATGAATATGCAGGCTCAGGCAGAGCGCTTCGGTGCCCGCATCGAATACACCAGCGTGGCTGAGGTTAAAAAAATGCCAGAAGGACACTTTAACGTGATCAGCGAGGACGGAACGGTTCGTCAAGCCCGCGCGGTCATCGTCGCCACCGGTGCATCACCGAAGCACCTGGGCTTGCCAAATGAGAAAGAGCTTATCGGGCATGGCCTGACCAGCTGTGCGACTTGTGATGGTGCTTTTTATCGCAATGTGCCCGTTTGCGTGATCGGTGGGGGTGATAGTGCCTGCGAAGAAGCTGGGTTCCTCACCAAATTTGCGAGCACAGTTTACCTCATCCACCGTCGCGAAAGCCTTCGTGCATCCAAGATCATGGCCGATCGGGCTCTTGCCAATCCTAAGATCAAGCCTGTTTGGAACAGCACGGTCAGCCAATACCTGACGGATGAAAAAGGTGAGATGCGTGCAGTCGAGCTGACGAATCTTATCACGGGCGAGAAGAGTGAGCTTGAGGTGAAGTGTGTCTTTGTCGCGATCGGTCACGTGCCCAATGGCGCTTTCCTTGGCGATTTGGTGGATCGCGATGAAGGTGGCTACATTCTGCAAATCGAAGGCACTCGGACCAAGACGGAAGGCTTATTTGCTGCTGGAGATGTCGCGGATCATGTCTATCGCCAAGCGATCACTGCTGCAGGGCAGGGGTGCGCAGCTGCCTTGGAAGCTGAACGCTATCTTGCTGCTCAGGGCGTGCATTGATCCTCCGGTTTTCATCCCGTCTGCTTTGCCTTCCTAGACCCGCACGCGCTTGCGCGGCGGGTTCTTTTTTGCCAAACCATCCCTAGGTCTGAAGGTGAATCCATGGGTCAGATTCGCCGTAAACTTCTTCGTTCCAGGCCGAGACGTCCACGTCGATCTCTGCGTAATCGAATGGATTCCTGGATGATTTCAGCAGAACCTGAAAGACTGTATTCGAGGGAAACCGTCACCCATTGCGGCAGAGCTTCAAGGTGAGTCACCCGAAAGATAGGTTTGCGACGAATGCGAAAGAAAGCGTGCAAAGGAATATGCGGGTGGGCCGCATTCCACAGCCATCGTGCAGGTGGAAAATCTTCGAGCTCTGACAAGGCCTGCAAGGCTTCGCGAATCAGTGTTTCTGTATTATTTTTCGTTAGTTTTGAGGCCGCCCGACGGGATAGCACTTGTTCCAGCAGAGCTTCTGCAGGATTCAGACGATCCTCTTCCATTTCGGCAATCAATTCCTGAGCACATTCCGCCATTCCGGCGCGGAATTGGTCAAGATTGATTCGGCCAGAATCAAGGAGCTGGAATAGCTGGCGAGGACTGACCGGTGTGCTCATGCCACGTTGAGGTAATCTCGCGAGCGAGATGGATCAATGCTTAGCGGCACTCGTTGAAGCAGCTGCCTTTGTTGTTGGGGCGCCAGCTGTGTTGGATGGAGCAAATTTGGCAACAAGAAAGGCTCCAGAAACAGCAAGCAAACAGCCCAACACGAAAGGCAGGGGAATCGCTTTCATCCCACCTTCGGGTGGATGGATAAGCATGGCAGTGATGGTATTCACAACGGGTGCCCCCGCAAAGACAATGGGCATCACTGCGGCTGCGGCTGCACCTTTGTAGATGGGGGAGGCTGCTCCGAGAGCGAGAACTAAAGTCAGTGCACCCAGCGCGCCTGCCACACCCGCCACTAAGCTCCAAGAAATACCCAAAGATGAAAAGCTCCAGTTGGAGCCACGAGCCTTTAAAACCAGAGCTGCCACAACCCCAATAAGTGCATAGGCAATGCAGACGAATAAAAATGCCTTCAGGCCAGCATGAGGTGTCTCTGGACCCATCGGCATGAATCCACGCCCTTTATGAAGGATGACACCGTAAACGCCCCAGGACAGAACGGTAAGAAGTGCGAAGGTTAGCCAGGTCATGTTAGATTTTTTTGGCGGAGGATTCACGGAGTAGAGGAACGAATAGAAATCGTGAATGATGCGGAAAAGTTCAGGTGGCAATCCTTTTCTGCCTCGGAATGAAGTTAACGGCCTTCATCGAAGGGCTGCTTGTGTTTTCCTTTATCGCTGGGGGAAGATTTCTTGCTCGCCGCGGATTTCCGAGAAAGAATCCCTTTTTCTGATCACCATGTCTTTTATTCACGACGACTTTCTGCTTTCTCATGCCCAGTCCCGCAGTCTTTATCATGATTTTGCTAAGGACGAGCCCATCATTGATTATCACAACCACTTGCCGCCCAAAGATATCGCAGAAGATCGTCAATTTAGAAATCTTCACGAAATCTGGTTAGAAGGAGACCATTACAAATGGCGCGCGATGCGTTGCAATGGTGTTCCAGAGCATTTGATCACAGGCAATGCTTCACCGAAGGAAAAATTCCTCGCATGGGCTGCGACGGTGCCTCATACCCTGCGCAATCCTCTGTATCATTGGACCCACTTGGAACTGAAGCGCTACTTCGGCATCGAGGAGCTTTTGAATGAGAAAAATGCTGAATCCATCTGGGATCAGACGGAATCCCAAATGAGCTCTGGCACCATGAAGGCGCGAGACATTTTGCGCAGTCAACGGGTTCGTGCCTTATGCACCACAGATGATCCCGCTGACGATCTATCTTGGCATGAGAAGTGTGCGCAGGATGGCTTTGAGATTGGTGTCTACCCAACCTTTCGTCCGGACAAAGCATTTGCGATTTCCAATTCTCTCGCGTGGAACGCTTGGTGCGACAAGCTTGGTGCTCAGGCTGGAATCGAGGTGAAAAGTCTCGATACGCTTCTCGAAGCACTGACCAGGCGGCATGACGCGTTTCATGCTATTGGCGGACGCTTGAGTGATCACGGCCTTAATGCTTGTTATGCCAACTTTGCCGGGGAGTTAGCCGCGCGTAGAATCTTTGATCGTTACCGTGGTTCTCATGTGAAGCGCGTTTACCCTGAAGACACCGCTATTCTGGCGACTTACGTGATGATGCATGTAGGAAGACTGAATGCGAAGCGTGGCTGGACCATGCAGTTGCACCTGGGGCCGATTCGCAACAACAATGCACGTCTTGCTCGTGCGATCGGTGCCGATGTTGGTTGCGATAGCATCGGCGATTTTCCACAGGCTGAGACTCTGTCCGCTTTCTTGAATGCCTTGGATTCAGAGAATGCTCTGCCCAAGACCGTGCTCTACAATGTGAATCCAGCTGACAATTACGTCTTTGCGACCATGGCTGGAAATTTCGCGGATGGGACGACGCCGGGAAAAGTTCAGTTCGGCTCAGGCTGGTGGTTTCTGGATCAAAAAGAAGGCATGGAGTGGCAAATCAATGCGCTCAGCAATCTTGGGCTGCTAAGTCGATTCATCGGCATGCTGACAGATAGCCGAAGTTTCATGTCTTTTCCTCGTCACGAATATTTTCGCCGCACTCTTTGCAATCTTTTGGGCAAAGACATGGATGCTGGGCTAGTTCCGGCTGACATCGAGCTGGTGGGTGGAATGGTTCGCAACATTTGTTATGCTAACGCCAAGGCCTACCTTGGTCTTGAGAAATCCTGATCAATGCATGATGGAGCCAAGGAGATGAAACGCGCCCTCGCTGTATGCTTGAGTCTAATCGCTTCACAGGCCGTGTCGGTGGAGGAGCGTATCGCACCCTTGAGGCCCTTGCCCGCGGGAGCAGTGAATCCACTGCCGCCCGATACCAAGATTTTGTCACAAAAAGCGGCCAATGCCTTTGGTCAAGGTCGGTGGGCAGAAGCTCGGGAGGCCTATCGTGAAATGCTGTCCTTGGATCCAGACAATGCGTTGATCTGGGCCAATTTGGGAGCAGTCGAGCAACAAGCCAAGTCCACGCAAACCGCCATCGAATGTTTCGAGCGCTCTGTGCAGATCAATCCAACGCTTGCGACCTCATGGAGTGCCTTGGGTTTGATCCATACGGGGCGCGGAGATCACTACATGGCCATTTCTTGCCTCACGCGTGCGATTCACGAAGATCCATTGGATCCGCGTTCGCACAATTACCTTGCGATTGCTATTCGCCAGCTTGGATGGCATACGGCTGCGGAATCTGAGCTTCAGCGTGCCATTGAGTTGAATCCGAGCTACGGGATCGCTCACTTTAATTTGGCGTTGCTTTATTCAGACCAGAAGCCACCCAGCTTGGAATTAGCCAAAGTTCACTACAAGAAGGCACTGTCCTTGGGCGTGGAGAAGGACGAATTGCTCGAGCGGAGGCTGAATGAATGAAATGGGATATTCAAGCACAGTCCGAAGCATGGAATGCCCGTGGGCTATGGCGAGAACTCCGCGAGATTGAATCTGTATCTGGGCCAGTGATTGAGCTACATGGAAGGGAGTTGGTGAATTTTTCCTCCAATGACTACTTAGGCTTGGCAGGATCTGAAGAACTCCAGGATGCACTGTACGAAGGTGTGGATCGGTATGGAGCTGGAGCTGGGGCATCCAGATTGGTCTGTGGCACACAGTCGCCGCATCTTGCTTTGGAAAAAAGTTTAGCTCAATTCAAAGGAACGGAGTCGGCGCTGGTGTTTAGCAGTGGTTATGCAACTGCCTTGGGAGCTATTCCTGCTCTTGTGGGCCAGGGAGATACCGTCATCATCGACAAACTTTGTCATGCCAGTCTTGTCGATGCCGCGCGCTTAAGCGGGGCGGTGTTGAGGGTCTTTCCCCACAATCATTTAGCGAGGCTAGAAAAGTTACTTCAAACGGCCAATGGGCGAGTTTTGGTCGTCACCGAATCCATTTTCAGCATGGATGGAGATCGCAGTGATTTGGCCAACATCATCGAGTTAAAGAATCGCTATGGCGCTTGGTTGCTCTTGGATGAAGCACATGCGGTTGGCGTACTCGGGCCACAGGGCAGGGGATTGGCTGCAGAGCTTGGCATTGAAGCTGAAGTCGATTTACACATGGGCACGCTGAGCAAAGCGCTAGGCCTGAGTGGTGGCTACCTTGCGGCCAAGCGTGAAGTGATTGATTGGTTAATCAACCGAGCTCGCAGTTTTGTTTATTCGACAGCCATGCTTCCATCGCTGGCTCATGCAGCAACCAAAGCCATCGAACTCATGGCAGGCTCGGTCGGTGATGAACGCCGCATTCGTCTCATGCAGCACTTGCAGCAACTAAATGGCGGCAAATCACCCCCTAGCGCTATTTTGCCACTCATCCTGGGAGAGGAATCGGCTGCCATAGCTGCTAGCCAACGCCTGATGGAGGCGGGTTTCCTCATCCCGGCAATTCGTTATCCGACCGTTGCACGCGGAGCCGCACGACTCCGACTTACCTGCACAGCCACTCACACCAAGGTGCAAATGGATGCGCTGCAAAAGGAACTCGCTACTCAGGGCTTCCATTGATAGGTAACACGGATGGTTTCATCAGCCTTCGGTGACAGCACAAGATTGCTACCCGCCAGACGTGCGCCTGAAGCTTTAATCCATAGAGGAATTTGTCCTTTCAAAACAAAGGCATCCTCTTTGGCTTCGAGAGTTCCTTTCGCGAGACGAAGCCAAGCATGAGGCGGCATTTTTCCTTTGAGTTGAAGTGTCCGCACAACGGTTGCATTGCCGTCCGGATTGTTGCCATTGCCGCTCACGGTGTAAGTCTCATTCACCTCGATGCCTTTCCAGATATAGCGGAACGTTGGATAACGCTTGGTATCTAGGCTGTAACCCTTCCAGGTAAAGTCTTCATAACGCTTCACTTTGTCCCAAGTGGGCCATTCAGTTTCTGGTGTGGTCGTGATGAAAAAGGCTGGAGTGACCTCTCCGGTCGGCTGAACCACGTCGTAACCTAAGGGACGCTGATGACCGCCTCCACGTGAGTTCCAGTGCATCGCCGCGTCGATGAAACCTCCCCGCCAAAGTAGCGCGAGGTTCATGCTCTCCGCGCTCCAGGCTAGATTGATGCCACCAGGGTAGCCGACGCCGATGCCACGATTGCCTGCCCCTGCGATAAAGTTTCGATAAAGAATCGGCTCTTCTTTCGGGCTTAAGACGATCGGCTCGAAATCTTTCTTTTGCTTCGCTTTGGGGCCGAACTGCCAGCTGTCAGGCTTCCATGTTGAGAGCGGCGTCATATCAAAATGAGTGCTTTTCCATGCGGCGAAAGCTTGGATATCACCGCTCCCTTGGAAATACTCATAACGAAATTCATGATCGCCAGCTTCGAGCGGGATGGTTCCTTCCCGAATATCACCTGCCGGGTGAATGCCATCATACTGCACCACAGTCTTGCCATTCACCTTGATCCTCACTCCATCATCCCCGGTAAGATAAAACCGGTAGAGGTCCTTTTTCGGAGCCGTCAGCTTCCCGGTGAAGACGACGCCAAATTCGTTTTTGTAATCATCAAGTTTGATCTCGATGAGATTATTCGGCACTTGCCCTTCGCGATGGGGTTTCAGCTTTGAAAAATCTGGCAGCATCTTCCAATTTCCCAAATAGAGGGCAAATTTGAGATCTTTCAGTCCCCCTCCGAGTGGTAAGACTTTCATCTTGCCATTCATGGTCAGGGCGTGTCCAGGGAAGGTACAGACGTAGGGATAGGCCCCTGATTTTTCAGGGGCAGTGAAGGTCAGTTCTTGTTTTTCGTGAGGGTTCAGCAGTTTACTGTTTAACCAAATTCTAGGATCAGCGGGTAGCCAATTTCTTTTCAGGGCTTCTTCAGGCTTTTCCATCTGCTTGTTTGTCATTTCCACCGTGTTGGTGCCGGGTTGGCAAAACACAATGTTATGGGGCAAATCATCCCCATTCTGAAAAATCAACTTCACAGGCTGTCCTGGTCTGACGGTAAACTCGCTCAAATCATACTTCATTTGGGCTGTCATCGTTTTGATCGTCACAATCTGTTCCTGGGGGGCTGGAGTGATGGTTTTGGCCTGATCTTGTGCAGGCTTGTTGGCAGACTTCGGCGTTGGATTTTTGTCGGAATCGACACGTAGAGGTCGCAACCAGATGTTGCGGAAGCGCACGGGATTGTTGTGATCTTGTAGGGCGATGTCGCTTTCTTGGACGGGGTTGGTAAACTCTCTCAAGTAGTGAACCACCACGCCATTGTGAATCACTGTTAACCTTGCTTTCCCTCCGGTACTAGCCTGGGCATGCTCGAACAAGATGTCGTAAACTTGCCATTCACCAGGTTTGCGGCTGGCATTGACCATAGGCGGAAATTGCCCATAAAGACCTGATGCCTGACCGTCTGGATAAGTATCGTTTTGATAAGAGTCGAGCACCTGAATCTCGGGAAAGCCAGAAATAAAGACGCCGCTATTGCCTCGTCCTTGGCCATTGCCCGAGACTTGATCTGGAGTCCGCCACTCGATGTGAAGCTGGTAATCTCCGCGGAATTTTTCACGTGTGCGAATGCCACCGGATTTCGGCGTGATCTCCATGTAACCCTTTTCGACTTTCCAGCGCGGCTTGTCATCGCCAGAAGCCGTCTCTTTCCGTGGGTCGGCTTTCCATTGGGAGAGATCTTTGCCATTGAAGAGTACGATCGCATCGGAGGGGGCAGCTCCTGCAGCCTCTTGGCTGCTCCATCCAGCAGGGGAGATGGCTTGGGGCCGCGGTCGTTTCATGTCATGTGCCCGATAGACACCGCCAGGTGTCATTGGAGCTTCTTTGACATCTGCAGCATGGAGCGTGGCTGCCGTTAAAACGAAAATTAGAGGAAAACGCATGGAAAAAGGCGCGAAGCAACGGGCGACACGACCGAAGTCTATCGACGAGCTTGAAGCTTCTCGAAAGTTCCTGTTGGCAACCCCATAGATTTTCGTTTAGCTGGAGACATCCCAATCGCATCTGGAGAGGTGGCAGAGTGGTTTAACGCGTCGGTCTTGAAAACCGAAGTGGCCGTAAGGTCACCGTGGGTTCGAATCCCACCCTCTCCGCCACTTGAACTCAAAACAGCCAGATGTTGCGATCCCGGGTTTCTATTTCCATGATTCTCCTTCAGAAGGTAAGCGAACTCAGGCAATGGCGGCAAACGGCAGGCAGGGTCATTCTTGTGCCGACCATGGGAGCTCTACACGAAGGTCATGGCGCGCTCATTCAGGAGGCTCGACGACTTGCGGGAAATCGAGCGCAGGTGGCCGTGACCATTTTTGTCAATCCACTGCAATTTGGTCCTGGTGAAGATTTTGATCGCTATCCACGCACGTTGGAGGCTGATCTAGCCATCGGGGAGAGCTGCGGGGCAGATATGGTTTTCGCGCCCCAAGTAAGTGAGGTTTACGCGCTAAATCGCAGCATTCAGGTCTTAGAAAACCAGCTTTCACGGGTGTTGTGCGGTGCCAGTCGTCCAGGCCACTTTGATGGTGTCTGTACGGTGGTCGCGAAACTCTTCAACTTAACTCAACCAGATGAAGCCGTCTTTGGCAAAAAGGACTATCAGCAACTCGCCATCATCCGTCGATTGGTTCGGGATTTAAATTTTCCTATCGTGATTCACGGGGTAGAGACCGTGCGTGAGCCGGATGGTTTAGCGATGAGTTCGCGGAATCGCTACCTCAATCCCAAGGAGCGCTCCCAAGCTCCCGCCCTTCGGCAAGCTTTGCTGCTGGCTCATGAATCTTGGCATCATGGGCAGCATAACTCGCAGATTTTGCTACGAATCGCTCGTGAGTTCCTAAAAACGCACGCCCTGCAGGGGCGCGAAGACTATTTGTGCCTGGTGGACCGTGAGGAGCTTGAACCTCAGACTCAGGCTGGGCCTAACAGCTTAATGGCTGTGGCTTGGTGGTTTGGTAAAACTAGGTTGATTGACAACCTGGAATTCACATGATGCCGAACTCAAATCCAGCTGCATTGCTTCTTTGTTGAGATTGCTAGAAACTGCAGATTACGCTGTTCTCTTTTCATTCTCTGTATGCCGCTCCGCTCTGCATTGGTCAATCTAGCCATCACCTTCGCCCTACTTTTGGCCGTTGTCTTGGCTGGCATCCTCATGAGGGCACGTCAGGAACAGGTCGCTCAAGCCAAAAAGATCTCGGCAAAAGAAGTGCTGGCTATCATGGGCGGTGAGGCAAACGAAGCTCAAAAATCCACAACAGATCAATTCGAAATCTTGCCCTCTCCAGTCCTGGTCGAATCATACGCAAATGAGGGGGATACTCTTCGAGTTCGTTTTGGCATGGAGGAATATGTCTTCGTGCTTTATTACGTGGATGCGCTGGAAACGAACATGGATCATCCTTCCAAGGTTTCGGAGCAAGGACGCTGGTTTCAAACTTCTGAAAAGACCGTGGTGCAGATGGGGAAAGCTGCTGCAGCTTATGTGACAAAGCTTCTCAACGAGAACCTTTTTAACGTTCTGACCCGTTGGGAACGAGTTCCCAACACAGCGAGATACTATGCGATCGTGAAAGTCCATCTACCTCAAGGGCCAGCAAATTTAGCAGACCTTCTCATTCTGAATGGCTTTGCACGTGTTGGCAGCTTGATGACCGAGCTTCCGGGTGATTCCAAAGGTCAGGCGAGTTATTTGGATGAATTGCGTCATTTGGATGAGCAAGCACGCATCGCGAGGGCCGGAATTTGGGAGAGATCCTCCATGGCGCTTCCGGTCAAACAACGCTCTCAACAATAAGGCGCGGACCGTTTCCGATCCGCGCCTATCTTGGGGAGTTTTGGCTTGTCGTTGCTGAAACGGATGTCCTTTCAGATGAGATGCACTTTCTTTCATTTCAAGTGCTGTTGCCCGGTTGCTGCCTCGAGATTGCCCCCTATTCTAGGTGAATGAAGACCTCCTTTCTGGCTCTGGTTTCCTCTCTGCTTTTCTTTGTGTCTTGTGCCCAGCTGACTGCAAGCACCCCGAGTAGTTATGCTGGTAAAGTGGTGCTTATTCCGGTGGGGGAAGAAGATCTGATTGCCCGGGCGAGGTTCGAGTTTATGTCTCGCACTCTCGAGCGCTGCTCAAAAGAAGGCGCTGAGGCCGTTGTCTTTGAACTAGACACACCTGGTGGCCTACTGTGGGACACGGTGGATCTGATGATGAATGATTTGCAGAAGTTAAAGGCGAGAAGTTTTGCTTTTGTCAATACACGTGCGCTTTCGGCTGGTGCGATGATCGCTGTCGCGACTGATGGCATCTACATGGCTCCGACGAGCAGCGCAGGAGCGGCCTCTCCCATTTATGGAAACGGTCAAGAAATGGGAGATGCGGAGCGCGCCAAAATGAACAGTGCGACCATGAGCATGGCTCGTGCTGTGGCCAAAAAGAAGGGACACAATCCTGCTGTCATTGAGGCCATGATTGACATGGGCAAGGAGCTAAAAATAAATGGCAAGCTGATGGATGGCAAAAAGGAGATCTTAACCTTGGATGCAGAACAAGCCGTGATGCTCATGGATGGAAAGCCACTTTTCGCTAAGGCGATTGTCAATAGCATTGATGACATCAAAAAAGCAGAAGGTCTCCAAGGAATGACGGTGACAGCAGAGCCCACCTTTTTTGAAGCAGTGGCTATATGGGTCACCAAATACGCGGCCCTGCTGATCTTGATTGGCGTCGCTGGAGGTTATCTCGAGATGCAGGCACCTGGTTTTGGTTTACCTGGTTTTATATCCGTTGCCGCCTTTGGATTGTTTTTCTTTGGTCATTATGTTGCTGGCAGTTTAGTTGGGCAGGAAACGGCCGTGGCAGCAGCTGTCTTCATGATCGGGTGCATCTTTATCTTTTTGGAACTCATGGTCCTGCCTGGAACCCTAGTGTTGGGGATCCTTGGTTTTATCTTTGTGATGGCTGCTTTGGTTTATACTATGTCAGGCTGGGAGTTGGCTCCGCCTTCTGCGCCCGCATCTGTGGGTGAATCCTTTGCTACCGGAGAATCCATTGGGTTTAGCCTCTCGCAGTACGCGGTCGGGCTGAGAAATTTCGCTTTAGGTATTCTAGGCGCGGCCTTGGCCATTTTGGTGGCGGCTCGTTATCTGCCTGAAACGCGTCCTTTCCAGAGGCTGGTGCTTGATGCTGCCGCAGGTGGGCGTGCTGCATCGACTCCTGCGATGTCCATGGTTCATAAGATCAAGCCTGGAGATACGGGTTTGACGATAAGTGCCTTACGTCCTTATGGAAGTATCGAAGTGGGCCATCACCGCCTAGAAGCGATGATAGAAGGCGGCTACCTCCCCAGTGGTGCTTCGATTCGAGTGCGTGAGATCGTGGGAGCTAGAGTAGTTGTTGAGCCCATCTGATTCTTTGAGGCATTCAGGAAGGCCACTCAATCAGTCGAGAAGACGTCCTTCTGGGGCTGAACATGTTCTCATGAGCTCAGCCCTCGCTGGGATTTATCCTTGGCTACGAAGCATGAATAAAAAGCTCAAGCAGCCTCTGGCATGATTTCCGGCTCTTCTTTGAACTCCAGCTCTTTTTCGACACGAAGGTTTTGAATGATATCTGCTTGGCGCTCAGGAGTATTCTTGCCCATGTAATAGGAGAGTAATTCCTTAATGTTTTTGTGTTCAGGCAGGATCACGGGTTCGAGTCTTATCTTCGGACCGATGAAATGCTTGAATTCGTCAGGGCTGATTTCGCCCAGGCCTTTGAAGCGCGTGATTTCTGCATTCTTTCCACAGCGATGAATGGCACGTTGGCGCTCCTCATCACTGTAGCAATAAAAGGTTTCTCGTTTGTTTCGAACACGGAAAAGCGGCGTCTGCAAGATATACAGATGCCCTTCGCGCACGTTCGGGATGTGGGCTAGCTCGGGGAAGAACTGTAGAAAGAAGGTGATCATCAGCAGGCGGATGTGCATGCCATCCACGTCTGCATCAGTAGCCAGAACGATTTTATTGAATCGCAGATCTTCGATGTTTTCATCAATCTGCAATGCGTTCGCGAGCAGGTAAAACTCCTCATTCTCGTAAACCACTTTTCGGGTTAGGCCAAAGCAGTTGAGCGGTTTTCCACGCAGGCTGAAGACAGCCTGTGTTTCAACATCGCGGCTTTTGGTGATGCTACCTGAAGCACTGTCACCTTCAGTGATGAAAATGGTGCTTTCTTCCCGACGCTTGTCCTTGGTGTCTAAATGTATCCGACAGTCGCGTAGCTTTTTGTTATGAACTTTGGCCTTTCGCGCGTTTTCACGTGCTGCTTTTTGGATGCCGCTAATTTCTTTGCGCTCCTTTTCATTAGCTAGAATCTTTTCCTGAAGAGATTTGGCTACATCACCATGCTTGTGTAGGTAGTTATCGAGTTCTTTGACAACAGTATTGATGATGTGAGTGCGCAGGTTACGCCCATTCGGCTCCATGTGAGTCGAGCCGAGCTTGGTTTTGGTTTGCGACTCAAAGACTGGCTCTTGAACTTTCACCGCGACGGCGGCGATGATGCCGGTACGCACATCGCTAGGCTCAAACTGTTTTTTGAAAAACTCCCGACATTCCTGAACGACAGCTTCGCGAAAAGCTGCGAGATGAGTTCCACCTTGCGTGGTGTGTTGTCCGTTGACGAAGGTATAGAATTCTTCGCCGTAGCCACTGCCGTGAGTAAAAGCGACCTCAATGTCTTTTCCATCCAAATGAATGACGGGATATTGGGGGCTTTCGGTTAACTTCGCTGCAATAAGGTCGCGAAGTCCTTCCTTGGATTTAAAGCTTTCACCATTGAGCTTCAGGGTTAATCCTGGATTGAGCCATGCGTAGTAGCGAAGCATTTCACGGATGAAATCCAGGTTGAATTTCACCTTCGAGGTAAAGGATTCGGGATCTGGCCGGAAGGCAATGCGGGTTCCGTTGTCTTCTTCACAAGGCTGAGGTTTCGCCATGTCCTCGACCACTTGGCCACGGCTGAACTCAATGCAGCGAGTTTGCTTTTCACGAATGGCTTGAATCTTAAAGAACTCCGAGAGTGCATTCACGGCTTTGATGCCAACACCGTTCAATCCAACAGATCTTTTAAAGACTTCGCTATCATACTTGGCTCCCGTATTAATCTGGGCAGCACACTCCATCAGTTTTCCAAGCGGTATGCCACGGCCGTAATCGCGAATGCTGCAAAGGTTGTCTTCCGTGATTTCGATTTCGATCACTTTTCCATAGCCCATCACATGCTCATCGATGCAGTTGTCGACGACTTCTTTGAGAAGAACATAGATGCCGTCTTCAGACTGTGATCCATCCCCCAATTTGCCGATGTACATGCCAGGGCGGAGGCGAATGTGTTCACGCCAATCAAGCGATTTGATGCTGTCTTCCGTGTAGTTGTGCGCTGGGGTGGACATGGGATCAAGAAGTGAAGATTCAAAGGGGCCAGACGGGCATGACTCTGGCTACCTTTTCGCTATGGGTGAAGGGGAGCATCGAGTCAAATGGCGCGTTGCTGTTCAGTGATTCGACTTGGACGCTTCCTGACTCTTTTTACGAACCTACCTTATTTTTCAGCGCTTGGCAGTCCCTTATTTTGTGACAATGAGACTGATGCGATGTTTGCTTCATCCTGTTTGTTTAACTTTGTTTTGGTACCTTTTGACTGCCGGAGAGGCGTTGTGTCATCAGGTGCCTAACATGACGATTGAGGCTGATTTCGCCGATGACGGTGTTTATGAGCTCAGGATGAATCTCGATCCAAGAGTCTTTCTGTCTCGAAATCCGTCAGCCTTGGCTCCTTTGGATGCTGCTTGGTTTCTGGAACAATCCCCAGAACAGCGTCAACAAACGTTTCAACAAGCGGAGGCTCTGCTTAAGGCTCAGCTGAAGCTGATGTTAGGAGGTCAGCAGGAAGTTATGCCAAAGATAGAGTGGCAGCCACTGGATGGTGCTACCCAGACCCCCATGCATGAGGAGACCGAAGAGGTGCATTTATTGGCAATCGTGCGTGGAGAGGTGCCAGAAAGGGCAGGGGATTTTATGCTTGGTTACGCTAAAGGGGCACAAGTTAGCCTGATTCTTTTGATCAAAACCCCAGAGAGGCCGGATCCCCTCGTTCAGGTCATGTTTCCTGGAGAAACCAGCCGCGCCGTGCCGGTGCCGTCGAAGCCCATGCAAGCAACTTTGCTCGTGAGTCCGGAGGCCTCAAAGACTTCAGAGGCAAATGAACCGCGAATCAATGGGTGGGCGAGATGCGCTCTCGTCATGCTGGCTTTGATCGGGGTTGTTCTTTGGTTGCGACGCAAGATCAACTGCAAGAGTGTTGTCCAGCGCATCACGGATTAAGTTCTAATCTCTAGCCAGCAGTGTGATAGGAGAATGCTTGGGTTACTTGCAGAGAGATGAAACTGAAGCGCAAAGACGTATGATCCAGCATGATAGTCATCCCATCAGCAGGCTGAGCTGGGTAATAAAAAACCAGCCGAGCGTTTCCCCAGAGAGTTTAGGGTCTTGTGGAGCCTTGGTTTAGAATGGCATTCATCTTTGCAATCATGGCTTCAACTCGCTCAGGTTGTTCTGCTGACAGGTCCTTTTGTTCAGCAGGATCCTCGCTTAGGTGATAAAGCTGGTAAGCTCCTGATTTTTCATCTCGCTTTTGCATAGAGACCACCGCTTTTGAGGCACCCTTTTGTTTCAAGCGCACTAGCTTCCATTCGCCCATGCGTAGCCCTAGGTTGGTGCCGTTGTTGTCCTGCTGGAGTAAATGATCACGGCCTTTCGCTCCGGGAATGCCGAGGAGAGCTGGCATGACATTGTGGCTATCCAGACAGGCTTCCTTGGGCAGGGAAACTCCGGTCAGAGAGGCAAGGCTCGCGGCGAGGTCGATGGTGCAGACGACTTCATTGGAAACTCCAGGTTGAATCCGTCCCGGCCAATGGACGATGAATGGCGTCCGAGTACCTCCTTCCAGTACACTGTATTTTCCACCACTGAAGGGGCCTGCGGGTTGGTGATTTCCGAGTTTTTCGACGGCATCGTCCACATAACCATCGTCCAGAACGGGACCATTGTCCGAGCAGATTAGGATGAGCGTTTTGCTTTGCAGGTCATTCTGCTTCACCGCTTTGACAATCGCTCCCACACTCCAGTCAAATTCGACAATGGCATCACCACGGAAACCGAGTGCTGTGCTGCCTTGGAAGCGCTCGTGCGGCATGCGCGGCACGTGGATGTCATGGCTAGCAAAGAAGAGGAAAAAAGGCTGCTTCCGGTGGGTGGTTATCCATTGTGTCGCCTCCTGTGTCCAGGTGTCCGCTAGGTCTTCGTCCCGAAACCGTGCAGACTGTCCGCCCGTGTAAAAGCCAATGCGGCCAATTCCATTGTGAATGGTTTGGTTGTGTCCATGCGTCCAGTTCATGCGCAAGGTGCTGCGATGCGTGATGCCCGTGGGGTGGTCCGGAGAGGGAGCCTTGTCTCCCACCCGCAGCGGATCGTCCGCCTCCAAGTTTCTGACATGATGATCATCGACATAGACTTGCGGGACGCGATCGTTTGTCGTGGGAAGCAGCAGGCAGTGATCAAAGCCGATCTCCAGAGGTCCAGGCTTCAGTTCACCATTCCAGTCGGGCTTAGGATCTCCCAATCCGAGATGCCATTTTCCGACAACGGCGGTTGTGTAACCCGCGCGCTTCAAAAGGCTGGCCAAGGTCTCCGTGCCTGGCTTGATCAAAGCTGGCCCGTTGGGCGGAGCTACGCCGGTGCCCTTCTGACGAAATGCGTAGGTGCCGGTCAGGAGCGAAAAACGTGTAGGAGTACAAGTCGAGGCGCTGCAATAGCCACTGGTGAAACGCAGGCCTTCCCGAGCTAGTTGGTCTAGGTGTGGTGTCTTTACTGTTTTCGCACCGTAGCATCCCAGATCTCCATAACCCAGGTCATCTGCCATGATGACGATGATGTTTGGAGTCTCTGCCGCTTTAAGCAACGAGCAGGTGAGGAAGGTGAGACCAAGGAGCGCAACTCGAATCATCATTAAGGCAAAACGTGGACATCGACCGATCATTGCGCTAAAAATAGCAGCCAGACGCATCGGATCGCTTGGCGGGTCATGATGGGCAATGGCTCCGCATAGCTGCAAGGTTTTTTAGCCATCTGGTGAAGCTATCGTTGGATATGTTTGAGCTTTTCCCAAGAGGGAAACTATGAAAGCCTGTGCATCTTCATCCGACGCTTTTTGAACCAGCCGAGCCTTAACCAATAAGAAGATCATTGGCATGATCATGTTAGAAGGAGTTCGCACGGGGCGACTCTGCCAGTGTAGCGATGGTTCTTTAGCTACTTGCTGTATCATCGTGCTTGTTCACGATGATGGGTAGCGAGACTGGCAAGCAAAGGCACGGATTCCTATGCAGGATTTTCTGCCTTAAGTTTATGCTTGGCAACTTCAAGACGAGCCGCTTTGAGTTCGTCATGAACCCGGATGAGTTCTTTTTCTAGATTACGGCGGTGGTGCTCGGCTTCTTCAAGTTGCTGATTGAGTCGCTGAAGTTCTTCCGCCGATGGGCTATTGATTGGAGGTGATTGAATGGCTTCGGAAGCATGGTTCGCGATGACTTCGGCACAAGGAATCGGCAGCAACAGAGCTTTTGCGGCTGATTTTTTCGAAGTCTTGTCTTTTTCGGTATGGATCAGCTGCCCGCGCCAACGCCAACCTAACCAAAAAAAGACAGCCGCTGCTGCCATCAGCAGCAGTGACATTTGTGTGATAAGCCAGAGAAATCCTTGCATGAATGGTCAGTGAGCAGGCGCCTGCTGGCCCTGAGTTGTCAGGGTCTTCCAGTGTTGGCGAAGATGATCAAAACTATCGAGAAAGCTGTCTTCTGCCATCGCAGCAGGAAAGTCGGCGGGAAGAATACCGGTGCTCGCGATGGCTCCAGGCTGAATGATTTGGCTGCTCGCTGCATGCGTGTTCCAGGCAGTTCCAGGTCGCGCAAAAGCGATCATGCCCATGCTGCTTCCTCTAGGTAGATCGGGGAAGCTATGTAGCGTTTGCTGAATGTCGCCCACAGCTTGCTCACAGGTGCCACGAGCTAGCAGAGCATCTCCCAAAACTACTGCGCGCCCCCTGTATTTAAGGCGCGCAGCCTCTAAAAGCTGAGTGCGTAGATTTTCCTCGGCGACCTGACCTGCAAGGATCACCTTTTCGGGCAAAATAGTGAGTGTCAAAAAGCTAGGCTGAAGCCGAGCGGGCAACTTTGGGATTCCTTTGGTGCCGCCTTGCAGCCAATCCAAAACCATCTGGCTATCTTCAGCCAAAAGGCCTGACGGCAAGTCCTTGGGAAGTCGCGATTTCCAGGGCTCCGTGTCGGCTCCTACATGGAAATCCAAGCTCTGCCACGCCGCATTGGCTAGGCCGAGATGTAGGCTTTTTTTCTGGGGATCTCCCGAATCCAGGCTAGATACCAGGGAAGATAGCGGGCCAAAGTTACTCACCCGCCGCCGTTGTTCGTTGACCCGCAGATCATCGAGCACCCGCTGTTCTGGAAACGCCTCAATCAAGGCATTGAGCAGCTCTCGTTTCAAAGTCAGGTTAGCCACTTCTCCGCGCAGCAGGATGCGGCCGCCTCGCTGTGCTAGGAAGATATGCGGCGGTGGTAGTCGTGATTGGCGCTCAGCTTCCTCGGCCATTTTCCGCTGTTCCCTCTGATAGCGCCGCAGATGCCCGAGTTCCGGGAGCAGCAGCTTGTCCCAGGCAGCTTCGTCGATACCCATGGCTAGAATTTGCGCACGCAGCACCTCGTTTGACGAATCAAGGATCAGCCGCTGCCAAGGCCCGCCAATCCGTGCAATCTGTGCCAAAGCGCTATCGGCACCGGTATTTCTGCGAGGGTGCGGAGGTTCCTTGAGGGTGACCTCGACATCGGCCGCCTCGTCATGCAGATGCTGGGCCACTTTCACCTGAGGATCTAGGTATCCGCCGGTTGTGCTCCACGTGCGTGCGAGCAATGTGCTCAGATCGCGTGCTTCTGCTTCGCTAGCAGCCTGACCGATCAGTCGCCCGCGTGAGCCGTGGGCTGCAATGAAAAGCCAGCCACTGGGGTAGGGAACGACTTGGATTTCATCCTTCACCTGAGTGATTGGATTTAAATCCAGCCTTATCCAGTTTGGCAGCCGCAAGCTCGCTCGTAAGGTCTCCACCAGCGCCAGGTGCTGCGCTTCACTGCGCACTTTCCCTTGCAGCCAGAGCTGCTGCCCCGAAACGAGAATTTGTGGGGCTGGGTAACCTGTGGGCAGTTTCTGAACCGCAGCCCGTGCTGCGGTGGCGAGTCGGCTCTCTAGGGCTGGTGCTAGCCATAGCACCT
Organism: Verrucomicrobiaceae bacterium; assembly: GCA_947507875.1. GTDB lineage: Bacteria > Verrucomicrobiota > Verrucomicrobiia > Verrucomicrobiales > Verrucomicrobiaceae > Prosthecobacter. The sequence continues at coordinate 101,682 of CANNQP010000001.1, read as the reverse complement.
CCGCCAGCCCAAAGGCCAGCAGCCAAGCGCCCACTATGCACCACCGTGTTAGGTTCATAAGCCAATAAGGAATAGTTCTTCGATTTTGGCAGAATCCTCGCCAGATGTGAGAAATCCACAATCGCGAAAGCATGTGAAGCGTGGCTTTTCCTTCCACCAACCGCCTTCGCCCTCTGCCCGTCCTTGCCCGTTGCGGATTTCGCATCCACTCTGCTTGCTCTTTTTTTGCTGCCAGCCATGCCCTCGCTCCACCTTCAGCCTGATTTCGATGCCTTCCGCACCCTCGCTGCGAAAGGAAACCTCGTCCCAGTGATGGCGGAGCTAGCCGCAGACTACGAGACGCCTCTTTCTGCCTTCCAAAAAATCCATGATGGCCGCTCTGCCTTTCTTTTGGAGTCGGCGGAGCTTACCCAACATTCGGGGCGTTATTCTCTGTTGGGTAGCTCACCCCGGCTTATCTTTACCGCCAGAGGGCGTGAGATTGAAATTGAAGAGCGCGGCCAGACACGTCGCTACACCACCGCTACCGATCCGCTCGAAGAGCTGCGTCAGATCATGCGCCCCTACCAACCGGCAGGAGCCACAGACATTCCCGTCTTTCATGGGGGCGCGGTCGGCTACCTCGCCTACGACATGGTGCGCTTCTTTGAACCCACCCTCCCTCCACCACCGAAGGATGAACTCGGTCTTCCTGACATGGTGTTCTTGGTCACGGACACGGTTCTCATCTTTGACCATCGCACACGGCGTCTTCGTGTGGTGGCCAATGTGCACACCGATGAGCATGCCAGCCTGCAGGCTGCTTACGATTGGGCCCAGGCACAGATTGAAGCGGTCATTGCCAAGCTTTCGCAACCCCTAGCAGTCAAGCCTCTGCAAACCTTTGCACCGGTGCAAAACGATCAGTTGCCTCCACCGGTCAGCAACACCACCCGCGCCGAATATGAGGGCATGGTCGCCAAAATGAAAGAATACATCGGGGCAGGCGACATCTTCCAAGGCGTGCCTTCCCAGCGCTTTGAGACCACCTACACCGGCACTTCCGTCGATCTCTTTCGCGCTCTTCGTCACGTAAACCCATCGCCGTACATGTTCTGTCTCGACCTGCCGGGCGGGTTTTCCCTCGTTGGAAGTTCTCCCGAGGTGCATGTGAAATGCCTGGATGGCAAAATCGAGATCCGCCCCATCGCGGGCACGCGCTGGAGAGGTAAAACCAAGGACGAAGACGATGCTCTCGCCGCAGAGCTGCTCGCCGATCCCAAGGAGCGTGCGGAGCACATCATGCTCGTTGATCTCGCTCGCAACGATGTCGGTCGTGTCGCCGAATATGGTAGTGTGAAAGTCACCGATCTCATGATCATCGAGCGCTACAGCCACGTGATGCACATTGTCAGCAACGTTGAAGGCAAACTCCACAGCGACAAAAACGCCTACGATGTCATGCGCGCCACGTTTCCGGCAGGAACTGTTAGCGGAAGCCCCAAGGTGCGAGCCATGGAGATCATCAACGAAGTCGAAAAAAGCAAGCGTTGCGCCTATGCCGGTGCTGTTGGCTATTATGGCTTTGATGGTCATCTTGACTCCTGCATCGCTCTCCGCACTTGTGTCGTGAAGGATGGCAAAGCCTATGTCCAGGCAGGTGCAGGTGTCGTCGCCGATTCAGATCCTGCGGCAGAATACCAAGAGACGGTCAACAAAGCCACCGGTATGCTTCGTGCCATCGAATGGGCGCGTCAGCTTGGCGCTTGAGAGATTTCGGAAAACACGACACAAGATCAAACAGCAACAGGGCAGGCCTCACAGCCTGCCCTGTTGTCATTGAGAGGGATGAGGAATACTTTACGGTGTATTGGGCTTGCCGAGCGTAATCCTGCCGACTTCTGGATCCAAATCATTCAGCCGGTTGCTGCGGAAGAATCCATATCCGCCTTTGGCATTGCCTTTTTGCAGAAGGATGCCGCGGAATGTCGGATTCACAGCAGCGGGGTTCTCCCAATTCGGGGTGAAGCTGCCGCTCACCGTGCCTAGTGATGCACTAGCATTGAGGGTGAAGGTTCTGTTTGTCGAGGGGATGCGCGAGATGATGTTTTCCACAATGCGTGTTTCATTCACGATGACCGATGGAAAGAGCTTACCACCACTGACGATGAATTCGCTGTTGCCCACATTCGCTGCACTGGTGCTGAGCCCAAGCGTGTTTTGAAGGGTGCTGGTGCTTTGATAAAGCGCTCCAATGCCATACAAAACGATGCCTTGCGGCCACCCTGGCGTGTAAAGCTGCGTAGCAAGAGCACGCTCCGAAACGCCAGTCCGCTCAGTCACGGACTCGCGTGTCCATAGAAGGTCAGTGCTTGTCACATCACTATCAGCCTCAGTGGTGCTGAACTCCAAGGTGCCGCTAAAGGTGCCCGTTAAGTTACCAGTAGCCACGGCCGCGCCCGGTGTGAGCAACTGCGTGAAAAAGGTAGCTTTTTGACCACTGACCAATCCACCAGAAGCTGTCCAGCTGCTGCCATCGGCTAAGACACCCGCAGCCGTGAAGCTGCCTGAGCGCGCTAGTGTGATCGTCCCAAACCCGTCTCCCTGTGGGTAGGTCGCTGGATTCCTCCAGACCGGTTGAGTCTGGTGCGGGAGAACCAGCGTGTAAAAGCCACTGGTTAACGCATTAGCTCTGTTGGTCCGATTCATGAGAATACTCGGAATGGGATTCGTGGCGGTATAGGCAAGCCGTTCCAGCTCGCCTTGGCTCCAATTGACATTGTTTCGTTGTAGCTGAAAACTGATCCGGCCTGAGGCATAGGTCAGGCTCAACACGTCACCATTCGCTAGGGTCAAGGTCGGAAGCATCTGCCCGGACACATTGAATAAGGCGGTGCCGTTGCCCATGAAGAGGGTCGCAAAGCTTCTTGTCACGCCATTGTAGAGCAGTCGGCCGGAGAAGGCGCCCGTTGCTGGTGTTAGGGTTCCCGTTAGCCAACCCAAGCGATCCAGTCCCGGATTGGTATCCACGTTCGGACGCACGAGGCCGTAGAATTCATTGCCCTGACCCGCAGCCGGTAGGAATGGATTTGGCACAAACGCGGCGGTCACCGGGCTTGGCAGATCCGTTGTCGGCATCGTGTAGGTGAAGGTGGAACTGATGGCCGATACACCGGCTGGCAAGGTGATCCAGTGGCTGAAGACCTGACCCGCGTTAGGCACTGCGGTCACCGTCATCAGCGTGTTGGGCTGCACGCTGTAGGTGCGCAGACTGCTTGTGGTCGTGAGCAGCTGAGCGGCTGAAGCTGGCGTCGATCTTACCGTCACACCCCCGAGGCTGCTGAGGCTTGCTTCAAGACGATAACGTGGGGTGAACGTGAAGCTGCGAGTAGTCGTTTCGCTGGGGGTATCATTGCCATCATAGGCGATGACCGACAAACTGTTGGCCCCTGCCAGTGGCGTGATGGGTAAGCTCCAAGGGCGAGCATTGCCCGTGACAGGTCCCAGCGTGGCTTCGACAGGCGTTCCGCCATTGAGCGAAACGGTAACTCGGGTGATCCCCGCCCGTGCCACATCTCGTGCCCGTCCCTCAATTGTGTAAGGAGACACTGAGTTGACGGTCGTGGCAGCAGCAGCCGGATTGGTCAGTGTCACCGTAGGGCGCGGCCGAGCTAGGATACGCACGGCTGTAGAACCTAGACTTTCACTCACGCTCGTGCCTGCAGGAGCTTCGCTTAGCAAGACGTAGAAGTGCCGGTGAGGCTGCACGCCTGTGCGAGGTATCAACGGCAATGTCACCACTTGGCTGGTTTGATTGAAAGCAAAGGTAACCACGATGTTCACGGTGGTGTAGTCCACGCTGGTGAGTGCAGGCTCGAAGTTCAGGTTCTGGACAGCAGCTACGCCATCAATGGTCGTCAGCCTGACGCTTGTGGCAGCTGTGCCGGCCGTTCGAACGAGAGTCAGTTTAGCCTCCGTTGCCCCTTGGGAGACTTTGTAGGCGTCGGAACTAAATGCGATGATTCCGCCAGGTGGCGTGGTCGCCGTGGCTTGGATGACAAAGGTGTAAGTGGGCTCATCTGGATCATCGCTGGGGATACGGACTTCCGCTGTGCGCACCCCTACGGTTTGAGGCTGAAAGCGAATCTGAAGCACCGATGTGCCCGTGGTTTGTGGCAACGTGGCGGTGGGTACGGTCACCACCTGGAAGTCGGCGGCATGCGGGCCGCTGAGCTCCACACGAGGTGTGCCGGTGAGATTAAGATCCGCATTACCCGTGTTGAAAAGATGATAGGTTCCGACTAGCGTCCCGCCCTGCACCACAGAACCTAGAAGGGTTCCGTCATCTGCGGATGGAGTTGTATCCGCAGGCGCGATGAGAATACCATTGCCTCGTATAGTTAACGCAGGTGCAGCAATCGGCGTCACCGAATTCGAGGCAGCCGAGTCAGCACTATCCCCCATTGCGTTGGTGGCTTTGACGGTGAAGGTGTAAGTCGTACCATTGGTCAGCCCGTTGACCACAATAGGTGAGCTGCTGCCGGTCGCCGTGATGCCTCCGGGAGTCGAGGTTACGGTATAACCCGTGATAGCGGAGCCTCCATCGTTAGAAGGGGCCGTGAAAGCCACGCTCGCGCTGGCATTGCCTGCCGTCGCTGTCCCGATTGTCGGCGCATCTGGCACTGTTGCAGAGGGACCAAATCCCGAAAAGATGTAAGCCGCCCCAGCATCAACAGCCCCCTCAGCGGGCGTGCTGTTGATGCCCGTCGTGCTGCTGTCTTCATTTACTACTCCAACCACCACGGTATCACCACTGACCGATACAGAAAAGCCCAACTGGTCAAACATCGTGACTTGGCTTGCTTTGAGGTAGGCCTGCTGGCTCCAGGTGGTGTTGCTGCGCACAAAGACATAGGCCGCACCAGCATTATCTGTAGCCTCATCGGGCGTGCTGTTGATGCCCGTCGTGCTGCTGTCTTCACCGTTTGCTCCAACCACCACGGTATCGCCACTGACCGATACTGAGTAGCCGAACTGGTCAGCAGTCGTGACTTGGCTGGCTTTGAGGTAGGCCTGCTGGCTCCAGGTGTTGTTGCTGGGGTTGCGCACAAAGATATAGGCCGCTCCAGCATTAGGAGCCCCCTCATCGGGCGCGCTGTTGATGCCCGTCGTACTGCTGTCTTCACGGATTGCTCCAACCACCACGGTATCGCCACTGACCGACACTGAGTAGCCGAACTGGTCCCCAGCCGTGACTTGGCTGGCTTTGAGGTAGGCCTGCTGGCTCCAGGTGTTGTTGCTGGGGTTGCGCACAAAGACATAGGCCGCTCCAGCATTAGTAGCCACCTCATTGGGCGTGCTGTTGATGCCCGTCGTGCTGCTGTCTTCATTGCGAGCTGCGATGACCACAGTATCTCCGCTTAGCGCGACTGAGTAGCCGAAAAGGTCACTTGCCGTGACTTGGCTGGCTTTGAGGTAGGCCTGCTGAGTCCAGGTGTTGTTGCTCGGGTCGCGCACAAAGACATAGGCGGCACCTGCGTCGATAGCTAACTCATTGGGTGTGTTGTCTATGCCAGTTGTACTGCTGTCCTCATTGACTGCTCCTACAACCAAGCTATCTCCGTTCACAGCAACCGAGAAACCAAACTGATCTTCTGAATTGACTTGGCTAGCTTTGAGGTAGGCCTGCTGGCTCCAGGTGTTGTTGCTCGGGTCGCGCACAAAGACATAGGCGGCACCGCAGTTAGTGACATCCTCATTGGGCGTGCTGTTGATGCCCGTCGTGCTGCTATCTTCAAAGATTGCCCCAACCACCACGGTATCGCCACTGACCGATACCGAGGTGCCGAATAGGTCATTCGTCGTGACTTGGCTGGCTTTGAGGTAGGCCTGCTGGCTCCAGGTGTTGTTGCTGGGGTTGCGCACAAAGACATAGGCCGCTCCAGCATTAGGAGCCCCCTCATCGGGCGTGCTGTTGATGCCCGTCGTGCTGCTGTCTTCACCTATTGCTCCAACCACCACGGTATCGCCACTGACCGATACAGAGTAGCCGAACTGGTCCCCAGCCGTGACTTGGCTGGCTTTGAGATAAGCCTGCTGGGCGATGGGATCGATGGTGAGGGGGTAGCGTGCGCCGCTTTCTTCCACGCGCAAGACGATGCCGCCTGCAGGGCCAGGAAGGAAACGGGAGGGAAGGATCTGACCGTCGGCATCCCAGACCTTCAGCCCTGTGTAATTGACCAAAGGAGCTCCAGCCGTATCACGAAAGTACACCGTCTGGGCATCGGGGGCGACACTGGCCTTCAAGCCGCCACGAGTGCTCAACACCACATCGAGGGCCACGCCAGGCAACGCGCCTTCAGGTCGCTGATCTAAGGTAAACCCGTGTTCCAGCCCACGTTCATCATTGATAAACCACTCCTGCACCGCCTTGTTCCATTGATAGCTGAGGCGCTGGCCATCGGCTTTAACCGTCGGCTGACTGTTCACGGTGGTCTGGTTGCTTCCAAAGCCATAGCTTCGCAGCTCCAACCCCCACTGCCAGTTAGCATCTTTGGGTTTGGCTAAGAAACCGCGCCCATCAAACAAGGTGGTCCACTGCTGTGCTTTGTTGCGCGCCTGAAATCGCCCCCCCTCCAAGGGCATGAAGCTGTGCTCCCAGGCGGTATGAGCGGCACGAATGCTCTGCCAATCTGTTTTGTTCAGGCCCTCTGGGGTTGAGTCTTCAGACGTCGTGAGTTGGTTTTGACGAAGCGAATCCGCTGAAGCGGGGCAGGCCAACAGAAGCGTCGAAGCAAGTAACAATGATGGGAAAATGGAATTTTTCATTTTCAACAAATGTATTTTAAAAAAGTATGTATAAAACCCAGCAAAGGGTTTGAGTCAGAGTTGCCAGCCGTTTGAAACAGTCTTTTTGTCTAGGCTAAAGCTTTGATGAGCAGGAGTTGTGCCTAATTGGATGGAGATGTATTTTGATCTTTATTTAGAGATCTCATCCATGATCAGATTTTTCTCAATCGGCTCCACGTTTTTTTCTCTTGTTTGAAGGTCTATGCCTTGAGGCTAGTGCGTACAAGCGTCGCAGTGAAGTCGAGAGAAGGGCGTTCATGGGGAGCTAGAGCTGGGCGAATTGATGCCATTTAGGTCAAAAGGGATGACCCTAAGCCATGCGGCCTTTCTTCCGAAAAATTGAATCAGCAAGCATTAAAATGAGAAATTTACTCAACAAAAGCTCATCATATAAGATATATAACTTTAATCCAAAGGAGTGTTAAGCTTAGAATTGATGTTTAATTCTTATTTATTTTTATATAAAATAAAAAGAATTTAATCCATTTACGCATTGATGCTTCGAATACGTCGCAAGCCATTGATGATCAGGTGAATGAAATTTTACCACTGTGCTTTTTAAGCTTTCGACTTAAAGATGGTTGCGGGGTATAACGCCGTAATCCAACTATCTCATGCCCTTGGGCCGATGGCGTTTCATTACCAGCGAAGCGATGCCTTGTGCGCGTGAAAGGAGGTTTTTTTCAGAAAAGCGAGGTCAAAATGAATGCGTTCCCGATGGTTTGGCCTGTGGCAATCGTGAAGCGGAGCTTTAGAAAGGTTTTTCCTGCTGAAGAGAAGTGATGGTAATCGCGGTGCTTTGTTGTTTTTTGATCCATCCATGACTCCCACTTCCATGCCAGCCCGCTTCATTCAGATCGATGACGCTAGTCGCGAAACCAACCCCTGGACGCACAATGAATGGCTTTGTCGGCCTGACCTCGTGGATGCGGAAAAGTTGTTGTTGGTGCGTGCCAACATGGATCCGATGCATTGCCATCCGTTTCATTTTCATCCTCACCGTGAAGAGATCATTTATGTCATCTATGGTCGTGCGGAGCAGTGGGTAGGCACAGAAAAGCGCATCCTCAGGGCGGGGGAGATGGCGCACATTCCACCAGGGGTGATTCATGCGACGTACAATCCTCACGAGGAGCCCCTGGTGTTTTTGGCGATTCTTTCTCCTGCTAAGCTCGGAGACGTGGAGTCGAGTGTGCCCGACCCTCAAGATGTTTCGAGTGAGGAGCCCTGGGTTTCAGTGCGTCAGGGGTTGGTTCAGTGCAAGATGCTGAAGCCGTGAGATTCCTGGCTAATTGGCGAAGGCGCGCACTTCACGCTCCATGCATTCAAATTCCTCGATGAGGTGATCGAGTCTTTGGATTTGGGTCAGCATTTGCTGCTCTTGATCGAAGGCGACTTCACGGGCTGGCTCTAGGATTTCTAAGAAGCGACCGAAGAAGCTTTCCATATCGACGCGAATCTGATGAGTCAGCATCTCGTTTAGATCTTGGGAGGACTGATCTAATCTGCCCGTGAGGGCCTGTTTGGCCTGTTGCAGGGCGTGTTGGATGATAAAAAAGGTGATGCCGAGGAGCAGGGCGCCGACTGCAAAGGCAATGCCTGCACCTGCCCAGCCCTCATGATAGCCGGCCAAGCCAGTGCCCAAGAGGGTGGACGTGACTAACCAGGGAACCCAACGCGCACGGCGACGGGCAGCTCGCAGACCAGGATCGAGGATTTCATCGAGCTTTAAGCTGAGGACAAACCGCCTGATCGTAGAATCGATGTGGACGCCGAAGATGCGGCGGATCTCAGGGTCGGTTTCTGTAGGCAATTTTTCATCGGGGGGGAAGATCGTGCCGCGCCCATGGTGGTGAAGAAAGCGGTCGTATCGGAGGCAGTCTTCTTCGATCATGAGACCGAACTGCCGCCAGTGATCTTCCGTGCGATGCTGAAGATTCTGAAACAAACGATGATCCAGAGTCTGGGCTCGATTCGCCCCCGTTGGATGCGTCTTTTTTGGGTTGGAAGGTTCTTGATCTTCAGGGTCATCTTTGACAAAAGCCTGACGGATGGATAGGGCTTTCTCTGCCAGTGCGGCGATGTGCATGCAGCTTTCCTGGTAATCTTGTTGGGTGGCATCAAGCCCTGGGAGAATCTTTTTGAAAGTGCGGTCGATTTGCAGCTCCCTTTCGATGTTCATTTCACGAACGACTTCGGCTGCACGTTGGGCTTGAGTGGCGTGCGCGCTGATGCGGTCATGCATTGAGGCAAGGATCTTCCGTGCGAGTTGAATGGCACCGAGTAGCTTTTGAATGCGAGAGGTGTTCCGCTCGACAACCTCAGTGATGTGGGCTTCAAGCGGAATAAAACCACTCTCCCTCATGAGGGTCTCTCGATCGATGCCTGAGCTGCGAGCCAGGTAGGCCTTCTTGGCGGAAACGGGGAAGATGGGAAAATCCCGCCCGTGGCGCTGCCGAAGCAACTGCTTCATGTAGTCGATGATGACATTCATCTCCTCTGGGGTGCGCAGGTCACTCTGCTGGAGAACGAAGAGCACGTTGCGCATCCAGTGGCGATGCACGTTGTCTAGAAATTGCCAAGCGCTGCCCCCCCAGGGGTTCATGGCGTTGATGACAAAGACGACGAGATCTGAGATGGGGACGAAGCGATCTGTGATTTCTTGATGCTCAGTTTCGGTGCGATTCGTGCCAGGCGTATCGACGATGTGAAAGTCGCGCAAAAAAGTGGCTGGCACTTGAACCTCATCCAATGCTGGGGTGATGGGCACGGTGCAGGGCTCGGTTCCGAATTTATACAACAGGATTTTCTCCTCAGCGGAAATGCCTTTTGTTTGGGAAAACTCCTGGCCAAACAGTGCATTCAGAAAGGTAGATTTTCCGACTTTGCATTCGCCGACGATGACAAAGACGAATGGCTCATGCAGGCTACCGCTCAGATTGGCGATGATGGCCTGTGATTCAGCCTCTCCATTGAGATCACGCAACAAGGTGCTGAGTCGTTGAAGACGTTCGTCGAGGCGTGAGCGTAGTTGAAAATAAGTTTCGCCAATCATGGAAGGAACGACCTGGAAACTGTGGATTAAACCGGAGGGGCCTCCTCAGGGTGAGGCGGAGAGAGAAGGGGAACAGTGTCGATGTCGCTATGGTCTCAGCAGAGATCGATCCAGAATTGGCTTGGCGTGATCTTCATCATTCGGACCACCTTACCGCTACAGTTTACCGCGTCATCGGGACGGGATCATTCTCAGCGACGGGAACGGCTGGGCGGACAACGACGCCGACTGGCATGCCTGCTTTTTCCATGTTCAGCAGTTGGCTGACCGTGACGAACTGATAGCCCTTGGCCAAAAGTTGATCAAACATGGCTGGCATGGCCTGGATGGTGGGAGGGTGAATGTCATGAGCGAGCATGATGGCACCGGGATGAGCCCCATTGACCAGACGGCTCGTGACGACAGACACACCAGGGCGGCGCCAATCTTGAGGATCGACAGACCACATGATCGTACTGTAGCCGAATTCGCTGAACATCAGCTGTTTGATGCGTGTATTGATCGCTCCGTAGGGCGGACGAATGAGCTGAGGGCGATAGTTGGCCACCTCCATGAGGGCATCTTCGCTCAGTTTTAATTCCGTACGGATCTGGGCATCCGAGCGGCTGGTCAGGCTGCAATGCGTCCACGTATGGTTGGCTACCTCATGCCCCTCGGCGATCATGCGTTGGATGATCTTGGGGTAGGTTTTGGCGTTTTTGCCGATGACAAAAAAGGTGCATTTGATGTTACGCTCCTTCAGGATGTCCAAGAGTCTGGGGGTGAGCGTCGGGTGGGGCCCATCGTCGAAAGTCATGGCAACGACGGGCTGCTTGATTAGCACCTGAGAATAACTGATTCGTGCTCCTGCGGGGGGCACGCTGGGAAAAGTGGATGGCTGATTGAACCTGCGGATGAGTGGGTTTTCCTGAAGGAGTGAGTTTGGTCCAGCAGGGAAGTTATGGCTATGATCTGGAAAAGCTGGCTTTGGGTCCGTCGAGGAACAGCTGGCGCTACTCATAAGAATGCCAAGCCAAATGCTAAGATACATGTTTCGGGAGATCACTTGGGGAGAAACAAGGGGCTAGGGTCCAGAATTAAGGCACATCACAAGGCTGGCTTCAAGTAGCCGAGCCAAGCTAGAACGACCCCGATGGCCGCCGCCAAGAGAACGACCATCCGTGCGGGGAGAATGCCACGGCGACAGAGTACCGGAAGGAAGCCTAGCACGAGCCAGAGGCCGATTTTGGCCCAAACCCATGTGGGCATGCTTTTGAAGATGCCCAATTTGGCCAACATGCCAAAACCTGAGATCAGGCTGATCAGTAGTCCGATGCCATGCCATTTCATGGCTCGGCGTGAATCCGGAGTGAATAGGGCACCGAAGCCGATGAAGACGAGAATCAAGCCTAGGAGGTGGAGAAGATGATAAAACGACAGGGACATGCTGTTATCTAGGTGGCGAATCACGACTGACAAGCTCTGGAGTCAGCCGAATGCAGAAAGTCAGCGCTGGATATCACTTTGCCTGAAGGCAGAGGACCTTGCCCGGGGCGTTGCGAACATAAAGTCGCCCATTGGCCAGGACGGGGGCGCTCCAGCAGCGTCCACTGAGCACTTGGACGCGAGATAGCTCTTCGTATCCTTTGTGACTGGCTTTGGCGACGGTTAGTTCCCCTTTTTCCGTGAGGATGATCAGGCGGCCGTCAGAGGAGGCCATGAGAGAACCAAAGCCTATGCTCTTTTCGACCCAGACTTCACCGCCGGTCATGAGATCGACGCATTTGAGAGAGCAACGGCTATTTTGATCGCCATCGATTCCGTAAAGATAATCACCCACCAGAACGGAGCTATTGAATTGGTTCTTCAGGACTTTGCTCTCCCAGATTTTCGTGGGTTGGCTGTCGCTTGTTTTCAGCAAAGTGCAGCCCTTGTTGTAGCCGGTTGAGATGAAAACATGCTCCCCACTGACGATGGGGTCGCTGGCATTGACGCCGTAGCGTGTCGCCCAGCGATAGGACCAGACTGGAGTTCCGTCTTCGATTTGGATGGCCGTGTAGGCATCGGAAGAGGAAACGATGGCGAGCTTTTTCCCACCTGAGCTGTAAGCGACTGGGGTGGAGTAGCCTGCGCTCTCGGTGTCACTTTTCCAGATGATCTTGCCCGTTGCTTTATCGATACCCATCCCTGCTTTGCCGACATTGACGATCAGCAGATTTCCCTGGACCAGTGGGGCGCCGGCGTATCCCCAATCTGGAATACTAGACTCGGTTTCCTTTTGCACCTGACGCTCCCAAATGACCTTTCCGGTAGCGATCTCAAAGCAAAACAGATCCCCCCAACGGCTAAGGTGATACACTTTCTCGCCATCAATGGTCGGGGTATTGGAAGTGCCCCCCTCGTAATATTTGTCCCCCAAATCGGCAGCGTAAGAGTGCCTCCAGATGAGTTTACCCGAAGCTGCATCCAGGCACCAGACGGTATCTTGGCCATCGGCGTGGCCTGTGGTCAGCACTTTGTCACCAGCGACCACAAATGAAGAGAACCCTAAGCCAACTTCGGCTTCCCATAATGTTTTTGGCTCGGCCGCCAGCGTCCAACCTGTCTCTTTGGAAATACCATCGCCATTGGGACCTCTCCATACGGGCCAATCGGCGGCAACGGAGGGTTCGGTCGCGAAAAGAAGGGCAATACTGCTGCAGACGGGAAAATGAAGCTTCATGCAGCTGCAAATACGTGCCAGCCCTCTCAGTTCGCAACCGACAATGCGGAAAGTCCTGCACCTAACGCAAAAACAAACTATGGCTTGGGTGAGGAGGCGGATGGAGCAGCGGAGGCTGGGGAAGATTTAAAGGCATAAACCTGACCGTCATCGGCTCCGACGATCACATAATCGCCGGCGACCGCGGGTGCGGTTTTGATGGCTGCGCCGATTTCATATTGCCAGACTTCCTTGCCGTCATTCACGTCTAAAGCGTAGAGGTATCCGTCGTCAGCGCCAAAAATTGCAACCTTGCCCGCGCAGATCACGGCACTGCTGTCGATGCGGTCTCGGCAGCGATACTCCCACCTTTTCGCGCCCGTGGCACGGTCGATGGCATGAAATCGCTTGTCGCGCCCGCCGCAAAAGACCGTCTGCTGCCAGACAGCGGGCGCGGCATAAAACTCAAATTCTCGCTCCCCATACTCCCAGAGTTTAGCTCCCTCTGCCAAACTGTAAGCACCGATGCGATTGCCGTAATGAGAGACATATATGATGCCGTCAGAAATAGCAGCATTGTTACCGATGTAGGATCCAACCTCGATTTGGCGCTCCTCTTTTCCTGTTTTGACGTCATGAACATGGAGAACGCTATCACAGCCGCCGAAGACAACTTTACCGTCACCCACCGCTGCGCCACCGTTGATGTAGTAGCCTGTTTCTGCCGCCCATTCTTGCTTGCCAGTCTTGGCGTCGAGGCAATAGACCTTGTAATCGTAGCTACCAATCAGGACTTTTTGAGCCTTCGTGGTGGGGTCGGTCCAAACGTTTGCGGCAGCATGTACTTCGGCTTGGGTTTCGTGTTTCCACACCTCTTTTCCAGTGTCCGCATCCCAAGCATAGACAAAACTATCCTGACAACCGGCAATCACAAGATCGCCCGCGAAGGCGGCAGCTCCGTCAAAAGCACCTCGGCCTGTGGCTTCCCAGAGCTTTTCTCCACTCTCAAGCTTGAGGCACCTGAATTTTCCATCCTTGCAACCTGCATAGACTTTACCGCCTCGAATTATTGAGCCGCTTACCAGCATTTCTGGCTGACCTTTGGGTTTTTCCATCATGGCGTGCTGCCATGCAAGAGTTAGCGGAAAATTTAATGTTGCATCGGATCGCCCCTGCATCGCTTCGTCTCCTCGGGCATAAATCCAGTCAGCCGCTTGCTCGGCGTGGAGCAGGGGTGAAAGTAGTAGGCATGGAATAAACTGCTGAATCCAAAAGGGGAGGTGCATAAGGTGTAAAACGTCGGTTAGGAGTTTGGGGTTTCTTCCATCATGTTGAGATTTCCAACCGATCATTGAATGTCGTCGAGCCAACAAAAATTCCATCGGTTGAAGCCAAGCTTTGGATTTTCAAAGGGAAGTTTGCATTCGTTGAACTGCCGCGCTAGGTGGGAACAGTTTCCCCCTGACCAATCATTGATGAAAGCAATCCTGGCACTCGAAGACGGACGGTATTTTGAAGGTATTTCTTTTGGCGCAAACCGCACAACCCAAGGGGAGGCTTGCTTCAATACCTCCATGTCAGGTTACCAAGAGGTGCTGACGGATCCATCTTATCGTGGCCAGATCGTCACGATGACGTATCCGATGATCGGCAACTATGGCATCAATGCCTTGGATGATGAAAGTTCGGAGCCTCACGTGAGAGGATTTGTGGTTGAGGAACTTTGCCAAGTCCCAAGCAATTGGCGCAGTCAAGAATCGCTGGATGCTTATTTGAAGCGCTGGAATATTCCTGGAATCCAAGGCATCGACACTCGTGCGTTAACCAAGCACCTTCGCACTCGGGGTGCGATGCAGTCGGTCATCACGACCGAAATGACGCCAGAACAGGCTGTGGAAGCGGCCAAAAAAGGCCCGCCCATGAGCGGAAGCGATTTTGTAAAGGAAGTGACCACCACCAAGCCTTATATCTGGGATCCTGAGGATTTGGAAAGTCGTGAGTGGGATGTGCCTAGCCCTAGCCAAAATCGTGAGGGTGGACCGTTGGGAGCCTTTCGATCTTTGGTTGAGACAAGGCACCACATCGTTGCTTACGACTTCGGCATCAAAAAGAACATCCTTCGCAGTTTGCGACAGGCTGGTTTCCGGGTCGAAGTGGTGCCTGCGACGACTAAAGCCTCGGATATTCTTTCTCGAAATATTGATGGTATCTTTCTTTCCAATGGTCCGGGAGATCCTTCCGCTCTTGGTTATATTCACAGTGAGCTCAAAACTCTGATTGGCAAAAAGCCTATCTTTGGCATCTGCCTGGGGCATCAGCTGCTGGGTCACGCGTATGGTGGCAAAACCTTCAAGCTCAAGTTTGGTCACCGTGGAGGCAATCAACCTGTCAAAGATCTGCGCAATGGCCGCGTCAGCATCACCAGTCAGAATCACGGCTTTGCCATCGATCCTGCCAGCCTACCTTCCAATGTAGAGGTCACGCACATCAACCTGAATGATGGTACCGTTGAGGGCATGCGTCATCGCGAAGCTCCCGTGATGAGCGTGCAATACCACCCCGAAGCGGCCCCCGGGCCAAACGATGCGAAGTATTTCTTCGCGGAGTTTTCTCGCATGATCGACAAATCCGTCTGATCCATCGAATTCCCGAATGAATGCCTTTTTGACTCGCTTCTGATTTTTATGAAAGCCTTGCGTTCTTTGACAGCTTTGGCTGTGATACAAGTTCCGATCCTCCTTGGAGCAGCCCCCATCCAGGTGCTGATTGTGGACGGTCAAAACAACCACAAGTGGGAATTCACGACGCCTGTTCTGAAGCATGCCCTAGAACAGAGCGGTGCCTTTGAGGTCAAAATTTCCACCACACCTCCCAAAGGAGCTCCCGCCTCTGCATGGCAGGACTGGAGACCCGTCTTTCGAAATTTTGCGGTCGTGGTCAGCAATTACAATGGGCAACCTTGGCCGGAAGGGGTGCGCGCTGACTTTGAGGCTTACGTGCGCGACGGGGGTGGCTTTGTTTCTGTTCATGCTGCTAACAATGCCTTTCCTGAGTGGAAAGCCTACAATGAGATGATTGGAGTTGGTGGCTGGGGCGGGCGCAACGAACAGTCGGGACCTTGGCTGTATGTGAAAAATGGAAAGCTCTTCCGTGATCTCCGGCCTGGACCTGGGGGGGCTCATGGTCCACAACACGAGTTTGTTGTGGAAATTCAGGATAGCAACCATCCCATTACACGTGGCTTGCCATCCCGCTGGCTTCACTGCAAAGACGAACTCTACAGCCGTCTTCGTGGCCCAGCAGAAAACCTTCAAATTCTAGCCACTGCCAAATCCGATCTGACTGCGGAGCAGGAGCCTAATCTGATGGTCATCCACCACGGGCAGGGTAGGGTGATGCACACAACTCTTGGCCATGCGGATTACTCCATGCTCGACCGAGGCTTTTATGAAATTCTTGAGCGCGGTGTCGAATGGGCTGCAACAGGTCAAGTTGTGCTTACTGAAGCATTACCAGCTGAGTTTCCCACAGAGGTGAAAACTTCCATCGTCACGCTGGAAGGTCATCCAAAACAAGCAGCACCCGCCGCTAAGTGAAATTGTGGATAAAGTTTGGACGCGGAGAAAGCTGTTTTCCAAGTCCTCAAGTCGCCGATTGGTCACGCTGAAGTTTGCGGATGATTTTTTTCACTTCATGCGCTCGACGGAGATGCTTGAATCGAACCTCGACACCTGACGCACTGGCTGATGAGACCTCTAAGCTTCCGAGGCCTAAAAGTCCGAGGATACCCTCTTCGCTAACGTTCAAGCTACGGATGTCACAGATGCGCACCTCTTTCGAGCTTCGCCCGATGATACCCCAGACATATTCGACACGCTCCTCTGTAACGATGTAATCGTGAGATCTTCGAGCAATGGCTAATGCGATGAGGGCAGCGAGGCCTGAAAGAGCCAGCATGAGAGACCAGCCATCGTCTATGAGTCGAAGGTAAAAAGCAGAGACGCCGAGACTTAGGACCAGCGTCAATGGCTTCCAGTATGATAGCCAGGATGGGTGGGCCATGAGATAAATGTTCTCCCATTCTGAATCGTCGGCTGAGGGGCTGTTCTCCTCCTCAGCATCAGATTCGTCATCATCCGTGCCATCTTCTCGATCCCGCGGCTGTGCTCTGATTAACGAGAATGGGGGATTGTTGGCGCGGTCTATCCCTTTCGTGAATGATTTTGTCTCACCTTCGATGAGTTCAGGGTCTTCATCAGCGCGAAACTCGCGGTAGAATGGCCGTTCAGACAGGGCAGGGGTGGATCGGCTAACCAGCTTACCGCTAATGACCTCGCCGATGGTATGATCTCTTGCTGTGTGAATGTCAGTACATAAATCGTGACTCGCTAGCGTTCCACGTTCGACCAGTAGGCGCAGATCCTCCTTGGAGAGAAGACCGGGAAAGGCTGGATGATTGTGAAGCAAGTACCGCATGAAGCGTCACCACCATTTCGTGGTAAATAAGATGAAAAAACAAATCATGTTCCGCACAATGAATCACTTCAAGCAGTCCTTCTTCTTTTGGTATGGACCTTAGCTAACCTGGGTTAAACCTCTGGAGCAGGGGGGAGAAGCTCCGAGCGCTGCATCAGTTTAGGAATGTCCAGCAACAAAAGCTCACCTTTGGGGGTACGACAGATTTCCCCAAGAAAGGGGATCAAACGATCGACCTCGGCGACTGCTGTATGCACTAGTCCTGCAATCACACGCGGTTCTGCTTGGCTTGTCGTAAAGATATTCGTCACCCGAAACATCACCGTTCCATGATCCCAATCGATCTCAAAATTACCGACATTGAGTTCTTTGTTGGTACGCATCATCAGCTCACAAGCTGCCAAGCGATGACTCCTGGGTACAGGCAGGCTAGCTCTAGCGACCACGCAAACGACACCTGCATCAGGGTACACCTGAACATGCAGGGGGATTTTGGCGTGATGCGCTTCAAACTCTGATTCAATGACTTCTACACCACTGACAGATCGAAAGGCCCAACCTTGGGCACGAAAAGCGGAAATCGTGGTATTCAGTAGATCGGATGCCATGGAAGAAACCCGGAGTGCGGAGTCAAAGCCCTGGGTAGGTGGGGCTAATGGTGGTCGGGACGGCGAGATTCGAACTCACGACTTCTTGCTCCCAAAGCAAGCGCTCTACCAGGCTGAGCTACGTCCCGAAACATGACCTCCGAGTGGGAGGGGCCGCGACATTGCGGCAGCTTATGCGAAGCGCAACAAGAAAGGCAAAAATTAACACAAAAACATGAGCAATGAAGCACTCGTCACTTCAGGTGAGTGTGGCTGTCTTTGCCTCCAAGGTTTATACGAAGTTTTGCTGAATGGCTTGAGTCCGAGGTTTGGGCCAATGGCGACCAAGCTTACTGATTGATCCATAAGTTGGGGATTTCGATCTTGAACAAACGACAGGGTGTCACGCATTGGGAATTCTCTCGCGAAAAGACCTTCGTTTCGCTATCTATTTGTCATTACATACATTGTTTGTAGTTAATGATTGTGCGATAAACTCCCTTTTTTGTCATTTTGCATGCTGAATTTTTCCCGCAAACGCTCCACCTGTTGGTGCTTTTTGGCGTTGACGTGTGATGGATGGCGCGTCTTTCTCAAGCGTGCCCACATTGCAAGCCCAGTCACGACAACTTCTCGATGCTTCTGGAATTTCATGTTGCCTGGATGAGATCGCTAGCCAGCTGCATCATCGCTGGAGCCCAGAAGTCCGTCTGTCGCTCGTCGGCGTTTATCGGCGTGGCGTTCCGTTTTCTGAAGAGCTCGCCAAGCGCTTGGTCAATCTAGGCCGTGAAGTAGATTTGGGCCGTATCGATATCACTCAGTATCGCGACGACCTAAAGTCTTTCACGGTTCTGCCAAAACTGGAAGGATCCGATATTCGCTTCGAGTTGGATGATGCGGTTGTGATCCTCTGTGACGAAGTCATCCACACCGGACGCACCTGCCGCGCGGCTTTGGATGAGTTGCTAGGCTTTGGGCGACCTCGCTGCGTCGAACTGGCAGTCTTGGTGGATCGTCCAGGCCGACAGATGCCATTTCAGGCGAATTACGCCGGAATTCGTGTCGATCTGCCGAATGAAGAGCGTGTGAATGTTTGCTTTTCGTCGGTCGATGGACGCGACGAGGTTTTTGTTACGCCTTGGGAGCAGAAGTCCTGCTAGGCACCTTTGTTTTCTTTTTCCCCTGCCCTGATCGACTGAATTTGTATGACTCCACGGAAAGACCTTCTCGACATTGCCTCTCTCACGAATGAGGAAATTGAATTTGTGCTCAGCAATGCTATACCATTTAAGGATCTCTTCAAACGAACGGTCAAGAAGGTGCCCACGCTCAAGGGGCAATCGGTGTTAACGCTCTTTTATGAACCAAGCACACGCACGAGGTCTTCGTTCGATGTTGCTGCGACTCGTCTCTCGGCCGATGTCGTTCACTTTGACATCGAGTCCTCCAGCGTGGTGAAGGGTGAATCCGTGTTGGACACCGTCGAGACCTTAGAGTCGATGCGTGTGGATTACATCCTTGTTCGGCACAAGCAGTCGGGCATTCCCGAATTGATCTCTCGAAACACGCGGGCCAGTGTCATCAACGCTGGAGACGGCTGGCATGCCCATCCCACTCAGGCTCTGCTGGATGCTTTCACTCTGCGCGAGAAATTCAAAGACCTTCATGGAGCCCGCGCACTCATCGTCGGCGATATCCAACACTCGCGGGTGGCGCGAAGCACGAGCCTCATCCTCCGACGCCAAGGCATGAACGTCGCTTATTTAGCCCCGGGCTCCATGATGCCACGAGAGACGCCACCAGAGATTCCACTTTTCGGCAATTGGGATGATGCCTTCGCTTGGTGCCCGGATGTGATCTACCTGCTGCGAGTGCAAAGTGAACGGATGGATGAGCCTTTTTTTCCCAGTGCGGCTGAATACCATCGTTGTTACGGCCTGACCGATGCGAGAGTGGAAGTGCTGCGCGAGCGAGGTCTTTGGCTCATGCATCCTGGGCCTGTGAATCGCGGAGTCGAGATCACAGATCGTGGTATGAACTACGAGCGTAGCTTGATCAATCAACAGGTCGAAAATGGCATCGCGGTGCGCATGAGTGTGCTCTATTGGCTGAAACCAGGAGCAGGTCTCTGAGCCCATGCCCCTGCCCTGAATCTTCCATGTGCGAAGCCGTGAGAATCCATCAGATTTGACGTATCGCTAGGCATGTGGATAATCTTCGCCCTGACTTTTTCTCTAACAGTGCCACTGCTGGCGGTGGACTTTGTCAACGAGGTTCAGCCCATCTTTCAGCGGCACTGCTACTCCTGCCACGGCCCCAGCAAGCAAGAGGCTGCCTTTCGACTCGATCATAAGCCAAGTGCCCTCAAAGGCGGTGATTTTGGCCTCGCTATCCGACCCGGGCAGAGCGCGAATTCCCTGCTGGTTCATGCCATCGAAGGTCGAAACCCAAAGATGCGCATGCCTCGGAAAGGAGATTCGCTGTCTGGGCCTGAAATAGCAGTCATCAAGAGCTGGATCGATGCTGGGGCTAACTGGCCTGACAGTGCTAGTGTGAAGCTAGAAACCCAAACGGACCACTGGGCCTTCAAGCCACCCACTCAACCGAAAGTGCCCGGTCGCCCAGGTCAGCATCCAATTGATGCCTTCATCCAGGATCGACTCCGCCAAGAGGGTTTGAAGCCGTCTCCTATAGCTTCTTTAGATCAACGCGTGCGTCGTCTCTACCTCGATTTGATCGGTCTTCCGCCACCTGTTGATCAAAAGCCAGCCGCTTACGAGGTCCTGGTGGATCAGCTTTTGCAAAGCCCCCATTATGGGGAGCGTTGGGGGCGGCAATGGTTAGATGCTGCGCATTATGCAGACTCCAATGGGTATGAGAAGGATCCGATGCGCTTCATTTGGTTTTATCGCGATTGGGTGATCAGTGCCTTCAATCGTGATCTGCCCTACGATCAATTCATCATTGAGCAAATCGCAGGAGATCAGCTGCCAAAGGCCACCCAAGATCAAATCGTGGCCACAGGGTTTCTGCGAAATTCGATGATCAATGAGGAAGGTGGCGTCGATCCTGAGCAGTTCCGCATGGAAGCGATGTTTGATCGCATGGACACCATCGGCAAAAGCATCCTTGGCCTAACCATCGGCTGTACGCAATGTCACAACCACAAATACGATCCCATCACACAAGAGGAGTATTACCGGATGTTTGCCTACTTGAACAATGACAACGAGCCTTGGCGCGTGGTTTATACGCCGTCTGAGCAAATGGTACGCGCACAGGTGCTGCAGCGTGCGGCAGAACTAGAAAACAAGCTGAAGCATGATCATCCCGAATGGGCAGCGCGGGTTGTAGCCTGGAAAAAAACGATCAAGCGTTCGAACTGGACCACGCTGAAGTTTGAAGACGACCCCAGTGGTGGCGAAAAAGCCCTTCGTCAGCCCGATGGTAGTATCTTGGCGCAAGGTTACGCACCCACGAAGAGCGAGGTGAAGTTCAATGTGCTGCTGGAGAAACCGCTTAAAATTAGCGCTATTCGTTTGGAGCTCATGAATGATCCGAACTTGCCTGCGTATGGTCCTGGACGTTCGCAAAAGGGCACGGCAGCGCTCACGGAATTCAATGTGACACTGAAGATCGACGGCAAAGATACGAAGCTGAAACTCGTCAAAGCGACCGCCGACTTTGGCGAACCAGAAAACACGCCGCTGGCCGTTTTTGCTCGCGATCAGGATGCGATGAAAGACAAACGGGTCACGGGCCCCATCGCCTACGCGATTGATGGAGATGACAAAACCGCGTGGGGCATCGACGCAGGCCCTGGACGCCGGAACGTGCCACGCAATGCCGTTTTCGTGCTGGAGAAGCCCATCGAGGTGAAACCGGACTCTGGGCTAACCATTGGCCTGAGCATGAAACACGGCGGCTGGAACAGCGATGACCTGCAAACGATGAACCTAGGCCGCTATCGCCTTAGTGCCACCGATGCAGCAGAAGCTGAGGCGGACCCGCTTTATGGCACGAAGACCGAGTTTACCGTCTTCCGCACCACCGTGCCCGAATGGAAGAGCATCAACGATGAGATCGAAGCTGCCTGGAAGCAACATCCCGAAGGGACGACGACACTGGTGCTCGATGCTCGTGAAAATGCCCGCATGACTCATGTCTTGAAGCGTGGAGATTTCCTCAAGCCCGGAGCCCCTGTCAGCCCTGGAGTGCCCGCGATGCTGAATCCCCTGCCCGCCAAAGCTGACAGCTCACGGCTGACCTTTGCCCGTTGGCTAGTTTCTCGTGATGCACCGACGACTGCACGAGCCTGGGTCAATCGCGTGTGGCAAAGCTACTTTGGAATCGGCCTTGTGGACACACCTGAAGATTTTGGAATTCAAGGTGCGAAGCCAAGCCACCCAGAGTTACTCGATTGGTTAGCCTGCGAGTTCATGAATCATGGTTGGAGCATCAAGCATCTGCACCGCCTGATTGTCACCAGCCAGACCTATCAGCAGGACAGTCGAGTGAGCGCTGAGCTCTTGGAAAAAGATCCCTACAATCGGCTTCTGGCCCGTGGTCCTCGCTTTCGCGTTGAAGGTGAGATTGTTCGTGACATTCAGCTGGCCGTCAGTGGGCTGTTGAATGATCAAATCGGAGGTCGAGGCGTCATGCCCCCTGCCCCTGACTACTTGTTTCAAAAGCCTGTTAGCTATGCCCCCTTCCCCTGGAAAGCGGAGACTGATCATCAGAAATATCGCAGGAGTGTGTATGTCTTTCGTCGGCGCAGCACACCGTATCCATTTCTTAGCACCTTTGATGTCCCCAATGGTGAAGCCAGTTGCATCAAGCGCGCTCGTAGCAATACGCCTTTGCAAGCCTTGATGACCCTGAATGAAACCCTCAGTCTCGAAGCGGCACAGCACTTGGCTCAGCGGATGGTCAAAGCTGGCCGCGGTAACGAACGCGTTGCCATTGCTCATGGTTTTCACCTTTGCACCTATCGCCAACCGACGTCGAAAGAGCTGAATATTCTACATCAACTCCTGACCCAGCAAAAATCCATCGCACAGCCGGACTCTTTGCCCCCCATGACCCTTGTCGCCCGGGCTCTGCTGAATCTGGATGAGACGATCACCAAGGAGTGAGGTAGCATTACCCGGCCGAGGAAAAATATCCAAAAGATCACTCTGCCACTCGGCTGAGCTCGATGGCATGAATTTCAGCCCAATCTCCAGGTGAGCCTGATGGCACCGGGTCAAGTCGCAGACGGATGATGCTGCCTTGGTAGGATTTGGCTTCGGAAAGCTTGATCACGTAGCGTCGGCGGAGGCCATCTCCCTGAATCGGAAAGCTCAGGGTATCGCTCGGTTGAGGAGCCGAAGTGCTATGCCGCTGCCAAAAAACGGTAGCCAAAGTCTGGCGTGTGTAAAAAGCAGCGTCGACGATCAGCTGCGGGGCTTCTTCTGCCTGCCAGAAGCAAAATGGACCGATCAATTGAGGGTCTGGCTGTTCCAATTGAAGGCGCAAGCAGCCTTCAATCGGCCAACCTCGGTCCACGAGTTGGTGAAAATGCCATCCCTGACGATCTTGTTGAAAGCGCCACATCGGCGGCGCTGAGCGTTGATGTCGTTCAGCCCTGGTTCGGATGTCTTTCAAGTTCCCGAGCACAAGCTCATATCGAAACTCATGAACGATGTTGTGATCCAAGATTTCCTGCCCCTGCCCTGCTAGGTAGCCGGTGCTGTTGCTGAGTGTTTCATTTTTCCCAGGCTTTCCGGCAAACCCTCCGGTGAAATGAACCCGATCTGGTGTGATCAAGCCCAAGCCATGATCTTGTTCATTCAACAACGCGGCCCACCCCTCAGTGCCGATCCAAAAGGACCAGGGATGCTTGCCTTGCGGCTTGGGCACCAGCGTTGCTGGTTCATTTTGAAAGGGACGAGTGCCTTGATAGCTGATCACGCGATGCAGCCCTGCGTTGCCATACACGGCTGGCAGCTCTTGCAAACGTGCGGGCCACGGTGTCGTGTCATGGCGTGCATTGCTCAGCCTTGCCTTCGCCAGGAGAACTTTGCCCTCCAATGCTAGCCAACTCTCCATCACGCATTCCCCCGGCACCCCGCGCAGAGGCCACTGCATGGGACGACAGCTTACATGCAAGGTCTTGCCATCGTTCTCATGAGCCAGGATCTCGGAGCTATGGCCAAAATCATCCCCAGCTTGAATGGGGTTCCAACCGATGTGCTGCCATTGCTCTTTGGGCTTTTGCCCCGCTGCCTCAAAAGGCACCGGGCCGCTAAAGTAGGACAACTGAACCTGACGGCCCAGATCGAAGTTATTGATCAGATTGATGCCATCTTGGCCAGCCAGATAAACGATGGCACCGCCTCGATTCAGATCGACTCCGACCTTGATCTCGGTGTTTTCGAGCCAGCTCATTTTGGCCTCTGAGGGCAGCTGGGGAGCAGGCTCTACGGCAAAAAGGCAGCTTCCTGAAATGCAGGTTAGCCAGCTCCATCTTTTCATGACTTCTTCTTTAGAAGATCACGAATCTCAGTGAGAAGCGCAACATCTGCGGCAGGAGGAGGTGGCGCTGCGGCTTCTTCTTTTTTGATGAGTGAGATTAACTTGTTTGCAGGTTTAATGATCACGAAGAAGATAACGGTCGCTGTGATCAGAAAACCAATCATAGCCCCAATGACCGCACCGAAGTCTAGCTGGAGGAATGGCACAGTTTGTTGAATTTTCTCTTTCACTCCACCGGCTGTCTTTTGCATGACCTCAACGGTCTTGGTGCCAATTTTGATTTTCAGATCCGGATTGGGACCGCCACCAAATATTCCAAGAATAGGCTCAATGATTC
Organism: Verrucomicrobiaceae bacterium; assembly: GCA_947507875.1. Classification (GTDB taxonomy): domain Bacteria; phylum Verrucomicrobiota; class Verrucomicrobiia; order Verrucomicrobiales; family Verrucomicrobiaceae; genus Prosthecobacter. The sequence continues at coordinate 77,203 of CANNQP010000001.1, read as the reverse complement.
CCTTCGTGAAAGCAGTCACTATGTTGCCAAAGGCCGCACCGATAATGACACCGGTAGATAGTTCCACCACATTGCCTTTGAGGATAAATTTTTTGAATTCTTCGAGCATGGACAATGAAATTGGCAGGTTAAACAACCACTAAGATTCAGAAGGAGAATTTACGTCCTGTGTAGGGGAATCAATCTTTCGATGCCTGCCACATCTCTGCCAAGTGTGGCAGGATTTGTTTCGGAACGCATTCGGCGCATCAGATTGAGCGAATAAAGATCAATTTGGCTTCGAAGCACTTGCACCCCAGACGAGATTTTGGGGGTTTGTTGTTCGCGAGGTCGGTTTTGAAAAGCGGCTTGAGAGGGGCAGTACAGGGCGGCAAGGCCTATGTTTTCGTCGATCAACTCAGACTTCGCTTGGCCCGTCAAGTGACTCACCGCAACATAGCATCCGAGCTCGACGGCTCGCGCAGATGCACAACGATTGACACGTTCCACCCCGAGAATCGTCTCGGTGGCGCTGGGACAAAGCACCAGATCAAGCCCTACGTCCCGTAGCCTGGCCGATAGCTCAGGCACCTCAATGTCGAGGCAAATGATGACCGCACAGCGCAGGTCACGAAAGGTCCAGACGAGCATCTCTTGGCCAGGAGCAAAAGCGGATTCCCAGGGGGTCAGGTGCAGCTTGTCCTGAAACAACCAGCGTCCTTCTGACATGATCCAAGCGCGGTTGCGAATCTCGCTTGTACTCTGAATCGTGGGAGTGGTGCCCAAGATCACCGCCTTGTCTGCACGAGTGAGCTTTTCTTGAAGAATTGGCCAGCATTCCTCTTCGAAAAGCTGAGCAACTTTCCTGAGGTTCAAGAAGCCAGGTGGTTCTTGCTGTTGTATGCAAGCTTCGAGTGCCATCCAGGTGAACTCTGGCAAAAGCACTAGGTCTGCCCCACTGGCCCAGGCCGTTTCGACCTCTGAAATTACCTGCTTGGCGAAGTCTGAAGCCTCTAAAAAAGAATGACCAGGATCGAAGGTGCGCACTTCGAGTGCAATCGCGGATGCTACTTGGGCAGACTTCATGAAGGATTCGATGAAAGAGCTTTGAGCCAAAAGGTTAAGGTCTTCGGTGATTCGATCAGTTCCCCTATTTCTTTCCAAACAAAAGTTGCTTGGAGCTCGGGATGCTTTTGAAATCCCTGAGTCTCCCAGAAAGGATCCAGAGGGCGGTAGTCCTTAGGGCAGCGTGGGTGGTTAGTTGGCCGATCGACGGCACAAAAGGTAGCCCACTTTGCACCTAGCTGAGCCGCATGATGGAGTCTTTGCTCAAAGAATACCTTCCCTGCCCCCCGACCGCGATACTCAGGTAACAGCACGGATTCGCCGAAATAGCAGATTTGGCCCAGATCCCAGCCCTGCTGCTCAAAGCAGACGCGGAAGGACGCATCTCCTTCCGTCATGGCCAAGCAAGTGGTGGCTCCGACAATTTGACTGCCGTCCAAAGCCAATACCACCAGGCTGCTTTCGGCATCTGCATAGGTTCGCAGATAATGGAACTCTTCTGCCATGGTGCCCTCGTAAAGGTAAGGATACTCATGGAAAACACTCAAGCGCAAAGCACCGACAGCCTCCAAGTAAGGGAAAAAGGCTGAGCCGCGAAGCGTGAGGAAAGAGAGCGAACCCATGCTGTGTCTCTTGCCTTAAACAGCGACCTTTCGCAAGTCAGTGCCTTGTTCTCAACTAGGGTATGCTGACTCAAGGCAACAAATCGGGACGCACTCGTCGAGTGCGATCCAAGGCCTGCTGCGAACGCCATTGGGCGATTTTTGCGTGATTGCCACTCATCAGTACCTCAGGGACCATGAGTCCACGAAATTCCGCAGGTTTGGTGTATTGTGGAGCTTCTAGAAGGCCTGATGGCCCAAAGGACTCATCAACGGCGCTCAAATCATCTCCCAGAACTCCAGGTAGCAGGCGGATAAGGGAATCCATGACGACGACTGCCGCGATCGAGCCATTCGTAAGCACGTAATCACCGAGGCTGAGTTCTTCATCGACCCAATGATCAATCACCCGCTGATCCACGCCCTCGTAATGACCCGAGATGAAAATCAGGTGGCTTTCACGGCTAAGTCGCTGGGCAGCAGCTTGATCAAAGCGCCGCCCCGCAGGAGACATGAGAATCACACGACTGGATGGAGTATGTATCTTTTCAAGAGCCGCAAAGAGAGGTTCAGGCCTAAGTAACATGCCCTGACCACCTCCACAAGGGGTGTCATCCACTTGCTTGTGTTTTCCGATGCCGAATTCTCGAAGGTCGGTTACACGCAGCTGAAACGCACCCTTTTCCTGAGCCCTGCGCATGATGCTGGTACCCATCGGCACCGTCACCAGTTCAGGGAAAAGCGTGATAACGTCGATGAGCACAGGAAATCAGCGTTCTTCGATGGGCACGAACTTCTGACCGTAGGGGCGACCAACGTATTCGCTCAAGGGACGGAAAAGACGGTTTTCACTCCATTGCTCAAGCACATGTGCGGTCCACCCACTCATGCGGGCAATCGCGAAAATAGGGGTGAAAAGGTCCGTCGGGATACCCAGGCTGTAATAAACCGTAGCACTGTAGAAATCGACGTTGGCGTTGAGGTTCTTTCTCTCACGCATGATCTGGGCGATGCGCTCAGACATATCAATCCACTTTGTTTCCCCCAGTTGGCTGGTCAGCGTCACGGCCATTTCACGCAGGTGCGGAGCCCGTGGGTCGAGAACTTTGTAGACGCGGTGACCAATGCCCATGATCTTTTTCTTCTGAGCCAAGGCATCTTCCACCCAGGTATCGACTTGGGCTAAGCTACCGATTTCTTGTAGCATGTGGATGACGCCTTCATTGGCTCCACCATGCAGAGGGCCTTTGAGCGCGCCAATGGCAGCAGAGATGGCTGAAAACATGTCACTCAGGGTGGAAGCAACGACACGAGCGGTGAAGGTCGAAGCATTGAAGCCATGCTCAGCGTGCAATACATAGGCCACGTCCAGGGTCTTTTCAGCCTCCAAAGAAGGAACCTCACCATTCATCAAATAAAGGAAGTGAGCCGCCTCGCTGAGATCTTTGCGCACCGGCGGCAGCTCGAGCCCTTGACGCGCGCGGTGGAAGTAGGCGGCGATAACCCCAATCTGAGATACCAAGCGAATCGCAGTCGCCAAATTTTCACTCACGTCAATGTCGTGACGCTTTTGATCATAGCAGCCCAGCATCGAAATGGCTGTGCGCATCACATCAATCGGACGTGCATCTTTGGGAGCCAGTTTGAGAAAGTCGATCACCCCTTGTGGTAGTTCACGCTCAGCACGTAGTGCCGTTGTCAACTTTTCAAGTTCGGCACGATTGGGCAGATGATTGTAGAAAAGCAGGTGAACGACTTCCTCATAGGTCGCTTTTCCAGCCAGTTCATTGATGTCGTAGCCGCAGTAGAATAACACACCCTCCGATCCACGGACTTCTCCGAGGCGGGTTTCTGCGGCGACGATTCCTTCAAGACCTTTGGAGACAACAGACATGGTGTGGGAGGTGACGTTTGGGGGTTAGGTGATGAGATGCTCTGGTTGAAAAGCTAAGCTTGAGTCGTGCCGGAGCACTTGCTTCTTTCTGTCGTTTAGCGTGCAATCGAAAGAGAACAAGTCCCGGAGCATGGGAAAATCGAGCCACTCTGACTTTCTTTCCGCTTTTCCCAAGCTTGGCAAAGATTGACGAAGCCAGTTTTTGCAGCCTATGGCGTGGGGCTATGACTGAGGATTACCTGCAGCGTTTCGGTGGCATCGCCCGACTTTACGGTCAGGAAGCACTCCCAATTTTCAAAAAAGCGAAGATTGCCATCGTCGGTGTGGGCGGCGTTGGCTCTTGGGCGGTCGAAGCACTCGCCCGAACCGGCATCGGTGCCCTCACCCTCATTGATATGGATGACATCTGCGTCACGAACACAAACAGGCAGCTACCTGCCATGTCTGGAGCCTTTGGGCAGCCGAAAGTTGCCCTACTGATGGAGCGTGTGCGGCAAATCTCACCTGAATGCGACATCCATGCCATTCCAGAGTTTCTGGGCGGGTCGAATGCAGATCGCTTGCTCAACGATGCAGATTTTGACCTGATGATTGACGCCGTTGATGACACTCGGGTTAAAGCCCTACTGATTGCCAAAGCGAAAGCGCTGGGGCTGCCCATCGTCGTCTCCGGGAGCGCGGGAGGCCGCCGTGATCCGACGCAGATCCAAATCGCAGACCTTGGCTTGGCAGGAGCTGACCCGCTTTTGCAGCAGGTTCGGCGTCTCCTACGAGAGGAATTTCAGTTTCCGAAGAGTCCGGAGGGTCGCCCAATGCACTGGGGGGTCTCCTGTGTTTTTTCTAAAGAAAAGGCCATCTATCCTCAGCCTGATGGTAGTTGCGGGCACACTCGCCCCGAGGCTGGAGAGACCGGATACAAGCTCGACTGCTCGGCAGGCTTCGGGGCGGCCACGCAAGTCACGGGTGTCTTTGGTTTCACCCTGGCGGCGGAGGCCGTTCGAAGGCTCCTTCATCAACCTAAAGAGGCAGAAATCTCGGGTTATTCATCTCGATCGTTGCCGACTGGCTGAAGACTGCGTAGCTTTCGAACCTTCTTCGGCTGCTTTTTGCGTTTCATCCACGTTCTTCATACATGTCCTGGCTTTCCTCTCTCGGTCCCGTTGGCGAAGTCTTTCGCGTCATTGTTCTCATCATCGAGGTGCTCTTGGTGTTTAACCTGATGATACTCGTTCATGAATGGGGACACTTCCTGGCGGCCCGTTGGCGTGGACTGCGCGTGGAAGCCTTTTACATCTGGTTTGGAAAACCTCTCTGGAAAAAAACCATCAATGGCGTGGAATACGGCCTGGGTAGCATCCCTGCGGGTGGTTTTGTGAAGCTCCCTCAAATGGCGCCGATGGACGCCATTGAAGGCGAAAGTAACAGCATCGAGCCTCTGCCTCCCATCCGTCCTTTGGACAAGATCATCGTCGCCTTTGCAGGGCCACTCTTTAGTTTTATGCTCGCGTGTGCTTTCGCTGTGCTTGTGAGCTGGTTGGGCAAGCCACAGACGGAATCTTTTGTCACAACCACCATCGGTTACGTGGCCCAAGACAGCCCTGCGGCAAAAGCTGGCCTCCAGGCAGGAGACCAAATCCTTCATATTGATGGCCAGGAAATTCATCGTTTTGAAGGCATGACCACCGATACCGTCCGCTGGAACATCATCTCGAGTGAAGGCAAAAGCATCGAGTTTGAGGTCAAGCGTGCAGGACAAAAGCTACCGCCTTTTGCGGTCCCCGCGGAATGGCCTGAAAAGGCGGAGGAGAGCTCTCGAAGCTGGTTGGGCACTGCACTGGATGCTGTGTTCAAGCGCCCCCCCCTGCGTGAGGTTGGTATCATGGGCAAAGAGACCCCGATGGTGGGGGCCGTCCAACCGCACAGCCCCGCTGCGGATGCAGGGCTAGTGCCCGGAGATCAGCTTTTGAAGGTCGATGAGCACCCAATCTATCATCGTCTTCAGCTATCACAATACATCCAATCGAAAAGCAATCAGGCAATCCGATTGCACCTCCTGAGGGCAGGAAAAGAACAGACCGTCACGCTGACTCCAAGACTACCTGACAAGCACCCTGCCGACTGGAATCAACCCATGGTTGGCATCGTCTGGCATGCTACGGGTGAACGAAAGCTTTCCCACCCTGGCGTTTGGGAGCAAGTTTCCGGGGCAGCCAAGTCTCTGGTCAGCATGATTCAGAAGCTTGTCGCCTCGAACTCAGACATCAGTCCCGCTCACATGAGTGGTCCGGTTGGCATTGGGCGTGTTTACTACAATTTGCTGCAAGACCCGGCAGCCTTGCTTCAAGTCCTTTGGTTCAGCGTGGTGCTGAATGTCAACCTCGCCATGATGAATCTGCTGCCTTTCCCCGTGCTGGATGGAGGCCACATCGTGATGGCTATTGGCGAGGCGATCCGCCGCCGCCCACTTCAAGGGAGGTTTCTTGAATTGGTACAGACCGCCTGTGTGCTCTTGCTTTTTGGGTTCATCATTTTCGTCACCCTAAAAGATACAGGAGACATATTCCTCGGCGCTGGCAGCAAAAAAAGTGGTGGCACCAGCGAGTTCGAATGGCTGCCGAAAGACCAGCGGCAGAGCATGCCTGCCGCGGCAAAGTAATCTCCGGTAAGCCCGGAAAAGAAAATCCTGACTCTTCTGCAAGACGAGTCTCGTTGATGACGAATCTTTGCAGCGGAGGACTTGGGCAGGACTTACTTCCCATGGAACACAGGTGGTTGGAGAGCCCAGCCTCTCGTTTTCGTTTACACCCGCTGACTGGTCTTTTTATACTGCTAGCATGATCGCTAATGTTCTAGAATCCCCTGAAGCACGCCAAAGCGTGTTCTCACTGAGCGTGGAGTCTTACCATGAAGTGGCTCACCTCATCCCTGAAGAGGCAGCCTTCCAGCGAAGGGGGCTTCGCAACAAGGTGGCCAAGCACTCTTTTGCAGAAGGGCTCGTTAAGTGGGTGTGCAAGCCTCTTGCCACAGCAATGGGTCCTGATTTGTCCACCAGCCAAGAAACGCACGCCGCTGATCAAACGTCGATCAGTTCCCTGGCCCCCTCCTACAGCCTGCGGCTGGCAGTTCTCGCCGCATGACGTTTCTCAATGCCATTCTTCTCGCGGGTGGGCTCACCTTTCTGATCCCGCTGATGATCCATCTGCTGAACAAGCGGAAGGTCGTGACGGTGCGCTGGGGAGCCATGCATCTGCTTCAAGAAGTCATCAAGCAGCGCAAGAGAAAGTGGAAGGTCGAGCAATGGCTGCTCTTGGCCGTGCGCATCGCCATTCCCCTCGTGCTGGCTCTGTGTTTGGCTCGTCCGGTGTTGACGGCTCTGCGTGCTTTTGGCTTGGGAAAAACCTCCCTGGTGATGCTCCTGGACGATTCCTTTTCCATGCGTGCACCAGCCGCCAGCGGATCTCCGGCGGACCGAATGCGTCAGGATGTTGCCCGCATGCTCGAAGCTCAGCCCAAAGGCAGCGATGCTCAGGTCGTACTCGCTGGCGGTAGCTCAAGGAAGCTCCTGGATCAGGCCACGACGACACTCGACCTTCTTCCCAAGCAGCTTGCAGACCTGCCCACGCAGGCTGGGCCCGTGAAGGCAAATGATGCGGTTCAAACCGCAGCGGCCGCTCTTTCCAAGGCTTCCCATGGAGCGCGTGAATTGGCCATCCTCTCCGACTTTCAGGCGAGCGATTGGAAAGCCATCTCGGAAGGTGCTGCGCTCCCTGCCTTGGAAAATCTAGGGAAGCAAGAACCCAAACCGCAGGTCACTTTTTACCGCCTTGCCAGTGACCTCACGGAAAATCTAAGCATCGCGAGTGCAGACCTCTCGGCGCTGGTGGTGGCGGAAAAGCAACCCGTGGGGTTACGGGTGCGGATTCAAAATCATGGCAAGCGCCCTTGGCAGGATGTCGCTGTGCATCTGGAGGCCGATGGCGCTCGCCTACGCACCTCACGGGTCAGTTTGCCTTCCGAAGGCGTGTCGGTCATTTCCTTCACGCACGCCTTTGACACCGTCGGAGATCATTCGCTCGCCGTGCGCATGGAGGGAGATAGTTTCCCCGATGACAATGCCTTCTATTCCATCGTGCAGGTGCGCAATCAGCTGAATGTCCTGCTGGTCGATGGCGACCCCAGCGACCAGCCCCTTGGCGGTGCGGCAGACTTTCTGGAGCTCGCACTGACTCCCTATCAAGCCGCAGCGAACCCCAGCCTGAAGGACTTAATCCGCATCAACAAACTGGATGCGCGGCGTCTTCGTGACGACGACTTCAAAGGCAAGGAGGTCGTCATCCTGGCAGACGTCGAACGATTCCGCGGCAACCTGAGCATGTTGGAAAAATTCGTGAAGGCCGGCGGTGGACTCATCATCTTCGCGGGGCCTCATGCCGACTTGGATTGGTACAACCGCGACTTTTTCCGCAAAGGCGAAGGCTTGTTTCCCACCAGCATCAAGGGACTGCAACGCGCCACCAGCACGACACCCGCGCGGCTGCTTCAGCAACGACTCACGCACCCGGCCACGCTTTACTTCAACGATGCTCGTGGCGGACGCCTGCAAGATGCTGAATTCCAGAGCTGGTGGGAGTTGGAAAGCAGCGACAAAGCCAAACCCATCCTTCAACTCGACCGAGGCTCACCGCTCTTCATTGAAAAAACCATGGAGAGAGGTCGCGTCATCGCCGCCGCCACCACCGCGGATGCAGAGTGGTCGAATTTGCCACTACAGCCCTTCTTTGTCCCGCTCATGCAGCGGCTCGTCACCTACCTGGCTACGCAGAGCACACTCAGTGCCTGGGATCAGGTCGGTGTGCCGTTGCGCCTCGCCGTGGGCAAAGAACGTGTCGGCAGCGAATACACCCTGCGCGGTCCTACAGGACAGACCGAGACCCTAAAAGTGCGTGCCGAAGGGGAAAAAGCGCTACTCGAATCCAAGCCCATCGCGGCACCTGGCATCTACAAGCTGACTCAAGGCGAAGAAACGCGCCTGCTAGCCTACAACCTGGACCCGACGGAGTCAGACCTGACTCCCCTATCCGCCGATCAGGTCAAAGCCATCGCGGATCGCCATGAAGCCAGCTTCGTAGAAAACATCGACGAGTGGCAGAAGCTTGATCGAACTCGCCGCCATGGCAGTGAACTCTGGCAGCCCTTCTTGATCGTCCTACTTGCCCTTCTGTTCTTGGAAGTGCTACTCCAGCAACGCATCGCCAAAGGTTAAGCCAGCCCCTCTTGTCCAATATTCCCGCATGTCTCCGCTCACTGAAACCACCCTCCGCTTCGCCGGTGACTATCCTGTCATCGGGGTGTGGGTGATGGCTTTTTGCTTGGCGACTCTCATGGCCTGGCTTTACCGACGGGAGATGCGATTCCAGAGCAGTCGCCTGAGTTGGGTGCCCACGGCTTGCCGGACGTTGGCGGTGTTCATCCTGGTGCTTGCGCTTTCGGGGCCGGTTTTGCGACAGGAGACGACGCAACGGCAGCTCGGTCGTGTCGTGCTGGCAGTGGACACCTCCGCGAGCATGAAGCTGGAGGACGACGTCGAACGAACTACCAAGTTCGTTCCCTCTGCAGCTGAACTAGAGAAAACGAATTCGGAAGTTCGTTCCACGGACTCTCGGCTCAGCCGTGCGGAGAAGCTTTTGCTCTCCGGAGCCACGCCTCTTTTGAAAAAACTCACGGAAAGCCAGGACGTTGAGCTCGTGCTGCTGCGCGGGCAGCAAACGCAGCGCGCTTGGTGGCATCGACAGCAAGGCAAAGACACCTCGGGGGAAATTCCGACTTCTCTTCAGGCTCAAGCAGACGCCCCAATCACGAATCTTGATAGCACCCTTCGCGAAGCTTTGGGAAGCTCGGCACCAGGAACCGCCCTCGTGCTGCTGAGCGATGGCCAACACAATGCCGCAGGTTCACCCGAAGAGTTTGCCTCAGCCATGAAGGAAGTCGGCGTGCCCGTGTTCACCATCGGGTTTGGCACGGAGGTTCCCCCGCCCGATCTGAGTGTGCTGAACGTCATCACCGCCGAGTCCGTCTTTGCCCAAGAAAACCTGCAAGGCCGTGTGATCGTGCAGGATTCCCTGCCCGCCGGAACTCCAGCCCAGGTTCGCGTCAGCAGTGCCGGCAAGGTGCTTTGGGAGCAAAGCTTCTCTGGTGAAGGCAAAGGTGAGCGTCGCTTTGACTTCAGCTTTCCGGTCAAGTCGCTGCCTCCTGCTCCCGCGTCGGAGCGTGATCAGACCCTGCGACTCCTCAATGTGAATGTGGCCGTGCAGGGGGAGCGCTCCAATCTCGAAAAAACGCGAGCCAACAACAGCCGAGAGGTCGCGCTGCATCTGCTGACGAAGAAACGCAAGGTGCTCATCCTAGACGGAAGACCCCGCTGGGAAACACGCTACCTTCACAACCACTTTGACCGCGATGATCGCTGGGAGGCAAAGCTGATCTTTGATGATTACTCAGCCAAACCGGAAGACGGGGCGATGCAGAAAAACTTCCCCAAAACGCGTGAGGAACTTTTGACCTATGACCTGGTGGTCTTGGGCGATGTGGCCCCTCAGCGTTTCAGCAGTGTTCAGAGCGATTGGCTCATCGAATACGTCGAAAAACGCGGTGGTGGCCTCATCCTCGTGGATGGCGTTCGTGGTTCGTTGCAGGGTTGGCAAAAGGGCAAAACAGCCGCCTTGATCCCTGTCTCTTGGACTGGCAAAGCCCCCAGCTCACAAGCCTTCGTGTGGCAACTCACCACGGATGGCGAGCGTCAACCTGGACTGCGTCTCAGCGACAGCCCGAGCGCCAATGCCTCGCTTTGGCCCACCCTTCCTGAGATGCGCTGGACGGCCGCTGTCGAAGCCCTTCCTGGATCGCTGGTACTGGCCAACCTTAAGCCTGAGAAAAGCGACCGCTTTATGCCAGCCTGCGTTTTCCGCCAAGTGGGTGCTGGCGCCGTGCTTTACTTAGCGACGGATGACCTTTGGCGCTGGCGCTATCAGGTGGCTGATCTGTATCACCAGCGTCTCTGGATGCAGATCGCAGCCTGGATCGCAGCGCCTCCTTTTCAGGCGGAAAACACCACAGTCTCTCTGGGCACGGACCGCCTGCGCTACACGCCCGGAGAGCAAAGTGAGATCCGCGTCCGGGTTCGCAATCCCCAAGGCGAGCTCATCAGCACCGGTGAGCCACGTGCTTTTCTGCTCTTGGATGGCAAAGAGGTCGCCACCCTACCGCTCGAAGCGGATCCCACGCATTTCGGCATCTTCCGGGCTCAAACACCACCACTGAGAGCAGGTTCTTATGAAATTGCCGTCGCAGAGAGCGCCTCAGCTCCACGCAGCAACCTGCGCCTCAGCCTGCGTGTCGCGGATGCAGGGAATCCCGAATGGGCCACTCTTACCATGAATCGCCCCCTGCTGGAGTCGATGGCGAATGCCAGCGGTGGTCGCTTTCTTCGTGAAGAACAAGCCGCCACAGAGCTGCCGAACCTGCTGCAATCCATCGACCGCAAGCAAGTCACCGTGAAGGAAACCCTGCTCTGGTCGAGCTGGTGGTGGTTCGGTGCTGTGATTCTGCTGCTGACCCTCGAATGGCTGATGCGGAAGCGATTGAAGCTGGTGTAAGGCGTCTCCTCAGCTCAGCACCTTCCGCAAGAACGGCGCAGTGACGCTGGTCTTGTGCTTGGCCACCTCTTCCGGCGTCCCACTGGCGACGAGCTGCCCACCTTCGGTGCCTGCTTCGGGGCCGATGTCGAGCAGGTAATCGGCTTCGGCGAAAACGTCAGGGTGATGCTCGATGACGACCACCGTGTGACCTTCATCCACGAGTCGGTGCAGCACATCGATCAGCCGTGCTACATCGCTCATGTGCAGGCCGATGGTGGGCTCTTCGATGAGGTAAAGGTTTCGCTTCTCGGTCTTCAAGCCGCGCAGCTTTTGCGTGATGGTTTTTCCCTGCCCGATGCTGAGTTCAGTGACCAATTTCATGCGCTGGGCTTCACCACCGCTTAGCGTTGGGCTTGGCTGACCGAGCTGGAGATAACCAACTCCCGTATCAGCCAGCAATTGCAGGGGTCTGGCGATGCGTGGCTGACTAGCGAAGAACTCAGCCGCTTCGGTGATGCTCATGCGCAGCACTTCACCGATGTTTTTGCCATGGTAATCAATCTCGAGAGTTGCGGCATTGAAGCGCAGTCCGTGGCAGGATTCACACGGCACTCGGGTGGTGGGTAGGAAGTTCATCTCCACTTTGATTTCCCCATTGCCCTGGCAGGTCTCGCAGCGGCCTCCATCAGTATTGAAGGAAAAGCGGCCCGCATCAAAGCCACGAGATCGAGACGCTGGCACTTGAGCAAAGAGCTTCCGTATGTCATCCAGGACGCCGACGTAGGTGGCAGGGCAAGAGCGAGAGGTTTTGCCAATCGGAGACTGATCCACCTCATGCACGGCCATGAGTTGATCAAAGCCTGTGGCTGTCTTCCAAGGCCTTCCGATGATTTTGGCAGTCTTGTTGGTGGCCAGTTTCGCCGCAGGACAGAGCACACTATGCAGGAAAGTACTCTTGCCACTGCCACTGACACCGGTGATGACCGTGAGCCGTCCCAGAGGAATCCGGACGGTGATGTCCCGCAGATTGTTCGCGTGTGCGCCTTCGAGGATGAGCCAGCCTTCTTTCTTTTTGCTTGAGGGCAAAGCGCGCCGTTGACCGCGCAGCGGATGCTTCAGTGGAGCCCGTAGCTCTCTGCCCGTGACGCTATTTTTGTCCTTCAGGATATGAGCAAGGCTGCCCTGGCTGACGATCTCACCGCCAAAACGACCGGCACCAGGCCCGAGGTCGATGATGGTATCGGCGCGGCGCATGGTTTCGTCATCATGTTCCACGACGAGCAATGAGTTGCCCTTGTCGCGCAAAGCAGAGAGCGTGTTCAGCAAGCGCTCATTGTCGCGTGGATGCAGACCAATCGTAGGCTCATCCAATACATAAAGCACTCCACGCAGATTCGACCCCAGTTGGGCTGCTAGGCGAATGCGCTGAGCTTCACCTCCACTCAGGGTATCTGCACTGCGGTTCAGCTGGAGATAACCTAGACCGACCTCTTTCATGAAGTGCAGTCGTTGCCGGATCTCGGCCAAAATGTCGCGTGAAATCTCGGCCTCAGTGCCGGTGAAGCTCAGGGTTGCGATCTGCTTGGCAGCTTCTTCCGCCGAAAGAGCATTCAGATCTTGAATGCGCAGGGATTGCGTCGTGACTGCTTTCTTTTTGGCATTCGGTTTGGTTGGCTGAGCCAGTTTCACAAACATCGCCGTCGAGTTCAGGCGGCTCCCCTGGCAGTGCTGGCAGGGCACGCGGACTTTGCTTTCTTCATCGTCATCTTCACGACGGGTGAGCCGCCGCTCTTCTTCGAGTTCAGCTTCGAGCTGGGAAACGTCGTCGCGATAGGGCACGGCTCCGTTTTCGCTGACCACAAAGCCAAAGCCGCGGCAGTGCGGACACCAGCCATGGGGGCTGTTGAAGCTGAATAGGCGTGGATCGAGTTCCTCGAAGCTCAAGTCACAGCTAGGACAGCTCATTTCTATGCTCAGCACTTGAGTGGATTTGTCGGCAAAGCGCAGCTTGATGGTGCCTTTGCCCATCTTCAGCGCTTTTTCGACCAGAGGGCGCAGTTCGAGAATGCTGGTGCCTTTGTCGATCTTTGCGACGACGGCGTCGATGCTGTGCTCTTTGAATCGCGCGAGCGGTTTGAAGTTCGTTGTTTCAGCGAAGGCCCCATCAACAAAGAGCGTGCTGATGCCCTGCTTGCGGGCATTTTCAGCAACCTCCGTGTGGAAGCCTTTCCGTGCCTTGATGAGAGGCGCCATGAGGTGCAGTCCGCTTTGTTTGACTTGAGCTGCCATCGTTTGGGTGATGGCGCTAACGCTCTGTTTCACCACCGGCACGTCACACTTGGGGCAATACTGCGTGCCGAGTTTAGCGAACAAAAGACGCAAGAAGTGCCAGACCTCGGTGACGGTTGCCACGGTCGATTTGCCACCACCACGTGAGATGCGTTGTTCAATCGCCACGGTGGGTGGAACTCCGCTGATGAGGTCCACCTCTGGTTTTTCCATCTGCTCGACAAACGTGCGCGCATAGACCGACATGCTATCGAGGAAACGGCGCTGGCCTTCGGCAAAAACGAGATCAAAGGCGAGCGTGCTTTTGCCACTGCCGCTGAGGCCCGTGACGACCACGAACTCATCGCGTGGGATATCCAGCGTGATGTTCTTGAGGTTATGCTCACGCGCTCCACGTATCGAGATCGCGTTGGCTGCGTGGGCTCCTGCGGGTTGAGATGTGCGTAGGGATCGACTGGGTTTCTCGGCCAGAAGGTTGGGCTCTGAGATCTTTTCATTCAAGTAACGTCCTGTCCATGACTCAGGCACCTGGGCGATCTGCTCGGGCGTGCCAGTGGCCACGATCTGCCCACCTGCAGCTCCGCCATCGGGACCGAGATCGATGACCCAATCCGCGCATTGAATCACATCCAGATTGTGCTCGATGACGATGAGGCTATTGCCTTCGTTCACGAGTCGTTGAAGCAATTTCACCAGCAAGGCGATGTCATCGAAGTGCAGGCCCGTGGTGGGTTCATCGAGCAAGAGTAAGCTAGTTTTGCTCTGGATAGGCGGATGTTTCGAAGATTCAATGAGATGGCCGACGAGCTTCAGTCGCTGAGCCTCGCCACCCGAGAGCGTGTTGAGCGGCTGGCCGAGCTTTAGGTAGCCCAGCCCCGCCTCGACCAAGATGGCAAGCTGTTCGGTGACGACTTTGCCACGACGTTTCAAGGGGCCTTCCAAGGCACCGAAGTAGTTCACGGCCTCCTCGATCGTCAGCTCCAGTACATCGTGGATGTTTTTTCCATTTAGGCGGATTTTCAGCGCGTGCGGTTGGTAGCGTTTGCCTTCGCATTCAGGGCAGGTCACGAAGAGATCGCTCAGGAACTGCATCTCGATTTTTTCATAACCGGTCCCGGAGCAGCGTTCGCAGCGCCCTTCCCCGCTGTTGAAGGAAAAGAAACCAGCGGTCACTCCCTGAGCCTGCCCCTCTTCACCGTCGGCGAAAATCTGGCGGATGGTATCAAAAGCGCCGATGTAAACAGCCGGCGTGCTGCGCGGCGTTCGCGCTAGGGGCGACTGATCCACCATGATGACTTGGCTCAATCGTTCGGCACCGGCGATGCTCTTCACCTTGCCGGGCTCATCCTCGCTGACTTCACCACGCAACCTCTGCAAATTTCGATACAGCACCTCATGGACGAGCGTGCTTTTGCCGGAACCTGAAACCCCAGTGATGCAGCAAAAGACACCCAAAGGGATGTCCAGGTCGAGATTCTTCAGGTTGTTCTGACGTGCGCCTTGGATGGCTAGCACCTTCGAGCTAAGACTGCGCCTTTGAGCAGGAACTGGGATGCTTTGGATGCCAGAAAGATAGTCGCCCGTGAGTGATCCTTTTTGAAAAAGCAGACCCTCCAGTGGCCCGGAATAGACCAACTGGCCACCTTTGTCACCGCGTCCGGGTCCTATCTCGATGAGATGATCCGCTGCGCGCATGACACTCTCCTCATGCTCGACGACAAGGAGCGTGTTGCCCTTGTCCCGCAGTCCTTCCATGACACCGATGAGACGACCGATGTCACGCGGATGCAGCCCAATGCTAGGCTCATCCAGCACGAACAAAGTATTCACCAAGGAAGCACCAAGGCAGGTGGTGAGATTCACCCGCTGAAGTTCACCACCACTCAGCGTCCGGGTTTGTCGATCCAAATGAATGTAGCCCAAGCCAGCACGATCGAGGTAACTGAGACGGCTAGCGATTTCATCGCGAAGCATGCTCGTGGCATGATCCGTGGCGGGTAGATGCTGCACGAGAGGCAGTAGGTCGATGACGGGTAGGTTCCAGAGTTCAGCGATGGTTTTGTCATGGACGCGGAAATGGTAAGCCTCTTTTTTCAGCCGCCCGCCATCGCAGTCCTGACAAGTCGTGTAAGCTCGGTATCGGCTCAGAAAGACTCGCACATGCATCTTGTAGGCGCGGGCTTCGAGCCACTTGAAGAAGCCGCGCACGCCATACCACTGACCATTGCTCCAGGCGCGTTCGGGATCTTTGTCCTCACCTTCGACGATCCATTTCTGATGCTCGGCGGGTAGGTCCGCGAAAGCTGTGTCGAGATCAATGCCCTTTCGACGTGCCGCGCGCATGAGGTCGTCTTGACTTTCGCGGTAGGTGCTGCCGCTAAAGGCCTTCACCAGTCCTCCTCGGATGCTGAGCGATTCATCTGGCATCGCCTTTTGAATGTCGATGCCGAGCGTGCGGCCAAAGCCCTTGCAGGCCGGGCAGGCACCGATGGGACTGTTGAAGGAAAATAAGCCTGGCGTGGGTGCAGGAAGGGAGACATCACACTCCGCGCAGTGCCAGCTGGTGGAGAAGGAAGCCGTTGGGGGTTCTTTGCTCTGAGCTCCGGGTTTGTCTCCCGAGGTGAAGATCACCATGAGCGTGCCTTTGCCCAGCCTTAACGCGGCCTCGAGAGCTTCTGAAAGACGAGCGACGTTCTTGCTGTCCAGCGTGATGCGATCCTGCACGATCTGAACCATCGCAGGCAGCTTTCGCCCCTTCAGGGAAGCCGGTTCATCGGTGCGCAGCAGCTCACCGTAGATCCACAGGCGCACATACCCCTGTGCCTGCAAGAACAGGAAAAAGTCCTCTGGGTTGGTGTCCTTGGCCACCGGCACGCCAAAGGTGATCAGCGCGTTTTGCCCCTGATGGGAGGTCAAAAGCTGGCGCTGGATGCTTTCTGGCGTTTCGGGTCGCACCGAGCGCTTGCATTCCGGGCAGGTCGCCTCGGCCAAGCGTGGAAAGAGCATCTTGAGGTAGTCATTGATCTCGGTGATGGTGCCCACGGTGCTGCGGGTGGAGCGGATGTTGTTCACCTGCTCAATGGCAATCGCAGGCGGGATGCCATGGATGGCGTCCACCTTCGGCTTGTCCATGCGCTCAAAGAACTGCCGCGTGTAGGGCGAAAAGGTCTCCACGTAGCGCCGCTGGCCTTCGGCATAGATCGTGTCAAAGGCTAGCGATGACTTGCCGCTGCCGCTGGGACCCGTGACGACGCAGAATTTTCCCAAAGGCAGATCGAGGTCGATGCCCCGCAAGTTATTCTGCCGTGCCCCGCGAATCTGGATCGCGTCTTGGGGTGAAGAAAGAGAGAGGGGCGATGCTTTGACGGCGGCTTTGGGCATGACGGGAGGATTAGCTAGACGCTACGCCTGTCAGATGCAATGAGAGGGACTGTTCTTTTGAACTTTATGGACCAGCTTCAAAAATTCATCACTCGCGAGTGAGCTGAACTTCAGAGCTGATGATGGCTCCGCGGTCATCCGTGACATTGATGAACCAAGTGTTGGCTTCAGCAGGAGGCAGTTCGGCAAGAAGTTCAAGATGCGTGCCGCCTGCGTGCACCTCCTGTTTACCGACCTTGGTGGGAAGGCTTGACCAGGATCGCGCCGAGCGTGGCCCCAAGTCGGTCGTGAAATGCAGAGTGGCTTCCTTCACACTGGAGCCGGGGGGCAGTTCGCACTGCACGCGCACTTCTTGGTTTTGGATCTGCGGTTTGCCCAGCTTTGGCAAAGGTCTGCCACCACGGCATTTGGAGTCGATGAAAAGACCGATTTCTTCGGGCTTCCAGCCGGGCTGGTGGCCGTGTCCCATCTTCACTTGGAGGCGTAGCTGCTTCTCTCCCGGCACGACGGCGTAGCTTTTCATGTAACTGTCCAGGGGGTAATGGATGTCATGGGTGCCATTCACCCAAAGCAGCGGCACCCGACAGCGTGGCAGCAGGCTGCCTGGATCGTAGGCGCGCACCCAGTCCATGCGTCGCTCGCCAAGAAGGTCGATGCTGCGCTTTTGCACCGATTCACCTTCATGCAGAAAACCGCAGCCATAGACCGGCACCGCCGCTGTGAAGCGGTCGTCTAGCGAAGCCACGAGGCAGGTCGTGTAGCCGCCCCAGCTGATGCCAGTGACCGCGGTTCGCTCGGCCTGCACTTCAGCCAAGCTGCGCAACAGCGTGTGCGCACGGATCACACTGGCAGCCGCATGAAAGGGCCAATCGTCGCTGACATCACCACCGATGCTATTGAACTTCTCTGCATGACCATGAGGGGGGCCGCCCTTGGGGATTCGCGTCCGAGTTGCCTCGGCATGCGCATTGCCCCTGACGAGTCCTTTCTCATCCACCACGGGATCAGGTGGACGGGAACCATTCAAATCCATGGCGATGGCCGCATAACCGCGCTTTGCCCACAGATGCACCCATTCGGCGAAGGCCGTTCCTCCTCCGCCATGGATGCAGACCACGGCAGGAAAGGTCTCCCCTTCCCTCGCCACGCCCAGGGTGCGAGGGGAGGCATAGAAGGCAAAGACTTCGGTCGTGTGGCCTTGATACTTTTCTCCTTCATAAAGCAGTGAATGCACGGGCTGATCCTGACGCAGCCACTTCATCGTCGGCACTTGGCTTTTCAGTTCGTCCAGGTTCCAGGGGCCGACCTGCTCGGCAGTCAGCGAGAGTGTAAAGAAGGCAAAGCAGAGAAAAACGACACTTTTCATGAGCCCAGAACAACGCAGCCTCGGCGCTCTTCCTGGCAGAGAAGCGGGCTTTGGTTGAAATGTCTGACATCCCGGGCCATGTGACAGGCTTCTCTCCCACCATGGCCACTCTGAAAGTCCGCAAGTTCAAGTCCTTCCCCGCTGAAATCTCCGTGCCCGGAGACAAAAGCATCAGTCACCGCGCCGCGATGTTTGCAGGCATGGCTGATGGCAGGACGGTGATTTCAGGCTTCCTGCCTAGCGAAGACTGCCTGTGCACGGTGAAGGCCATGCAGGCCATGGGTGCCGAGGTGGAACCGCTGGAGGAGCTGGAAGGCGTGGGCCTGGTGAAGCTGGCCATCACCGGTCACGGTCCAAAGCTAAAAGCACCCGTAGGTCCCATCGACTGTGGCAACTCAGGCACCACGATCCGCCTTCTTTCAGGCATCCTGGCTGGGCAAGATTTCACTGCTGAGATGGGCGGCGATGCCTCTTTGTCGAAGCGTCCGATGAAACGCGTGGCTGATCCTCTCAGGCTCATGGGAGCCAAGGTCGAAGGCCAGGGCGAAAAAGTCTGCGCACCTCTGAAGGTGACGGGTGGCA
Organism: Verrucomicrobiaceae bacterium; assembly: GCA_947507875.1. Lineage (GTDB taxonomy): Bacteria > Verrucomicrobiota > Verrucomicrobiia > Verrucomicrobiales > Verrucomicrobiaceae > Prosthecobacter. Next base: position 58,411 of record CANNQP010000001.1, on the reverse strand, counting down.
GCCTGCAAGCCATCACCTACACCCTGCCGATGGCGAGCGCTCAGGTGAAAAGTGCGGTGCTTCTGGCGGGCATGTTTGCTCCTGGTCAAACGACGGTGAACGAACCGGTGGCCACTCGCAACCACACCGAGCGCATCATGAGCCACTTCGGAGTGAACTGGCTGCGTGAGGGAGATGCGATTTCCGTCTATGGAGGGCAAACCCCACGCGCCACGGACATCACGGTGCCGGGAGACATTTCTAGCGCTGCGTTCTGGATGGTGGCCGCTGCGGCCAGCCCAGGACACCAGATTACGCTGAAAAACGTCGGCTTAAATCCTACCCGCACAGGCATCATCAAGGTGCTCATGCGCATGGGCGCGCAAATCACCAGCAAGGAGACCCACAGCGATGGCGAACCCCTCGGCGATGTCATCGTTCGTGGCGGTGAACTGAATGCCACCGTCATTGGCGGAGCGGAGATTCCGAACGTCATTGATGAGCTGCCGATCCTGGCCGTGGCGGCAGCACTGGCTCGTGGCAAAACGCTCATCAAAGACGCTCGTGAATTGCGTGTGAAAGAGACAGACCGGATCGCGGCCGTGGCAGAGAATCTGCGCCGCATCGGAGTCACGGTCACTGAGTTCGATGACGGCATGGAAATCACAGGTGGGGCTAAGCTGACGGGCGCGACGATTTCGACCTATCACGATCACCGCATCGCCATGGCCTTTGCCATCGCGGGTCTGTTTGCCGAAGGCGAAACGATCATCGAAGGCAGCGAATGCATCAACACCAGCTACCCCAGCTTTGCTCAGGATCTGGCGCTATTTGAGTCTGCCACACAGGGAGATGACCCAATTCCGGTGCTTGCCCGTGTGCCGCGCCCCTTCAGCGGCAAGCTGTGACCTTGCTCAGGCCTGCCGCTCCAGCCAATGTCGCCGTAACTTGGCGATGGCTCGGAGCAGGATCAGGCTGAGTAAGATCGCCAGCAGCAGACCACCTGCCATCGCACAGGCCAGCGGCAGGTTTCGATCCGAGAAAGCCCTTTGTACGATCTTGTTGCCGATCATCTCATCGCCAGCACCTCCGACGAATTGAGGCACCACGTATTGACCTAGAGAACAAACAAAAGTCATCGAGGAGGCAGAAAGAATCCCATCACGGATGCCGGGCAGAAAGATCCTTCGTGCCGCCTGCCAAGACGAGGCTCCGAGATCCCTCGCCGCTTCCAGCAGCTGTAGATCAAACTTTTCCGCCGCAGCGTAGACTGGCAGGATGGCCAGAGGCAACTGCGTGTAAGTCATCACCAGCAGAACCGTGCCTGAGTGATTCAGCAGCTGGGAGTCTTCCGTGGCGAGCTGCAAAAAGACCAAAACCTGCTTCGCTAGACCTTCGGTGTGCAGCAGGCTTTTCCACGCGAACATACGGATCAGTAAATTCGTCAAGAAAGGCAAAAGCACCATCATCAGCAAAAGACCGCGCCAAGGCGCTGAACAGCGCACCATCTGCAAGGCGATCGGAATCGCCAGCCCTACGCAAAACAGAGTGCAGAGCGCGCTCATCGAAAGCGTGCGCCAAACAATCGGCAGATAAGTCGGATCAGCCAAGCGATGAAGCGTTTCTAAGGTCCACGCACTACCCAAGCCACCTTGCAAATCACTGCTACGAAAAGCATAGGTCAGCACCACGACGCAGGGAATGACGAAAAACGTCAGAAGCCACCCCATGGGCAGCGCGGAAAGAAGTAGCTCTTGGTGACGTTTCGAAGTCATTCGGTTCAGGTTAGATTCATGCGGCAACACTTCAAAAAACTTTACTCGGGAATGTTTCCTTCATGACCAAGATGTCACGTCTAATCAAGGCAGTGCGTGACGCTCAAAACGCCCTGCATCTCAGAAACTACCCTCCCATGAAATGTCATCGCTGGATCGTCGCGGGTTGCCTGTTGATCAGTTTTGCAGAGGCACAGACGCTTCAGGAAACATGGCAAACAGGTTATGAAAATGAAGATGCCCAGGGCAGCCATGTCCTGGGTTACTGGAAGTTTGATGGCGATGAACCTCTAAAGGATCACTCTCGTGCCGCCAATGGCCTTTCCTTGGTAGGTGCCAAGATCCGCCCGTCGGGCAAGTTCGGTGGCTGCGTGGAATCTTTCCCTGGCTATCCCGTCCAGGATCAGCGGCATGCAGTTCTTTCATCCCCCGAGGCCAAGCTTTCCCCCAAAGGCGCGCTGACGCTGGAGATGTGGATCAAGCCCAAGCCCGACTGGAATGCCCAAACACGGGTCTATCTCCTCGACAAAAAGTATGTCGATCATACCGACTATGCTTGGCAAATCAGCGAGGCCAGTTCGACCGGCACCCGGCGTTTGATCGTGACTCTAGGCTTTGGTCACGAATCCAAAGTGCTGGAGTCTGAGTCTATCCGACTTTCTTCAGAATGGCAGCACGTTGCTTTTGTTTATGACGGTCAGGGAACCGGCCATTTTTACCACCAAGGCCAGCCTATTGGCAGCGTTTCCTTGAAAGGTTACCACGCCATCGCGCCCGGCAAGCGCCCATTGAGCCTCGGGGATCGTTTGGGCAGTCACTACGGTGGCTTTCCGGGTTGGATGGATGAGGTGCGTATCAGTGATCGAGCCTTGTTCTTCGAACCTGTAAAGCTGGAGTTCTTTAGCTCACGGAAGGTCTGGCGACGCATGGAAGAAAGAGTGAAGCCGATTGAGATCCATTGCACGAATCTCAGCCATACTCGCCTGGAAGGCGCTAGTTTGGAAGTCAGCTTGGATCGGACTCAACAAGCCTTTCCCCTTCCGGATCTAAAAGCTGGTGAGACACATGTCGTGAAGGTAGCGCCCAACACGGAACTCAAGCCGGGCAAGTATCGATGGAAAGCAACTCTGAAAAGCTCTGCAACAGTGCAGAAGCGCTCCATGGACGTTGAGATTGTTCCTCGTCATCCGCCCCAGTTACCCATCGTCATGTGGGGAGCCGGAGGCGATGAGATGCAGCGCTTGAAAGACATCGGCTTCACTCATTTCATCGGCATGGGAGACCAGGGCGCAGCTGACCTTTGGCGTGAGAAAAAAGAACGACCACCTGGGGATGATGCCACGATTCTGGGTCATCGTCAGATGCTGGATGAAGCCTTGAGAAACGGCTTGGGCGTCATCGCTAATGTTTCCCCTGGCGATGTGCTTCGGTCTAATCCAGCACATCTGCGTGTCGATCGTTCTGGCAAGCCGTATGAGCGCCAGGACCTCTGCGCGAGCCTGCCTGAGTTTGCGCCATACTTTCAAAGCGTCGGTCAAAGTTTGGCCAAGGCTTATGGCGATTATCCTGCTTTTGCAGCGGCCTTGGTCAATACTGAGGTTCGAGACCACAACGCACCGTCCTTCAATGCGGTGGACGTAGCGAATTATCGAAAGCTATTTGGCACAGACATCCCTGCTGAAGTGAAGCACAAGTGGGGTGTTTCGTATTCAGCGCTTCCCGACTTTCCTGCGGATCGAGTCATCCCAGACACCCATCCGATCCTGAACTACTACCGCTGGTTCTGGACCGTTGGCGATGGCTGGAACGGCCTGCATTATGCTCTGCACAAAGGGCTGAAAAGCCATGGTCGTCGGGACTTCTGGACTTTCTTTGATCCGGCGGTGCGTCAGCCCAGCATCGGTGGTGCAGGTGGTGGGGTCGATGTCCTGTCCCACTGGACTTACACCTATCCTGATCCCCAACGCATCGGCCTCGCCACGGATCAGCTTTTGGCCATGAGTGAGGTCAATGGTCGCCGTCAATCCATCATGAAGATGACCCAGCTCATCTGGTATCGATCCCAGACAGCTCCGACACAATCTCCGCCTCTCCCGAATCCGGTGGCCTGGGAAGACCACGATCCGGAAGCCGCCTACATCACCCTCGCCCCCATGCATCTGCGTGAGGCATTTTGGACGAAACTGTCACGCCCCGTTCAAGGCATCATGTATCACGGTTGGCAGTCTTTAGTGGAATGCCCAGAATCATCCAGTGCTTACCGTTTCACGAACCCTCACACGGCACCAGTTCTCCGCGATCTCATTCGTGAAGTGGCCGTGCCACTAGGACCGACGTTGATGAAAGTGCCAGGGGAGCGGCGCGAGGTCGCAATGCTGGAAAGCTTTACCTCACAAATGTTCGCACGCCGTGGAGGCTATGGCAGCAACCTCGGGTGGTCCTCGGACCTCTGGCAGGCCCTGCAGCATGCCCATGTGCAGCTGGATGTTGTTTTTGAGGAAGCCGTGGCCAAAGGTGCTCTGAAAGGCCGCAAAATCCTCATCATGCCTGAGTGCGATGTCTTGACCCAAGGCATGGTGAAACGCATCGCAGAATGGCAAAAGCATGGGGGCAAAATCATCGCAGATGAGTTTCTCTGCCCTGCCCTGAAAGCGGATGTGATTTTGCCAAGCTTCAAGCGCGTGAAGCGAGCGGCTGAAGACAAAGCGGCGGTTCTAGCGCTCGCGGCGCAGCTGCCTGAAAAAATGAAGGCCTTGGGCTGGAAGCCTACTTTCGAGATCGATCAAGCCGAGATCATCTTGCAATCACGTCCTAGCGGCGAGGCGACTTACCTTTTCGCCATCAATGACCGACGCGAAGCTGGCAGTTATGTCGGGCATCACGGCCTCGTCTTGGAAAATGGATTGCCCACCACTGGCTTGCTCCAAATCAATCTCGAGAACGCCAATCTTTATGACCTGACACGGCATAGCTTGGTTTTACCCCGCAGGAATGAGGAAGGTACCCTAACGCTGCCCTTGGAACTTGGACCCGGTGAAGGTCGATTGTGGATGATCCTGCCCAAGCCACTGCTTCAGCTCGCGGTCGATCTTCCAGCGACGGCCACGTGTGGGAATATCGCCAAGATAACCGCCATGCTGACGTTGACCGATGAAACCCCTGCTCCGGGGCATGTTCCGCTGGAAGTGGAGATCCAAGACGCCAACGGAGTCCGTGCGGAAGGCAGCGGCTGGTATGCCATGGAAAAAGGACGTTTGGAACTCAGCTTAGACCTAGCCACCAATGAAGACCCAGGCACCTGGCAGGTTCGCGTTCGAGAGTTGGCCTCAGGCATGGAGGTGACGAAGTGGATGCAAGTGAGTGCTAAGTAGGGGTGTCTTTGCCCATTCGCGGTTGCTGGAGGCAGCCATGAGGGTCTGGGACCCACGCCTACAGCGCATCAAAACCGCAGAACACATGCGAATCAGCGGGGGGGCGCACTGGTAGCTCGTCGTTACGATCCAGGTGTTCCTGGCAAATGGCGAAGAACTCTTCCTCGGCAGTGGCTCGTCGGATGCGATGCTCAAAGACGCCTTCGTCGATACCGTTTGAGATGAAAGCCATGTAGCGCTTCATTTTTTGCACCTGCTTCACTCGTGAGGGGGTAGCGTGGTGCAGGGCCTGAAAGGCAGCGGTATGCTCGTAGAGCAGTCGGATGTATTCGAGCAAGTCTCGACGCGTCGGTGGGGACATGGATTGCCCGGACCATTGTGCGCGCAGTTGATCAAAGATCCACGGATGCCGGATCGCACCGCGGCCAATCATCAGCCCCGCCGCCGAAGTCTTGCTGAGGTAGGAGTCCCCAGTCGCCACATCGACCACGTTGCCATTGGCGATGACGGGGCAAGGCATGGCCGCCACGGCTTGAGCGACGCACTCGGGATGCACGGGTGTTTTGTAGGCATCTCTCACGGTTCGTCCGTGGATCGTCAGCATCTGGATGGCGTGCTTTTGGAACACCTCCAGCAGCCGAGGAAATTCACCTTTGTCCGCAAAACCGACGCGGCATTTCACCGTGAACCTGCCCTGGATAGCGTCTCGCAAAGCCTGCAAAATCGAATCGACCCTAGCGGGATCGCGCAGCAAACCACCGCCGGCATCTTTTCGACAAACCACAGGTGCTGGGCAGCCCAAGTTCAGGTCGATGCCCGCGACGGGGTAGCGCTCCAATTCCTTAGCCGTGCGTACGAGCGCTGGAATGTCCTGCCCAATCATCTGCGCTAGCACGGGTTTGCCCGTGTCGTTTTCCGTAATCGACCGCAGCGTGACCGGATCAAGCTGTGAACTGGGCGTGACGCGGAAGTATTCCGTGACGAAAAGATCCGGTCCGCCATAACGGGCCATCAGCCGCATGAACGGCAGATCCGTCACGTCCTGCATCGGAGCCAGGACCAGCGCGGGGCGCTCCGTGGGCAAGAAAGAAGAGGACGGGTTCATCAACGTGCTGAACCCCAAATTAGGCGAGGCAGTCCGCTGCTGCCGCACGTGCCCAGGCATCGGCGTCAATGAGTTCATCCAGGCTCGGATGCTGGACCACCGAGTGCTTTTCCATGACTCGGGAAACGGTTTGCCAGATTGCGGGGAAGGAACTGCGCTCTTCGAGAAAGGCCTGAACGGCCACCTCATTCGCGGCATTCAAGACGGCGGGTAACGTGCCGCCGACTTCCCCGGCATGGCGCGCGAGATCGAGCGCAGGAAAATCCTGCGTCCTGGGTGCTTCAAAGGTCAGGCTAGCGAGTTGGGCGAAATTCAGGGGTTTGAGATGATTGGGCACCCGCTCAGGCCAGGTCACCGCATACTGGATGGGAAAGCACATGTCGCTGTGGCTGAGCTGAGCAATGACGCTGTTGTCGGCGAACTCCACCATGCTGTGCACGATGCTCTGCGGATGCACCACGACTTCGATCCGACTCATGGGCACATTGAAAAGCCAGCGTGCTTCGATCATCTCCAGGCCTTTGTTGAACAGTGTCGCACTGTCGATGGTGATCTTTTTGCCCATGCTCCACGTCGGATGCTTCAGGGCCTGCGCCACGGTCACGGTGGACAATTGATCCGCAGGCCACTGGCGAAAAGGGCCACCGCTCGCGGTGAGCAAGATGCGGCTCACTTCGCAGCCCTTGTGGCCCTCCAGGCATTGGAAGATCGCGTTGTGTTCGCTATCCACCGGCAAGATGTCCACCGCCTTGCGTCGAGCGGCTTCCATCACGGCCTCGCCAGCCATGACGAGGATCTCTTTGCTTGCCACAGCAAGATGTTTGCCTGCCTCGATCGCGGCAAGGGCAGGCGCGAGACCTGCCACCCCGACGATGGCCACCAGCACCATGTCGGCGTCACTGGCCTGAACCAAGTCCACCAACCCATGCGTTCCGGCATAGACCGTGACGTGGTCAGGCAGCAATGCGCGCGCCTGGGCGGCCGCCACCTCATCCGTCAGCGCCACCTGAGTGACACCGGTTTCCATCACCTGCTGAACGAGGGCCTCGACACTTCGCTGCGCGGCAAGTCCGACAATCTGCATCCGCTCAGGAATGTCTTGGGCCACTTTCAGCGCGCTGGTGCCGATCGAACCGGTGGAACCAAGAAGGAGAACTTTGCGTGGAGCGGAAGGCATTCGGAAAAGGATGAAAAATGAAAGATCAACGATGAAAACCGCCAAGCATTCGCCGGAGTCAGGCCGTCACTGCCTCCAGGTAAAAGTAGAACACGGGTGCCGTGAAAAGAAGACTGTCTGTCAGATCCAAAATGCCGCCGATGCCGGGGAACTTGTGCCCACTGTCTTTGATCGAGACACAGCGCTTCAGCACCGACTCCGCCAGATCCCCCGAAACCGCAGTAGCACACAGCAGGGGGGCTAGGATGACCCCATGGATCCAGGTCACGGGTGCGACACGCTCTCCTGCCAGCCAGATCATGCCGACTGCGGCCAGAAAGGAACCGAGAAAGGCCCCCACGAGTCCTTCCCAGGACTTCGCTGGGCTGATGTGGGGGATCATCTTGTGTTTGCCAAAAACCACCCCTACGGCATACGCCCCCATATCGCTAAATTTCGTCACCACGATCAGGAAAAGCACCAGGAAGAGTCCAGTCATGCCCGAACCGTCTGGTTTGAAATACATCAACCGCACGATGAAGCCGAAGAAAATCACCGTGTAAACCACCCCGAACACCGTGTGAAAAATACGCTGCAAGGTCACGATGCCTTCCAGCTGATGCCGATAGCAGAGTAAGAAAGCGCCATGCACACTGGCGGTCAGCGCCGCTAGGTCCAGCCACATCGGTGGCGCGCTCTTTTCTCGCATCACCCACCAGGTCATCGTCACCCAATAGCCCAAGCAAATGCACAGCCCGAGCAGGTTAAATCCACGGGCTTGATCGTCCAATCGTAGCAGGCGATAGTACTCAAAAGCACCTGCCACGCCGAAGAAACCCGTCAACAACACCAGTACCCAGTGGCTTTTCCACTGAACTGCCGTGGCGATCACCGCCCAGAGCAGCAAGGTGCTGAACAGCCGGGACGCGAAAACTCGACGCTTGCTAGGAGCTGGGGCGGGCGCGGCTGGGGTCATGCAGGAGCTGGGAAAAGGCGCGCCTATGTAGGCTGCGATTGGCATCTGGCAAGCAGCGTGTGCAAGGCCACCCGGTGGAGGCTAGCCCTTCATTTGCACCTTCACGCGCCCGTTCTCTTGGGCTGGCACCTCCTCTGCGGGCGTCTGAAGCAGCATCACCACATTCGAAGCCAAGATGTAAATCAGCGCGGCTCCCACCGCTCCCCCCATCGCGATCAAGCGCCGCTGACCTGCGTTCTCGATCGAAATCATGGTGTAAATGCGCAGGCAAATCAGCGCCCACAGCGTGGTCAGCACCGGTGCAGTCCAGGGGAGGTAGGTTTCCATATCCCAATCATAGAGCTCTCCTCCGCCCGCCGTCACTTCCTTTTCGTGCTGAGAAGATGTCCCTGCCCCATCGACCAAAGCCGCTCAAGGCTGCTCCAACTGTTGTTCAGCCCAGGTCAGGATGCGGCCGAGGGTTTCGGCATCTTGAGCTTGTTTGGCTTCTTCAAAGGCGCGTTTGGCTTGCAGGAATTGACGGATCAACGGCACGGAGACCAACTGCTGAGCCAGAGTTTCGACCTTTTCGTAGCGCGCTTTCAGTGCGTCCAGGTCAGTGTCACCAGTGGGTTGGTTTTGGAAATTTGGGGAAGGAATCGCAACCTCCGCTTCAATCTGGGTGTCTTTGACGAGCTGCAGCAGAGCTTCATCGGCAGATTGCCACTGCCCCGCGCGGATCAGGGACTCGATTTCTGCGCCTCGGGCAGCCAGTGCCCGGGTGGGGGAGATGCCTAGTGCTTCGATCTCAGCACGCAGCTTTTCAGCCTTCGCCCGCACGCGCCCAGCCAATTCTTGTGAGCGGACGCCACGGGTGGGAGCGAGCTTGATGGCCAATTCTTGTTGCTCGGGGCTCAGCAGGTCACGCAGACGGATGAGGGTGCGGAGTTGCAGTTGCTTCACCGGTGCCTCAGCGTCCAGCAGTTGCGCGAGGGCGGCACTTGCCTGCTCGGCGGTGGTCTGGGGCGAGCGCAGTAAGGTATGGAAGGCTTTTTGCCGTTCACGCACGGTTTTTTCCAGCGGGCTACCTTCGGCCACGGCCTCGGTAACAATGGCCTGCATCTTTTCTTCCTGCTCGGCCGAGAGTCCGAGTTCAGGCTTGAGGGAGCGAAGGGTGTCGGGCGTCACCAGTCCGCTTTGTAGCCAGCCGTCTGGCCCTGCGTGGGCGAACATGCTGCTCAGGATGATGGTGAAAAAGATAGGTTTCATGGCAGGGCTATGGTGAGGTGAAGAGGAAGCAGTGCATCGCTGGGTTGGGTGTCCGTGAGTCCGAGATCGGCAAACAAAGGTTCGCTAGCGCTGGAGTTGAAGAATTCCGGCAGGGCCTGAGCGAGATCGGGGCTGGCTTGGCTGACAGGACGGTGGAGCCACAGGGCGGACCCGGTGAGAGCCACGGCAGCCATGGCCCCGACCGCCCAACGCCACACAGGGAGCTGGCTCAAACGCTCGCGCGGCGCTAGCGTGGCGGACTGCGTCCAGCGGGGATTCCAGGCTGGCGCGGCGGCATGATCCGCGCGGCGAAGCTGAGCAAAGTGATCGTGCAAGTCGGAGTCAGGTTTCATGAGGATTTTCCAGAGATGGGGTGAGCAGACTGCGCAGCTTGGCTTTGCCACGCTCGTAATGCTGGCGTGCGGAACCGAGGCTGACTTTCATGACAATGGCGGCTTCGCGGAGATGGAGATCTTGGTAAAAAACAAGGTGCAGCACTTCGGCTTGGCGATTGGGAAGCCGGGAAAGAGCGCGCTGGAGAGCTGCACTCCGTTCGTCCAGCTCCACTCGATGCGCAGGGTTCGGGCTGGGGTCGGTCGAGTCTCCCGTCCAGCGCGACCAGAGCTTGGCCAGGAGAGAGTCGCGGTAGCGCTGCTTGCGAAATTCTTCCAGAGCGGTCAGGCGAATGACGCCGAACCACCAGGTCTTGAAGGAGGAGGCGCCCGAAAACTGCACCTGCCCCGAAGCGGCCTTGAGGTAGGCATTTTGCAACACATCCTCCGCACGGCTGAGGTCGCCACTGCAGCAGTGTAGCGCCCAGCCGAAGGCGTCTGGGTGCAGGGTTTCGAGTTGATCGGCGGTTTCGCGCTCCATTCATCGTTTCCCCTCAGTGACCGCAGCTGTGGGCCTGTATGACAGGCATCGAAGGTGCGGGTCAAAAAATCAGCCCAGCGTGCGGGTCGCACAGACCCAGGCCGTGTCACCGCAGTAGGCGCGTGCCCTTTCGGCCAAAGTCTGGGCCTCCTCATCGCTGCCCGTGATCGCAAACATCGTGGAACCTGAACCGGACATGAGCGCAGCGCGAACCCCGGCCTGCTCAAGCAGCCAAGACTTCAGTGCGGGCAGGAGGCGATACTTTTCAAAAACAGGACGCTCCAGGTGATTCACCATCTCGCCCCAGGGACAGACCTGAGGCGCATAAAGCACATCAGGCAGCTCCTGCGAACTTGCCCAGCGCTGATAGGCCCAGGGGGTAGGAATCGGAAAGGGAGGCTTGATCAAAACCAAGGGCAACTGCCAGGCAAAATCCGCTGGCCGCACCTGCTCTCCCCTGCCCATCCCATCCGCAGCCGTAGAGTCCAGCAGGAAACAAGGCACGTCTGAGCCGATGCCTGCGGCAATGTCCATGAGCTCGCTTGCCGTCAAAGGCTGGCCGAGCAAGTGATGCGCAGCTCGGAGCGCTGCGGCAGCATTGCTGCTGCCCCCGCCAAGCCCAGCTCCGTGTGGGATGCGCTTTTCTAAATGAAGGCTCCAGCCGTGCTGGCGACCTAACCTTGCCTCCAAGGAACGAATCGCTTTCACGGCAAGATTGCCATCGTCTGTCGGGATGCCAGGGACATTGCAGGTCAGTTCGATGCCGGGACGGTCTTCCAAACTAACACATACGGTGTCAGCCACAGCTACCTTCACCAGGCGAGTTTCGACTTCATGAAAACCATCGGCACGTTTGCCGAGAATGCGCAGCCAGAGATTGATCTTGGCAGGCGATGATAGTTCGAGGGTAGAGCTCTCGGGCATGGTCAGGAGTCGATCTCATCATGTGGATGGCAGCGACGATCAAGGTTTTTGCCGCCGAACTTGCAAACGCAGGCTGGCTGCCTTCAGGGCAATCATGCCCTCCAACGTGCTCGGAACTCCTCTCAAAGGCTGCTGCAATGATCCCATGACTGGCTTTTATCGCGATGGTTACTGCCGAACTGGGCCGGATGATACCGGGCTGCATACCGTCTGTGCTGTGATGACCGAGGAGTTTTTGATATTTTCCCGCTCACGCGGCAATGACCTGACCACACCGATGCCGCAGTATGACTTCCCTGGCCTAGAGCCTGGAGATCGCTGGTGCCTGTGTGTCAGTCGCTGGGCCGAGGCCCTGGAGGTAGGCCTAGCCCCGCCCGTGATTTTGGAGGCGACGCATGTGCATGCGTTGGAGTTTGTTTCGCTTGAGGATCTGCGCGCCCATGCAGTGAGCTGAGTTATTCTCAGATGAGGATGACCTGCGCCATCGCGAGCTCTTGCGTGTGAGTCAGCGAAAGCAAGCTGCTGCTGGAACCGAGTGCTTCGGCATGAGTACGAGCCACACCATGAAGCTGCAACGTGGGCTTGCCCGAGGCCTCGCGCACCACTTCGATCTGCTGCCAATCGACTCCTTGTGCCCAGAGCCCCGTGCCGATGGCCTTGGCCGCTGCTTCTTTGGCCGCAAATCGTGCCGCGTAATGGATGGCTGGTTCGGCGCAGGCGTCGCAGTAAGTGATCTCAGCCTGCGTGAAGGTACGCTCCTTGAATCGATCTCCATGGCGATCCAGCAGCCTGCGGATGCGGCTCACTTCCACAAGATCAATGCCAAGTCCTAGGGGGGACATCACACCTGGGGGTAAGACTTCATGGCAGCGAGCATCTCCTGCACCGCACGGCGCAGCCCGACGAAGACCGAACGTGCTACGATGCTATGGCCGATGTTCAGTTCTGCCAAATGAGGCACGATGAAGAGATCCGGTAGGTTCTTCGTGGTCAGACCGTGCCCGGCATTGACCTGCAAACCGAGGCGATGGGCGAGCTCAGCAGCCTCCCGCAATCTCAGAGCTTCGACTTGGCGTTGGTCTCCCTGTTCATTGGCAAAGGTGCCCGTGTGCAGTTCGATCATGCTTGCGCCGACCTCCTTGGAGGCTTGGACTTGCTCCAAATCAGGGTCAATGAACATGCTGACCCGCGTGCCGTTGGTCTCCAGCGCCGAAACGCTGGCCTTCAGGGCCTCTTTTTGACCGGCGACATTGAGCCCGCCTTCGGTGGTGACTTCCTCACGGTTCTCTGGCACCATGCAGACGAAGTCAGGGCGAACACGGAGAGCAATCTCTAGGATCTCAGCCGTGTTGCCCATTTCCAGATTAAGCAGCGTTCTGATCTCACGACGGAGCAGGAAGACATCGTCATCGACGATATGGCGGCGGTCGCCCCGGAGGTGAATGGTGATGGAATGCGCACCAGCGGCCTCTACCTCTTGTGCGGCCTGAAGAATGGAAGGCTCCACATTGTGCGCGCCAAGCATCGTTCGGTAGCGAGCCTGGCGTAGAGTGGCTATGTGGTCGATGTTGACACCGAGATGGAGAGGCATGGGAAAAGAAAAAAGATAGGTTGGGCTGAAAAGTCACCGAGCCAGTCCCTTCGAGCAAGGGGCATCTGGCCTCAAATTCATACGAACGACATCGTCCAGTGAAATGGCTAAGGCTGAAAAGGGCGTGGAAGTCTGGAAAGAACCCTGCTTGACTGCCCGTGATTGAAGCCGCTTTCTGCGCTTGTTTTGCCTCTCCCCACTTCTCCTCCCATGTCTGATACTGCCGCCGCTGCCGCTCTCTTGAATGGTTTTCACAAACTCAAAAACGCGCTGAGCAAGCGCATTGTCGGTCAGGAAGAGGTGATTGAACAGGTCTTCATCGCGATCTGTGCAGGTGGCCACAGTCTCTTGGAAGGTGTACCGGGATTGGCCAAAACGCTGCTCGTGAAATCCTTGGCCGATGCCATGCACCTGAGTTTTCGGCGGGTGCAATTTACGCCAGATTTGATGCCGGCTGACATTACCGGCACGGAAATCATTCAAGAAGATGCTGAAACGGGCCGGAGAAAACTCGTGTTTCTGCGCGGGCCGATTTTTTCCCAGATCATTCTGGCTGATGAAATCAACCGAACTCCGCCGAAGACTCAAGCGGCGCTACTGGAAGCCATGCAAGAAAAGCATGTCACTGTCGGCCAAGAGACCTTTGAATTGCCCAAACCTTTTTTTGTCCTAGCCACCCAGAACCCGATCGAGCAAGAAGGCACCTACCCGCTGCCAGAGGCACAAAAAGACCGGTTCCTGTTTCTGATCAAAGTGGATTACCCGAACCGGGATCAAGAACGCGAAATCGTGGCCCGCACCACTGGCGGCATGCAGGAAGAGATCGAGGCCGTCATCACCGCAGAGGAATTGCAGGCGGCTCAGCAACTGGCACGCAAAGTGCCCGTGCCAGACCATGTCACTGATTTTGTACTCGATCTCGTTCGTGCCACACGGCCAACCGAGCCAGACGCTCTGCCATACGTAAAGGAGATGCTCGGCTGGGGCGCTGGGCCACGAGCCAGCCAGATGCTGGTTTTAGCTGGAAAAGTTCGCGCTCTACTCCAAGGCCGCACGCATGTGACGATCGATGACATCGAAGCTCTGGCCTTGCCTGCTTTACGGCATCGTTTGGTTCCGACCTTCCACGCTGAGGCGGAAGGAATCAGTGTGGATATGATCATCCAAGAGCTGATTCAAAAAGTCAAAAAGCAGAGCCCGGCAGCTCTTTGAACTGATCCCATCCTGTCTCGCATAACCAAGCGCACGAATGGCTCAGCTTAGCAACATTCTCGAAGCCGAAGACATCACCAGTCTGCAAAACTTGCAGCTGTTTGCTAGGACCGTGGTCGAAGGCTTCACCACGGGCCAGCATGCATCACCGCACAAAGGGTTTAGCGTCGAGTTCCGCCAGCATCGCCCTTATGTGCAGGGTGATGATATCCGCCGACTCGATTGGAAAATCTTTGGCCGTGCAGACCGCTTTTACATTCGCGAATACGATGAGGAGACCAACCTTCGTGCGACGATCGTTTTGGATGCCAGCGGCAGCATGGATTATCGAGGGCAACAGGGCATTTGGAAGTTTGATTACGCCCGCAAGCTATCAGCTGCACTCGCCTACCTGCTGATGAGTCAACAGGATGCCGTAGGGCTGATCACCTTTGATAGCCAGGTGCGTGCATTCATCCCCAATCGCACCCGCATCACGCATCTGCACCATTTGCTGGAGACCATGATCGCGACCAAGCCTGGCCAGGAGACTGCGCTGGCGCCGGTGCTAGAATCTTTGGCTCAGCGCCTCAAGCGGCGTGGCTTGGTCATTCTCATCAGCGACTTTTTTGATGACCCCGTGGCCATCCTCAAGGCCATTGGCGTCCTTCGAAAACAAGGTCATGAGATCATTGCCATGCAGCTCTGGGATCGTGACGAGTTAGAGTTCCCCTTTGGCCAGTGGGCGCGATTCGAAAACTTGGAAATCGAAGACGACTTTCTGCTCCTTGATCCTGCAACTGTTCGTCAACGCTACCTAGAGGTTAGGCAAGCATTCGAAGACCAGCTCAAGGAAGGCTTTCGCAAACACCAAGTCGATTGTTTGAGGCTGCCTACGGATGAGTCTCACGCTGCCGCTTTGCGCAGCTACCTAGCGTTACGCATGCGATGAACCTTGAAGGTCGCACAATTCATAAGGCGCAGTTGCATCTTCATGATGCATCCGCTAAGCCTCGCGTCCCTTCTCTCCTTCTGCGATGAGCGAACGTCTTCTCTCCATTTATGGTCCAGGGCTTCTGGGCGGATCGCTCGCGCTCGCATTGCAGGATCGAATGCCTGAGGTGAAACTGCGCTTCTGGGCACGACGAGAGCAAGCCAGGGAAAGCATCAAAGCGCGAGGTATCGAGGCTGAGTTTTTCACCGACCCCATGGCGGCTGCCGCGGGTGCCTCGCTGATCATTCTCTGCACGCCAGTGGAGACGATGCCTGATCTAGCCCGACAGATAGCGCAAGTGACGCTGGAGGCTGACTGCCTCGTGACCGATGTTGGCAGCGTCAAAGCTAGCGTCGTGAATAGACTGACTCCGATCTTGGGTTCACGCTTTGTGGGTAGCCATCCGATGGCAGGATCTGAAAAGACCGGCATTCAGGCAGCCCGAGCGGATTTGTTTCAAAACGCTGCCTGTCTATTAACACCGACCGCGCAGACCCAAGCATCTTACTTGCAAAGACTGCGCGATTTCTGGACGACTCTCGGCTGCCGTTTGCTGGAGTTTTCACCTGAAGAGCATGATGAGAAGGTCGCCCGCATTTCGCATTTGCCTCACATGATGGCCACGGTCACCACCCTGGCTGCACTACGTTCCGATCCAAGTGCAGTGGCCTGCGTGGCAGGAGGGTTCCGCGATACGACCAGAGTCGCTGCGGGAGATCCTTCCTTATGGACAGGCATCGCTGCGGGCAATCGGGCTGCCCTGACGACGCTGCTGCACGAGGCGAGTCGAACGCTCGCCGAACTGACCCACTTGGTCGAAACCGGAGACGACGAAGGGCTGCAACGCTTTCTGACAGAAGCCAAGGCGCTTCGAGATACCGTGCCGCTGTCGCTGCCTAGATCTAGGGCCTGAAACCTGAAGGCTCGAAATACCAAGCTTTATAGCAGCAATGCTCAAGAAGCGATGGTTTAAAGCCCTTCAACTCGGGTCGAATCAACTGACTGCGCACATACCAGTAGATCGGAAGCACGGGCAAATCTTCCAAAAGCAGCGTTTCAGCTTCTTTGAGCAATTGCAGCCTCTTGTGCGGATCTCGTTCCCGCAATGAACTCTGCATCAATTCATCATAACGTGCATGCCCCCAGCCAGTTTGATTGTTGCCATTGCCAGTCTGCCAGATGCTGAGAAAGGTGAATGGATCCAAGTAATCGCCAACCCAACCCGATCGACAGACATCAAATCTCAGGTTTTTCTGGGAGTTCAGGTACACTCCCCAATCTTGATTGGTCACGGTAACTTTGATGCCGAGGTGTTTTTTCCACATTTCTTGAATTGCCTCCGCGATGGTGCGATGCGCCTCCAGCGTGTTGAAGAGGATTTCAACACTCGGAAAACCTTGGCCATCAGGATAACCTGCTTCGGCCAGACAGCGGCGCGCTTCTTCAGGAGCAAAGCGCAACCTATCTGGCGGCGTGTAGCCCAGTCCTGCTCCCGGAGGAGTAAAGCCAGTGGCTGGCTTTTGACCTCCCCGCAGCACGTTGCGAATCAATCCTTCGCGATCGATAGACAAGGCCAAGGCACGGCGCACCCGCTTGTCATTGAGCGGAGGTTTGGTGACATTGATGCGGTAAAAATAAGTGCTCAGCAATGCATGCTGATGATAAAACTCAGGGTGTTTCTCCTGGTAGATCGGCCCTTGTGCTAGTGGCAGAGATTCCGTCTTGTGCAGCTGACCATCTCGGAATGCCCTTTCTTCAGTTTCATCGCTCACGATGGGCAAAAAAACGATCTCTCTCAACTGCACCTGTTTCGCATCCCAGTAATGAGGGTTTTTTTCGACCGTGATCGAATGAGTGAACCGCCATTCCTTAAGACGAAAAGGACCATTTCCGACGAGATTCCCTGCCCGTGTCCAGGCCGTATCACGATCCGTCATGCTGCCAAAACGTTCAATGACATGTCGTGGCACTGGGTGCCAGGAGTAATGACGCAGCATTGAGGTGAAGTAAGGCGCAGGCCCATCCAATTCCACCTTGAGCGTGTGATCATCTAAAGCTTTCACCCCGACACTGCTGAAGTCTTGACTCTCCCCGAGATTGAAGGCACGCGCACCACGGAGCGGGTACAGCATCTCCGCGTAATCCGAAGCTAGTTTTGGAGATAAAATTCGCTGCCATGACCAGATGAAATCATGAGCCGTCAGCGGCTTGCCATCGCTCCAACGGGCATCTTTGCGAAGATGAAAGATCCAGGTGGTGAAATCATCCGTCTGCCAATCAGTTGCGACACCGGGACCATCCGCATCAGGGTTCTCACGAGTACCTGCGGTTAGACCTTCAAAGAGCGCATCGAAGACATGATGCTCAGGAACGCCCGTAGCTATGGATGGATCCATGGTGGCAGGTTCTGTACCATTGCCAAGAATGAGCCTACCCTCTTGTCGGGCGACATCAATTCGCAACGGGCGCTGAGAGCGAGTCTGGTGAAACCGGGCTAGACCCAGCACCAACAGCGCGGCGAAAAGACAACGTAAGAGCCAAGCGACCATGGACAGAATTGAACGCCAGCGTGGGAAGTGCCGTGGCGATTGTCAAACTCTAGGCCCATGATATCTCCCCGACGAGTAAAAACGTAGATTGAAGTCCTGTACAGAGGAGCAGGCACTGTTCCTTGCATTACTCCCTAACCCCATCCAAAGCGCCTCATGTCATCCACCAAGGCACGTTACATCATGATCGGCGGCTTCCTCGGAGCCGGCAAAACGACCACGGTCGGTCGTTTGGCTAAGCATTTGAACGACCAGGGCCTGCGTGTCGGTTTGATCACCAACGATCAAGCCGGAGGTCTAGTGGATACGAAGCTTTTGCGGGGCCAAGGATTCGCAACCGAGGAAATCGCAGGTGGCTGTTTTTGTTGCCGATTCAATACCCTTGTCGAGGCAGCCGCACGACTCAATGACGCTACCAAACCAGATGTTTTCATCGCCGAGCCAGTCGGCAGCTGCACCGATCTCGTGGCCACTGTCACCTACCCTTTGCGTCGCATGTACGGCGATGCCTTCACGATCGCGCCGTTAGCTGTGCTGGTTGATCCGGTGCGTGCTCGGCGTGTTTTGGGGCTGGATGAAGGCGGCAGTTTCTCGAGCAAAGTGGCCTATATCTTCAAAAAGCAGCTCGAAGAAGCCGACATCATTGTCATCAGCAAAAGTGACTTGCTGGACGAGGTAGCACGCCAGGAGCTCTGTTGTGTTTTGAACCGGGAGTTTCCTCACGCCCAAGTGATCTCAGCTTCACCACGCCACGAAACGGGAATGGATGAACTCTACCGCACCCTGATGAGTGGTGAGCAGGCCAGAAGAAATCCGATGGCTGTGGATTACGAAGTTTATGCCGAAGGCGAAGCTCTGCTCGGCTGGCTCAATGCCACTGTGACCCTCCACGCAGATGATGAGTTCGACGCGAACCTATTCCTCAAGCAACTTGCCACGCGTGTTCAAGCTCACCTGCAAAGCGATGGCGCTGAGATTGCCCATTTCAAAATGACCTTCAGCCCCGACGATGGCATCGCAGGTGAATTGGCGAGCATTAACCTCGTGCGCAGCGATTACATTCCCGAGCTAGGCATGGAGCTCGATGAGCCGACCACGGGGGGGCATTTGATCATCAACTTGAGAGCAGAAGCAGCCCCCACGTCCCTCATGCAGGCATTGAAAACCTCGCTCGATGAAGTCAAATCAGGTTTCTTCGGCCTGAACGTTGTTTTGGAACATGAGGAACACTTCCGCCCAGGAAAGCCCGTGCCCACACACCGCGACACTTGAGTGTCTGTTATCGTAGTTCGGCAAAAGCAGGCTTGCTCAGGCAGCAAGCTTTCGTTAGGAACAGCGCATGGCTGTTTCCATCTCGATTGATTACCTCGGCGGGCTTCGTTGCCAAGCCACACATGGTCCTTCTCAGACCCAATTCATCACGGACGCACCCGTGGATAATCATGGCAAGGGCGAGTCGTTTTCTCCTACTGATCTTGTCGCCACAGCCCTGGCGACCTGCATGGCCACGGTGATCAACATCAAAGCCAACCAGAAGGGGTATGATCTCACCGGCATGAAGGTGCATGTCGAGAAGCACATGAGTGAAGATTCACCCCGCAGGATTGCTCGCCTGCCCGTGACCATTGAAATCCCACTGCCGGCGGATCATCCTGACCGCAAGCTCTTGGAAGCCACCGCGCTGGGATGCCCCGTCCATCATAGTGTCCATCCTGAAATCGAGAAGCCAGTGACCTTTGTCTGGAACGGCTGATCATCCACGCGACTGAATCATTCGACTGCCATCAGGCTGAGCCCTTAGCTCAAACCAGCGTGTCGTTTGAGGCATCAGTTCTGGAAAAAGATCGGCCCATTCGACGATGACCACCCCGGGCTCATCTAAAATTTCATCCCAAGCGATCCCGAGAACTTCCTCGGGACGTTCCATGCGATAAAAATCGAAATGGAAGACCGGCAGGCGACCATCCAGGTATTCATGCAGCAAAGTAAACGTTGGACTGGTGACAGCTGCAGCCGAACCAAGCCCTGCCACGATGCCTGTGGTGACCTGAGTTTTACCTGCACCCAGTTGGCCGCAGAGAGCCACAACGTCTCCTGCCGTTAAGCTTTGAGCCAAATCTCGTCCCCAAGCCTGAGCTGCTTCTGGTGTCGGAAGAACCGTGGATGTCATGAGTTAGCCAAAGTGATCCCAACCTCCCCTCTCCAGCAAGCCGGACTTTTCTCCCTCTGTTAGTTTACCAATCGCATGAAACCTCAGCCCTGGACAGAGTGCTTGGCACTCCATGAGTGCTTGTTTTTTGAGGGTGGGCGCAGTGGCAAACAAGAGATGATAATCTTCCCCGTCATGGAGAGCCTGAGGTAAACTGCATCCAGCGGTGATGGGAATCTGATCGAGCAATAGATGCCAACCCACTCCACTTGCCGCAGCTAGTCGCGGAAGATCTTTCGCTAGGCCATCACTCAAGTCCATCATCGCCGTAGGCTTCAGTTTCTCAGCGATGATCAAGGATTCTTTCACCAACGGTTGGAAGCGCAGATGACGACCTCGGATCGAGCCGCCCAAACGACCGGTCACATAAAGCACATCACCCGCCCTTGCAGCAGAGCGTGTGATCCATCGGCGTGCAGGAACAAAGCCGCTTAAGCTTACGGTTAGACTCAATTGATCACCGCGTGATGTTTCACCGCCGACGACACGCACTTCGAATTCGTCTGCTAGCTTAGAAAGTCCCTGATAGATGGCTTGGACTCGTTTCACCCAAGTGGTCGGTGGAGCGATGAGAGTAACCAATGCGTGGCGTGGAATCGCAGCCATAGCAGCGAAATCACTCAACACACGAGCCATCGCTTTGCGGCCAATCCATTTCGCAGGAGTTTCGGCTGTGAAATGAACCCCTTCAACGATGGTATCCGTCTTTAGCACCAAGGATTGAGCTCCGCGAGGCATCCGCACAACGGCGCAGTCATCTCCAGGACCTAACAAGACATCGTTGTCGGTTTTTAGCGTTCGTGTCAGCAACCGAACGAGTGCGTCTTCTCCAATGTCCGCAAGCGTTTTCATGGCTGAACGTCTGGAAAGAGCAGCATCACAGCGAGGCTGGTGCCATTGAACAAGCCATGCAAAACCATCGGCATCCACAGCGAGCCAGTGCGTTCATACATGTAGCAGAAAAACAAGGCGAGAAGCGCTAATGGAATCAGCGTCCCAACGTGTAGATGCACCGTGGCGAAAAGCAGTGAGGAACATAGCGCTGCGTAGATGCCGTCCGTATGTCGCTTGATCACAGCATAAATGAAGCCACGAAAAACAATCTCTTCCACGAGAGGCGCAATGATAACGGCTGAGACAGCCAGCAGTGCCTTAGCGGCAGGATCGTTGGAGGTGCGAAAAGCCTCGGCTACATCTTGTCCATCAAGGTTGGGCCAAAAACCTTTCATCCACTCATGGAGTTGGTAGGCTGAACCATTGATCACCATGAGCATAGGAAGCAGGAGCAAAACCCCCATGACTATAGCACGAAATAAGCTCATCTGCCGCAAACCAAAAAGCTGAACGGGAGCCAGCCCGCGCAGCATTCGTAGGTATGCCAGAAGCAACGTGCAAATGCCAAGCTGTACCACGATGCCAGTCAACGCTCCTGTTATGGAAAGCGCCGTGGACTGCTCTTCTTCAGAAGCGCTAGGCGGCTGAGCCCCCTGAAGGCCCCCAAGAAGCACGACAACGACGGCAGCAACCACCACAGCATCGGAAGTCATGACCCACTCAACTCTAACTTTACCCCTGCTCTCCCGATTCGTTGATAGCAAGCGAATCAACGGGTAAGCCAACGCACCAGTCAAAATGGCCAGCCAAGAAAACAAGGCCGTATCACGTAGAACTCCAAGAGTTGAGGCATCCATAAAATGATGAAGCTTTTGATCAATCTGAGCGACTCAGATTCGCCTAGCTTCCGCGACGTTCAGATCGGTCAATTTCCAATCGCTACCAATCGGAGAAACAGTGACTTTAGCGGTATAGCGATTGACTCTTGTGTGACTGTGCCCCCAGTGCCCGACTTTGCCCAGAGCTGTCCACTGACACTCTGCAATGAATCCAGAGCTTGAGGGGACAGAAGAAACATTTCTGACATCAACGCTAAACTCACTGATAGTCACCCGGGCACCTTCTCGACCATCCAGCGTTAAAGCCTCAATCGTCTCCAAATAGAGGCGGCGCAAGAGCTCACCCTCTACGCTACGTTGTAACACGTCGTAGATTTCCTCTTCGTCTCGACGATCAAAAGCTCGATAAATGTTTCGAAGCAATGGCGTCAAAATGACCTCCGCCTGCTTACTGTCTTTCACTTCAGGCACCTGAGCACCACCGCCGATTTTGAGATTTACCAAAGGCCACGTCAGAGCGGCCCCAACGAAGATCGTCGCAAGCCATGGCATCGCACCTCCAGGGATCGGGCGTCCGCGATATTGAAGCAATCCCATGAATCCAGCAGCACCGAAGATCCATACCAGGGTGGCCAGGGGCACAACCGTGGGGGGAAGAATTTGAATCGAAGGAATTTCGGCGAGAGGTAAAGGCAAAGGCACACGGCCCTCACTTTTCCACGCTAATTTGGGGAGATATGAAGCTATCTCTAAAGTCTCCGAGCTATTGCCAAAGAAAACTCGGACCGGGAGGGTGCGCACTCCCGCAATAAACCCTGTCCAATCGACAAAGATCTCATCCGGTGCAGGAGGTGTTGCGAACTCCCAAATGAAACCAACCATGGTTTCGGAAACAGAAACTGGCTCGTTCTCGGGAGGTTGCTTCGTGTCGCCAGGTCGTCCCATAACCAGGGCTACCGTGGTTAGACCACCTTCAACTCTTCCAGAACCTGTCGTCAGACGGCACCATGAATCTGCCTGGCGACTCAATCGGTGCAGAATATCCTCCTTGAGTTCCAGGCTTATCTCTTTGGGCAATTCCTTTTCTGGATCAAGCCAGCTTAGAACGCGTGAAGCATCCATGAGGTATTCAAAGCGCGTCTGATAAGGCTCTATGTAGAGATAGGCCTGAGCCACCGAAGTGGCGACGACGGTGCTATCGGCGCTTCGCTTGAAAGCAGAAACTTGCCCACTCGGCTTAGTCTTGAGCTGTTCTGCTGGACTGAGCTGGATCGTCTGCGCACACAAGCCTGAACCAAACAGCAACAGGAAGATACCCAGCAAGGGGGCATGGGGAACGCCAGCCATCACAGTGTCCAGGGTTTCCTCCATGGTTTGCTGAGCAGTGCGGAGGCTGCTTCATTGCCTTCGATCGTTTCTGTCTGTGGATTCCATTTCAGGCCTGAGCTACCCGTGCGCAGCGCGATGTTTGCTAAGTGAGCGATCGTAATGCTACGATGGCTAATTTCTGCTGGCGTAGAAGTTGGTTTGCCACTGTAGATGCAACTTAAAAAGTTATCGGTGTGGTCTTTGCTCTCATAGAGGTGAATTTCAGTATCCGTGATTTTTTCCCGGAGGATGGCCGGATCGCTCGCCATGATCTTGCCGCGATTGACATAAATCCACTTGCCTGCATCTCCCTCAAAAAGAACCCCCACGTGATCGAATGGCTTTTTGCCAGCAGAAGTCTTGATGGTCGCCTCGACCTCTGGCATCAGCTGATGGTCAGGGCTAGCGACCTGCATAATGACCCCATTTTCGTAAAGACAATCGAAACGGAATGCGGTGGCCGTGTTGTAGAGTGACTTGAGGTCTAAGGTGCCACTCACGTTTTTTAGCTCAATAGGCCCGGTGTTTTCCGTTCCGATTCCCCATTGTGCGATATCAATGTGGTGAGCGCCGAAGTCGGTGATCATCCCACCCGAGAAGGCAAAGTTGTGTCTCCAGTTCAGCGGCAACAAGGCCGGACGATAATCGATACGTTCCGCGGGCCCCAACCACATCTCATAATCGAAGTCTGCTGGCACAGGAGCAACTTCGGTCTGGTTGGCCATGCCATTCCAATTGCTATGCCCGCCGGGCAATCCTACCCGCACACGGTTTAGCTTTCCTAGGCGTCCGTTGCGCACAAGTTCACAAGCCATCCGAAAATAGATATCGCTTCTTTGCTGACTTCCGGTCTGCCAAGTCACCCCAGCCTTTGCGACCTCATCAGAGATCAGCCGTCCCTCCGCCACATTCAGGGCAAGCGGCTTCTGGCCGTAGATGTGTTTTCCCTTTCGCGCTGTATAGACGGCCATGTAAGCGTGCCAATGATCAGGCGTGGAGACTTGCACAGCATCCAGGTCTTCCTTGTCCATCATTTCACGAAAATCTGCATAAGCAGCACATCCTTTGGTAGGTTTGTTGGCCGCTTTAGAATAATGCTCATCTATAATTTTTCGCCCTGCCTCACGTCCACCAGTCTCTTTGCCATCATAGCCGTAGTGTCCATATTCCTTCATCGGGTCAGCCACGGAAACGACCTGGCATTTTTCATTGTTGAGAAAAGAAGGCGTCCAATCTCCAGCAATCGTTCCCCAGCCGATACAGCCTACTGTGATGCGTTCGGAGGGAGCAGGTCTGCCTGCTGAGCCAAAAACGGATCGGGGAACGATGATGGGAAATCCTAACGCAGCGGCACCTTGAACTAGAAAATGACGGCGCGAGGAGAAGGGTATTTTTTTCATGGAAAACTAAAGCGAAACTAAACCCTACCCAAACGTCAGGAGCAACCTTCGAGTTTCGGAATTCCCAAGCGCGCGAAATAGGATTTTGTGGCATTCTGTGCTCGGCAAGAAAACAACGTGCTGGACTCCACCCTCGGTTTGCTAGTAGTAACCGTATTTTTCCGGCCATGCGCCTGCTATCCAAAATTCTCTGGTTTCTCGCCTTTCTCGCCGCCACCTTCGTCTGGATGGTGCTCTTTGAGCATGGATTCAGTATGCAGGCGTTCAGCAAAGGCTTCCGTGAAGAATGGCAGTCGCTGTCACGGATGGTCACGGGTGCTCAAACGGAAATCGCACCTGCTACTGCTCCAACCCCCCCCTCCAAGTCCAAACCATGATCGTTACCGAAGCTCAGCTGGATCCCAAATATCTTAATCTCTGGAAAAAAGGCATGCTCGCCATCGAGCAAAAGAACTGGGAATATGCCGTCAGCCTGATTCTTCCAATCGTCAAAGAAGTGCCCGCCTTCCTGGATGGGCGCAAAGTCCTACGACGCGCCGAAGGTGAAGTCGTCGGCAGCGGCAAGAAATTTAGCTTGGGAGGAGGACTCTTCAGCGGCGGCTCCAAAAAAGATCCCTGGGAAGCCATCGCAGATCTGGAGGAAAAGGTCTTCCAAAAAGACCCTTTCAGCGAGAGTGCGAACCGCCAACTTTATGATCTCGCGATCAAAGTTCAGTTCCCTGATTTGGCCGCCTTTGCCCTGGAGACCATTCGAATGGGCCAGCCTCAAAACACCAAGCTGATGCATCAGCTGGCTGCTCATTACATGACCTATGAGCAGCCCGAAAAGGCAGCTGAGGTTTATGGGGCTATCGTCAAAATCGATCCTCGGGATCTTACGGCCATTAAGGGTGAAAAAGATGCCGCTGCACGCTCGTCCATCATCCGTCAAGGGTGGGGCGGAGATTTCAAAAGTGCCGTGAAGAATTCTGAGGAACAAAACATCCTCGAGCTCTTGGCTAAAAAAGGAAAAACCAAAGAGCAGACGGAGGAACTCCTGGGGCACTTCACTGCGAAGTACAACGAAGATCAATCCAACATCAACAACGTCAAAGCCATCGCACAGCTTTATGAAGAGCTTGGCGACTTGAACAACGCCCTGTCCTTCTACGACTATGCGCTCACGCTCAATGCGGCCGACGTCTCTCTCCAGCGTCATACGGAAATTCTCAGAGACAAACAACAAGAGGCCTACATCGCCGCGATGGAAGCTTGGATCTCTGCCAATCCAGACGCTCCAGACATTGAGGAACAGAAGCAAAACCTAGCAGCCATTCGCATACAGCGAGCATCCAGCGTCATCAACGAATCCAAGGCACGAGTGGACCGTAACCCAACCGACAAAGCGCTTCGTTTTGACCTAGGTCAGGCCTATTTCAATGCCACGATGTACACGGAGGCCATTCCTGAACTTCAACAGGCCAAGGGCAATCCGCACATTCGCATTAAGGCCATGCTTCTCCTTGGACGTTGCTTTGAGCGCAAGAACATGAATGACTTGGCACGCAGCTCTTTTGCAGAAGCGAACAGAGAACTCAGCATCATGGACAACACCAAGAAAGAACTGCTCTATGAGCTAGCCATGGTGTGTGAAAAAATGGGGGACAAGGCTGGCAGCTTGGAAGCCCTTAAAGAGATCTACAACGCCGACTACGGTTATCGCGATGTAGCCAAGCGTGTCGAGGCGTCTTACAGCTAATTTAAGCTTGATCGTAACGCTCCCAAACTGAGCAAGCTCGTTTGGGAGCGCTTTACATTAGACTTAGAGGTGACAAGTGCATGACTTGAATCCTGCCATTCGAGGTGATCTCATTCATGCCATTCCCCTGCTCTCTTTAGGGTCAACCTCAGCTTGTTTTTGATGAAAAATCTTGGACTCGTCAACCTAGTCTAATCGTTGGCTGACGATATGGAATTCATGCCTCTAACCCACTCAGCGAAAGAAGAGCGTGAACCAAGTGAATGGCTTGCATGATTGGCGTGCATCGAAAAGACAAGTTTCTCGCACCTTGACCCTGACCGATTCATTCTAATAGTGAAAATCCATGGCTCTAGCCTCCAAATATCACTTTGCGTCAGACAATACCGCGGGGATTTGTCCCGAAGCTTGGCAAGGTCTGCAAGAAGCGAATTCAGGCTACCACCCGAGCTATGGCGCAGATGAAATCACAGCACGTGCCTGCGAGAGCTTTCGTGATTTTTTCGAAACCGATTGCGAGGTTTACTTCGTGTTCAATGGCACAGCCGCTAATTCTCTCTCTCTCGCCACCCTATGCCAAAGCTATCACAGCGTGATTTGCGGAGATGTCGCCCATGTCGAAACCGATGAATGCGGCGCACCAGAGTTCTTTTCCAATGGAAGCAAACTCCTGACCGCCCGCACGCTACTAGGTAAACTTGATTCGTTGGATGTGGAGCGACTGATCACCCATCGCAAGGACTTACACTACCCTCGCCCTCGTGCATTGAGCCTGAGCCAAAGCACGGAACTCGGAACCGTGTATCGTCCTGATGAAATCGCCAAACTCAGCGCTATGGCGAAAAATCACGGATTGCACGTTCATATGGATGGAGCTCGCTTTTTCAATGCACTGGCAGGCACCACAGCATCGCCAGCTGAAATCACCTGGAAAGCGGGTGTGGACGTTCTCTGCTGCGGCGGCACCAAATTAGGCATGGCAGTGACTGAAGCGGTGGTTTTTTTCGACAAGACACTCGCGCTAGACTTTGAATACCGCTGCAAGCAAGCCGGACAGCTTTGCTCAAAGATGCGCTTCATTTCTGCGCAATGGCTGCGACTCTTGACGGATAACGTCTGGCAGAGCCATGCCACCCGTGCCAATCGCTTGGCACGACGACTCGCGGAAGGTCTTGGCTCTATTCCTGGAGTACAGATTCTTTATCCTGTGGATGCAAATGCGGTGTTCGCCAGCTTTCCTGAGATCATCAGAGACCATCTCAAAGCTCGAGGCTGGCAGTTTTATAATTTCATCGGCGGCGGTTCTAGACTGATGTGCTCCTGGTCCACGACCGACGCGGACATTGATGCCTTTTTGGAAGATGCCCAAAGGTAGATTCTCTAAGCACTAACCAGTCAGAGCGGCTTCGGCTTGGCCCCTTGGGCGCTAAAAACCAAGACGCGATGTTCTTCATAAAGATCCATGCCGTAATCTAGGCCAAGCTCAAAGATAAGCCGCTTCAATTCACGCATGGCATCAAAGGAATCGGGATAGACATAAAGGGTTAAGTAACCATTTCGTCCAACATAAGTAGGCAAAAAAGCACGCAGTCGCTTGGCATCCCGTGCTGGCATAAATCCAAAACCTGCAGAAGGCAGTGCAGTGAAATGACCATCAGGCGTGCGAATGTGAGCGACGCTAGGCGACGGCTTACCTTCGGCATCATAGACTGGAAAAATCTGACCGTAACGCACTATGATCGGCGCTGGCGGACGGTCGATTTGGCGTTCTTTGGGCAAACGTAGTTTTTCGACCTTCAAGTCAGCTACGCTTTCGAGTTCGAGCTGAAGATCAGCGAGCTTTTTTTCCAAGGCTGCGTGTTTTTGTCGCGCTGCTTCAGTGTCTTTGTTCACGAGGCCAAATTTCAGTTCAGCAGCCTGAGCCTGTTCACGCAACCGAGCCATCTCAGTGCTCGAATCACGCAACCGTTCCTCTGCCTTTTTTGCCGCAAGCTCATCTTGTTGTGCGATCTCTTGACGCTTCAATTCTGCGGTCCGCTTCAGCGCTTGAAGCTCTTGAAACAAGGGTAACAATGAGGGATCATTTTCACGTTGCAATTCTGAGCGGCGCTTCTGCAATCCATCGAGTTCGGCACGCGCCATTTCGATCTTCTTTTCGAGTAGAATACCCGCTTCTCGATCACTCGCTTGACTGGCTGGATCATTCGAAGGCTTAGGACGATTGAGCATAGCAAGAAGGCAGGCAATCAATATGATGCCACCAAAAACATTACAAAGCGTATCGAGCAGCAATTCCAAGCTATCGGGATTATCCCTGTGAAGACGGCGCTTCATGGCTTGCCTCCTTTCTTCAAAAAAACATCGTTGTGGAATTCGATATCAGCCTCTTCGGCGATCACATCATATCCGATCTCATAACCCTCTGCGCGAGCTCGTTTGGTAAGCAGTTCAAAATGTTTTGCTCCTGAAGGTTTGAAGTAAATGACGACATAATGGGTCAAAGGAGAGGTCTGCTTCAGGTAATTCGAGAATTCAGCCACGGATCCACCGCCTGCAGGTGAACCATCGGCGCGCTGAAAACGGATTAGCGAACTCTGCACCAGCACAAGGATAGGCTCTTTTTGGCTGCCATCATGTTCAGGGATTAAGGTAATGACATTCTGGCGCTGTCGCTTTCGTTGCAGACTACTCTGCGCGTCGATGACTTTTTTCTCCAAGTCAGGGATGTCTTTGATTAACCCCGAAGAAAGCAACGAACCCTGGTGAATAGAGGCATTTAACTCTTCAAGCCGACTCAGTAGCTTTCGCTTCTCGGCACGCAGAGTCACGTCACGCCCTGTGGCATCGGCGTTTTGATTCATGCCGGGAAAAGGTCGGACACTCATTTCGGCAAGGCTGGTTTTGAGTTGGCCGATCATTCGGCGCAAAGTGGTATCATCCAATCCAGGAGGCTGATCCCAATCCGCGACTTCCTGCTTTAATGAATGAATCTGAGCCTGCATGGACTTTAACGCTTCTACACGTTTGGCATGTGGGTGTTGAGCATTCGCCTCACTCAACTTTTCTTCCAAGTTTAGAGCAAGGAAAAGGGCAAGCACGATCAGAAAACCTGAGGTTCCCGTGATGATATCCTGAAAGGCAAAGAAGCTGATTCCTCCCGCCTGTCTGCCGAAGCGTGAGCGCATGTGATTACTGGCCGTTCAGCCGTAGCTTACCCGCTACGTTCTTGTGGCAAATGTCGTTGCAGATGTCGAGAAAATCGGACTCACGACTCTGGAGCCAACTGACGAGTAGCTGCAAAATCAGAGCACAGACAAGTGCGACGAGTGTGGTTTCAAAAGCAGTGGCAAGACCCGCAGTGACACTTTGAAGAGAGCCCCGAAGTGCTGCCATGTCCGCTCCAGCTGCAAGCGTCATCGCGAAGGCTCCTATTGCCTGACTTAGTCCCTGAACAGTTCCGATGAACCCCAGCACTGGAATCGCCCAAAGAAAACCTTGGATCATCGAGTAACTGGAAGCTATCTGGGCCTCGTCATTCTCCGCCTGAATCTTCAAAATGGCAGCGACATCTGCAGTATGCCCGATGTTATGCAAGTTTGCCAGGGCCAAGTCGATCCGGTTGAGCAGGATGAAATGATGCGGATCGTCCACAATGGCACTCATCCTTTCGCGTACGGCACGTGCAGTGGTTGGGGTGAGTTCAAAGTCAGGCTGCTGGGGCATGATAGGCAAGATTTGAGCTCGTTGCTGTAGAGCGAATTTACGCCACTTCAGGTAAAGCAAAGCTAGAGCCCAGAAAAAAAGCAGCATCGTCGGATACGGACAAGGACCACGCATCGTGAACATGTCTCGGAACCAACCAGGCACAGGGCTGACAAGGATTACTCCGTAAAACACCAAGGTGAAAAGAAGTCCGATCAAGAAGCCAAGCAGTTTGTTCGGTGAAGTAAATCGACCGCCCTTGAATCCGATGCGTCGCTCAGGATCTTGGCGCGACCAGCTCAGCATGAGCAGGGGTGAAGAAGTAAAGGGATTGGATTGCATAAAGAGTTAGGCATCCCTGATGGGGAAAATTCGATAAAAAAGTGATGGTAAGAATAAAGCCGTCACAACGGCCACGGCGAGCGTGGTGTAACCGATGACCAATGCGCCAATGGCAAGACCACGTCCTTCAAGATAAGGCTGTCGCTGCATCTTGCGTAGAGAAAGGTGCCCCAACACTAGGGATGGCACCCAGCTCACAAGATTGAGGTAAGGCACAAAACTGGCACAGCTTATCACAAAGGCGACTACAGCCAGCCAACAAGTGGGTGCAGTATCCGAGATAGGCGTCGATAAATCATCCATGTCCCGCATCGCAGAATCCCGAGAACCAGGTTTAACAAAAACTGGCGGAGGATTGCCGAAGGCATTTCGCTTAACGATCGCTCCTTCAAGGCCCTTGAACTTTCGACCGATGCGCTGTGCGGGTATCCCCTGTTCAGCTTTTTTTTCCCGCAGACGCGAGCCGAGTTGGGCGGCTCGGCGTTCGAGTTCTGTCGCATCCAACGCTTCAAGATGATCCCGAAGGGTGAGCCATTGCCCCATAACTTGGATTTGATAAAGCGAATGAATTTCTCCTGAAACAAGGGCTTCACGGATCTGCGGAAGTGTCCAGGGACCGACAGCTCGGCCACGCCACTGAAGCTGGTGCAGGGTCTGAGTCATCACTGGAGGAAAGGTGTTTCCGTCGTCAAAGGAGTTTCTTGTGTAACACGATCCTCTGTGATTTCGTCTCGATAGTTTTGCAGAATTTCTTGACGATCGAGCGGTAAGAAAAACACAGGAATGAAAGCAGGTGTAGATTGAGGGGCTATTTTGGTGTTGGCTGAAAGCAGCATAGGCCCCGCTTTGACGGGTAGCCAGAACTCCCTAGCGGCTCGTGCCGCACTATTCAGGCGCAAAGAATGATCGGTATCAACAAAGCCCCCCAAACGCACACCGGCACTGCTGACCCTCATGACGAGCACTCGTCTTGCCTGAGCTTCTTTTTCATAGGCGCGTTCTCGGCGAAGGGTGAAGAATAAATCCAAGGCGTTTCCGAATTGAAGTCGTGCTTTAGGCAACATCCAATCTTCGCTGCGAAGCGGGTAATCCCCCATGATCTTATGCAATTCAGCAAGGTCTGCTCGTAGGCTAGGACAGAGGTGCAATCCCCAAGCAAACGGGCGATCTACCGCCAAACGCTCCAATTCCAACATCACATAGGCTTTGGCTAGCGATGCACCTGTGCTGTCTTCCATGAGACGATCCAACGTGCTGAGTAGGCTGCGCTCAAACCGCTCTCCGTTCGCATCGGTCATGCGATCTAATTGGAGGTTTTTGATCATCGTGCCAGTCGGACTTGGTTTGGCACTGATAACACTCTGACCCTGTCTGCCACCACCTCCGATAGAAAGACTTTTGAAGTCAGTCTGGATGAAGGCCACGCCAGTATCCTCGGGATGGGCATCGAAGACCTTACCGCTCCAGCGTTGTTGCTTATCTCCCACGCGAGCTTCCATGAGCGGACCTAGGCTCCAGACGCTGCGCTTGCTTCGGCCGCTCGAATGATCCACAACGACATTCTCCCAAATGCCATTCAGATGAGGGTCGTCACGGAGAGCGAGCAATCGTTTCAAATCCGATTCTTGAGTTGCATCAGGATACATCGTCGCTCCACTCAAGTCCTCCAGGCAGGCTTTCCACATGGCAAGATCACCGCTTGTCATCAAATGAGCGAGGAATTGTTCCTCGGTTGGCAAGGCGGTTAATGCAGCGGCTGCGGATGCCGCTTCGCTAAAACGAATATCCTGCCAGCGGTGAAGTGCATTTCGATACTCCTGAAGGGTGATTGCATGTGACGTGGCTTCTTGGACCTCCTCCAGACGCCTAAGTTCCGTCTGAAACGCTAGCACATGCTGTCGCCCACTTTGAATCTGCGCATCAAGGTCGGCAGGGAGCTGCAATGCGGCGGCTTCAGGGGGATTGAAAGCTTCTAGCTCAGCAAGTTGTTGATCGATCCTTGCGACGGCTTCTCTGACCTCCGTGGAATTTTTTTCATAGCTAAGATCACTCTGTATCGCTTTGTGGATCTGCTCGAGTTTTTGGCGTGCCTCTTTCGCTCGTGTCTGGCCGAGTGTGGCAAGCATAAGCTCCGATTTCGTTTTCAGGGTCATGAGGCGTTGCTGTGCTTTGACTGCAATGTCACCAGGAAGCACTGAAACTTGGGCGCGAGCATCTGCCAGCCTTTTCAGCGCTTCCACCGGGGTGAGCCTAACCAAGTCATTTTCTAAAGCTTGAAGCGTTGATTCTGCTTGAGTCAAAAGGTCGCGTCCTTGCCCTGTCCAGGCTTGGGTTTCCTCTACCTTGGCACGCAAGTAAGGCCAGCGGAGCAAAAGAGGATACTCAGCCTTTAGCGTAGCAATGAGTTTCGCCGCAGGCTCAGCCAATTGGCGTGCCTTGTAACTGCTAAGATCTAGAGCATAAGCTCGCGCCTGCCAGCCGTGCCAAGCCAGTGTGCACACACTTCCCAGAAAGATCATCAGAGCCGCCGCTGACATCAGAGCACGTGCGCGTAAGCCACGCTGAGCATGCTCAAGTGCCGCACGAATTTTTTGACCAACCTGACGAAGATCGGCCAGTGCTTCTTCAGAGACAGGCAACCCATAGCTCTCCAGTTGCCGCCACCGACGGACAAAGTGCTCATCTAAGCTTGCAGCTGCCGAAAGGCGCAAGCGGATGCCGGTGAGCAATTGCGTCTCTGCCTCATGGGCAAAGGTTTTAAATTCCGCGAGGGCCCGGTCAAAAGCACGCTGACGCTCGGCTTCGGCTCGCTTTTGCTGGCTGGCAGCGTTTAGAGCTTCATAGGATGACTTGGAGCGGCCACTCAAAGTCATTTCATGCCTATCCAGAAGTTCCGCAAGGAGGTCACATGCCAGTGATACAGCATTCCAATCGTGCTCGCCGGCAAGTTGTTCTGCTTCCGCAAGAATTTCTGGGATTTGAGTCTCAGCTTGGCGACGCCTCAGAGCACGGCGAATTCCCTCGGCCTGAGAGAGCTCTGCTGAATTCGCAAGTTTTTCGGCAGGCACCTCGCGTGTGATCTTTTCCACCAACCTCGCGATGCGCTCTTCATCGTCGGTTTTTAGTGCTAGACGCAGGTCATCTAGAAGTTCCTGACCATGCTTGTTTTCCAGACGCTGAAGCTCTGATCGTGCATTTTCATCACTCGGATTGAGCTTCACGATGGTGCGTACGATACGCAGCGCTTTGTCATGCTCACGCGACAGCACAGCCGCCCGAAAGTCTTTGTAGAGTGGGTGATTCGCCGTAACGCCTTGGGCGTAAAGCCGATCTAAGGCCTGAACGGTTTTGGCATCCAATTTGGGTGCAATAGGGAGCTGATGCACCTGACAAAAATCGAGCCAAGCTTTCTCTCCACCAAAACTAAGGACCGCAATCATATCGAGGAGCGGGGGCTCTTCCTCAGCGGCTTGTAGCGCTTGGTAATCGCTGCCTTTGTCGAGCATCGCAGCGATGCGTTCAAGCCGTGTAGAACATTCCTGCGACAATCGCGCGTAATGAGATGCTGCCTGTTCGACCGCCACCGAGACGACGCCCGTTTGCAGCGTGGAACGAATGAGATCAATGGTGTCGGTAGGGGGCTTCACGAGCATCAGTTAAGGGAATAGAAAGGGCTGGCAAGCTATGCAATGCGATCTCAGGGCGGTGAGTTGAGATGCAATTCACAGAGTCGGCGTGAACCGGCAAAGAGGGAGTAGGCACCCGTGGGGAGCCCGAGAGATTGGGGCGTGCCATCAACTAGGCCTTTGCGATCTTCTTCTAATTGCAGCAGACGCTGCTGACGAGTGGCTAAAGAGTCATCGAGCCGCTTCGCTTGTTCTTCTTTTTGAGCTCGCGCCAAATTGGTGCTGGCCAGACTGCTACGGCGCTGTTCGTCGATGCGAAGGCTTTGACGCAAGGTTTCGAGTTCCTGATCGATGATGATCAGTTTGGTTTTTAAGTTGCCATCAGCGACACTGGACAAATCGGCTTCGACTTGAAAATGATGCCCCTGTCTGTGGAGTCGATAGCGTCTGGAGGGGTCATGCACGTCCTGCAGACGCAAAGGAAGATTTTCTGAGATCATCAGGGTGTTTAGCCAAGCGGAGGCTTTCAAATCGAGTCGTGTTTGGCCGCCCTGCACCTCACTTTGAAAGGCAAATGCCTTCGAGGTTGGCCATGCATCGGTCAGAGCTCCCGTTTGTGGCAAGACGATGACCTCGAACAACGTCTGCGAACCTTGGGCCGAACGCACCAATAGGCGAGTAGGTGCATTGGGCTGAGGGATTTTCATCAGACGACGCTGATGAAACTCCAAGGTGTTTGGATCATTAAAACTGCGGCGATAAACGCCTACAGCTCCGAGTTGGCGTAGGCGAATGAGTGCGGATGCATTTTCTCCCACCCTGCCCATGAAAATCTGCATATCAGGTTCGACGGGCAGAGGTGGAAGTTTCTCCATGGCTTGCGCGAGCGGCAGCAGCGGGCTTTCGATCACGATGAACCGTGGATGAAGTGACTCAGGACCATCCGCAGGCAAGGCGGGTTCGCCGGTGGCAGGTTCGAACCCCATGGAGTTGATTCTTGCAGCGGGTCTTGGAGGCATTTCCGAAGAAAGGGCTTGGAGTCGCTGCTGAATCTGCTGACGCAGCCAAGACGGTGTATCAGGAAAGTTGGCGACGTCTTGAAGTTCCTGGCGCTGAGCAGGCATGACGGGGTTTGCTGACTGAGCTAACCTTTCCCAAGCATGAATCCAGCCAATGGATGGAGAGTCCTGCGTGCGTGTGAGAGCTAAGACTGCTTGCCATTGATTGGGTGTTCCCTGGCTTGGGGCGGAGCTTCCCCTGAGATGCTTTAGCACTTGTGTATGAATCTCCGTGGCGAGTGTATCTGGCATCTCGGGCACGCCTCGAAAAGCGAACTTCACTTTGTCCCAAGCCTCCTTCATCCGTCGGAGAGCCACCTGGGCGGATGCCAGGAGTTCATGGGGATCTTCGCCTAACCACTGAGGGTCACGCACGCCCAGCTGCACGGCTGTTTGCCAGGTGCGAAAGCTGGTGATGAGGTCGGTGAAATCATCCTGCATGCGCGGTGGCACACGCATTTCAGTAGGTCGCAAGGGCTCTCGGATGGCAGCCAAAATTTGGTTTAAAGTTTCTTGGTGAGCACCGAAGAGCAATGGGTCTGCTTCTGCTTTCAGCCAGTTTTGTGTCTCGGGAAGATGCAGGCGATGTTTTTGCCAAAGAGCATCTATGGCTTGGGTCAGGCTGATCGCAGTCTCTGCTGGCCTGGCTCGCGGAGCGAACATCGAAGGCAATCGGGGCACAAAAAAGAACGAGCCGATGCCCAGCAGAGCGATGAGCGCAGCAGCCACAACAAATGGCCAAGGCGAGTTCGCTTGGCGTGGTTTGTCTTCTGAGAAAAGCGGCGGTAGCGGTATGGCAGAACGTTGCTCATCCAGACGCGCCGTGGGGATCTGAGACCACGTGGCGACAGGCGTGACTGCACTTGAGGCGGCTTTGATGTCAGGTCGTCTTGGAGAGGGTAATCTGGCTGGATCGGTGAGATCAAAGGTGATGCGTGAGGCTGACTCAGCCTGCAGCCGCTGGGGAGAGTCTGCCGCGAGGGCGAGCCAACGAAGATCGACGAGGTCATCTCCAGGTTCGACCTGTGTGGTGAAGGTGACCAACCATGCCGGCAGACCCGGCAGCTTGCTCAGCGACTCACTGAAGAGCGCCAGGGCGCCTTCCTCATCGGGCAAAAGCAAAAGGCATCTCTGCGAATGAGCGACCAGGTGAGCATGCGTTGCATTTCCAGTGATCCTTTGCCATGCCCCAATGGATGGGTTTGGACGGAACTGAGTGAGTGAAATTTCTTCACTCGGCTCGAAGAAGCGTGGAGATTCTGCCCAACCCTTGCGCCACGGCATCTGTCGCAGGATATCTGCTGGAGTCAGCCCGGCTTCCGCAGCGGAGCGAGCCTCTCGTGCCTCAGCAATCAGATGATGCGCGATGTGATTGGTGCGTCCGGTGTAGTCAGAGCCTGCATCTCGAATGCAGCTGAAGACATGATAGCTTCCCGCCCCTACATGAACAATGCGGTGACTGAGCACGACGCGCCTAGGGTTTTGCCCAGGCGCGCGGCCAAACTGAGAGATTCGCTCCACGGCA
This sequence comes from Verrucomicrobiaceae bacterium, assembly GCA_947507875.1. GTDB lineage: Bacteria > Verrucomicrobiota > Verrucomicrobiia > Verrucomicrobiales > Verrucomicrobiaceae > Prosthecobacter. The sequence goes on along the minus strand of CANNQP010000001.1, from coordinate 22,038 downwards.
GAGACGAGCAATCCGCTCACCGCACGATGCCTCGCCACCGTGCCAAAGCCGGTGCGTCCCGCTTCTAGCGAGCGAGGAGCCGAGGTGTAGATGAGCTGCGAAGCCATAGGTGAAGTGGATTGGACGGAGGAGCGTCATCCTTTTGCTGTGACGACTTCGGGGGCGAGCTGGGAGAGCACCCAGAGAGAGGGTACTTCCACCTGCTTGGGTTGCATGCTCTGGGGATCAGGACCGATGCGGACATGGCCTTCGCTATCGGTGAATTGCACAGGCGAGCAGCCGAGCGGACTGATAGCGAAATAACAGACGTTGGAGGAAATGGCCTCTGCGTTGGCGACAATAGCGGGGCAAAGTTCCAGGAGTAACTGGCGGATGCGTTCGGAGTTTTGGCGGACGTTTTCAGACAAAAGTGCTGCTTTTTCTAGACTAGGAAGCAGAGGGCCACCGGGCAGCAAATGCTCCCAGGTGTCGCTTTTGCCAACCATCACAGCGAAGGGCGTGTCGATGGTCTGACGTGAGTCGAGCCCAAGCACGTTTTTGATTCGAACTTCCGTCTCCGCCAGAATCACGTCTTGTTGATCGAGCCGTCGGCTCTGAATTTGGGGATCACGAATGCCGCGCAAACGAGCACGGAACTCCGTGTTGTGCAGCGGATCAAAAAGGAAAAAGATGCCCGAGGCCACCGCGATGTGCTGCGCCCCAGGAGAGTCGGCGCTGTTGCGTGTAGGCTCAAAGTGCTCACCTGCGTTGTCGTAAAAGACGAGCGAGAAATCCGTATCGTGGGCATGGCTTCGGGTGAGCTTGAAGACAAAAGGCTTCGGGAGACGCACCTTACGGCCCTGACGTGGCAGCGTTTCGTAGAGCATGCCTTCCAGCTCCGTCTTGGCGAGAAAAGCATCCTCAGGCGTCGAGGCGGAAAAGAGCTGCGTTCGCATCTGCGTGAGAATCACGTTCTCCGAAGGGTCTGCATCGCGAAAGGTAACGCCAAAGTTTTGATAAAGACTGGTCTGCAAGCTGCGCGTGAGCACGCTGAGGTAATAGCTTTTCCCGGAAGAAGGCGCACCCACGATGGAAAAGATATGGTGCGGTGTGTCCATGAAACCAGGAGGCAGCTTCCTGCGACAATGGGGACAGGCCAGATCGGGTGCAGCGAGGCCCAGTGCATCCAGCGCCTGACCACGATCATTGAAACGAGTCGCGTGAAAGCGCTGCATGGCATCTTCTCCCAAAAGAGGGTCGCCACGCAGGCTTGCATGGACAGCAATGTTCATGGCATCGCCCCGGTCGAATTTGAACCAGCAGGTTGGGCAGGTGAACTCGCCATACTCCGTGTTCACGGGCTCGGCATGCACGGCATGAACCAGCTCTTCCACTGGCGCCGAGGCCACCGGCTCGGGGAAAAGATGGCGGACATCCTTGACGAAAAACCCCACGTCTCGAAGGCCGGCTGGCATGATGATGTTATCCTCGGCCTGATCCGCCGACTGGCGGCGCACCTGAGCCCCCATTTGCTCATGGTCATACGGGCCATACCACTGGCGCGTCGTAGCATCGTAAAGATGCCAGGACATTTCCTGACCAAAGGACTGCCAATCCTCAGCACTGAGCACCGAACGAAATGCCAGGGCCACACCACCAGCGAGCACCGTGTGCTCTTCCTGGGGATGCAGCAAAAGCTGCGTGCCGGGTGCACCATCAACGAGGGAATTGAGCGCCGCATCGGGGTGCAGGTTGACCTCAAAGACTTCACCACGCTGATGAACCGTGGCTACCACAGGCGGGCAATCAGCCTGTGGCAGACAAAAATCGGCCGCAGCATTGCTGCCAATAACAAAGGGTGTCGTCGAGACCAGGATTCGCTCACCCGTGGCACAATTCAAAAGGCCTAGTTGGGTTGAGGAAAATCGTGAGCGAGAGCGAGTCATTAGAACGAGTAGGGTATCAGAAAATAACTCAAGGATTTAACAAAAGCCCCAAGCATGACGAGTTCTAATTTGCGCTCATTCTGATTCTTGTCTGCTGGTCTTATGTTAAGCTCTGGTTAAGCGCAGGAGGGGACTGGTAGGCGGATTGCATCGGCTTCGGCCATGTTTTGCGGTCTTTTCGAAAGCCGAGGGATAGGATGGAAGTTTTGAAGCTCCGGTAGCGATCTAGTTCTAGCCCTATTCTTCCGTATGAAATCCATCCTTTTGCTGGCATCCAGCCTTGCTTTACTTTCTGCCCTGAGCCCAGCCAATGCTCAGCGGGAAATGCGCGATCTGAATGGCTATTTCCCCTTTACTCCGGTTGGTTCTGCCGAGGCATGGGGTGCCCGGAGGCAGGAGATCGAACGTAAGGTCTTGCTCGGTTCGGGACTTTACCCGTTTCCTGAAAAAACTCCGCTCAAGCCAGTGATTCATGGTCGTGTGGAGCGGGAGGATTACACCATCGACCGCGTTATCTTGGAGAGCCTCCCCGGGCACTACGTCACCGGCAGCCTTTACCTACCCAAGCCTCTGCCCGAATCAGCCATGCCCGGCATCCTTTGCCCACATGGCCATTGGCCTGATGGAAGATTCATGGATCTAGGGTCAGGGACTGCGGCGACGAAAAAACAAATCGAGACGGGGGCTGAGACGCTCGAATGCGCCGCACGTTCGCCTTTGCAAGCACGCTGTGTACAGCTCGCCCGCATGGGATGTGCGGTGTTTCACTATGACATGTTGGGCTATGCTGATTCTGTTCAGTTCACGGAGCATCGTCATGGAGCGCGAAAGTCGGGCTTTCTTTCTCCTCAAGCCGACTTGCAGCTTCAGACGTTCTTTGGGCTTCAGACCTGGAATGGCGTGCGTGCACTCGACTTTTTGCTTAGCCTGCCAGGTGTCGATGCCAAACGCATCGGCTGCACGGGAGCGAGTGGTGGCGGAACCCAGACGATGATTCTCTCTGGCATCGATCCCCGCATCACCGCAGCTTTTCCCTGCGTGATGGTTTCTACCGCCATGCAGGGCGGATGCACCTGTGAAAACACCCACTACCTCCGTGTCGGTCAAGGCAACGTGGACATCGCCGCACTCACCGCCCCGCGGCCCTTGGGCATGACGGCAGCCGATGACTGGACGAAGGAGCTGGAGACCAAAGGCCTGCCTGACTTGAGGAAGCTTTACGCCATGCTTGGAGCTCCGGATCAGGTCACCGCTCACATCGCCACTCAGTTTCCTCACAATTACAACCAGCCTTCACGACTGGCCATGTATGCCTTCTTCAACCAACATCTCAAGCTCGGCCATCAGGGCCCTATTGTAGAAAAAGCCTTCTCTTTCGCCAGCAAAGATGAACTGACGGTCTGGACAGGCCCCCATGCGAAGCCTGCGGGTGATCAAGTCGGCGAAGCCCACGAAAAAGCCATCTGCGCTTGGTTCACGGAGCAAGATGCCCGCTGGCAATCCCAGACTAACACAGCAGACAGCCTCATCCACAAGGCCTGGGAAACCATCGTGGGACGCAACGTGGCCTGTGATGTGAGTTATGAGGCAGGTGCCAAGGTGGATCACGGTAGTTATCTGCACATCGAAGGTGTCACGCGCAATCTGACGCATGGCGAGGAGGTGTCTGCTCACTTCCTTTTTCCCAAAGCCTGGAGTGGCAAGGCTGTACTCTGGCTCACGCTGAAGGGCTTTGCCAGCCTGCATGGGACGACTCCCTCCGCCGAGGTCGAAAAGCTGCTGGAGGCAGGCGTCGCGGTTGTCTGCCCCCAACTTTACCTGGAGGGCACCACTCAGCAGCCCAAAGCCGGTGACAATCTAAAGGCCAAGGCCGATGACTTCCGCGAGTTCAGTGGCTACACCTTTGGCTACAATCCGCCGCTACTGATTCGCCGTGTGCATGATGTGTTTACCCTTATCGTCATGATGCAGAATCAGAAAAAATGGCCCACGAAGGCCATCGAGATCAAGGCCACCGATGGCGCTCAAGCGATCGCCCTCGTCGCAGGAACCATGCTTGGCGATGCCGTGACTGCCGTAGATGCCGATCCTGGCAGTTTCAGCTTTGCCAGCCTGAAAGATGCCTGGGACGTGAACTTTGTCCCAGGAGCTGTGAAATACGGCGACATCCCTGCTCTACGTCGGCTCAACCTGCGTTAAACCGCTTGGGTCAAGCCATGGCTCTCGATGAACTCGTGGCTTGATTTCATCAAGGCGGCGGCGCACTAGACAGACCGATTTTATGGTTCGTCTCACAGTTCTCGGCAGCGGTAGTTCTGGCAATTGCGCGGTGGTCTCCACCGACCGCACCACACTGCTCATTGATGCCGGGCTGAGTGCCAAACAGATTTTGCTGCGGTTGGAGGCCGCTGGCTATGCACTGGCTCAGATTGACGGTATTCTACTTACGCACGAGCACCAAGATCACACCGGTGGATTGGAAGTGCTAACAGGTAAGCGCGATTTGTGTCTTTACGCCACGGCCCTGACCCAAGAGGCTATCCTATCCACCCTGAAATTGCGTGGTCGAACGACCTGGAAAATGATGACAACAGGCAGTGCATTTGATCTGCAAGATTTACGCGTGGAGTGCTTCCCCGTGCCGCACGATGCCGTCGATCCCGTCGGTTTTGTCGTGGCAGATTGCGAATCCCGCCTGGGAATTCTGAGTGATGTGGGCTATGTGACCAATCTCATCAAAGACCGCCTCCGCGCGAGCCATAGCTTGTTCATAGAGGCGAATTACGACGCTGAACTGCTGGATGCCGACACCAAACGCCCTTGGTCCACCAAACAACGGATCAGCTCCCGGCACGGGCACCTTTCCAACGAGCAAGCCGCCGAATTGCTGGAATCCATCGCACATCCAGAGCTTCATCACGTGGTTCTCGGCCACCTTAGCGATGATTGCAACGCGCCTGAGCGTGCCATCCGTCGCATGCAGGAGTCATTGCAGCGTGTCGGTGTCACGGAAGCGCGGGTGCTTTGCGCAGAGCGGCACAAAGCGACCCCTACCCTTGAAGTCGCACGCCGCCTGCTGAGCTGAGCCAATCCCAGCACCTCAGGGAAATTGCTTTTTGTCGAATATATCATTTTCACGTCGGCATGAGTCTGCTTTCAGTCCGACCCTCAACATCCTATCTTTAGCATGAAGCTCACCATCATCGGTTCTGGTTACGTCGGACTCACCACAGGCGCCTGTTTTGCCGAAGTCGGCCACCACGTCTGCTGCGTGGACAATGATCCGCGCAAAGTGGAGACTTTGCTGGCCGGTCAGATTCCTATTTATGAGCCAGGCCTGGAGGCACTGGTGAAAAAGAATGTCGCAGCTCGACGCCTGCGCTTCACCACCAGCACCGAGGAAGGCGTGGATCATGGCGAGGTCCTCTTCATCGCCGTGCCGACACCCCAACAACCCGATGGCAGCGTGGATCTGACCTTCATGGAGAAAGTGGCGCGTGAGATTGCCAAATACCTAGATAGCTATCGTGTCGTCGTGGACAAAAGCACGGTGCCTGTGAAAACCGGTGAGCGCGTGGCCCAGACCATCCGCCGCTACGCCAAGCCAGGTGTCGAGTTTGATGTCGTCAGCAATCCTGAGTTCCTGCGCGAAGGTAGTGCGGTGGCAGACCTGATGAAACCCGACCGCATCGTCATCGGAGGCAATACCGATCGCGCCATTGCTCTCATGCAAAAGGTCTATGAGCCTTTCGCTGCGCCAGTGCTTGTCACAGACATCAACAGTGCTGAGCTCATCAAACATGCCGCTAACAGTTTTCTCGCGCTCAAAATCAGCTACGCGAATGCCCTTTCGGAGATCTGTGAAGCCAGTGGGGCCGATGTCCTGAAGGTGGCGGAAGGCATAGGCGCCGATAAGCGTATCGGACGGGATTTTTTGAATGCAGGTCTAGGCTATGGCGGCTCTTGCTTCCCGAAAGACATCGCCGCCTTCATAGCCATCGCCGAACAACTTGGAACCCCCTTCACGCTGCTGAAAGAAGTGCAGCGCATCAACCAGCGTCAGTTGGATCGTTTCATTGATGGCATTCGCGAAGCCTTGTGGGTGTTGAAGGACAAAAAGCTCGCTGTCTGGGGGCTCGCTTTCAAGCCGAATACGGATGACGTGCGCTCTTCCGTAGCCATTCATTTGGTGGAAAAACTCGCCGCCGAGGGAGCCATGGTGACGGCCTACGATCCGAAGGCCATGGACAAAGCCAAGGAACTGCCGATCGCTTCCAAAATCCACTTTGCCAATAGCCCCCTTGAGGCTGCGGCGGGGGCAGAGGCTCTCATCATCGCCACAGAATGGCCCGAATTTGCCTCCGTCGATCTTTCCGAGCTGCGAGACACCATGCGTGCACCTATGATTTTCGATGGCCGCAACCTGATCGACCCGGTCGCAGCGAATGATTTCGGCTTCCAGTATCGTGGCATTGGTCGAGGCGTAAGCGAAGCGCGCCCCTGATGGTTGGAAACCCTCCTTGCCACCCGGCAAACGCGGCCTAGTCTCGCTGGCTTCTTTCCCCGGAGCCTCTCACTAGCCCATGCGTTTTCGTAATCTCACCCGTCGCCGAGAAATCGGCGCGAACTCCTACCTGCTGGAAAGCGGGGATCATCGTGTTGTGCTGGATGCTGGCATGCACCCCAAAGGGGTCGGCTTTGATGCCCTCCCCGACTTCGGTCCCCTGCCCCATGACACTGCAGATGGGATCATCATCACCCACGCGCATCATGACCACATCGGTTCCCTGCCCGTGCTCATGCGTAAGCAGCCGCACACCCCGGTATTCATGACTGAAATCACCGGGGAAATCACCTCCGGCATGTTGCACAACTCCGTCAACGTCATGACGGCCCAACGAATGGAGCAAAACATCCAAGAATACCCGCTCTTTACTCACAAAGAGCTGGATGAAAATCGGGCACACTACATCTACCGAGATCTTGAGCGAAAGTTCGAGATTCCTGACACGAACTGGCAGGTCAGCTTTCACGATGCTGGCCATATCCTTGGCTCCGCCGGTGTCATGGTGCGTGAGTCCGGCAGCACCCTGTTTTACACGGGTGATGTAAACTTCGAGCCACAAACGATCTCCATGGCGGCGAATTTTCCGACCGAGGGCATCGACGTCCTGGTCATCGAAACCACCCGTGGCACCTACGCCCGGCCAGCTAGCTATACCCGAAAGGGTGAAAAGGAGCGTCTCGCTGCGCTGATCCGCGATACGTTTGATGCCAATGGCTCGGTGTTGATCCCCGTCTTCGCTCTGGGAAAGACTCAGGAAGTCATGCTCATGCTGCATGAACTGCACGAGGAAGGTCTCATCCCTGAAATGCCGCTGCACATCGGTGGACTCGGCACCAAGATCACCGTTCTGTACGATCACTACAGCGATCGTTCCCGACGCAACTACCCCGGTTTTCAGCTGCTCGAGGACATGAAGATGCTTATCCGCCCGGAAAAACGCGGACGTCGTGGAGGCCCTCGGCAATTCGTCTATCAGCCTCGCACCATCTATTGCCTCTCCAGTGGCATGATGACGGAGGGCACCACCTCCAATCAATTTGCCTGGCGCTTCATCGATAATCCACGCAATGCCGTCGCCTTCGTCGGCTACACCGATCCCGAATCTCCAGGCTTCCGCCTACGCCACGCCAAGGCTGGGGAAAAGATCAAGCTCGCGCCCGACTTAGCCCCGGTGGAGGCCAATGCACGCATCGAAAGCTTCGACCTTAGCGCCCACGCCACGCGCGAACAGATTGCAGAATACGTGGAACAAGTTCGCCCCAAGAAGCTGCTGATGGTCCACGGCGAGGAAGATTCACAGGCCTGGTTCCGGGCGCGCTTCAGCGAGTCTCTGTCCGGCACCGAGATCATCCAGCCCAGCCTGCATCAGCCGATTGATCTCTGGTAAACATTACTCCTGTCATGAGCCAGCACCTTTCTGGATACCCCCTCGGCTTTGTCGGCCTCGGCAACATGGGGCGGGCCAATGCACGCCATCTTCACGCCGCGGGTGCACAAGTCATCGTCTGGAATCGCAGTCCCGCCCCAGCCCTAGAAGCCGAACAGCTGGGCATGAGCCGAGCTCAAACGTTACCTGAATTGGCGCAGCGTGTCGGGCCGGGCATCATCTGCATCAATCTCACCACTTCCGCTGTCGTCGAAGAAGTCGTTTTCGGACCTGAAGGTCTGCATCTAGGCCTTCACCCAGACGCCCTGATCATCGACTTTGGAACCACCAGCGTGGCGAAAACACAAGAGTTCGCCCAGCGCGTCGCCTGGGTCGATTCACCTGTTTCAGGCGGACAAGTGGGGGCCGAAGCCGCCACCCTCACCCTCATGGTCGGCGGCAGCGAGGCGAACGTTCGGCGAGCCATGCCCGTGCTCCAAACCGTCGGCAAACACATCACCCACCTGGGCCCAAGTGGCAGCGGCCAGGTCACCAAACTCGCCAACCAGCTCATCGTTGCTCAGACCATCGACGCCGTTGCCCAGGCCCTGCGTCTGGCAGAGCTGTCAGGACTCGACCCCGCCCTCGTTCGTCGCGCTCTTCTTGGTGGCTTTGCCGAGAGCCGCATCCTTGATCTTCATGGTGACCGCATGGCGCGGCGTGATTTTGTCCCCGGCGGGCGGGCCGAGCTTCAGCTCAAAGATGTGCGTCTCATGTGCGAACTCGCCGACACCGTCGGCCTCGACTCCCCGACGCTGCGGAACTCCTTGGCGCAGTGGGAGCGCTTTGTGCATGAAAAAGGTGGAGGAGATCTGGATCACTCCGGTCTCTTCAAGCTATACGAATGAGCCAGAGAGTTCGTCTCCACCATGGACCGGCAGGGGTGAACGGGGCTGATGGCGAAACTCAAAAAAACGAATGAGCCTGCCCGCTTGAACGATACGTAGCGGGTCCATTGTCCCTTCCGGGAGGCATTTTAAATCACGAATGCATCACCTGACCACCATCAATGTTGATGGTTTGGCCCGTGATGTTGCGCGCGTGAGGAGAGGCAAGATAACAGGCCATCGCTCCATACTCTTCCGGTGTCTGCCAGCGACCGAGCGGGGCAACTTTGGCGATTTTTTCCGCAGCCCATGCATCATAACTCTGCCTTTGGGTTTCAGGCATAGACTGCTGACTCGCCGCCCACACGGCCTGATTCAGATCCGTCTTCACCATGCCTGGAGCTAAGGCATTCACTCGCACCTGATGCTTGGCTAAATCTTTGGCTGCGCACTGGGTGAAATTGATGAGCCCGGCTTTCGCGGCGCTGTAAGGGGGATCGGTTTGCGAGCCGATTTGACCGGCGACAGAGACCAAGAACAGCAAACTGCCGCGGCCGGACGCAATCACACCAGGAGCAAAAGCCTGCGCAGTGCGCACAGCCCCCACGAGATTGAGATCTAACACGCGAGCCCAATCTTCAGCGTCAACATTCCAAAATGGAAAACCGAACTTTCCTGAAGACACACCGACGCAGTAGATCACGTGATCGACGTGCGGAAAAGAGTCGGCAAAATCGCGCACCTGCTGCGCGCAGGCTACATCGCCAACGGTCGTGTCGATGCCATCGGCGGGCGTGCGATCGAAACCACGAACATGGCAGCCTTCAGCGATGAAGGCACGGGCAATCGCTCGACCGATACCTTGTGAGGAGCCTATGATGGCAATGTTGTGTCCCTGAAGTTGCAGATCCATGCGTGGATAGTGACGATTTGACTCTGAGCCGACAAGCCTAGACGAAGTGAAACCGCAGGTTTTAGGATGATGAAGAGTCTTCCTGCATCAGTTTAGAAGCAAGACGACGCATCGTGTGACGCAAAGGTAAATTATCGCTGCGATCGCAGGCTTCATCGAGATTTCTCAAGATGCGCAGGAGGATTTGATCGACGCTGGCGTGCTGCTGAATGACATCTTCAAGGGCTGGGTTTGCGGCAGGGTGATGCTTGGCCACATCTCCAGCGAGCATGAAGCGGCCTCGATTGAAGCAATCCACCAACCACATGCGTCCTTGCACTTCAACTTGGGCAAGAAAATGCCCTGGAAAATTGCACCCTTGGATATCCAGCCCAAAACGATGCCCGAGAAGACGGTATAAACAGCAGAGGCTGATCGGATTCCCTAAACCTGTTTCCAGGACCCAGAAGAGATTGCTGTTGTTGGCTTCATAATAGCCCTTGCTGTTGCCACGAAAGCGCACCGTGCCTTCGCTCATAGCAAAAAGCCACTCGCTCAGCTCTCGGGCATCCATTTGGCCGTGATCGCGATAAGCCTCTTCGGCAAGAGCATCCAACCGAAGCGCAAGATCACCAGGCTGGGTGCGCCAATTGCTAAGGTAGGCGGAGATTTGGGCGATTCCTTCCTCCAGCTGTGCATTGGGTTGATCGAGCCACCGCCAACGGAGCCAAGTCTCCTCAAGCTCGGCCTTTCTGGCAGGCTCCAGCAAGCGAGCCATATGCTGCTCTTCTTCGGTCGAAAGAGGACGCTGGAGTGTCTTGAGGCGCTCCGGCAACTCTTTGCGAATACCAGTCAGTTCACGGCGAAGGGCTTCCTGCACGACCGGAGATTCGTCATCAAGCAAAGGAATGAGATGTTCGAGCTGGGCAGGTCCGGGCATGATCCGTCAATAGCAGAATCTGCCCTGGCTTTCCAAGTGCAATCTTCACTTCCCCACGCCATCATCCACCCTCATGCGCCTTGCGATTCTTCACTTCACCCTGCCTCCCGTCATAGGAGGCGTCGAGCGTGTCATCCGTGATCAAGCGGTGGCCCTGCAACGACTGGGGCATCAGGTTGATCTGATGGATCGAAAACGCTTTGATGTTGCATTCGCTGATCCTAAAGCCGCACCTGAGAAGCAAGGTGACGTGAACGCCACGCCTGCGCCCTTGGCCAACTATGATGGGGTGCTAATCCACAATGTGATGACGATGCCTTTTGACCTGGACTGGACTCGCCAGCTACAGGCTCTTTCCAGGCAGCATCCGCAGATCCGCTGGATCAATTGGGTGCATGACCTTTGCGCCGTGAATCCTGCTTACCGACACATCACCTGGACTGAACCCGTACCCGCGATGCAGCACGTGGCGGTTTCAGAAGCGCGCCGGCAAGAGTATGCGCAGGCCACAGGCCTGCCTGCGGAGTCGATTCAGGTCATTCCCAACGGGCTAGATGTCACCTCGGTCCTTGGCCTAACGCCACGCATCGCCGCCCTGCCTTTAGCCCAGGCCGAGCTTGTACTTTTGCATCCAGCACGACTGGTGCGACGCAAAAACATTGAACTCGGCATGAAGATCACGGCTGGATTGGTCGCTCGGGGTTGCCGGGTGGCTTACCTCATCACAGGGGCACCTGACCCGCATCAGAGCGATGGGGTGGCTTATCACCGTGAGCTAAAGCAGCTAGAAGAAGTCCTTCAGCTCGAATCGCAGGTGCATTTTTTGGGAGATCAGGCCCCCCTGGAGGAGGCGGACGTGCGCAGTCTTTATGCTGTGGCAGATGCCCTGCTCTTTCCCAGTACGGGCGAGGGATTTGGACTGCCTCTTTTAGAAGCCTTGGCGCATCGAATGCCCATCTTTTGCTCCGACCTACCCGTGCATCATGAGGTATTAGGCGAAGCCGCTCATTATTTTCATACAGGCACTGAACCAGACCTTATCTCGGCACAGATCATGCGTTGGTATGAAAGCTGCCAACCCACACGACATCGAAGACTCCTGTTGCAGGCTCATGACATGGTCAGAATCTGCCAGGAACATCTTGAGCCTCTGTTACTTGCAGCTAACGACTGCTTTTCCCATCCATGATCGCCCCGACCCCTCTGAACGCTGAGATCCAGGCCATTTTAGAAGCCCGCCATGGCGATCCTTTCGGCTTCCTCGGCAGGCATGTTTTGCCCGATGGAAAGATCGTGGTGCGCACCTTTCAGCCCGGTGCCAAGTCGGTGATCGTCCTTCAACGTGGTGGCACCGCGTCATGGCCACTCAGCTTGATTGCCGAACCAGGCTTCTTTGCGGGAGAGATCAGTGGCCTCGATGCAGCTTATGACCTTGAGATACACGACGTGAATGGGAGCATTCACCGAACCGCAGACCCCTATTCGTTTGGTGCGCTGTTGGGTGAGCAAGATCTTTACTTTTTCAAAGAAGGCACCCATCAGCGCTTATGGGATTGCTTCGGGGCTCATCTGACGAAGTTCGGCGGCGTCGAAGGTGTTCAATTTGCAGTATGGGCGCCTAATGCGCGTCGAGTGTCGGTCGTGGGCGATTTCAATCAATGGGACGGACGTGTGCATCCGATGAGGAATCGTGAAGGCATCTGGGAGATCTTCATTCCTGGCATCCAGGAGCAGATGCATTACAAATTCGAGCTCCTGGGAGCTGATGGTGGCCTGCACGTGAAGAGCGATCCCTTCGCTTTCTTCGGCCAGCATGGCACCGAAACCGCAAGCCTCGTCTTCAATCTGGATCGTTACAGCTGGGGAGATCGAGAGTGGATGCAAAAACGGGCTCACACGGATCTCTACCACGCTCCCATGAGCATCTATGAAGTGCATCTGGGCTCCTGGAAGCGCATCCCCGAGCAGAAAAACCGGCCCAAAAGCTACCGCGAACTGGCCGATGATCTGATCCCTTACGTGAAGAGCATGAACTTCACTCACATTGAGCTGATGCCTGTGGCAGAGCATCCTTTCGATGGCTCTTGGGGCTACCAAGTCACCGGCTATTTTGCCCCGACAAGCCGCTTTGGAAATCCCGATGAGTTTCGTGAGTTCGTGGACCGATGCCATCAGGCTGGCATTGGCGTCTTGCTGGACTGGGTGCCGGGCCACTTCCCCAAGGATGCCTTTGGCCTTGCCCGCTTCGATGGCTCCTGCCTCTACGAGCACGCGGACCCGCGCCAGGGGGAGCATCAGGATTGGGGCACACTGATCTTCAATTATGGTCGTGCCGAGGTGAAAAACTTCCTCATCGCGAACGCTCTGTATTGGCTGGAGGAATTCCACATCGACGGCCTGCGCGTGGATGCCGTGGCTTCCATGTTGTACTTGGATTACAGCCGCAAGCCCTGGGCCTGGGTGCCAAACAAGTATGGTGGCCGCGAAAACCTGGAAGCCATCGATTTCATGCGTGAATTGAACCGCGTGGCCTATGAAAAACACCCTGGCTGCACGATCATCGCTGAGGAAAGCACCGCCTGGCCTGGTGTGTCAAAGCCGACCGACACAGGCGGTTTGGGCTTTGGCTTCAAGTGGAACATGGGGTGGATGAACGACACACTCCGTTACATGGAGGAAGACCCCGTCCATCGAAAATATCATCATGGGGAGGCCACCTTCTCCATGCTCTATGCCTATGATGAAAACTTCATCCTTGTGCTTAGCCATGACGAGGTGGTGCACGGCAAAAATAGCCTAATCAACAAAATGCCAGGCGATCGTTGGCAGAAGTTTGCTAACCTACGCATGCTTTATGCCTGGATGTGGGCGCACCCAGGCAAGAAACTACTCTTCATGGGCGGTGAATTCGGGCAGTGGCAAGAGTGGAGCCATGAGCGCAGCCTGGATTGGCATCTTTTCCTCGGAGAAGAGCACGCCGCCTTGCAAAAACTGATCCGTGACCTGAATGGGCTCTACACCACCCGACCCGCCGTTTACTCCCAGGATCATGAAGGCGGTGGCTTTCAGTGGCTCGATCCTAGCAATGCGGACCATAGCGTCTTCGCCTTCATGCGTCAGTCAGCTTGTGGAGATCGTGTCTATTGCGTGATCAATGCCACACCTGTGCCGCGGAAAGGCTACCGTGTCGGTGTGGCCGAACCGGGCAGCTATCGCGAGCTATTGAACACTGATGCTCCAGGCTACGCAGGCAGTGGCATGGTGAATCCACTGCCCATGCCTACAGGTCAGATCGAGTGGCAAGGCCAGCCTTACAGCATCTTGATTGATCTCCCTCCTCTCGGTGCCGTTTGGCTGGGCAAATAAATCAGACCAAAGCCTTTGTCGCGGTGGCGAGTACCGTCTGGAAATGCGGACTGCGGCTCTCGCGATGCACGATATTGGTCTCGACCTGCTCAAAGCCTGCCTGATCCAACATCTCATGCAATTCCGCTTCAGAAAAGCCTAGCCAGAGATCCGCGTAGAGCTCACGTGCTTTTTCGAACTGATGCTTCAGCAAATCCAGCACCACAACACGCCCTCCTGGCCTTAAAATTCCAAATGCCGCACGTATGGCCTGGGCAGGATGCTGCGCGTGATGCAGGGCTTGACTCAGAATGACAAGATCCATGCTGGAGCCATCGATAGGCGGATTCTCCAGATCTCCGAGGCGATACTCTAGATTGCTGAAGCCATGTTGCTTGGCCAGACCTGCGCCATAGTTCACCATCGCCTCGCTGCTATCCACGGCGATGACGCGTCGCGCACGCTGAGCCAGCAATTGAGAAAGCGTTCCCTCCCCTGCCCCAAGATCGGCCACATCCAGAGGCGGCATCAGTTTCAGCAGTGTCTCCCCCAATGCCTTCCACGACCGCCCAGGGATATAATGACGACCAAATTTGCCAGCCAGTGCATCAAAGTATGCCTGCGCGGCTTTTTCCCGCTTTTGCAACACGACCTTCAGCGCGTGAGAGTCCTTGCGTGCCTCTCGCAATTCCTCCCCTGCTTTTTCTAGCAGCGCAGCGAAATGATCCCAAGCTTGGCTTCGGCCTGGCTCGGGTGGTTCGATCCGGTAGAGACGATTTTTTCCAGATCGACGATCACTGACCAAGCCTGCGGTCTTCAGTTTTCCAAGCTGAGCCGAGATATTCGACTGAGGCAGCGACAAGATTTCCTGCAGTTCGGCCACGCTCAATTCCTCCCGTTTCAACAGCAGCAACAATCGGACACGGGTTGCGTCCGCAATCAGGCTCAGGGATTTGAGAATCGAATTCAATAACCAACACTTTACCGGGAGAGGCTCCGTCATCAATCTGATAGTCACAACATCGCTGGATTGGCGAGGTAGGCATCTGAAGATCCCCACTCTTGATGAACTGACCTCAGGTTTCCCTTTCTTCCAGGACGAAAGCCCGTATTCTACGCGCCCTTTTTCTCCTATGATCAAAGTCGGACTCGTCTCTCTTGGCTGCGCCAAAAACCTCATCGATTCAGAAATCATGGTCGGTCACCTCCAGCAGGCTGGCATGGCCATGACCCCCGAGGCGGATTTGGCGGACGTGTTGATCATCAACACCTGCTCTTTTATCGACATGGCAAAAAAGGAGTCCGTGGGAGCCATCCACGAGGCCGTGGACGCTCGCGGTGAATCAAAGAAGCGGAAGAAACAAAAGATCATTGTCGCAGGTTGCTTGTCTCAACGCTTCCGCGAAGAACTGCCAACGCTGATGCCTGAGGTCGATGCCTTCATCGGCCTGGACCAGATCACCCAAGTGGCCCCGATCATTCAGAACCTCGTTGGGGTCAAAGATCACGAGCAGGAAAACCTCGTCACCAAGGGACCTCAGTACATCCCCGACTACGACACGCCACGCTTCCGCCTGACGCCGAAGCACATGGCCTATGTCAAAATCGCTGAAGGCTGCAATCACCCCTGCTCCTTCTGCATCATCCCGAAGATTCGGGGTCGTCACCGCAGCCGCACCCAAGAAAGCGTCGTGCGCGAGGTCGAGCAGTTGGTGAAAAGCGGCGTGAAGGAGATCAATCTGATCTCTCAAGACACGACCTACTTTGGCATGGACAAGTGGGAAGGCGAACGGCCCAAACCCACCTCGGGCGTCGATAGCAGCAAGGGGGAATCCCTGAGCACGCTCATCCGTGCGCTCAATGAAATCCCAGGCGACTTCTGGATCAGACTGCTCTACACGCACCCCGCGCACTGGAGCGATGATTTGATTCAAGCCATCGCGGAAAGCCCCAAGGTGGCCCGTTACATTGACATTCCGCTTCAGCACATCAGCGACCACATGCTCACGCTCATGCGTCGTGAAACTTCCGGCGGCTACATCCGTGATCTCCTGAAGCGCATTCGCAAAGGCATTCCCGGTATCGCCATCCGCACCACCTTCATCGTCGGGTTCCCCGGAGAAACCGAAGCCGATTTCAATGAACTGCTTCAGTTCATTGAAGATGAAAAATTCGAGCGCGCAGGTATCTTCAACTACTCTCGTGAAGAAGGCACCCGGGCCGACAAGATGGAGGGCCACATTCACCACATGACGCGCAAAGCCCGCTGGAATGAGGCCATGCGCGCCATCGAGCGCAACGTCCAGCACATCAACCAGCGTCACGTCGGCAAAACCCTGCGCGTGCTGGTCGAAGAACCCGGTGTCGCCCGCAGCGAGATGGATGCCCCCGACATCGACACCACTGTCTTCGTGGACAAAAAGCTACCCATTGGCAGCTTTGCGGAGGTCACCATCCGTGAATGGCGTGGTTATGACTTGGTCGCAGGCTGAGCCTTGGCTTTCTTTTTCTTCTTGGGTTTGTCCCCCTCATTTTTCGTGGCCTTGGGCATGCGGCTGAGCGCGCTGAGTTCAGTCGCCTGACCTTCATCGCCCTGCTGACGCATCCACGACTCCAGCTGGCCGCGGAGCTCGGTCAGCGTTGGCAAGTGCTTCGGATCCTGGGCGAGGTTCTGACGATTCCAGGGATCGGCTTCACAATCGTAAAGCTCCTCAGCAGGACGATGCTGATAGTCGTGAACCAACCGCATGGCCGTCTTGTCACCGTCAGCAGCTCTTTGAATCCAGGTTTGAAACATCGGATCGTTCGTCGCAGCATTTTCAAAGGTCACTTCCGGCGTCAAATTGCGGATGTAACGGTAGCGGGCATCCCGCACGGAACGGATGCCAAAGTGCTCGGAGCCGTGATGAATGCCGCGTGTGGTTTGCAGTCCAAAGACATGCGTCTTGTGCGTACTGGCCGCCCCCTTGAGCAACGGCAGAAAGCTGCGTCCATCGAGAATCTCCGGACGCTCAATCCCCGCCACTTCGAGTAAGGTGGGAACCACATCGACATACTCGATCAATGCATCGCTGACACTTCCGGGCTTTGTTTTTCCTGGCCAGCGAGCCATGCAGGCACTGGCCAGCCCGACGTCATAACAGGTCCACTTCGCAAATGGAAAACTGTTCCCCTGTTCGCTCAGCACGAGGACAAGCGTGTCCTCACGGTGCGTGGACTGATCGAGCAAGCCAACCAGTTCACCAACCTGCGCATCAAAGAACGTGATCTCGGCAAGATACCGGGAGAACGCCTCGCGCGTGTCCGGCGCATCGACAAGCACCGGCGGCAACTTGAGCGCTGCAGGCGGATACTGCGCAGGATCACCCTGATCCCATGGTGTGTGAGGCTCATGCGAGGCCGCGATGAACAAGAAGGGCTTGCCTGATTCCGAGCTGCTCTTCAAAACCTTCGCCAGGGCCGTAGGATCGGGGTTCTCCGTGCCGCTGTAGTCAAAGGGAAAGACCGATTTTGGCCCAATGTGCGTCTTGCCCGACAGATGCGTGCTGTAACCCGCCGCCTGGAGGTAATGCGCGATGCTCTTGACCCAATCGTAGGCCATCGTGTGATTGGGATAGGCACCGGACTTAACCGGATAAAGCCCGGTGTAAAGGCAATGCCGCGTGGGCGAACACATGGGAGCCGCCTGGAAGCAGCGGGTGAATTTCATGCCCTCATTAGCGAGCCGCATCAGATGTGGCGTGCGAGCCTGGCCCCCATAAACCTCCATGTCCCGATAGGTGCAATCATCCGCGATGATGAGCAGTAGATTGGGCTTGTTCGCCGCTTGCAGGCAACTGCAAAACACAACAACAAGCAGGGAGAAAAGGCATTTCATGGCAGGCTGCTAAACGCCAAACACGCGGCCATCTTCCGCTTGGATTGAGCTGGCAGCACGACAAGGTGCACCCATGCTCCGACCTGCCTGCACTGCCCTTCTCGCCTGGGTTGCTCTCACCACGGCCCTCACCGCCGCCAATGAAGAAAAATGGATTTCGCTTTTCAATGGCAAGGATTTGACCGGCTGGACGATCAAGATCGCGAAGCGGCCGCTTGGCGAGAATTTCGCGAACACGTTTCGTGTCGAGGATGGCATCCTGAAGGTCAGCTACGATGGCTACAAGACGTTTGACCAGAAATACGGGCATCTTTTCACCAACCTGGCCTACTCGCGCTACATCCTGCGCATGGAGTATCTCTTCACCGGCACGATGATGGCGGACGCACCGAAGTATGTGAACCTCAACAGCGGCGTGATGCTGCACGCGCAGCCGCCGCAGAGCATGCGCTTTGATCAAGGCTTCCCATCGAGTCTGGAAATGCAATTCCTCGCCGATGAGGGCAAAGGACCTCGCCCCACAGGCAATCTCTGCACGCCGGGCACGCATGTGGAGATGGCCGGGCAGCTTTTCACGAAGCACATCGCCAAATCAAGCTCGCCGACTTTTCCGGCGGCGGAATGGGTGCGTGCAGAGATGGAGGTGCGAGGCCACGACGAGATCATCCACCGCATCAACGGCATCGAAGTGCTGCGCTACCAGCATCCGGTCCTCGATCCCGCCTGCACCATCGCCCCCGCCAGCGACATCACCGCCGCCGGTGGCGATGGGAAGCTCGGCTACGGCCACATCGCGCTGCAAGCCGAGGGCCAGCCGGTGTGGTTCCGCAAGATCGAGCTGATGTCGCTGGAGAAGTGATGGCGAACGCCATTTTTTGCTGGTTTGCGAGAGCTTTTACTCCAACAACCACTGCCAGGCCGTCACGACCCTTGTCTGCGCTGGCAGTGAGAGTTTCGGGAACCCCGTTTGATGCAGGGTGATGAGCGTGCTGGTGGCTTTGGGGAAAGCGGCTGCGGCATCGGCCAAGGCACGGAGCTCTCGTTCGGCGGTATCGGGATCACTGGCGTCGGCACAGACCTGAATGAGCTCCTGGCGGCCATCGGCGTGGCGGGCGAGGAAGTCGATCTCGTAGCCCGCAGGCGTGCGGACCCAGGTGATCATGGAGCGCCGGCGTTCGAGTTCGAGCAGGACGAGCGTCTCCAGGGCATGGCCGATGTTGGCGCGGCCGGTGCGGTCGTAGAGAGCGATGAGTGCGGTGTCGATGGGGTAGGCTTTGCGAGGGTTCACCATGCGCTGGCGCTCCGAGCTGGCCTCCATCCAAACCGTGCGCACGAGGAAGGCGTCCTCCAGATGGGCGAGCAGATCGTGTAGCGTGTTTTTTGCCACGGGCATGCCTTGGGAGGTGAGGAAGTTGTGAATCTTCTGCACGCTGAACGGGCTGCCGGCATTCGCGAGCAGGTGGCGCACGAGAAAGCGTAGCGCGGCGACATTGGCGACCTGGTGACGCTCCACGACATTGCGCAGCATGGCGACATCGACATAGCTTTGCAGGAGCTGGGAACGTGCGTTAACGGGCAGGCCAAGAGTCTCTGGGAAACCGCCACCGCTGAGGTAATCCGCCAGCGCCTTCTCCATGCGCGAACGTTTCGCAGGTGTGAGCGTGCTGACATCATCCGGGATGCGCACATTTTGATAGGCGAGCAGCTCGCGGAAGCTGAAGGGGTGGATGATGACCTCCAGCGCCCGTCCGCGCATCGCAGTCGCGACCTCTTGGCTGAGCATTTTCGCTGAGGAACCGCTGAGAAAGACCTCGACCTTCTCGGAGTCAAGGATGCGCCGCACAAAGGACTCCCAGCCTTGCACGAGCTGCACTTCATCGAGGCAAAGCATGATTTTTTGCCGCCCGCGGAGACCTGGATGCGTGCGGTAGTATTCATCGAGCACAAAGGTCAGTGCTTCGGCCTCCAATCCAGGCAGCCGCTCGTCCTCGAAGTTCAAATACAGCAGCCTTTCACGAGGTTGTCCCAGCTCCAGCCGCTCCTGCATTTGCTGGAAAAGAAAGCAGGTTTTGCCAGCCCGGCGCATGCCGATCACCGCCTGCGCTTTGCCCGGCAGCAAGGTCATGGGAACCTGTCGGTGTGTGAGCACAGGCAGCTCCTGGCTCGTGCCAAGTGCGAGCTTTTCCTGAAGGGTGGCAGTCTGGGAGATGGTCATTTGTCTTTGTTAAAGAGACAAATGAAACGCTATTTATCTTTTTTAAAGAGATAATTGTCCAGTCTCTTACTTTCCTTTGCCTTTCTTCTTCGCCGCGCCTTCGGGGTGATGTTCCTCGCCCCAGTCGTTGCGGACCTCGCCGATCCATTCATCGACAAAACTGCTCGCGGCCCAGTCTTCCCATTGGCGGATGAGGTGCTGGCTCAGTGCGGGGAATTTAGTGATGATGTCGTGCTGCTCGGTGCGGTCGTCGTCGATGTGGTAGAGCTCCCATGGGCCTTTGAACTTCTTCACGAGCTTCCACGGGCCGCTGCGCAGGGCGCGATTGCCTTCATGCATCCAGAAGATCGGCTTCACGCGATGCAGCGGCTCGCCTTGGATCGCTGGCATCAAGGAAAGGCCTTCGGCGGGCAAAATCTTGTGCCCTTTGAACTCGCCGGGATAGACCGCGCCGGTCACCTCGCAGGCGGTGGCCATGAGGTCGATGAGGTGCGCGGGCTGATGCTCCAGCGTGCCGTTTCGTGCGGCTGGGATGCCCGCAGGCCAGTGCGCAATCAGCGGCGAGCTGATGCCGCCTTCGTGCGTGAAGTGTTTGTAGCGGCGGAAGGGCGTGTTGTTCAGCGTGGCCCAGGTCATGCCGAGGAAGACATTGCTGTCCGGTCCGCCGAGATCCGGGCCCTGCGTGATGCCACGCGGACCGCCTTCGGCGTTGCCGCCGTTGTCGCTCATGAAAAAGATGAGCGTGTTTTCCAACATCCCACGATCCTTCAGCCCGGCGATCATGCGGCCGACGCTTTGATCCACGCAGTCGAGCATGGCGGCGTAGATCGACATGAGCAGGTCATAGCGGTCCTTGTCTTCCTCGCTGAGCGAATCCCACGCGGGCACATCCGCTGGACGCGGCGAGAGCGGCCACTTCGCCTCGACGATGCCAAGTTCGATCTGCTTTTGGTGCCGCGCCTCGCGCAGCTTGTCCCAGCCAATCTTGTATTTGCCGCGATACTTCGCGATGACGTCCTTCGGAGCCTTCAGCGGAAAATGTGGCGCTCCATGCGCGAAATAGTGGAAGAAGGGCTTCCCGCTCGCCTTGGCATCATCGAGGAATTTCAGCGCCCAGTCGGTGAACATGAAGGTGGAATACCACTCGCCGCTGCCGACCTCCGGCGAATCGGCCGCGACCTTGCGCCCGTCGAGGTAAACCCACTTGCAGGCGTCTTTGCTGCGCTCCTTCGGGAAATACAGCTCGCCGAATTGGGTCGTCGCCGTGCGCTGAAAGCCGCGCTCCCACGGCGGCGTGCCGTTTTGCTGCCCGAGATGCCATTTCCCGACGATGGACGTGTGATAGCCCGCCGCGCCGAGCACCTCCGCCATCGTCACGCAGCGGTCATGGAGCTTCGCATGTGTGCCTTTTGATTCTGGCAGCTTCAAGCCATCGAGATAGCCCATGCCCGCCTGATGCGGATACAAACCGGTCATCAAAGCCGCCCGCGTGGTGCTGCAGCGCGCCGTGTTGTAAAACTGCGTGAAGCGAACCCCGCCCGCCGCGAGCGCATCCAGGTTCGGCGTCGGGATCTCACTGCCGTAGCAGCCGAGATCGCTGAAGCCCATGTCATCGACGAGGATGACGAGGATGTTGGGCCGCTGAGGCTGGGCAAACCCGAGCGAAGCCAAGGTCAGCCCGAAAAGGATCATCAAAACAAAGCGCATGGGAAGCTGCCAACGCTGCCTGAGCCTCCAAGATTGCGCAGCTTTTCGACAACACGACATTCCGCCACGGGGCGACATTTGCCGGATCCGACACATTTCCCGCCAAAGATGGCATGGAAGCAGAAGTTCAGACGGTTATTCGTCACGTCTCTTTCCACCCCGAAAACCAACCTAACCACCATGGCCGACATCACCACCTCCGCTGCTGACAAGAAGGAAAAGGAATACTTCCTCGACACGCCCCAGCAAACGCCGGGCTTCTTCCTCAAAGGTTCCCACCAGTACGACTGGGGTCTCAAGAACCGCCTCAGCAAGGT